>PNKH01000001.1 GCA_013822345.1 Isosphaera sp.
CCCGCAGCTCGTACTCCCCGAGCCGGCACCCGCCCGGCGGGAAGTTCTCCAGGAACTCGGTACGGAACTCCGGCGGGCCGGCCCCGGCCCCGGAGCCGCGGGGGTCTTCCCCGCCGGGCCGGAACGTCGCGACCATCGTCACCGCCGGCGACGGCCCGCCCGGGCCGCCGGGGGTCGGCCCGGCCGAGGACCCCCCGAGCCGGGCCCGGCTGGTCTCGACCGCCAGGTTCACCAACACGTCCCCCCCGGCGGACAGGGCGGCGGCCAGGTTCGGGCAGTCGCGCACGTCCCGGTCGAGCAGCTCGCCGAACTCGGCGACCTTCGGGACCACCCCCTCCAGGAACCGGACCAGGGCCGGCCGGTCCATCCCGAACCGGTCGCGGGCCACCCCGAGGACGTACTCCAGGGCCGGCGGGTGGGCGACGACGGCGTCGAGGTCGGCGAGCAGCCCGGCGAAGCCGAGCAGCTCGGCCCGGCGGAGCCGGGCCGGGGGGCCGCCGGCGAGCCGCTCCGGGCGGTGGTGGTGGCGGACCGGCTCGACCACGTCGTCCGGCAGCCGCCACAGCTTGAGCAACTCGGCGCTCACCTCCGCGTGGCACACCCCGAACGCCTCCTCCTCCGCCTCGCACTGCTCGACGTGGAACCGGTCGCCCCACCGGCCGAGCATCTCCCGCCACGCGTCCGGGAACGCCTGCCGGAGCAGCACCTCCCCCAGGTCCCGGAGCAGGCCGGCGACCAGGTCGTCGGACGGGGTGCCGCCGGGGACGCGGGCGGCCAGGTCGCGGGCGATGATCGCCCCGGCCATCGAGGTGATGTGGTAGGCCCGGGTGGCGGCGTCGGCCGGGCCGGTCCGGACGGCCGGCAGGGACAGCCCGAGGGCCAGCGACCGGACCGTCCCGAGGCCGAGGGCGACGACCGCCCGGTCGAGCGAGGTGACCGGCCGGGACAGCCCGTACAGGCAGGAGTTGACCGTCTTCAGCAGCTTCCCGCACAGGGCCGGGTCCTGCGACAGCAGGGCGACGATCTCAGCCGGCTTGCAGTCCGGGCGGCTGGCCGCGGTCACCACCTGGAGGGCGACGGCGGGCGGGGTGGGGATGCGGTCCGGGGCGAGGGCGGCGGCCAGGACCGCGTCGCGGCCGGGGGGGCCGACGGTGTACACGCCGGTCTCTGAGGGCGAGGGGGAGTAAGTTGCCGGCACCGCAACATCCTTCGTGTGGCGACCGTAACGGGGATCGGTAACATGGGCCGCGTTACCGCATCGGTCAAGCATACGTCCGCTAACGTACCTCACAACCGGACCGGTTTCTGAAACCTTTAATGAGTTAACGGCTTCCGCGCGAGAAGCGGCTCGTGCGGTGAGGAGTGCCCGGCGGGACGCGGTCGGGTGACCGTCTGCGTGGCGCCCCTCACCCGGCCGCTCGGAGACTCGCGGCCGACCTCTCCCCGCTGACGCGGGGCGAGGTGGGGCCGCCGGCCACCTCGGCAGCTTCCCGGGTCGGTGACCTGGAGAGGGGCCGCGCCACCCCCACCTCGCCCCCGCTTCGGGGGAGAGGTCGCCGGCGCCTCGCCGGCGGGTGAGGGGCACCACGTAGACGGTCCCCTGACCACGTTACCCCGCCCCGCCCGCCGCCAGCGCCGCCGCCACCTCATCCGCCGACGCGTACCGCCCCGCCGGGTCCTTCCGCAGCAGCCGCAGCACCACCGCCTCCACCCACGCCGGCAGGTCCGGGCGGAGCCTCCGCGGCGGCTCCGGCTCGTCGAAGCACAGCGCCCGCAGCACCGCGGCCAGGCCCTCGTCCGGGAACGGCGGGCGGCCGGTGAACAGGACGTAGAGCAGCGCCCCGAGGCTGAACAGGTCGGACGCGGCGGTCGCCGGCTTGCCGTTCACCTGCTCCGGGGCCATGTAGTGCGGGGTCCCGATCAGGTCCCCGTCCCGGGACAGCCGGGCGTCGTCCGCCGCCCGGGCCAGCCCGAAGTCGGTCAGCTTCGCCCGCCCGGTGTCGGCCTCCAGGAGCACGTTGGCCGGCTTCACGTCCCGGTGGACGATGCCCTTCGCGTGGGCCGCTGCCAGTCCGGCCGCCACCTGCCCGGCCACCCGGACCGCGTCCGGGACCGGCAGGAACCCGGCCTCCACCGCCCGCTCCAGCGACCCCCCGCCGACGTACTCGGTCGCCAGGTACGGGAGCCCGCCGGCCTCCCCGACCGCGTGCACCGCGACCACGTTCTCGTGCCGGACCGCGGCCGCCAGCCGGGCCTCCCGGGCGAACCGCTCCCGGTACTCCGGGTCGGCGGCCAGTTGCGGGGCGAGCAGCTTGACCGCCACGAACCGCCCGAGCCCCGGCTCGAACGCCTTGAACACCACCCCCATCGCCCCGCGCCCGACCACCTCCCGCAGCTCGTACTCCCCGACCCGGCACCCACCCGCCGGCAGGGCCCGGAGGAACCCCGGGTGGAACTCCGGCAGCCCCGCCCTGAGCCGCGGGGCCGGGGTCGGCACCGGCTGCGACCCGCCGGCCGCTCGGGCGGACGCGACCATCGTCGCGGCCGCGTCCGGGTCCGGCCCGGCCAGCGTCGGGTGCGACGGCCGCACCCCGGACGCCACCCCGAGCCGGGTCCGGCTCGTCTCCACCGCCAGGTTCACCAGCTCCCGCCCGCCGGCCGACAGCGCCTCGGCGAAGTTCGGGCAGTCGCGGACGTCCCGGTCGAGGAGCCGGCCGAACTCGACCACCCGCGGGGCGACGCCCTCCATGAACTTCACCAGGGCCGGCCGGGGGAGGCCGAACCGGCTCGCGGACAGGCCGAGGACGTAGTCCAGCACCGGCGGGTGGCGGACGACGGTGTCGAGGTTGGCGAGGAGGCCGGCGAAGTACAGCAGCTCGGCCCGGCGGGCGTACCCGTCGGGGGCGACGGCGAGCCGCTCCGGGTGGTGGTGGTGGCGGATCGGCTCGACCACGTCGTCCGGCAGGTGCCAGCGGCGGAGGAGTTCGGCGCTGACCTCGGCGTGGCTGACCCCGAACGTCTCGGTCTCGGCCTCGCATGGCTCGGCGAGGAGGCGGTCGCCCCACCGCCCGACCATCGCCCGCCAGGCGTCGGGGAAGGTCTGCTGGAGGAGGATGGCCCCGAGGTCGCGGAGCAGCCCGGCGACGAGGTCGTCGGCCGAGGTGCCGCGGTTGGTGCGGGCGGACAGCTCGCGGGCGATGATCGCCCCGGCGACGGAGCTGACGTGGTAGGCGCGGGTGGCGGCGTCGGCCGGGCCGGTGCGGACGGCGGGCAGGGACAGCCCGAGGGCGAGGGACCGGACGGCCCCGAGGCCGAGGACGGCGACGGCCCGGTGGAGGGAGGCGACCGGCTTGCCGAGGCCGTACAGGCAGGAGTTGACGGCCTGGAGGAGCTTGGCGCAGAGGGCGGGGTCTTGCGCCAGGAGGGTGACGATTTCGGCCGGGTCGCAGTCGGGTTTGGCGGCGGCGGTGACGACCCGGAGGGCGACGGCCGGCGGCGTGGGGAGTCGGTCGGGGGCGAGGACGGCGGCGAGGACGGCGTCGCGGCCCGGCGACTCGGGCGCGTACCCGGGTGGCGGTGAGGGCGGGGCGGAAGAGGTTGCCGGCACCGCAACATCCTTCGCGTGGCGGGCGGGGATGGACGGTGTAAGGTGGGGTACGTTCCCCGGCCGGTCAAGCGGCGGGCGGGCGCGGCGCCGACCGCACTTGACGGGTCACCCCGGGTCGGGTGGACTGTCGGCCCAGTTACGGTGTCAGGCGTCACCCGTGTCGGAGTCGAGCCGATGACCGAACTCGTCCTGGCCGTCTGCCTCACCGCTCAGGCACGCGGGCCCGTCGCCCCGCCCGCCTTCCCACCACCTCCTCGGAACCTGCCCGGGCCTCCGCCCCCGACCCCGCCCGCCTGGGCGAACGCCCGCGGCGACCGGATCGAGCTTTGCAGACATGACAGGAGTGACGAGCACCTGCGGGAGTTGGTGAAGAAGTCGCCGAAGGCAACGCGGATGCAGATCGGGTGGCCGGGGTTAACCGACAGCACCCTGGCCGTTGTGGCCGAGGCGCGTGACCTCATCGAGCTGGAGATCTCCGCCGTCGTGGCTTACGCACAGGACAAGGGCCCGGTGGGGGTCGCGATCAGCGCGGACGGGTGGCGGGCACTGGCCAAGCTGCCGAACCTGCGGCGGCTGTCCGCCTCGGGTGTTCCGGTTAACGAGGAGACCTGCCGGGCGATCGCGGGCCTCTCCACGCTCCGGGAGCTGAAGCTGGGCTGCGTGGCCGATGACCGGGTGGTCATCCCGCTCGCCGGGATGACCTCACTCACCCACCTCGAAATCGTCCAGCGAGGCCTGTCCGCCGCCGGCCTGATGAAGGTGGTGGTCAAGCTCCGCGAGCTGGAACACCTGGACCTGTCGCGCTCCCCGGTCGGGGACGGGGACATGAAGGTCATCGCCGGGCTGCCCCGGTTGAAGACCCTGGTTGTCTACGACACCAAGGTCTCCGACGAGGGCGTCCTGGCCCTGGCCAGCTCGCCAACTCTGGCTCGGGTGACCCTCGAACGCCGGGAAGCACGCGACTTCGAAGCCGTACTCAATGTCGTCGAGAAGGCCAAGACCAGCTCGTTCCTGCATTTCGTCGGGGAGTTCGGGGACGATCGCCTCCTCCATACCCAGTTCCCTTGAAGCGGCGGACCGGGCGAACGGGTTGCCGCCCCGCCGCCCTGCCGTACCCGTACACGAGTCCCGTCCGCAACCCGAGGACTCGCCGCGATGCCCCCGCTCGCCACCGGCCGCGGCCGGCCCCTCCCGCTCGGCACCACCCCGGGACCCGACGGCCACAACTTCGCCCTCCTCTGCCGGCACGGCACCCGCGTCACCCTCGTCCTCCTCCCCGAGACCGGCCGCCAGCCGCTCGCCGAGATCCCCCTCCACCCGAAGCAGAACCGCACCGGCGACCACTGGCACGTCCGCGTCACCGGCCTCCCCCCCACCTTCTGCTACGGGTGGCGCGTCGACGGCCCGGACGGGCCCCGCACCCGGTTCGACCCGTCCCGCCTCCTCCTCGACCCGGCCGCCCCGATGGTGTCCGACGGGGCCACCTGGGCCGGCACCTGCGAGACCGACCCGCAGCGGACCAGCCGCCGCAGCCTGTTCCACCACGGCCCCCGGTACGACTGGGGCGACGACGCCCCGCCCCTCACCGCCCTCGAAGACTCCGTCGTCTACGAGCTGCACGTCCGCGGGTTCACCTGCCACCCGTCCAGCGGCGTCGCCCACCCCGGCACGTTCCGCGGCCTGGTCGAGAAGATCCCGTACCTGAAGTGGCTCGGGGTGACCGCCGTCGAGCTGATGCCGGTGTTCGAGTGGGACGAGTGCGACTGCCCGTTCGCCGACCCGGACACCGGCGAGAAGCTGGTCAACTTCTGGGGGTACAACCCGGTCGCGTTCGGGGCGGCCAAGGCGGCGTTCGCCGCCAGCGCCAAGGAGCACGGCCAGAACCACGAGTTCCGCGACCTGGTCAAGGCGTTCCACGCCGCCGGCATCGAGGTCATCCTCGACGTGGTGTTCAACCACACCGGCGAGGGCGACGACCGCGGCCGGACGTACAGCTTCCGCGGCCTGGACAACGAGCTGTACTACCTGCTCGACGAGGAGGGGCGGTACCTCAACTACACCGGGTGCGGGAACACGGTGAACTGCAACCACCCGGTCGTCCGCGACCTCATCATGACCTGCCTGCGGCACTGGGTCGGGGACATGCACGTCGACGGGTTCCGGTTCGACCTGGCCAGCGTCCTCGGCCGCGACCGGGCCGGGAACGTGATGGTCGAGCCGCCGGTCGTCGAGAGCATCACCGAGGACGGCGTCCTCGCCGACACCAAGCTGATCGCCGAGCCGTGGGACGCGGCCGGGCTGTACCAGGTCGGCGGGTTCCCGTTCGGCCGGCGGTGGAGCGAGTGGAACGGGAAGTACCGGGACGACGTGCGGCGGTTCTGGAAGGGCGACCCGGGGTTCGTCGGGGCGCTCGCGTCGCGGCTGTGCGGCAGTTCGGACCTGTACCAGGGGAGCGGGCGGCTGCCGCGGCACTCGGTCAACTTCGTCACCGCCCACGACGGGTTCACCCTGCACGACCTGGTGAGCTACAACCAGAAGCAGAACCGGGCGAACGGCGAGGGGAACCGCGACGGCGAGAACCACAACCACTCGTGGAACTGCGGCCGCGAGGGGCCGACCGACGACCCGGAGGTGCTGGCCCTGCGGCGGCGGCAGGCGAAGAACCTCATCGCCACCCTGATGCTCAGCCAGGGGGTGCCGATGGTCCTGGCCGGGGACGAGTTCCTGCGGACGCAGAAGGGGAACAACAACGCGTGGTGCCAGGACAGCGAGATCTCGTGGGTGAACTGGGAGCTGGCGGAGGAGAACAAGGACTTCCTGCGGTTCGTCCGGGAGATGATCCACCTGCGGCGGCGGCACCCGGCGCTGCGGCGGCGGCGGTTCTTCACCGGGTCGTTCGGGCGGCCGGACCCGGCGGTCCGCGCCGACGCCCCGCGGCGGGTGGACGGCCCCGGCCCGTTCCCGCCGGCCGGCCCGGTCCGGCCGGAGGAGGCGGGGCTGTCGGGGGAGTGGCGGAACCCGCTGACCACGACCCCGCCGCCGGGCGGGGTGCCGCCGGGCCTGGCCGACATCCACTGGCACGGGGTGGAGGCGTTCAAGCCGGACTTCGGCGGCGGGTCGCGGTCGCTGGCGTTCGCGCTGGACGGGCGGTTCACCGGGCGGGAGCACGACCCGGACTACCGGATCGACGCGGACTTCTACGTGGCGATGAACGCGTGGAGCGAGGCGCTGAACTTCCGGGTGCCGATGTCGCCGACGCGGCGGAAGTGGCGGCGGGTGGTGGACACGGCGAAGCCGAGCCCGGACGACATCGTGGCCGAGGGCGAGGGGCCGGCGGTGGCGGCGGGGGAGCAGTACCGGGTGGCCCCGTTCTCGCTGGTGGTGCTGGTGACCGAGGGGTGAGGGCGGGCGGGTCCGCCGCTTGCGGCGTAGCGCGCTACGCCGCAAGCGGCGGACCCGACACCGCCTCGCATTTCTGCTTGACGACGGCCCGCCGCCGGGACGACAATCCGGGTCGCGCCCGCCTCTCCCGTCCCGTCGTCCGGGGGGACACGTCATGCTCCGGTCACGTCCGCGCGGGTTCACGCTGATCGAGCTGTTGGTCGTCATCGCCATCGTCGCCGTGCTGGTCGGCCTGCTCCTGCCCGCGGTCCAGAAGGTGCGGGAGGCGGCCAGCCGGGCGAAGTGCACGAACAACTTGAAGCAGATGGGCCTGGCGGTCCACCACTTCCACGACATCCACAACGCCCTCCCGGCGTGCGACCTGGGCGACAACTGGCCGACCTGGGCCGTCCTCATCATGCCGCACCTGGAGCAGGAGAACGTGTACCGGAACTGGAACGTGGCCGCCCGGTACTACAACCAGGCCCCGGAGGCCGGGGCGGACCTGGCGGTCTACCACTGCCCGTCTCGGAGCACCCCCGGGGCGGCCGCGGCCGCCGGGGCGACCGGGGAGAGCCGGGCCATCGGCGGGGTCACCCGGACCGGGCCGACCGGGTGGGGCGACTACGCCATGTCGGCCGGGGCGACGAACGGGGGCGGGGTGGCGACGAACTGGGACGGGGCCGGGTACCGGGCGTTCTACCTCGACCGCAGCGCCTACCTGAACTCGTCCCAGACGGACATGTTCGAGGTGTGGCCGGCGTGGCGGTACGTCCTGAAGTTCCGGGACGTGACCGACGGGCTCAGCGGCACCCTGCTGATCGGAGAGAAGTTCTACCTGCAGCGGACGAGCAGCGGCGGGCCGCACTTCGGCGGGGTGATCTACAACGGCGACTTCCAGAGCCAGTACATCCGGTGGGCCGGGCGGGAGGGGACGCAGGACCCGGTGACCGGGCGGTGGACGACCGAGCGCGGGCTGATCGTCGACCGGGAGTACGCGGCGTCGGACTGGACCGCCCGGTTCAGCGCCGCGAACCACGTCGGGTTGGGGATGTTCGTGTTCCTGGACGGGAGCGTCGCCCCGGTCCGGGCGGCCGCCGACCTGGAGGTGCTGCACCGCCAGGCGAAGCGGAACGACGGCTTGGTGACCCCGAACCCGTGACACCCATGACCCGGTCCCGACTCCGCCGCGGCGCGTGGGCCGCGCTCGCCGCCGCCGCCGCCGCCGCCGGGTGCGACGGCCGGGTGCCGACGTACCCGGTGCGCGGGCAGGTGGTGTACGCCGGCGGGAAGCCGTTCCGCGGCGGCGGGGGGCTGACGGTCTGGTTCGAGTCGGTGGCCCCGCCGCACCACCGGGCGTCCGGGGAGGTGGACGAGGACGGGTCGTTCGTGCTCAGCTTCGTCGCGGCCGGGAGTGGGGCGCCGGAGGGCGAGCACCGCGTCCGGTTCGACCCCGGGACGACGCACATGCAGCCGTCGGCCGAGATCGCGTTGGGGAAGAAGATGCCGCCGCGATACCTGGAGTTCCGGACATCGGGCCTCAAGCAGACGATCGCCCGCGGCGACAACGTGTTCACCGTCGAGGTGGACCCGCCGTCGGGGAAGTGACCGGTGGGGCAGACATTCCTGTCTGCCACCGACGCATCCGGCAGACAGGAATGTCTGCCCCACCGAGAGCTATTTGATCCCGAGCATCCGGTCGAGCGAGTCGGCGGTCTGGTGGACCAGCGCCTCGGGGAAGTGCTGGTACGGGTGGAAGTACTCGAACGTCAGGTATCCCTTGTACCCGGTCGCGTCGAACGCCTCCAGCACCGCCGGCCAGTTCGTCGTCCCGTCCAGCAGCGGCCGGAACGCCTCCAGCGACGAGTCCGTCCCCTTCTTCGTGAACTCCTTCAGGTGGACGTTCTTCGTCCGCCCGCCGAGCTGCCGCACCCAGTGCTCCGGGAACTGGTACTGCATGATGTTCCCGGTGTCGAAGTGGACCCGCACCCGGTCGCTCTTGAACGAGTCGACGAAGTCGTTCATCTCCCCCGGCGTCATCAGGTAGCCGTTGAAGAAGATGTTCTCGATGTTCAGAGTGACCTTCAGCTTCTCGGCGGCGGGAATCAACTTGCGCACCGCCTCCTTCGCCCGGGCGTCGCACACGTCGTTCGGGACCGGGTCGTAGTCCGTCCGCCACGGGATGTGGACCGCCCCCGGCACCACCAGCACGTTCTCGGTGCCCAGCTCCGCGGCGCACTCGGCGATCTTCCCGGCCAGCTCCAGCCCGCGGGCCCGCTTCGCCGGGTCGTTCGACGTGAGCGGGTACGGCCAGAACAGGAACGAGCACATCCCGCTGACCGCGATGCCGATCTTCTCGGCGGTGCGGCGGATCGCGGCGAATTCCTTCGGCCCGGACTTCGGCGACAGCTCGCTGTCCAGGTCGTAGTTCAGCTCGATCCCGTCGAACCCGGCGTCCTTGGCCAGGCGGAGGCACTGCTCCAGCGACATCTTGTCGGGGTACGGGAACGCCCACAGGTTGATCGACTTCTTGAACGGGTACTTCTTCCGCGGGGCGGGCTGCCGGGCGGCGGTGGCGGACGCCCCGGCGAGGCCGGCGGCGGACAGGGCGAACAGCTCGCGACGGTCGGGCTGGTACGGGCCGGACATGGGAGCCTCCGGGTGCGGGCGCCCCGCCATCATCCCCGAAGGCTCCGCGGTTGCAAGTCGCCAAAGACGAAGCGATCGGAACGCGGATGAAGAGGATCAAAAACCGGATCCAGAGGATCAGACCGAATCAATTTTGTCCGATCCTCTGGATCCCGTCTTCCATCCTCTTCATCCGCGTTCCGATCGCTTCCCGCCTTTACCCGGCCCGGGCGACCGGGGTCATCACCGCCAGCTCCACCCACGCGAACGGCGGGGCCTCGTCCACCCGGGTGACCAGCACGTCCGCCGGGTCGCGGCCCGGCAGTCCCACCCGCAGCCGCATCCCCGGGGTCAGCCCGAGGCCCTCCGCCTCGTCCACCGACACCCGCACCCGGACCGCCGCCCCCGCCACGGTGTAGTACGCGTACACCACCTTGCCGCCCCAGCTCACCGGCCCCGTGCCCCGCATAGCTTCCCCCCGGTCGGTCTCGATCCCCGGGCCAAGGATTGCAACGCGGGTGCCCCGGTGCAAGCACGGTAGCGGCGGCGGTGAAGTTCCCGGGAAGCCCGCGACCGGCCGACCGGCACGACCGGAACCGCCCGCCCAACCCCCGCGGTCGGGTCAGGCGGCGGCCCGCGAGACGTGCTCTTCCAAGAATCCGACGTACCGCCGCACCCCGTCCTCCAGCGGCGTGGGGGCGCCGGGGTAGCCGGCGGCGCGGAGCTTCGACGTGTCCGCCCGGGTGAAGTTCTGGTACTGCCGGGCGAGGGACGCCGGCATGTCGACGTACCGGATGACCGGCGGCCGGCCGACGGCCGCGAACACCGCCCGGGCCAGGTCGGCGAAGGTGCGGGCCGACCCGGTCCCGCTGTTGAACAGGCCGGACGCGGTCGGGTTCGCCCCGAGCCACAGCATGTGATCGACGCAGTCCTCGACGGACACGAAGTCGCGCCGCTGGCCGCCGTCCGGGATGCCCGGGTCGGTCGAGCGGAACAGCCGCACCTCGCCGGTCTCCCGCACCTGGCGGTGGGCGTGGAGGACGACGCTCGCCATCCCGCCCTTGTGGACCTCGCCTGGGCCGTACACGTTGAAGAACTTCAGCCCGGCCCACCCGGCGGGGGTCGGCCGCCCGGCCGCCACCTCGGCGAGCGCCCAGGCGTCGAAGTCGTTCTTGCTCTTCCCGTACAGGTTGAGCGGGCGGAGCGCGTCCGGCGGGGTGCGGTCGTCGAACCCCAGCGACCCGTCCCCGTAAGTGGCGGCGCTGGACGCGTAGACCAGCGGCCGGCCGGCCGCCGCGCACCACCGCCACAGCGCCTGCGTGTACTCGACGTTGTTCCGCCGGAGGTAGTCCCAGTCCGTCTCGGTGGTGCGGCTGCACGCCCCGAGGTGGAAGACGGCGTCCGGGCGGACCTCGCCGGAGGCCAGCGCGGCGAGGAACGGCTCGTGCTCGAGGAACCGGAACCCGCGGAGGCCGACGAGGTTCGCGGCCTTCGCCGCGGTGAGCGGGTGGTCGACGAGGAGGAGGTCGCGGCCGGCGGCCGCGAGCCGGCGGGCGAGGTTCGACCCGATGAACCCGGCCGCCCCGGTGACAGCGATCATGCGATTCCCTCCGGTGGGCGGGGATCGTACCGCGGGGGAACCGGCGGGGCTAGCCGAGGTCTTTCCTGGACCGCGGCCGTCTCGGCCGCCGACGGGCGGAAGAGCGGCCGAGACGGCCGCGGTCCAGGTCACCCCGCCGCCTTCTCGTCCGCCAGCTCGAACTCGGCCAGCGGCTCGTCCGCGAGCCGGGCCGCGACCCGCACGGTGAACGTGCTCCCGCGGCCCAACTCGCTCTGCACCGTCACGTCCCCGCTCAGGAGCTTCGCCAGCTCCCGGACGATCGACAGCCCCAACCCGGTCCCGCCCTGCTCCCGGGTCATCGGGTTCGCCGCCTGGCGGAACTTCTCGAAGATCAGCCCCTGCTCCTCCGGCGCGATCCCGACCCCGGTGTCGGCCACGGTGAACACCAGGTCGGTCCCGTCGGCGGCGGCCTTGAGCGTCACCCGCCCGCCCTCCGGGGTGAACTTCACCGCGTTCGACAAGAGGTTGGTCAGGATCTGGTGCAGCTTCCCGGGGTCCTGGCGGACCGGCGGGCCGGGCTCGGCCACCACCCGCAGGTCGACGTTCTTCTTCTCCGCCTCGGTCCGGAACACCGCCGCCGCCTGCTCCGCCACCGCCGCCGGGTCGACCGGCTCCGGGTGCAGCCGCATCCGCCCGGCCTCCATCTTGGCCAGGTCGAGCACGTCGTTGATCAGCGCCATCAGCCGCTGCCCGCTGGCCATGATCGTGCCGGCGTACCGGTGCTGCTTCTCGGTCAGGTTGTCGGCCGACAGGAGCACCTCGGAGAACCCGATGATGCTGTTCAGCGGGGTCCGCAGCTCGTGGCTCATGGTGGACAGGAACTCGCCCTTGAGCCGGTTGTTGTCGAACAGGGCGAGGTTCACCCGGGCGAGCTCGTCGACCTTCCGGTCGAGGTCGGCGATCAGCTTCCGGTTCCGGTCCTGGGTGTTGGTCAGGTTCCGGAGCATCCGGTTGAACGCGTGGGACAGGTCCTCGAACTCGTCCCCGGTCTGGATCTCGCTGCGGATGTTCAGCTCCCCGGCGGCGATCGCCTCGGACACCTCCTTCAGGTGCTTCACCGGCTTGACGATCACGTACCGGACGATCAGGTAGCTGCCGGCGATGATGAGCAGGCTGGTGCCGATCGCGAACGACAGCAGGAGCGCCCGGTTGGTGTGGAACCCCTCCTCGATCGACTGGGTCGAGAGCCGGACCCGGACGACGGCCATCAGGTCGCCGGGCTGGAGGCCCGGGGCGGCCTTCGCCCCGAGCCGGTCCTCGCGCCGGTGGCAGTCGACGCACGCCCCGCCGGCCCGGATCGCGGCGTAGTAGTAGAACGCGTTCTCCTTCGGGGACAGCCGGGACTCCTCCGCCTTCCCCTCCGCCCGCACCCGGTGGACCACCCCCAGGTCGTCGCTCGTCGGCTGGTGCTCCGGGTCCTTCGAGTCCGGCTTGATCAGCCGGGCGCTGTACCCGGTCGGCCAGTGGTCGTCGCCCAGCTTCTGGAAGTCCTCCATCACCTTGACCGGCTCGCCGGTGACGTGGAGCCGGGCGACGATCGGGGCGAGGAGGGCCCGCCCGGTCGTCTCCAACTGGTTGTACGCCAGGTCCTCGGTCTGCCGGGCGTACACCCAGAAGCTGCCGGTCATGAGCAGGAGCACCCCGGCCCCGAGGAGCCACCGGCACTTCCGCTCCAGGCTCGTCTCCCCGAGCAGCCGCTTGAACGCGCGGTACGACATGGGCGTGCGTGGGGTGAGCCCCGCTTAGCCGCGACGCGGAGTCCTCGGAGCGGAGCGCGCGGCGCCGACGTGGCGCGCTCCGCTCCGAGGACTCCGCGTCGCGGCTAAGCGGGAGGGGGTTTCGGGTTGGCACCTGGGGCAGTAATGCGACGACCGGCCGGCGAGGCGGACGCACTCGACCGCGGCGGCGCACCCCGGGCACGGCTCCCCGGTCCGGCCGTACACCGCGTGCTCGTGCTGGAAGGCGCCGCGCAGCCCGGACCCGCCGACGTAGTCGCGGATGGTGCTGCCGCGGCCCTCGATCGCCCGGGCCAGCACCGCCTCGATGGCGACGCGGAGCCGGTCGCACTCGGCGGCGGTCAGGCTCTTGCCGGTGCGGGCCGGGTGGAGCCTCGCCCGGAAGCACGCCTCGTCGGCGTAGATGTTCCCGACCCCGGCGACCACCGCCTGGTCGAGCAGAGTCGCCTTCAGGTTCCGCCCGGTCCCGGCGACCGCCGCCCGGAACGCCGCCGGGTCGAGGCCGAACGGCTCCGGCCCCATGACCGCGTCGAGGGCGGCGGCCGCGTCGGCGGCGCTCGGGCAGAACTCGACCGACCCGAACCGCCGCGGGTCGCGGAACCGCAACTCGCCCGCGTCGTCGAGGCGGAAGGCGAAGTGGAGGTGGTCCGGATCCGGGTCGGAGGCCGGGGCGACGGTGAACTGGCCGGTCATCCCGAGGTGGACGCGGAGGGCCTGGCCGCCGGCGAGGTCGACCAGGATCCACTTCCCGCGGCGGCGAAGCCCGGCGACGGTCGCCCCGACCACGAGGGCGTCGGCGGCCGCGGCCCACGGCCGGCGGAGCGTCCGCTTGCCGCGGCGGACGGCGGTGACGGTCCGCCCGGTGAGGAGCGGGCGGAGGTCGCGGACGACGGTCTCGACTTCCGGCAGTTCGGGCATTTTGCCAAGGCCGAGTACGGAGTACGGGGTGCGGAGTAAAATCACCCGTGTTCCGTTCTACCAGACGGCGCGCCCGGTTGGATACCCCGGCCGGCCCGCCCCGACCCCCGCGACCCGGCCTCATGACTCATCACTCATCACTCGCCACTCGTCACTCCGCGGTCCCCGACGCCCGCGGGCGGTTCGGCCCGTACGGCGGGCGGTTCGTCCCCGAAACCCTGATGTTCGCGCTCGACCAACTCGACGCGGCGTACCGGGCGGCGAAGGCCGACCCGGCGTTCCGGGACGAGTTCGGCCGGCTGATGCACGACTACGTCGGCCGGCCGAGCCGGCTGTACTTCGCCGGGCGGCTGACCGCGGAGGCCGGCGGGGCCCGCATCTACCTGAAGCGCGAGGACCTGAACCACACCGGGGCGCACAAGATCAACAACGCGATCGGGCAGGCCCTGGTCACCCGGCGGATGGGGAAGAAGCGGGTGATCGCCGAGACCGGGGCCGGGATGCACGGGGTCGCGACCGCCACGGCCGCGGCGCTGTTCGGGCTGACCTGCCGGGTGTACATGGGGACCGAGGACATCCGCCGGCAGGAGCTGAACGTGTTCCGGATGCGGGCGATGGGGGCGGAGGTGTTCCCGGTGTCGTCCGGCAGCCGGACCTTGAAAGACGCGACGAACGAGGCGATGCGGGAGTGGATGAGCTCGGTCGAGGACACCCACTACATCATCGGCAGCGTGGTCGGCCCGCACCCGTTCCCGCTGATGGTCCGCGACTTCCAGAGCGTGATCGGCGAGGAGACGAAGGCGCAGTGCCGGGAGCTGCTCGGGAAGCTGCCGGAGGTGGTGGTGGCGTGCGTCGGCGGGGGGTCGAACGCGGCCGGGATGTTCTACCCGTTCGCGGACGAGGACGGGGTGGAGTTGGTCGGGGTGGAGGCCGGCGGGCGGAACGGGAACCCGGGGCAGCACGCGGCGACGCTGAGTAACGGCGCCCCGGGGGTGCTGCACGGCAGCTTCAGCTACGTGCTGCAGGACGACGACGGGCAGACGGCCGACGTGCACTCGGTCAGCGCCGGGCTGGACTACCCGGGGGTCGGGCCGGAGCACAGCTACTGGCGGGACGCCGGCCGGGTGCGGTACACGAGCGTGTCCGACCGGGACGCCCTGGACGCGTTCCACCGGTGTGCCAGGCTGGAGGGGATCCTGCCGGCGCTGGAGACGGCGCACGCGGTGGTGGAGGCGATGAGGATCGCGGCGGGTCGGCCGAAGGACGACGTGGTGGTGGTGTGCTTCAGCGGCCGCGGGGACAAGGACTGCGCCGAGGTGGCCCGGCTGACGAAGGCGAACGGCCCCGCGTGAGCGGGCCGAGCCGTCAAACCGGCGGGTCGCGCGGCTCGATCTCGGCGTGAAGTTCCCCACCGAGGTCGTTCAACTCGCGGCGGAGGCGGGCGAGTTTCGCCCGGTGGGCGGCCATCCGCCGCACCAGTTCGTCGGGGGCCGGCGGGTTCTTCGCCCGCTCGGCCTCCCGTTGGGGGTTATCGGCGGCGATCCTACTGATGCCGGCGTAGACTTGTGCGGCTACCGGCTCCGGAAGCTCTCGCGGGGCGAACTCGACCCCCGGGGCCGGGTCGGGGGGCGGCACGGGCGGCGCGAGGAACTGACGGAAGTCGTCCCAAGCAGCCGGCGGGAGGACGCCGTTGGCGACCAGGATCAGGAGGAACAACTCGACCGGCGTCGGGTGCTCGTCGGCCATGACGGTCAGTCCTCCCCGGCGGGTTGGAGGACGCCGGTGCCGACGAACTGCTCGAACTCCTTGATCGTTAGCCCTTTCCCGAACACGTCCAAGCTGTAGTCGTTCAGCGCCGCGTACAACTCGACCAGCTTGTCGCCGACCTTCTGGGGGTCCGCATCCGGGCCGAGGTACGCCTTCAGGACGAGTTGGAAGTCCCGTCCGGCCGGGGACGGGGCTGCTTCCGGCGGGTCGACGGCCCGGCCGTCGAGAGGATCAAACACCTCGGGCGGGACCGGCGTGTCGTCCGTCCACTTCCCGGCCCGAGCCAATGCGAGAAGTGTTTGGAAGTCATTCCGAATCTTGACGACCGCCACCCCGCCGGCGGCGGCCGCCGCCGCCGCGTCGGCCGCGTTAGCAGAAGTCGATGCGACCGTCGAGTAGGCCGCCGCGGCGGCGTCGGCGACGGCCCGCTCTTGGTATGATCTGGTCGCCGTTGCGACGGAGTAGGCAGCGTTGGCTGCGACGGGATTAAGAGCCACGCGCCCAGCAGAAGCGGCGGCCTCCGCGATCTCGACTACACGGGTCAGCGCTCGAATGTAGTCGCCCAGGCCGCCGGGAAAGAACGGTAGCGCCAGCCGCGCGCACCGGGCGGCAAACGCCGCCCGGGCCCATCGTGGCAACCCAGCAACTTCTCCCTTCGTAGGTAGTCGCGCTTCCGTCATACCACCTCTCGTCACGCGGCGACTTGGTAGATCGGTTTGTCCGGGGCGGCGGCGGACACCACCTTCGCCGCAACCTTCGCCACGCCGGCGTACCCGCCGGCCGTCTTGACGAGCAGGTCGGCGACCCGCCGCAGACGCCCCTCGGCCCCGGCCGGCTCGTTCGGCACCAGTACCAGCCCGACCGCCGGCCCCGGCCGCGCCCCGGACCGACTCTCGTCCACCCAGAATCCGGCCCCCCCGAGGTCCGCCTCGTAGGCGTTCAGCACCGCCACCAGGTCGGTCAGCTTGCCGAACACCGCAGCGACGGCGGCGGCGGCCGTGTCCGGCCGGAGCGCGACGGTGAGTTCGAGGTGGACCGAGGCGACCGATACACTCGTAAGCGCGACGACGGGCAGTGCCGGCCCCCGGACGCGGACGAGTTCACTCACGCCCGCGGTCGGGGCCGCCTCGGACGCCAGCGCGACCACCGGCAGGGGCGGCCCCTGCACGCGGACCAACCGGCTTCGTTCGTCGCCCGCGGCCGCCACGGCACACCTCCGACCGTCAGCCCAGGACGTTGACGCGCGCCGCCGGGAACGGCCGGTCGTCGGCCGCGACCAGCTCGTGCAGCGACCGGTGGTTGCACACCAGGTGGACGAGGTACACGCCCGGCCCGGGGAACGTGACGTCCACCGCGAACACCTGCTCGAGCGGCACCGCCCGGTGCTCGGTCCCGGGGAACGTCACGGGCACCCGCGGCGGGCTCGGGTTCACCACGTACTCCCGCTCGTCCCGCACCTCGACCGAGAACGGGAACGTGCCGACCGCGTCCTCGATCTGCGTGTACAGCGCGAGCGGCGGCGGGCGGTACCCGCCGACCGTTCCCGCCGGGATCCGGAGCGTGTGGATCGGCTCGTTCAGGGCGAAGGGCAAGCCGTTCCCGTCGAACGTGACGTGGGAGCAGAGGAGGGCCAGCCGCAACCTCGGCTTCACCGCCATCGTCCGACCTCCCGGCCGCGACCGTAATCACCTCATCGTACCCCCGGCCCGCCGGACCCGCAACCGGGCGGGTCGGACGACTCGGGGGCTTTCCCGGGTCCGGGCCGCCCTCCGCCGCGACGGCCGGAAGTGACAGCGGCGTTACGCGCGGCGCGGGATCATGGCGACCGGCCGGAGTCCCCGAGGAACCACGCCATGCTCGTCGCACTCGCGCTGATCGCCCTGTCCGCCGACCCGAAGCCGGCGACCGTCAAGGTCGCGGCGGTGCAGTGCTCGTCCGACCTCGGGGACGCGGCCGGGAACACCAAGAAGCTCACCGCCCTCACCCGCGAGGCCGCCAAGAACGGGGCGAAGTTCGTCGTCCTGCCGGAGACGGCCGTCACCGGTTACCTGTCGCAGGACCTGAAGACGAACTGGCACCTCAAGGGGTGGCCGATCGACGCCCGGTTCCAGGGGAAGGACCCGAAGGGGTTCGCGGAGGAGGTGCCGGGGCCGTCCACGAAACACTTCTGCGGCCTGGCGAAGGAACTCGGCATCTACCTGACCGTCCCGCTGCTGGAGGTGGACATCACGAAGGGGAAGGACGCCCCGCGGTACTTCAACACCGTCTGCCTCGCCAGCCCGAAGGGGGAACTCGTCGCCCACTACCGGAAGCTCACCCCGTGGCCGCACCCGGAGCAGTCGTGGGCGACGCCCGGGGACCGCGGGGTGCAGACCTACGACACCGAGTACGGCCGGGTCGGCCTCGGCATCTGCTTCGACGTCCACACCGTCCTGGAGAAGTACGAGCCGCACAAGCTGTGGTGCCTGCTGTACCCGATCGCGTGGGTCGACTCGGAGCACCCGGCGGACTGGATGTTCCACAAGCTGCCGGAGCGGGTGAAGCCGTTCCGGCACCACCTGGTCGGGGCGAACTGGAGCGTGGACAAGAAGCAGGACTGGCGCGGGTACGGGTTCAGCGTGGTGATCTCGAACGAGGGGAAAGTGGTGGCGTCGGCGAAGAGCCTGTACGGCTCCGAGATCGTCTACGCCGACCTGCCGACCGGGAACTGAGCGGGTCACTTGTCCCCGGCCGGGTACGTCACCTCCAGGTAGAACTCGTGGTCCCGGTACGTGTCCACGTCCGGGTACCCGTCGGTCGTCGGGGACAGCTTGTACCGGGCGTCCCCGTCCGCGAACAGCGACTGCCGCGTCAGCCTCTCCGCCACCTTCGGGTCGGCCGGCTTCTCCTTCCCGGGCACCATCAGCGGCGGGAGCGTCCCGTCGCCCTCCCGCCGCAGCCCCCACCCGCCGTGGTACCGGTCGTGCTTGTCGGCCAGGGCCGGGGCGTCCGGGACCGACGCCTTGTTCGCGTTCGCCAGGGTGAACCCGCGGTTCCTCCCGGGCTCCTCGAACCCGACCACGAACGCGTACCGCCTCCCGGCCTCGAACGTCAGCCGGTCGTCCCCGGTGAGCGCCCACCGCAGGTAGTGGAACTTCCCGGCGTCCCCGGCCGTCGGCTTGTCGTCCGCGTCCCGGGTCGGCGGGACCTTCGGGAACACCCCGCCCTTCACCACCCGCAGGCTCTTGTAGGTCACCCCCTCCAGGAAGTCGTCGCACCGGTGGTTGGTGCTGAACCCGTGCTTCGCCTTCGCCCCGACCGGGGTGCCGTTGTCGTTGATCTTCGGCTCCCCGGTGACCTCGAAGAACTGGACGAACACCTTCGCCCCCGGGGTCCCGGCCAGCACCGCCGCGTCCGACGGCCCGGTCCGCAGGACGACCGCGTCCAGGACGAACGTCTTCGGCGGGGTGAACACCTGCCCGAGGTCGCGGTTCCGCTGGAAGTACCCGGCCTCCTTCCAGTCGAGCGGCAGCTCGTTCCGGACGCTGGTGCTCCCGCCGGTGTTCGCCTCGGTCTGCTTGACCGGGACCCGGGCGTCGTCCGGGGTGTACGTCTTGCCCAGGGCGGTGACCTCCAGCCCGGCGCGGGCCGGGGCGGACAGGGCCAGGGCGGCGGCGGCCGCGGCGAGGAGGCGGGGCATCGGGGGACTCCGGGAGGGGCCGGGGCTACTTCTTGCCCGCCGGGCGGGTGACCTTCAGGTCCAGGGTGTTGCCCCCGGGCTTCACCTCGAACTCGAACCCGGAGGTCTTCGGGTCGGCGAACTTCGGGTCGATCGGCCGGGGGTTCCGCGGGCCGTAGTCGTCGGTCGGCGGGGCGACGACCGCCTTGTACCGGCCGGGCCGGACCCCGTCCCCGGGCTTGTCGGTGAACAGGGCGAACGACCCGTCCGGCTTGATGTACCCGACCGGGGACGGGACGGTCGGGTCGTCGGCCGGGTGGAGGCTGACCTCCCCGCCGGTGACCGGGGACCCGTCGTCGTACACGACCCGGCCGGTCACCGGGGCGAGGTTCGGCCCGCCGCACCCGGCGAGGGCGGCCAGGCCGAGGGCCAGGAGGAGGCCCCGGCCGGGCCGGGGCGTCGGGGACGGGGTCATGTCGGCTCCGGGGGTCAGTCGGCGGACGGGTTCGGCTCGCCCCCGGACCGGGTGGCCAGGGCGGTCAGGGTGGCGTTCGGGACGCTCGTCCGGAACGTCCGGACCGACCCGTCCCCCATCCCGAAGTTCACCACCCCGGAATGCAGGCTGCCGAACTTCTCGTTGCTCGGGTCGTCGGTGGTCCGGGCCAGGGCCCAGTTCGCCCCCCCGGCCAGCCGGCTGTACGACCGGATCCCGTCGGCGTTGAACACCGACCCGTCCCCGCCGACCGGGCTGACCGACCGGTCCCTCAGCAGCCGGTCCCGGTTCACGTGCTTCTCCCCGATGAAGAAGGTGTTGCTCGTCCCGTCCTTGATCCCGTCCAGGTTCACCCGCAGCCCCACGTCCCCGCGGGCGAACGCCCCGTTCGACGCGTCCATCCCGCCCAGCCCGGTCGAGTTGTGCTGGTCCCCGACGCAGGTGGCGTAGTCCGCGGCCGTCCCGGACTGGCGGGTGGCCGCCGGCGGCGGGACGGCCCCGTCCCGGTCCTCGGTCGCCGGGACGATCTGCGGGGCGGTCCGCCGGGACGGGCAGAAGAACGTCTTGATCGCCGCCTCCCGGGCCGCCGCCGGGGCGTCCCGGAACCGCAGCCCGGTCTGCTCGAACAGCCGGAACACGTTGTCCTGCTCGATGTACGGCAGGATCAGCACCGCCCACGTCACCCCGTTCCCGTCGGCCGTCCGGTTGGCCGGCAGGGCCCCGCGGGCGTCGTGGTAGTTGTGGGCCCCCAGGCTGAGTTGCTTCAGGTTGTTCAGGCACTGGGTCCGGGCGGCCGCCTCGCGGACCTTCTGCACGGCCGGCAGCAGCAGCCCGACCAGGACGGCGATGATGGCGATCACCACCAACAGCTCGATCAGGGTGAACCCCCGGCGGGGGCGGGAGAGGGACACGGGACACCTCATGACGGGGGAGAGGAAGAACCACCCGGGACGGGGGCGGGACGGCCGGCCGCGGCCCGGGCGCAACGGACGTTGGTCCGGCACGCCGACCGCAGGTGCCTGCGGAGGGCGCGGCGCGCCGCGGCCCGGTCCCCGGACCGGAGGGCGGCGATGATCGCGGTGTGCTCCTCGAACTCCCGGGTCAGCCAGTCCCGGTCGTCGGCCAGCTGCTTGTGGGCCAGCCGGATCAGGTCGAGGAGCTTGCGGATCTCGTACCACAGGATCGGGTTCCCGGACCGCTCGGCGATCAGCAGGTGGAGCCGCCGGTCGAGCCGGGCGCCGGCCGGCTCGTCGAGCGCGGCGGGGTGCGGGGTGAGGGCGTCCAGTTCGGCGAAGTCGGCCGGGGTGAGCCGGCCGCAGGCCAGCCCGACCGCCCCGACCTCCAGCACCTCCCGGGCCTGGTAGATGTGCGTCACCTCGTCGGCGGTGATCTCCCGGACCCGGGCGCTGCGGCCCTTCAGCGACACCAGCCCGTACTCGCTCAGCCGCAACAGGGCCTCGCGGATCGGGGTGCGGCTGACGCCGAGTTGGGCGACGAGGTCGAGTTCGGTCAGGACGTGCCCCGGCGGGTACTCGCGGGCCGCGATCCGGTCGAGCAGGATGTCGAACGCCTGGTCGGCCAGCGTCGCGGTCGTGATCGGCGGGGGCGCGGGGGTCGGCATGCGTGTGGGTGGCGTGAGGGACGGGTGAAGCCGGGCTCACACGGGATACTGTATACAGTATCCCGGTCGCGCCGGTCAAGAACCTTTCGGCCACTTTCCCGGCACCACCCGTACAACCACCCCATGACCACCATCTTCGCCCTCCTGGCGGTCGGGGCCGGGGCGTGCATCGCCCTCCAGGCGTCCGCGAACGGCACCCTCGGCCGGTTCCTCGACAGCCGGGTGTACGCCGCGTTCTTCTCGATCTGCGGGACGTGCGTGGTGACGTTCACCGCGATGCTCGCGGCCCGGCCGGCGGCCCCGTCCTGGGAGGCGGTGCGGACCGCCCCGTGGTGGGCTTGGGTGGGCGGGCCGCTCGGGCTGATGGTCGTCGCGGCGGGGGCGTTCCTGACGCGGGAGTTGGGGGCGGCGCTGTTCATCGCGCTGGTGGTCGGCGGGCAACTCCTGTGCTCGCTGGTGCTCGACCACTACGCCCTGATGGGGCTGCAGGAGCAGCCGGTCACCCCGGGCCGCCTGCTCGGGGCGGCGCTGGTGGTGGCCGGCGTCCTGTGCATCAAGTACCTGTGACCGCCGTCACGGCTTCGGGTGGTATCCCGACAGGTCGACCTTGTCGGTCGCGGCCAGGTCGACCTCCGTGGTCGTCGTCTTGGGAGGCGTCCGGACGCGCGGCCCGAAGAGCAGGTAGGCCGTGAGGTCGACCGCGGAATCCGGCCGGGGCTCGGCGGGCCGGATGGTGCCGGGGGTGGTGGAGGCGAACGTCACCCTCCGGTACCCGGCCGCGGCGCACACCTCGAACACCCGCCGGACCTGCTCGCGGTAAGCGTTCAGCTCGGAGGCGGCGACGCGGAGCCCCTTCGGGGCCTTCGGGTCGGCGAACGTCCGGCCGAGGAACAGGGCCAGCGCCTCCGCGTCGGAGCAGTGGACCTCCCGGACCTTGCCGCCGACGACCTGGCGGACGGTGTACGGCGGGGTGTCGGCGTGCTCCTCGACGTGGTTGATGACGAGCACCAGGCCCGCCCCGACCTCGGCGACCGCGTCCCGCTCCTTCCGCGCCGCCGCGAGGCGGTCCAACTCGGCCCGGGTGGCCTCCTCCCGCCGCTTCAACTCGGCCTGCAGCTTGGCCACGCCGTCGAGCTCCTTCCTGAGCCGTTCCGCCGGGTCCTCGGCCGGGGCCTGCGGCGCGGCCGCGAGCGGGACCGTCGCCTGTGCGGTGCCACCGGACCGCACCGCCAGGCCGGCGACCAGCCCGCCGGCGACCAACAGGGCGGCGCCGGCGGCGGTCAGCTTCTTCACCCAGAGCATGCGAAGTACCCCGTCGGTTAACCCCGCCACGGCCGGGGACACCCCCGCCGCGGCCAGGGACGAAGTCGTGAAGGCCGCCGCCGTCCGCACCGCGGCCGCCGTCAGCCCGGCCGGGACTACCACCACCCCGGCCGCCGCGAGCAGGGCCGGGGCGCCGCCGAGCCGCGCCCGCAGCCGGGCCAGCGCCCGGCTGAGCAGCGAAGAGAGCGTTCCCTCCGGGCAGCCGAGGCGGGCGGCCGCCTCCCGCCGGGACAGCCCTTCGAGGTGGCACAGGACGACCGGGGCGCGGTACCGCTCCGGCAGGGCGAGGAGGACCGCGTCGAGGTCGAGCCCGCCCGGGTCGGCGGCGGGGGCGGGGACGTCGTGGGTCAGCGGCCCGGCCACGGCCGCCCGCCGGCGGTTGCCGCGGCGGACGTTCCGGGCGGTGAGGGCGGCGACGCGGTGGAGCCACGGCCCGAGCGGGGTGTCGGGGGCGAGCCGGGCGGCCCGGCGGAGGAGGACCAGGAACGTCGCCTGGAACGCGTCCTCGGCGTCGTGCGGGTTGGCGAGCCGGCGGTGGCAGGTGCCCCACACGACCCGGCCGTGGCGGCGGACGAGCTCGGCGAACGCGGCCTCGTCGCGGCCGGCGAGGAACCGGTCGAGGAGCTGCCGGTCGGGGGCGTCGGCGGCCCGGGCGATGGCGAGCAGGCGGTTCATACCCCCATTGTGTCCGGGAACCGGCCGGCGCGTGCGGCAAATCTCCCCGGCCGGGCGTAGAACACCCGCATGAACCCGATCGACGACCTGTTCCGCCGGCTCCGGGCCGAGAAGCGCCCGGCGTTCATGCCGTTCGTCACCGCCGGCGACCCGGACCTCGCCTTCACCCGCGACCTGCTGCCCGCCGTCGCCGAGGCGGGGGCGGACCTGATCGAGGTCGGGTTCCCGTTCTCCGACCCGATCGCCGACGGCCCGGTCATCCAGGCGTCGTACACCCGCGCCCTGGCCCACGGCCTCAAGCTCGCCGACGTGTTCGGCACCCTCCGCGAAGTCACCGCCGCCCCCGGGTGGGCCACCCCCGCCGTCGCGATGGCGTCGTACTCCCTGATGTTCCGCAAGGGGCCGGCCGCGTTCATCGACGCGGCGACGGCCGCCGGGCTGAGCGGGGCCGTCGTGCCGGACCTACCCGTCGAAGAGGCGGAGGAGCTGGCGAAGCTCGCCGCCGACCGCGGCTTCAAACTGATCCTCCTCGTCACCCCGACCACCTCGCCGCAGCGCGCCGAGCGCGTCGTGAAGGCGTGCGGCGGGTTCGTGTACGTCGTCAGCGTGGTCGGCATCACCGGCGAGCGCGACCGGATGCCGCCGGGGTTGCGCGACCTCCTCGCCCGCCTCCGGACGATGACCGACCTGCCGCTGTGCGTCGGGTTCGGGGTGAGCCGGCCGGAGCACGTCCGGGAGCTGCGGGAGATCGCCGACGGGGTGATCGTCGGCAGCGCGGTGGTGAAGCGGCTGGAGGCGGCCGGGGCGGACCGGGCGGCCGGGTTGGCCGGGGTGCGGCAGCTGGTCGGGGAGCTGAGCGCGGCGGTGCGACCCGGCGGCTGACCCGTGGTTTGTGGCACAGGTCTCCTGACCTGTGCCGGCTTCACAGGTCAGGAGACCTGTGCCACAAACCCTGAGGCTCGCCTTTGTGGTTGCCTCCCGGCCCTCGGTCGCGGATACTGGCAGTCCTACCCGCCGGGACCCCGCCATGCCCTCCCACCCGCACCTCACCCGCCGGTCCGCCATCCAGGTCGGCGCCGTCGGCCTCCTCGGTCTCGGCCTCGAGCACCTCGCCCCGCTGCGGGCCGCGGCCGGGGCGAAGCACCCGGCGCGGTCGGTCATCTACGTGTTCCTGTCCGGCGGGCTGTCCCAGCACGAGAGCTTCGACCCGAAGCCGGACGCCCCGGACGGCATCCGCGGCGAGTTCGGCACCACCGCCACCAAAACCCCCGGCCTGCGGATCACCGAGCACCTGCCGCGGCTCGCCGCCCGCAGCGACCGGTGGGCCGTCGTCCGGTCGCTCACCCACCCGTCGAACGACCACTCGCTCGGCCACCACATCATGCTCACCGGCCGGTCGGACAAGCCGACCGGGTTCAACCCGTCCGCCCCGCAGCCGACCGACCACCCGAGCCTCGCCGCGGTCGCCGGGGCGGTCACCCGCGGGCGGAACAACCTGCCGCCGGCGGTCGTCCTGCCGGACCGGATCGTCCACAACACCGGGCGCGTCATCCCCGGCCAGTTCGCCGGGGTGATGGGCCGGCACCGGGACCCGTGGTTTCTGGAGGCGAGCGGGTTCGACCCGAAGGCCTACGGGGCCTATCCGGAGTTCGAGTTCGACCACCAGGAGCGGCCGTACGACCCGCGGCGGAAGCGGTTCGCGGTCCCGGACCTGAGCCTGCCGGAGGGCGTCGACGGGGAGCGGTTCGGCGGCCGGCTCGGGGTGCTGGCGGCGATCGACGCCCAGCGGAAGGAGCTGGACACCGCGGCCGGCGCCGGGAGCCTCGGCCGCGGCCGGGCGGACGCCGTCGCGCTGCTGACCGACGCCCGGGTGCGGCGGGCGTTCGACCTCGACAAGGCGGACCCGAAGACGCTCGACCGGTACGGGCGGAACGCGTTCGGGTGGTCGCTCTTGATGGCCGCCCGGCTCGCCGAGGCCGGGGTGAACCTGGTGCAGGTGAACCTCGGGAACAACGAGACGTGGGACACGCACGGGAACGCGTTCCCGCACCTCAAGGAGAAGCTCCTACCGCCGATGGACCGGGCGGTGTCGGCGCTGCTCGACGACCTCGACCAGCGCGGGCTGCTGGGCGAGACGCTGGTGGTGATGGCCGGGGAGTTCGGGCGGACGCCGCGGGTCAGCACGCTGACACAGTTCTACAAGGGGCCGGGCCGCGACCACTGGGGGGCGGTGCAGAGCGCGTTCCTGGCCGGCGGCGGGGTCCGCGGCGGGACGGTGGTCGGGTCGTCGGACAAGAACGGCGGGTACCCGGCGACCGACCCGCAGACGCCGGAGAACTTCGCGGCGACGATCTACGGGGCGCTCGGGCTGCCGAAGACGGCCGCGTGGCAGGACGCCGAGGGCCGGCCGCACCACCTGTACCACGGTGACCCGATGCCGGTGGGGTGATCCCTGGACCGCGGCCGTCCCGGCCGCTCCACCGTCCCGCCCCGGGTCGCCTCTGGGATAATTGTGTTGCGTGCCGAGTTGGGTAGCAGCGGCCGGGACGGCCGCGGTCCAGGGATCAGTCCCGGAACGGGTCGGGGTTGTCGTCGAACCGCTCCAGGTCGCGGTCCGACCACCCGAAGTGGTGGGCGACCTCGTGGACCACCGTCTTGCGGATCTCCGTCCGCAGGTCGTGCGGGTCCGGGAAGTCCTCCTCCAGCGGGAACTTGAAGATCAGGATCCGGTTCGGGTTCTCCAGCATCTCCGCCGCCGCCACGCCCTCCAGCGGCATGAAATAGCCGTACAGCGTCTCCCCGGCGTCGATCTCTTCCTCCGTGAACCCGGCCTCCCGCAGGAAGTCGTCGGTCGGGGCCTCCTCCACGTCGATCACGACGTTCTCCAGGTGCTCCCGGATCGCCGCCGGGAGGGTGTCGACCGCCTCCCGGACGACGGCCTGGAACTGCCTCATCGACATCCGCTTCATCCCGCCATGCTGCCGGACGGCGGGGGCGGTGTCAACCGCCGGGTGGCGTCGCGGTGCGGGAGGGCGAGGCTCCGGCCGAGCCGGGGCGGAGGCTCGGCCGGAGCCTCGCCCTCCCACGAGATCAACCGCCGCGGCCGCCTTGCCGGCCGGCGGTCGCCCGGTATAGTGAGTGTTCCGATTCCCCGGCCCGGCCAGGCCGCGGGGCTCTCTTCACGAGACCACGGCGATGTCCAAGACGTGCGTGTTCACCGGCCGGTCGGTGTCGTTCGGGAACCAGAAGACGTACCGCGGGAAGGCGAAGTACCTCGGCGGGGTCGGGAAGAAGATCACCGGCACCAGCCGGCGGAAGTACAAGCCGAACCTGCAGAAGATGCGGTGCGTCGTCGACGGGGTGGTGAAGAAGGTGTGGGTGTCGGCGGCCGCGATCCGGAGCGGGCTGGTCGTCCGCCCGGTGAAGGTGAAGCCGTTCGCCGACGTGAAGGTGTGACCGGCCGGCCGTGGACGCCCGCCAGGGGTTGCGCTCCGGCCCCAAGGGGCTGTCGCTCCACCCCCGGCTACCGTCGGCCGCCCCTACCGGGGCTACAACCCGTGCAGCCGCGGAGCGGCGGCCGAGTGTAGCCGGGGGTGGAGCGCAGCGCAACCCCCGGCGGCGTACGCGGACACCCGCCGACCGGAACGCCCCATGTCCCTCTCGCTCGACGACATCCGCAAGGTCGCCCGGCTGGCCCGGCTCGAACTGTCGGAGGCCGACCTGGTCCGGATGCAGGGACAACTTTCGGCCATCCTCGACTACGTCGCGCAGCTGAACGAGCTCGACACCGCCGACGTCGAGCCGCTCGCCCACCCGCTCCCGATCCAGAACGTCTTCCGCCCGGACGAGCCGGCCCCGTCCCTCCCGCCGGCCGCCGCCCTGCAGAACGCCCCGGCCACGGTCGGCGACTACTTCGCCGTCCCGGCCGTGTTCGACACCGACGAACCCGTCAGCCACTGAGTAACTTGGTAGGGTGGGCCGAGCCGGGCTCTGCCGGCGAGTCCCACCACACCCCCACGCGGTGGGACCCGGCCGCGAGGCGCGGCCTCGGCCCACCCTACGGAACCGACATGTCGCTCACCGAGAAGACGGCGGCGGACCTGCTCGCCCTGCAGGCCGCCGGCGCCGCCACCGCCGCCGACGTCGCCGACGCCTTCCTCGCCGCGTACCGGGACCGCGAGCCGAAGCTCCGGGCGTTCGTCTCGCTCGACGAGGCCGACGTCCGCCGACAGGCGGCGGCGGTCGACGCGAAGCGCGCCGCCGGTCAGCCGCTCGGGATGCTCGCCGGGGTGCCGGTCGCGGTCAAGGACGTGCTCTGCACCGAGGGCGTCCGCACCACCTGCTCGTCGAGGATCCTGGCCGACTTCGTCCCGCCGTACGACGCCCACGTCGTCGGCCGGCTGCGGGCGGCCGACGCCGTCCTGTTCGGGAAGACGAACATGGACGAGTTCGCGATGGGCTCGTCGACCGAGAACAGCGCGTTCCGGGTCACCCGCAACCCGTGGGACACCGCCCGCGTCCCGGGCGGGTCGAGCGGCGGCAGCGCGGCGGCGGTCGCCGGGTGCCTGGCCCCGCTCGCCCTCGGGACCGACACCGGCGGGTCGATCCGCCAGCCGGCGGCGCTGTGCGGGGTGGTCGGGCTGAAGCCGACGTACGGGCGGGTCAGCCGGTACGGCCTGATCGCGTTCGCCAGCTCCCTCGACCAGGTCGGCCCGTTCGCCCACGACGTGACCGACTGCGCCCTGCTCCTGGAGGCGGTCGCCGGGCACGACCCGCGGGACAGCACCTGCGTGAACGAGCCGGTGCCGGCGTACACCCGGACGCTGAACGACCCGGTGAAGGGGCTGCGGATCGGCGTACCGCGGGAGTTCTTCGGCGAGGGGCTGGACGCGGAGGTCGAGGCGGCCGTGCGGGCGGCGTTGAAGGAGTACGAGCGGCGAGGGGCGGTGCTCGTCGACGTGTCGCTGCCGCACAGCAAGTACGCCTTGGCGGCGTACTACATCGTCGCCCCGGCCGAGGCGTCGAGCAACCTGGCCCGGTTCGACGGGATGCACTACGGGCACCGGACGAAGGAGAAGGCGGACCTGGTCGGGACGGTGGCGAAGTCGCGCGGCGAGGGGTTCGGCCCGGAGGTGCAGCGGCGGATCATGATCGGCACCTACGTCCTGAGCAGCGGGTACAAGGACGCGTACTACGTGAAGGCGTTGAAGGTGCGGCGGCTGGTGAAGGGCGACTTCGACGCGGCGTTCGAGCGGTGCGACGTGATCGCGGGGCCGACCACCCCGACGGCGGCGTTCCGGGCGGGGGAGAAGGCGGACGACCCCTTGGCGATGTACCTGTCGGACGTGTACACGGTGTCGTGCAACCTGGCCGGGCTGCCGGGGCTGAGCCTGCCGTGCGGGTTCACCGCGGCGGGGCTGCCGGTCGGGCTGCAGCTGCTCGGCCGGCCGTTCGCCGAGGAGACGCTGTTCCGGGCGGCGCGGATGTACGAGGCGGCGACCGACTGGCACGCCCGCCGCCCGGCGGTGTGACCCCGGGCGAACCCGGAGCGTGAGCGACGGGGTGACGTCACCCCGTCGCTCACGCTCCGGGTTCGCCCGGGGCGTCGTCCGGCTTCTTCCGCCCCTCGCGCATGACGGCGCTCACGTTCGGCAGCAGCCGGAACCCGTTCCGCCAGTGCCACAGGGCACTCGGCCCGTTGTCCAGCACGAACGTGCTCGCCAAGTGCCGGTAGCCGATTCCGTTCAGCGCCCGTAGGACCGCCGCCAGCAGTGCCGTCCCGACCCCGCGGCGGGTACACCACGGGTTCACGAACACCCACGTCAGGTGCGGGCACCCGAGCCGGCGGGTGACCGCGTCGGCCGGCGGGCTCTTCCACTCCCCGCCGAACGGCACGGAGAGGATGTCCTCGTGGGCGAGGGTCACGAGCGCGGCACCGACCGGCCTGTCAGACTCATCCGGGGCGAACGCCCGGACGCACGCCGCCTCCGCCACCGGCCCGTCGCCCCCGGACACCACCTTCGCCAGACAGTCCCGGGCGCACGCCCGCGCCGCCCCGTCGTCCAGCGACTCGAACGGCTGCGTCCGACGGAGCGAGAACAGGAACAGGTCTTCGAGCCCCATCACCTCGCCGACCGGCAGCGGCTCGACCCGGTACTCCCCCGCCGGCCCGACCGGGGTCGTGTCCCGGGCGCAGGAGAACGTCTTCGGCCGGGCCGACAGCACCGCCCGCCCGCCGAAGTACTCGAACTTGTACGCCGGGTTCCGCGGCAGCCGGTGGAACTGCTCGATCGTGATGGGCAGTTCGATCCGCGGGAAGTGGTCCCACATCGCGATTCCCTCCCGGTTCCTTGCACCCGCCCCGCCACCCCATGATAATGCCCCCGCGCCCCGGACCCGCCGGGTGCCGCCACCCCCTCCGAGGACTCGCCGATGCTCCGCTTCCTCCGCCCGCTCGTCCTGTTCGCCGCCGCCGCCGGGCTGACCGCCGCCGCCGTCCCGGCCGCCCCCGCCCAGGTCAAGGACAAGAAGGACGACAAGACCAAGGTCGACCCGAAGGCCGCCGAGGTCGGGACGATCGAGGTGTACCAGGCCAAGGACGGGTGGCGGTTCAAGGTGGTGGTCGACGGCAAGGCGATCGCCATCGGGACCGTCGGCCAGGACACCAAGGCGGACGCCCTGAAGGTGGTCGAGGCCCTCAAGGCGACCATGGCCAAGGGGAAGGTCGAGGTCATCGACGACAAGAAGAAGTAGCCGCCCTGGAGCGCGGCCGTCCCGGCCGCTGCTACCCCGGACGAGTTCCGACACGATCGTCCCGGGAGCGAGCGGAGTCGTGTCGGTGGAGCGGCCGGGACGGCCGCGCTCCAGGACGGTCACGGCCGCCCGCCCCGCGGGGCCGGGGCCGGCGGCAGCACCCACGGCGTCGGCTCCGCCGGCCGCCGCACTGGCGGCGGGTCCGCCGCCTTCGCCGCCGCCGCGGCCGGCGGCGGGCGGGTGGTCAGCACCGTCCACGGGTGCGGCTCCAGCGTCCGGATCCCGGGGTGGTTCGCCCGGTCCTCGGCCGTCGGCCGCCACGCCTTCCCGGTCGGCGGGCCGTACAGGCCCCACGACGACAGGTCCTTCGCCAGGGCGGTCGTCGTGAACTTGGCGTCCAGCGACCGCGGCAGGGCCAGGGCCGGGTCCGCGAACGCCGCCTTGGCCGCGTCCGCGTCGATCTTCCCCTTGTACTTCGCGTAGAACGCCACCCACGCCTGGTCCCGCCCGTCCGGCTGCCACCCGAGCTTCCCCGTCACCTCCCCGCTCGCCGGCCGCGCCTCCAGCCGGACCGCCAGGTCCTTCGCGTTGTTGCACCCCCAGTAGAACCCCGGGGTGTCGCCGAACCACTGGTTCTTCGAGCTCCGCCACAGGGCGCTCGCCCGCGTCCCGAGCTCGAACATCGCGATCTCGTTCGTCTTCGTGTCCGCGATCAGCCACTCGTTCGAGTACAGCCCGTTGTTCTTCGCCGACAGCGTCTTCACCACGTCGTCGATGCTCGTGGCGTACTGGATCGCCCGGCGGGCGCGGGTGGTGAGCGGCTCCCCGTCCGGGTCGAACGGGGTCTGGCCGATGGTCGTCTCGCACAGCAGGATGCCGGCGTCGTTCTGGTAGTAGTCCTGGCTCGACCACACCGCCCCGGGGAAGCCCTGCATCGCGAACCGCCGGCCCTTCGTCGGCTTCACGTCCACCCACACGTTGACGAACGGGCCGAAGTGGAGCCCGAACATCGTGATGTGCCCGAACACCACCTTCCCGTCGGCGGTCGCCGGGCCGGTCGCCGCGAACGCCGAGCAGTGGTCCTTCTTCGCCGGCTTCGGGGCGGTGAACTTCACCCCCTCCAGTCCGGTCGGGGTGGCCAGCAGGGCCAGTTCGAGCGTGTCCAACTCCTGCCAGACGTTGACCGCGGCGACATCGAGGAGGTCGAGCTTGCGGTCCCCGAACGTGGCCCCGGCGTCCGCCGCCCCGTCCGCGATCCCCTTCATCTCCTCCAGGAACTCGCGGTCGAGCTTGCGGAGGAACAGGGCGTCGGTCAGCAGCCGGACGGTCGCCCACCCCTCGGCCGGGTCCTTCGGGTTCCGCTCCCGGGCGAGGGTGTAGGCGTACCGGGCGATCTCGGCGGCCATCAGCCGGCCGTGCTGGTACCCGCGCGGGTACGGGTCGCCCTCGACGTGCAGCACGGTCCACCCGGCCTGCTCGTACCGGTAACCCGTGTCGTACCACCGGACCGTCGCCGGGTCGGGCGGGTGGTCGGCCGCCCCCGCGGAGGGGGAGAGGGAGAGAGCGGGGGAGAGGGAGACGAACAAGACGGACAGGCAGCGGGACATCGATCACCCTCGGTCGTCGCGGAACGCCGGTCGCCGTGGTCCAGCATCGCACACGCCGGCGGCCGGTGCCAGGGCCGGCGGGTCGGGTGCCGGGCGGTTTTTCCCGAGCGCCGGCCCGGCCGGGGGCAATAGACTGCCGCCCGGCCGCGCACCGCCCGCGGCACCGTGCCGTGCCGGCCTAGCCGGGACGCCCGGACCCGACACCCGGAGACCCCCGATGTTGATGAGCCTGTCGCTGTCCCTGGCCCTGGCCGCTCCGGTCCCGGCCGGCACGGCCCCGAACCCCACCGGCCCCGTGCCCCGCCTGGTCGAGGTGAAGGCCGAGGGCGGGAAGGTCACCGTCCCCGTCACCCGGGCCGAGAACCAGCCGGCCGGGAACGTGGTGGTCAACGGGAACGTGAACGGCGCCCGGATCGTGGTCCGCAACGAGGTCCAGAAGGCGGTGCCGGTGGAGCTGTCCGAGGTGAAGGAGCTGAAGGTGTACGCGGCCGACGGGAAGGAGGTCGCGGTCGCCGACGCCGTGAAGAAGCTGGCCGCGGGCGGCACGGTGGTGGTGTCGGCGGACGGGCAGAAGGTCGACCCGCGGCACCTGAAGCTGTTCCGGGACGACGTCCTCGTCCTGGTGTCGCCGGAGCTGGCGGCGGCCCCGCCCGCGGTCATGGCCGGCCCGTTCAACGCCGTCCCCGGCGTCCAGTTCCAGATCGTCCCGGCCCAGATCCTCCCCGCCGTCCCGGTCCAGCCGCCGATCGAGAAGTGACCGGTTCGGTCCCGCGCCGAGCACAGCCGGCCGCGTTTCCGGCAACTTGCCCGCGGCGGGTGCGGCGGGTACAACTCCGGCTCACTCCACCCAGCGAGGCCGGGCATGGCGATCACCAAGGACACGATCGGGGTCGGGTTCGTCGGGGCCGGGGACATCTCGGTCCTGCACGCGGCGGCGGTGAAGAAGTGCCCGGGGGCGCGGCTTGCCGGGCTGTGGAACCGCAACCAGGAGCGGGCCACCCAGCGGGCCGCCGAGTTCGGGTGCAAGAACTTCAAGACGCCCGAGGAGTTGGTCGCCGACCCGGCGGTCGACGCCGTGTTCGTGCTCACCAACCTGGAGACGCACCTGGAGTACACGGAACTGGCCCTGAAGGCCGGCAAGCACGTCCTGGTCGAGAAGCCAGTCGGGGTGACGGTCGGGGAGATCGGGCGGATGCGGGACGCGGCCGCGGCGAAGAACCTGGTGTGCATGCCGGGCCACAACTACATCTACGAGTCCGGCATGATGCGGACCCGGGAGTTGGTCGAGAACGGCGACCTCGGCAAGATCACCTCCGCCTACGTGATGTACAACATCCACCACCCGGAGGAGGTGGCGAAGCGCTACCCCGGGGTGGTCCGGCAGATCCTCACCCACCACTCGTACATCCTCCTGTACCTTGTCGGCAGGCCGGTGGAGTTGTGCGCCATGAAGGCGACGCTCCACTACCAGGAGTACACGGAGGAGGACATCGCGATGGTGCAGATGCGGCTCGCGAACGGGGCGCTGGCGCACTTCTGCGCCAGCTTCGCGGCCGACGACCACGCGGCCGACCCGTGGACGGTGATGGTGAAGGTGATCGGGACGGCCGGGAGCACCCGGTACAGCTACCGGGACCACGTCGAGATCAAGCCGGGTCTGGTCCACAGCCAGACGTACACCGCGTACCAGGGGTCGATCACGAACGAGGTGCGGTACTTCCTGGTCGACTGCCTGCGGATGGGCCAGAAGCCGCTGAGCACGCTCGACGACGCGATCACGGCGCAGCAGATGATCGAGGCGGCCGAGGCGTCGATCCGGGACGGCAAGGTGGTGAAGCTGTGACCGGGTGGGTCCGAAACAGCACCGCTTTCCAACAGTCCGCGAGGGTACGACGTGGCACGTCAACGTAAAACGGACCACCCCGCCCCCCCACCGCCTCAACCGCAACCGATTGTCCCTGAAGGAGATGTAATTCTCGCACAACCTGTGCGAGAATTGGCAGTTCTGCCCAGCGGGTATGCCGAACTGCTCGCCGACCTGAAGCGCCACATCGGGACGGCACAAGTCCGAGCGGCCGTGGCAGTCAACCGCGAGTTGGTCGAGTTGTACTGGCGGATCGGCCGCGAGATCGTCGAGCGGCAGGAGCGCGAGGGGTGGGGCAAGGGTGTCATCGAGCGACTCGCCAGAGACCTTCAGGCGGCGTTCCCCGGGCTTCAGGGCTTCTCCCCGAGTAACGTCTGGCGGATGCGGGCGTTCTTCCTCGGACATGCCCGCGGGGGCGAAGAACTTCAGGGCGGCGGCCCGCCGGAGTTCGCGACCACCTTGCCGTGGGGGCACAACGTCGTCCTGGTGGAGAAGGTGAAGGACCCGTCCGAGCGCCTCTGGTACGCCCAGCAGGCGGTACAGAACGGCTGGTCGCGGGCGGTGCTCGTCCACCAGATCGACACCGGCCTGCACGCCCGACAGGGCCAAGCCCTGAACAACTTCGACCGCACCCTGCCGGCCCCGCAGTCCGACCTCGCCAGGCAGGTCCTCAAGGACCCGTACACCTTCGACTTCCTGACCCTCGCGGCCGACGCCCACGAGCGCGACCTCGAACGCGCCCTCCTCGGGCGCCTCCGGGACTTCCTGGTCGAGCTGGGCGTCGGGTTCGCGTTCGTCGGCAGTCAGTACCACCTCGAGGTCGGCGGCCAGGACTTCTACCTCGACCTCCTGTTCTACCACCTCAAGCTCCGCTGCTTCGTCGTCATCGACCTGAAGGTCGAGGAGTTCAAGCCGGAGTTCGTCGGGAAGATGAACTTCTACCTGTCGGCCGCCGACGACCACCTCCGCCACCCGGCCGACCAGCCGTCGATCGGGCTGGTCCTGTGCCGGGAGAAGAACCGGGTGGTCGTCGAGTACTCCCTGCGCGACACCAGCAAGCCGATGGGGGTGGCCGCCTACGAACTGCGGCGGGGCATCCTACCGGCCGCGATCCGCGACAGCCTGCCGTCCGCGGCCGCGATCGAGGCCGAACTCCGCAAGGTCGAGGTCGCGGCGGGAGACGTCACCGACACGGGGGAGTAACGGATGGAGTACCGCGTGCTGGGCAAGACCGGGCTGAGCGTCTCGATCCTCGGCCAGGGCGGGGCGGCGTTCGGCCAGCAGTACGGGGCCGTCACCCCGGACGAGGTCGCCGACACCGTCCGGGCCGCGGTCGACGCCGGCGTCAACCTGGTCGACACCGCCGCGTACTACGGCAGGGGCGTCGCCGAGGACTACCTCGGCCGGGCCCTCGTCGGCGGCCTCCGCGAGAAGGTGTACGTGTGCACCAAGGCGTGCCGGCTCGACGCCGCCGAGTTCGACTTCACCCCCGACGGCACCCGCCGGTGCGTCGAGGCGTCGCTGAGGCGCCTCCGCACCGACCGCGTCGACATCCTCCTCGCCCACGACATCGAGTTCGCCGCCGACACCGAGTACGTCTTCCACGAGACGTACCGGGTGCTGCAGGACCTGAAGCGGGAGGGGAAGACGCGGTTCATCGGGATGTCGTGTTACCCGCTCGGGCTCCTGCGACAGGCGGTCGAGCGGTGCGACCTCGACGTGGTCATCAGCTACGCCCACTACAACCTGTTCAACACCCGGCTGCTGACCGAACTGCTGCCGGCGGCCGAGGCGAAGGGGACCGGGGTTCTGAACGCCAGCCCGCTGGCGATGGGGCTGCTCACCAACCAGGGGCCGCAGCCGTGGTTCCCGGGCCAGCCGGAGGTCCGCGAAGCGTGCCGGAAGGCGGCCGAGCTGTGCCGCGGCCGCGGGGCCGACATCTCGTTCCTCGGGATGCAGTTCTGCTACCAGCAGCCGCGGATCCCCTGCACCCTGACCGGCGCCGCCCGGAAGGGCGAACTGGACGTGAACCTGCGGGCGCTGCGCGAGCCGATCGACCTGCTGCTGTTGACCGACGTGATGAAGGTACTCGACCCGGTCCGCGACTGGACGTGGGCGAGCGGGAACTGGAGGGGGTGAGGACGTTGACGACGGTCCACCACATCAACTGCGGGTTCATCCAGGTCCCGGGCGGGCCGAAGGCGGTCTGCCACTGCCTCCTCCTCGAGGACGCCCGCGGCCTCGCCCTCGTCGACGCCGGGATCGGGCTGCTCGACTGCCGCGACCCGGACGGCCGCGTCGGCCGGCCGCTCATCGACCTCGTCGGGTTCCAGTTCGACGAGGCCGACACCGCCGCCCGGCAGGTCGAACGGCTCGGGTTCCGCCCGGCCGACGTGACCGACATCGTCCTGACCCACGCCGACCCGGACCACGCCGGCGGGCTGGCCGACTTCCCCGCCGCCAGGGTCCACGTGTCGGCGGAGGAGCGGGCCGCGGTCGCCGCCGGGAACCCCCGGTATCTGCCGGTCCAGTTCGCCCACGGCCCGGACTGGCGGCCGCACCCCGCCGGCCCCGCCGACCGCGACTGGTTCGGGCTGCCGGCCCGGCCGGTCGCCCTCGGGTTCGCGGCCGAGGTGCTGCTCGTCCCACTGTTCGGCCACACCCCGGGGCACTGCGGGGTTGCGGTCCGGCAGAGCGGCCGGTGGGTGCTGCACGCCGGGGACGCGTACTACCTGCGGGTGGAGTTGACGACGGACGACCACCCGGTGTCCGCGCTGACCGCGGCCCGGGCGGACGACGACCCCCGGCGGCGGGAGAGCCTGGAGGCCGTCCGGCGGCTGGCCCGGGACCACGCCGGGGAGGTCGAGGTGTTCGGGTACCACGACCCGGCCGAGTTCGCGCCCGCCGGGTGACCGTCGCTCACGCTTCCGGCTCGGACGGCCTACTTCGCACCGGCGGTGTTCAGCCGCCGGGCGTACTTCGTGTCGCCGACCCAGTGCGTCAGCAGGTCGCCCTCGAACGCCAGGTGCTCCGGCCGGCCTTTGGCTGCCGGGGTCAGCACCCCGCACAGCCGGCCGGTCGGGTCGAACACCTGCACCCCGATCTCGGTGGCCGCGTAGATGCGGCCGTCGCGGTCCGCCGCCAAGCCGCCGGCGAGGACCACCCCCCCGCGCGGGGCGTTCCGCAGCCGGGCGTACGGGGCGCCCGTGCCGACGACGCCCTTCTCGTCCGCCGGGAACGCCCACAGCGACCCGCCCGGGTCGTAGACGGCGTAGATGGTGTCCCCGGACCGGACGGCCGCCACCGGCCGCCTTCCGGCCGGGGCGTTCGGCCCCATCAGCGCCAGCGGGTCGGCCGCCTTCGGCTTCACCGGGCTCCCGTCCACCTTCCTCCACCCCTGGCCGTCGATCAGAATCTGCGACAGCGGCATGTCTTGCGCCGCGGCCGGGGCGGCCAGGCCGGCCGCGGCGGCGGCCGTAAGGACGAATCGGGTCACCGGGGGTTCTCCGGCCGGCGGGTGTGGCCGCGGCATATTCGCGCCCCGCGGCAGTTCTGGTATTCTATGTTTCCGTTCGTGAACACGTCCGACGGGTCCGCCGGGGGGTCGACGATGGGGATGAAGCCGTGTCCGGGGTGTGGGATGCCGCGGGAGGAGAAGCAGTTGGGCAAGGTCCCGTGCCCGATCTGCAGCCTGTCCCCGCCGCCGCCGTCGGTCGAGCCGGACGAGGCCGGGTGGGGGGTGGACAGCGGCGGGCCGGCGGCCCCGCAGTCCGACGGGATCCCGACCCGGACGGCCCGCCCGCCCCGGCTGCCCCGCCGGGCCGGGGTCGGGGCCGGGAAGAAGACGTGGGCGGCGGTCGCGGCCGGGGTGCTGGTGCTGGCCGGGGTCGGCGGGGCGGCGTTCCTGCTCCGCGGCGGTACCGGGCAGTTGCTGGTGACCGGCGGGGAGGACGGGGTGGTGGTGGTCGTCAGCCGGGACGGGAAGGACGTGGTCGAGGTGAGGCCGGCGGACAACAAGCCGGTCGAGCTGAAGCCCGGGACTTACGAGGTGGCGGTGAAGGGGCCGGCGGGCGGGTGGAAGGTCGACGGCGGGTCGGTGACGGTGTCCCGCGGGGCGGCGGCCGTCGCCCGGGTCGAGCGGGGCCGGGCGGCCGCCCCGGGCGGGGCCGTCCCGGGCGGGACGGCCGGGGCGGCCCCGGAGATCGCCCCGCAGGCGGGGGCGGCCGAGGTGTCGGTCACCGCGGCCGGCACCCTGACCGCGGCGGCGTTCGGCCGGTCCCACGTGTTCGGCGGCGGCACCGACTACACCGTCATCCTGCCGAACCCGGCCGGGAACGCCGGACGGACGGTGTGGGTGCGGATGTCCCCGGACCTGAAGGGCCTCGTCACCCTGGCCGGCGGGGGCGGGGCGAAGATCGACGGCCAGCCGACCCGGGTGATGTGGGCCCAGGAGGCGGCCCAACTGGTGACCGACGGGGCGAACTGGTTCAAGGTGGCCGGGAAGACCCGGCCGATGGTGTGCCGGATCGGGCGGACCGCCCAGCTGCCCGGCGGGGTCCCGAACGTGGCCGTCACCCTGGTCCCGGGGAACATCGCCCGGACGGACAACACCGGGCGGATGGCCGACACGGCGGCCGGGGTGATCCGGATCCGCCGGCCCGGGCTGTACCAGTGCACCGGGAGCCTGAACTACGCGGCCGCGGACGGGGAGAGTACGATGGGCCCGGCCAGCGACGTCCACTGCCGGGTGCATAAGAACGGCGAGGCCACCACCGACGTAGTGGCCCTGAACGCGGCCGCGTCCGGGGTGAACTGGCACCCGGCCATCCAGGCGACGGTCGCCCGCGAGCTGACGACCAGCGACGATGTCCGGCTGTACGCCTACCAGGCGTCGGGGACGGATGTCGGGATCTGGGCGGCCGACAACCAGGACATCACCTGGCTGAGCGTCGTCGAGATCCCCCAGTGGTGACGGGGGTCACCCGCCCGCGGCGGCCTCGACCGCCGCGACCAGCCGGCCCGGCAGGTCCGCCCGGGGGACCTTCTCGTACCCCTCCGGGCCGGCCCCGACCAGCGCCCAGTCGCCCATCCCGTCCAGGGTGTTCGCGCACATCAGGTCCGCCCCGGAGTGGACCCGGGACCGCTCCGCCACGTCCAGCAACTCCGCGTCGGTCACCCCGACCTCGAGCTTGAACTTCACCAGCACCCCGCCGAACCCCCACTCCCCGCGGACCTTGTCCACCAGCTTCGGGGCCGGGGTCAGCCGCAGCCACAGTTCCGGGTGCGACCCCTTCACCTTCCCGGCCGCCGCGTCCGCGAACGACCCGTCGGCCGCCCGGGTGAACACCCCGGCGACGTGGTAGTCGCTCACCGCCGCCGCGTGGACCACCGCGTCGAACCCGCCGCCCCGCACCTCCTCCGCCATCAGCGCGTCGAGGTCGGCGAACGTCCGGTACGGCCGGACCCGCCAGCCCGGGGCCTCCCGCGGCCGGGCGGCGGGGGTGTCGTCGACGACATCCGGGTGCGAGGTGAGGAGAGTGACCGCGTGCCCGCGGTCGAAGAACGCGGCGGCGACCCGGGCCCCGGTCCGGCCGGAGAAGACGTTGGTGATACACCGCACCCGGTCGACCGGGGTCTGGGTGTTGCCGGCCGTCACCAGGACGTTCACGGGGGCCTCCGGGGGCCGAGTCGGTAGGGTGGGCCGAAGCGCCGCTTCGGCCCACCCTACTCCGCCATCCGGTCGCGGAACACCGCCCGCAGCTTGTCCAGCTTCGGGCCGATGACCGCCCGGCAGTACGGCTGGCGGGCGTTGTTCGCGTAGTAGTCCTGGTGGTAGCCCTCGGCCGGGTAGAACGCGGTGAACGGCTCCACCTCGGTCACCACCGGGTCCCGGAACACCCCGGCCGCGTCGATCTTCCGCCGGTACCGCTCGGCCAGCTCCCGCTGCCGGTCGGTGTGGGCGAACACCACCGACCGGTAGTGCCGGCCGACGTCGTTCCCCTGCCGGTCCCGGGTGGTCGGGTCGTGCGACCGCCAGAACAGCTCCAGCAACTCCGGGTACGACACCGCCGCCGGATCGAACGTCACCTGGACCACCTCGGCGTGCCCGGTGGTGCCGCCGCAGACCTGGCGGTACGTCGGGAACGGGACCGTCCCGCCGCTGTACCCGGACACCACCGCCTTGACGCCCTTGAGGTTCTGGAACACGGCCTCGGTGCACCAGAAGCAGCCGGCCCCGAAGGTGGCCACCTCGGCCGAGCCGGGGGCCGGGGCGGGGTCGGCCCCGACCTCGTCCGGGGCCAGGACCGGGAAGTTCTCCGGCACGGTGAACCCTCCGCGGAACGTCGGCACGACCCACGCCGCGACCAGGAGGGCGGCCAGGACCGACCAGGCGAGCAGCCGGGTCCGCACGACGGGTCTCCGGTTGGGTGGCGGCAGGGTCCGCGGCCCCGCCGGGGGAATCATACCGTCCGGGTCTAGGGCGGTTTCGGGTTCGCCGCTCGCGGCGTTGCCCGCGACGCCGCAAGCGGCGGACGGTCACCCCGCCGCGACCCGGTCCCAGTCGACGGCGTCCTTGTCCAGCGCCGGCAACTCGGCCGGCAGCGCCTCCAGGTACTTCGGCGCCGCCCCGGTGTTGAACACCACCACCCGCTCGTCCGGCTTCACCCCGCCGGCCTTCACCAGCCGCTCCAGCACGTCGAAGCACACCGCCGTCTCCGGGCAGACCGCGACTCCCTCGGCCGACGACGCCCGCCGCATCCACTCCCCGATCCGCGCCTCCGACCCGGCCGCCGCCGTCCCGCCGCTCTCCCGGATCGCGTCGAGCATCATGAAGTCGCCGACCGCGGCCGGCACCCGCAGCCCGCTCGCCACCGTCCGGGCGTTCGGGAACGGCTCGGCGAACCGCTCCCCCTTCTCGAACGCCGTCACGATCGGGGCGCACCCCTCCGCCTGGCACGACACCAGGCGGGGCATCCGCGGCGAACCGCGACCGTCAGGGAGCGGGTGTCCCTCCCCGACACCCGCTCCCTGACGGTCGCGGTTCGCCGCGGAGAGCCACCCCAACTCCGCCAGCTCGGCGAACGCCTTCCACATCCCGATCAGCCCGGTCCCGCCGCCGGTCGGGTACAGGATCACGTCCGGCAGCTCCCACCCCATCTGCTCGGCCAGCTCCAGCCCCATCGTCTTCTTCCCCTCCAGCCGGTACGGCTCCTTCAGCGTGGACAGGTCGAACCACCCCATCCGCCCGGCCCCGTCGCGGACGATCTTGCCGCAGTCCGTGATGAGCCCGTTCACCCGGAACGCCTTCGCCCCGTACAGCACCGCCTCGAACTGGTTCACCGCCGGGGTGTCGGCCGGCATGAACACGTAGCACTCGATCCCGGCCCGGGCGGCGTACGCGGCGGCCGCCCCGCCGGCGTTCCCGGCCGTCGGCAGGGCCACCCGCTTCACCCCCAGCCACTTCGCCATGCTCACCGCCGCCGTCATCCCGCGGCTCTTGAAGCTCCCGGTCGGGAGCTGCGACTCGTCCTTCACGAACAGGTTGGTCAGCCCGAGTTCGCGGCCGAGGCGCGGGCACGGCAGGAGCGGGGTCATCCCCTCGCCGAGGGTGACCGGGTCGGCGTCGGCCGGGAGCGGGAGGAGTTCGCGATACCGCCACAGGGTCGGGGGGCGGGCGGCGAGGTCGGCCGGGGTGACCGCGGCCCGGACCCGGTCCAGGTGGTACCGGACGCGGATCGGGCGGCCGGCGTGGGTGTTGGCGAGGGTGCCGAACGGGAGGGCGGTCCCGTCGATCGCCCCTTCGAGGTGGGAGACGAAGTGTGCCATCGGGACAGCTTAATCCGGACAGGGGCTGCCGGAATCCCGGACAGTTGGGACTTTATCGTGTCGGGATCGTAACCTATGCTGATAATTGCGGAAACTCGCGCGCCCGCCGCGCCCACGTCTCCGATCCCAGGGTCTGGTTACGCCCATGCCCACCCCCCCGTCCACGGCCGCCGAGCTGCTCGACCTGGTCCGCCGGAGCGGGGTGGTGGCCCCGGACCGGGCGGCCGACCTGTCCGACCTGAACCTCCCCCCGGACGCCCAGAAGGCGGCCGCCGTCCTGGTCGCCCAGGGGGTGCTCACCCGGTTCCAGGCCCAGCAGCTGTTGGCCGGGCGGCACAAGGGGTTCCGGGTCGGGCCGTACGCCGTCCTCGACCTGCTCGGCCGCGGCGGGATGGGGGCGGTGTACCTGGCCGAGCACCTGGAGCTGCGGCGGAAGGTGGCGATCAAGGTGCTGGTGGCCGGGAAGGACGACGACCAGAAGCTGGCGGCCGAGCGGTTCCTGCGGGAGGCCCGGTCGGCGGCCGCCCTGGACCACCCGAACATCGTCCGCATCTTCGACGTGGCCCGGCACGCCGACACCCCGTACCTGGTGATGGAGTACGTCGAGGGGGACACCCTGCAGGCGGTGCTGGACCGGGACGGCCCGGTCCCGTACCCGGAGGCGGCCGAGTACGTGGCCCAGGCGGCGGCCGGGCTGCAGCACGCCCACGAGCGGGGGTTCGTGCACCGGGACGTGAAGCCGGCGAACCTGATCCGGGACGGGTCCGGGACGGTCAAGATCCTGGACATGGGGCTGGCCCGGTCGAGCGCCGCCGGGGACAAGTTGACCGAGATGCTGGACCGCGGGGCGGTGGTCGGGACGGCCGACTTCATCGCCCCGGAGCAGGGGCTGAACCTGCCGGTCGACGGGCGGGCCGACATCTACGCCCTCGGGGCCACCTTCTTCGCCCTGGTGATCGGCAAGCCGCCGTTCGACGGGAACACCACCCAGAAGCTGCTCCAGCACCAGCTCAAGAACGCCCCCACCCTGTCCTCCCTGGACGCCACCCTGCCGACCGCCCTGAGCACGGTGGTGGCCAAGATGCTGGCCAAGAAGCCGGCCGACCGGCACCAGACCCCGGCCGAGGTGATCGCCGCCCTGGCCCCGTGGGCCGGGAACAGCTCCCGCATCCTGGCCGGGCTGTCCCGCACCCGCCTCGCCCAGGGGGCCGACCTGCACGCCGCCCTGTCCGGCGGCGGCAGCTCCCGCCGGCTCCGCGGCCCCCAGCCCCCCGACACCGGGGAGGTGGACACCGCCGGGGCCGACCACCCCGGGGCGGCCGCCGCCCACGAGACCGCCGCCGGGAACGGGTCCGCCACCGACCGCGCCCTGACCGCCCCCGCCCCGCCCGACCCCGCCCCCGCCCGCCGGCGGGCGGTGTGGTACGCGGCCGCGGCCGCCGCCGTCCTGGCCGCCGGGGTCGGCGGGTGGCTCGCCCTGCGGCCCGACCCGCCCGGCCCGGTTGCCGACAACCGCCCGCCCCCGCCCCCGGACGACCCGAAGCCGGTCGACCCGAAGCCGAAGGACCCGGTCGTCCCGCCGAAGAAGGTCGACCCGCCGCCCGGGGACAAGGTGGTGTACCGGTTCGACCCGGCCGACCTGGCCGCGTTCCGGGTGACCCTGAAGGGCGGGGCGGTGACCGACGGGAAGCGGGGCGACCTGCCGCGCGGGGTGGCGATCTACGCCCTGAAGCCGGACACCGAGGCGGCGTTCGCCGCCGGCCCGGCGGACGGGGTGCCGGCCCTGACGGTGACCCGGGTCGGCGGCGCCCCGGGGGCGCAGGTGGCGTTCGAGCTGGAGCGGGAGCCGGCGGCCGCCGGGCTGGGGCTGGCGCTGGCCGCGAACCACGAGTACCTCCTCCGGGTGCGGTACCGGGCGGCCGCCCCGGCCCTGCTCGGGGTGTCGGTCCACACGTTCGCGTACAAGAGCGCCGGGTACAAGGTGTTCCCGGCGACCGGGGACGCGTGGGGGACGGCCGAGCTGCCGTTCCGCCGCGGGGCGGACCCGGTGCGGGCGGCGGTCGAAGTCCTCGGCGGGGCCGGGGCCCCGGTCGCCCTCGGCCCGGTCGAGGTGGTCGGCCCGACCAAGGCGGCCCCGGCCCCGGCGGACAAGGTGCTGTTCCGGCTCGACCTCGCCGGCCGGAAGCCGTTCGCCACCCGCCTGGCCCTCGACCCCGACCCGAAGGACCCGGGCAAGAACGTCGTGCGGGCGGAGCCCCGGGCCGGGGACGGGGCCCTCCCGGCGGGGTGGACCGCCCGGCTGTGGAACCCGAAGTCCGTGGTGGAGTGCTTCGCCGACGACGCGGCCGGGTCCCCCGCGCTGGGCCTGCGGACCGTGTCCGGGCCGGGGTCGGGGATGCTCTTCGGCCCGCGGGTCGAGTGCCCGTCCGGGTTCTGCCGGGTGCGGGTGGAGTACCAGGCGACCGGCCGGCCCGGGTCGTTCACCGTCAAGGCGTTCTGCCAGGGCGCGGCCGCGTGGGAGGTGATGAAGCCGGACCCGACCCCGCCGGGCGAGTGGCGGGCGGCCGAGGCCGAGGTCCGGCTGAAGGGGGCGGCCCTGGACCGCCTCGAGTTCCACCACAGCGACCCGAACCCCGCGACGGTCCTGCGGGTCCGGGCGGTCGAGGTGACCGAACTCCCGGACCCGTCCCCCCGGCCGGAGGGGGCGACCGTGTTCGCCCTCGACGTCAAGGCGATCGCCCCGTTCGAGGTCCGCAAGCAGCGGCACACCCGGGTGGCCGGCGCGGCGGAGAAGCTCCCCCCCGGGGTCGCCTGCGGGTCCTGGAAGGAGAAGGACGAGGGGGAGTTTCGCCGGGCCGAGGTGGACGGCACCCCGGCCCTGGGGGTGACGAACCTGACCGACCCGGGGTCCGCCCAGTTCTACTTCAACCTGGAGGCCGGGATGAAGGTCCCGCTCCGCCCGGGGGCCGACTACCGGGTGAAGGTCGGGTACCGGACCGCCGGGGCCGGGAGCGCGCTGGTCCAGCTGACCCCGGCGTACAAGACGCTGGTCTCGGTCCCCCTGAAGAACACCGGCGGGGAGTGGGCCGAGGCGGTCCTGACCTTCACCCGCCCCCCGGCCGAGGACGACGTCGGGGTCCGCCTGACCGTCGGGAACACCGCGTCCGGGGAGGCGAACGTCCTCTGGATCCGGTCCCTGCAGATCGTGGAACTTCCCCCGGCGAAGGACTGACCCCACCTCCCCGGATGGCGGCCGGCGGCGGCCGGCGGTAGGATCGGGGCTGCCGCCCGACCCGCCGGGGGAAGCCGTGCCCGACCTGTTCGACGACCTGCGCGACCGGAACCGGTCCGCCGCCCGCCCGCTCGCCGCCCGGATGCGGCCGCGCACCCTGGACGAGTACGTCGGCCAGGCCCACTTCCTCGGCCCCGGCAAGCTGCTCCGCCGGATGCTCCTGGCCGACCGCCTCGGGTCGCTCATCTTCTACGGCCCGCCGGGGTGCGGCAAGACGGCCCTGGCCCACGTCATCGCGAACCACACCAGGAGTCACTTCCGCCCGCTGAACGCCGTGTCGTCCGGGACGAAGGAGGTCCGCGAGCTGCTGGCCGACGCCCGGCGGTCGCTGGAGGACCTCGGCGAGCGGACGATCCTGTTCCTGGACGAGATCCACCGGTTCAACCGGGCCCAGCAGGACGTGCTGCTGCCGGACGTGGAGGACGGGACCGTCGTGCTGATCGGGGCGACGACGCAGAACCCGTTCTTCGCGATCAACACCCCCCTGCTCTCCCGCAGCCAGATCTTCCAATTCGAGCCGCTGACGCGGGACGACATCCGGACGCTGATCACCCGGGCGCTGGCGGACACGGAGCGCGGCCTGGGTGACACCCCGGTGACGCTGACGGAGGAGGCGCTGGCGTTCCTGGCGGAGGCGTGCGACGGGGACGCCCGGCGGGCGCTGACGGCGCTGGAGGTGGGGGTGAAGTCGAGCCTCGCGCCGGAAGCCCGGGCGAACCGCGACCGTCAGGGAGCGGGTGTCGTGGGGGAAAGACACCCGCTCCCTGACGGTCGCGGTTCGCCCGTACTCTTCGACCTGGCCCTCGCGCAGGACTCGGTCCAGCGGAAGGTGCTGGAGTTCGACCCGACCGGGGACACGCACTACGACGTGGCGAGCGCGTTCATCAAGAGCCTGCGCGGCAGCGACCCGGACGCGGCGCTGTACTGGCTGGCGCGGATGCTCGAATCCGGCGAGGACCCGCGGTTCCCGGCCCGGCGGATGGTGATCTTCGCCGCCGAGGACATCGGCAACGCCGACCCGTTCGCGGCGGTGCTGGCGAACGCGGCGTGGGACGCGGTGGAGCGGGTGGGGATGCCGGAGTGCCGGATCAACCTGGGGCAGGCGGTGTGCTACCTGGCGACGTGCCCGAAGTCGAACGCGAGTTATGCCGGGATCGAGGCGGCGCTGAAGGACGTGCGGGAGGGGCGGACGCTGCCGGTGCCGCGGCACCTGCGGGACACGAGCCACAAGGGCGCGGTGAAGGCGTTCGGGCACGAGGGGTACAAGTACGCGCACGACCACGAGGGCGGGTGGGTGGACCAGGAGTACGTGCCGACGGACGCGGTGTACTACGAGCCGACGGACCGCGGGCACGAGGCGAAGATCAAGGCCCGGCTGGACGAGCTGCGGGCGAAACGGCGGGCGGGGCGCGGCGGGGAGGAGCCGCGATGACGGAAGAGGAGTGGTTCGCGACGGACGACCTGGCCGACCTCGTGCAGTGGGACGGGGTCCGCGGTCGCGCCCGGAAGCTCCGCCTGCTCGGCTGCGCGTCCGCCCGGCAGCTCGAACCCTGGCTCAGGAACCCCAGGATGCTGAAGGCCGTGGGCGCGGCCGAGCGGTACGCGGACGGGCTCATCAAGGACGCCGCCCTCGCCCGCTGGGGCAGGGAAGCCGACCGGGCGTGGGAAGGCCTCCGCCGGTCCCGGGTGCGGGACAAGTCATCGAAGGTCGCGGCACACTGGGCGGTCGCGCACGCCTGTCTGCCCGACGAGTACGGCGGCTGCCACTACGTCACCCCAGCGGTGCTTCACATGGACCGGGCGTTCGGGGCCGACGCCCGGGCGGAGTTGCAGACGCGGTTCGTGGGCCTCGTCCGCGACGTGTTCGGGAACCCGTTCCGGCCGGTCGCATTCGACCCGGACTGGCGTACCGACACCGCGGTGTCACTCGCCCGCGGCATGTACGAGGCGCGGGACTTCGCCGCGATGCCGATCCTGGCCGACGCCCTGCAGGACGCCGGGTGCGACGACGAACCGGTGCTGACCCACTGCCGGGCGGACGGGGCGGTCCACGTCCGCGGGTGCTGGGTGGTCGACCTGGTGCTCGACAAGGCGTAGGGTGGGCCGAGGCCGGCTTCGCCGGCGAGTCCCACCGGGTTCGCAGGGCGGTGGGACTCGCCGGCGAAGCCGGGCTCGGCCCACCCTACCACACGACAGACGCGGGTGCCGCGATGCGCGTCCTCCGGAGCGACAACCCGCGGCCGCTCGACCTGCTCGCGGTCGGGGCCGGCGGGCACGTCGCGGCGGCATGCTCGGCGTTCGGCGTCCGCGGGGATGTGGACGTGTGGGCCGCAACGGCCGCCGCCCCGGCCGTGTTGCGGTGCGGGGAGCGGGAGGTGAACTCGCTCGCGTTCACCCCGGACGCGGCCCTGCTGTTCGTCGGGGAGGCGGCACAGGTCAGCGTCCACGAGATGCCGGGCGAGTTGACCGAAGTCTGGTTCGGCTCCGGGTTCGCCTCCCGCCTCGACTCCCCGGAGGTCGCGGTGTCGGCCGACGGCCACCGGGTGGCCGTCGCGGAAACGGAGGAGCGGGCCGGGGCGGTCACCTGCTACGCCCTGACCCCGGGCCGGAAGCTGGACCAACTCTGGGCCGTCGGCCCGGACGACCGGATGTACGGCGACCCGGCCTTCTCCCCCGACGGCTCGCTCCTGGCGGTTTCGGTGCACGACGGGTTCCGCGGCCGCGTCCGGAACGCCGTCCAGGTGCGCGACGCAGACACCGGGAAGGTGCTGGCCGAAGTCGAGTTCGGGGGGGCGAACCCGCTGGAGCAACTCGCGTTCTCGGCCGACGGGGCGAAGCTGCTGGCCCGGTCGTCCGGCCGGACGGTGAAGGTGTTCGACGCGGCGACGGGACAGCCGGCCGGCGAGCTCGTCCACCCGGGGCGGCCGTACGTCACCGGGGCGGCGGTCCACCCGTCCGGAACCGTGGCGTGCAGCCGGACGAACGGGACGGTCTGCCTGTGGGACCTGGCCCGCGGCGAACTCGTCCGGACGCTCGACTGGAAGCTCGGGAAGCTGGTGGCGGTGGCGTTCTCGCCGGACGGGTCGGTCGGTGCGGCCGGGACCGAGGACGGCCGGGTGGTCGTCTGGGACGTGGACGAGTGACGGCGGGGTGTCAGTAGGCGAGGGTGGCGGACCCGGCCGGGCCGTCGTACACGAGGACGCACCCGGCCAGCACGTCCCGGCCGACCACCGCCTCGATCCCGAAGGACAGCAGCGGCAGCGCCTGGACGATGATGTCCGGGATGACGAGGTCCGGCCGCCCGGCCGGGTGGACGACCGCCAGCCCGGCCTGGTGGCGCGTCCCGACCGCGGCGCCGCCGAAGGCGGGGACCGGCGGGGGCGGGGACCGGCGGGGGCGGGGACCGGCGGGGGCGGGGCGCCGGGCGCGGCCACGAACGCGAACCCGTACAGCGGGAGGGCCGCCCGGGTCGCGACCGACGGGTCGAGGCACGTCTGCTCGGCCCCGGTGTCGAGGAGGGCGGTCACGACGACCGGCGGTGGGACGGGGCGCCGGGCGGTGCGGAGCGCCAGGACCGTCGGGCGGTTGAGGGACACCCGGAGTTGGACCCGCGCCCCGTCCCGGACGGCCAGCGGGAGGGCGATGAGCGGCATCAGGCGGCCCCCGATTGCGCGGGAACGCCGAAGAACGAGCCGAAGGCGTCGAGGAGTCGCGGGTCGATCTCCTGGGCGAGGAACCGGCCGTCCTCGAACTTGGACTGCCCGTGCTGGATCGCGTCCAGCTGGGTGTCCCACACCCCGAACAGTTCGTCGCCCTTCACGACGACAAACCTCCCGTCCTCCCCTTCGGCGAGGAGCCGCGGGAGTTCGCGGAAGTAGGCGTGGATCTCCGTGGCCAGGTCGGCCAGCGCGGGCGGGAAGCCCGGCGGCAGCGCGGGCGGCGGGTTCGCGGTCACGGTCGGTCCTCCGGGGCGGCCGGACCCATCTTACCACGCCCGCCCGGTCACTTCTTCGGCACGGTCAAGGTGTACTCGTCGAAGGTGACCTCGAACGGGGCCTTGTACCCGTTCTCGGCCATCACCCCGACCTTCACCGCCCCCCACCCGACCTCGACCGCCCCGTGCTCCGTCCACCCCTTGCCGTCCCGGCTGTGGGCCGACTTCAACGTCTTGCCGTCGCGGGCCAGCCGCAGGAAGGCGGCGTCCGGGGGCTTCTGGCCGGCCGGGCTGATCCCGCCGACGGCGGCCTTGGGGGTCTTGCGCACCCACAGGAGGCGCTCGAACGCCTCCCGCGACTCGCCGTTGAGCACCCGCTCTTCCCGGAGCACCTGGCAGTACCCCTCGTCCGACGCCCAGGCGACCAGCCCGGCCGTGGCATATGGGACGCTGAACTCGTCGGCCTCCAGGTCCGCCGCCGGGCGGACCGGGAAGGTGACCCGCACGACCGCGGTGAAGTCACCGGCCACCTCCCGCCACACCCGCGGGGCGTTCTGGAACCGCTGGCTGAGTGAGTGGTGCTTCGCCGGGATCTTGACCCGCAGCCTGTCCCCGGCCATCTCGAACGTGCAGTCCTTGTCCGGGTCGTCGCGCGTCCCGAAGATGCGGACCATCCGGGCCGCGTCGTCCTCCTTCGGGACCGGCGCCGCGAGCACGACCGGGGCGACCACCAGCGCGGCGAGCAGCACTCGGAGCACGGCACCCTCCGGCGTCAGTACACCTTCTCGACCGGCGACACCCCGCCCGGCAGGATCGGGCTCGGCCGGTTCGACACGTCGTACACCATCGCGTGCGGGTCGATCCCCAGGTTCCGGTACACCGTCGCCAGCACCGACGGGTACGGGATCGGGTCGTCCTTCGCCTCCGCCGCGGCGCTGTCCGTGCTCCCGATCACCTGACCCACCCGCATCCCGCCGCCGGCCAGCAGCGCCGAGTTCACCCGCGCCCAGTGGTCCCGGCCGGCGTCCTTGTTGACCTTCGGCGTCCGCCCGAACTCGCCCCACACGCACACCGTCACGTCGTCCCCCAGCCCCCGCGCGTACACGTCCTCCACCAGCGCCGAGATGCCGGCGTCGAACAGTGGGAGTTGCTTCCGCAGGTAGCTGAAGTTCTGCCCGTGCGTGTCCCAGAACCCGTACGCCACCGTCACCACCCGGCACCCCGCCTCCACCAGCCGGCGGGCCATCAGGAGCTGGTCGTTCCACTGCGGGGCGCCGTCCCCGAGGTGCTTCGCCGACCCCACCCCGTACCGCTCCCGCGTCCGCGCCGACTCCCGCGTCACGTCCAGCGCCTCGACCAACTTGCTCGACGTCAGCACGTCGAACGCCCGGTCGTGGAAGGTGTCGCCGGCGGCCGACCGGCGGGAGGCGTCGAGGGTCTCGAGCAGCCCCTTCCGGTCGCGGAGTTGCTCCGGCGTCACCGTCAGGTTCTTCATCACCCCGATCTCGTCCCCATCGACCTTCACCGGGGCGGCCGCCCGCCCGAGGTTCGCCGGGCCGGGCGTGTTGTACGGCTTGTGCTGCATCGTCGGGGACAGGTCGACGAACGCCGGGGTGACCGGGTCGGTCGGCCCCCGCAGCCGGGCGACCACGCTCCCGAAGTGCGGCCGGCCCTCCCGCTTCGCCACGTCCATCGTGGTGCCGACGGTGCTCTGCCACGAGCTGTGCTCGTCCCGCTGCCCGACCAGCGACCGCAACACGATCAGTTTGTCGGCGGACCGGGCCAGCCGCGGCAGGTGCTCGCCGAACCGCACCCCGGGAACGCTCGTCGGGATCGGCCGGAACTCGCCGCGCACCTCGGCCGGAGCGTCCGGCTTCAGGTCGAACGTGTCCTGGTGGGCCAGGCCGCCGGTCAGGTACACCATGATCACCGACTTGTGCGACTTCCGCCCGGCGGCGGCCTCCGCCCGCATCAGGTTCGGGAGGGTGAGGCCACCGATCGCGAGGGAGCCGGCGCGGAGGAAGGAGCGGCGGGAGACGCCGTCGCAGAGCCGGGCCGTGGGGCCGAGGACGGTGAGCATGGGGCGGGTTCCGGGACGGGGTGGCGGGGCGGGCCGGGCGGGCGGGTGAGGAGAGTATAGCCCGGGCCGCGGGGGAAGTGCAACGGGCGGGTCTTCCCCCTGGACCGCGGCCGTCCCCCCCCCCCCCCCCCCCCCCCCCCAGTCCGCGCTGATCACCTCGCCGTCGTTGCGGACGGCGAGCCGGCGGAGGTTCGGCCCGTCGATGGAGGTCCGGACGGCCCGGGTGCTGCCGTCGCAGAACGCGAAGTTCACCACCCCGGTGTGCCAGCTCCCGAACCGCCGGGCGTACACCGCGTCGCTGTTCGACGGGGTCCCGCTCGGGGTCAGGTCGTTCGGGCCGGTGGCCAGCATGTCGTCCGGCCCGGCCGCCCGGCCCGAGTAGGTGGTCCAGATGCCGTTGTAGATCGACCCGTCCCCGACCTTCAGCCGGCCGAACTGCCCGCGCGGGACGTGCTTCTCCCCGGCCAGGAAGGTGTTGCTCGTCCCGTCCCCGATCGACCGGAAGGTGGTCCGCCCGCGGAACGACGTGCCGACCGGGGCGTCCCCCTGGACCAGCGCCCCGTTCGCGTCCCTCCCGGCCCAGATGATCCCCGGGGTCCCGGTCGCCGGGGCCGGGTAGGCGACCACCGACCCGACGCTCCCGGCGTAGTCCCCCAGCGCCCCGGGCGGGCTGAGCGCCGGGCCGAACCGGGTGTCCAGGGTCCCGACCGGGCTGAACGCCGGCAGCGTCGGGGTCGAGTCCGCGGGGTAGACCTGGACCGACTCGCTCCGGGTGCCGTCGCCCGGCGACCGCCGGCTCGGGCAGAAGAACGTCTTCACCGGCGTCCCCCGGGCGGTGTCGTTCACCGCCGCCGCGTAGTCGGATGTCGGGGTCCACAGGTTCCGCAGGTTGTCCTGCTCCAGGTACGGCAGGATCAGGACGAACCAGGTGACCGTCCGGTTGGTCACCCGCAGCGGTGGGAGGGTGCCGACCGAGTCGTGGTAGTTGTGGACGGCCAGGCCGATCTGCTTCAGGTTGTTCTGGCACTGGGTGCGGGCGGCCGACTCCCGCACCTTCTGCACCGCCGGCAGCAGCAGGCCGATCAGGACGGCGATGATGGCGACAACGACCAGCAGCTCGATCAACGTGAATGCGGCGCCCCGCGGCCGTTGGCCGCGCGACGGGAGGGGGGGAAACACCGGTGCCTCCGGATGAACGGGGAAGAGGAACGCGAGCCGAGATGTCGGCCCGTGGGGGCCTAATGATAGGCTACGCGCCGGCCCCGGCGGGTGTCTTGGCGGATCGGGTCATCCGGGTTGGCGGATCGGGCCAACGGCGGGCAACTCCCACTCACACATCGTCCGGCGTTGCTCCGTCGCGGCGGGCGGCTTCCCGCCACCGCCCCGGCGAGGAGCCGGTCTGCCGCTTGAACGCCCGGTAGAAGGCGGACAGGTCCTCGTACCCGCACTCGAACGCGACCGGGGCGATCTCCCGGGCCGTCTCGCGGAGCAGCCGGCAGGCGTGCCGGACCCGGGTCCGCTCGACGTACTCGGCGTACGGGCAGCCGGCGGCCTGCCGGAACAGGCGGGTGAACGACCGCCGGCTGAGGCCCAGCTCGTCCGCCGCCCGGTCGACCCGGACCGGCTCGTGGAACCGCCGGGCGAGGTCGGCCAGGTACCGCCCGACCGCCTGCCGGCCGGCCCCGCCGGGCCCCGCCGGCGGGGCCCCGGGGGCGGTGGCGGCGCGGGCCACCGCCGCCACCACCTGCAGGGCCAGCCCGACGACCAGGGTCCGCCCGCCGGGGCCGGGGTCGGCCTGCTCGTACAGCATCCGCCGGACGTTGGTCCGGACCTGCCCGGCCAGCGCCCGCGACCCGGACACGACCCCGGCCCGGCCCGGCGGCAGGGCGCCCGGGTCGCGGGCCAGCAGGTCGGCCGCCACCCCGATGCCGTACAGGGTGAGCGGCGGGGTCCCGTCCTCGATCGCGTGCCGGACCCCGCCCGGCACCGCCACCACGTCCCCCGCCCCGCACGGGTGGCGGCGGCCGTCGACGACGAACTCCCCGACCCCGTCGAGGACGTAGAAGACCTCGGCGAACGGGTGGGCCTCCGGGTCCATGCGGAACCCCGGGGCGTGCTCCGTCTCCCACACGAACACCCCGTGCGGGGGGATGCGGACGGGGACCGGGGAGCGGCTCGGGTTCACGGCGCGGGTCCGGGCGAGGGGCGGTCAGTGTATCGCGCGCCCCGGCCGGGCTTCTTCATAAATCCGCTTGCGACCGGACGGGGCGTCTGGTATGTCCCCGCCACGACGCAAGACGGTGACGGACGGGGGAAGGCGGACGGGCCGCGGGGGCGGGGGAACCCCCGCGGGCCGGCCGGGGGGGGGGACGGCCGCGCGGCCCGGCGCGGCGGGGGGACGGGATGCCGACGCCGTGTGACCCGCTACTCAGGCACGTCCTGCGGGACGAGGCCCTGACCCGCGGGCTGGGTGACATCGAGGCCCGGATGCTGGTCGAGTGGGTGGCCGACTGGACCGAGTTGCTGGCCGACGCCGCCCGGACGGAGGACGACGCCTGGTCGTGCGTCCGCCGACTGTGCCGCCGCGGCCGGGCGATCGGCCGGTTCGTCCGGCTGTGGTCCGACCCGGACGGCCGCGGGGCCGCCGGCCAGCTGGCCGCCGCCGAGCGGTTCGCCTGGCCGCTCCCGACCCGGGCGGTCGACCCGGCCGACCTGATGCACCACATCCTGACGTGGGAGAACCAGCACCCCGAGGGGTGACCGGGCCGTCACCGCGCCGCCCGGACGGCCCGCCACTGCGACCGGTTCAGCCGGACCCCCGGCCGCAGCGCCCGCAGCCGCCGGACCCCTTCCGCGGCCGAGCTTACCACGCCGGCCGCGAGCAGGTACGCGACCACCACACACCCGGTCCGCCCGTGGCCGAGGGCGCAGTGGACGTACACCGGGCCGGCCGCCACGGCCGCCCGCAACCAGTCCACCGCGTCCCGGACGTCTTGCCCCGACGGGGCCGCCCCGTCCAGCACCGGGAGCGAACGATACCCGGGCAGGCCGCGGAGTGCCGGGGCTTCGGCGAACTCGGCGGCCAGGTCCAGGACGGACACCCAGCCGTGGGAGGCCGCGGCGGCGCGGGCCTCCCGGTCGGTGAGGCGGCGGCCGAAGAACAGGTTCGGCGAGACGGGGGCGAAGGCCGGCCCGCGGCTCGCCGCCCGGTACAGCCGGAACGTCACGGCGTTGAGGACGAGGTACGGGGCGAACCGGAGCCGGCCGCCGAGGCCCAGCCGGCCGTCCGGGCGCTTGCCGAACGGCTGCCCGGCCCCGGCGTAGGCGGCGGCCAGCAGAACGAACGCGGCCGACACCCACCCGAAGGCGAGCGCCGGCCACCCGAGTGCGTCCCACCCGACAACGGCCGCCGCGGCGGCGAGGCCGGCCAGGGCGAGGAACGCGACGGCGTAGGCGGGGGTCACCGGACCTCGGTCCCGCTGACCACCAGCACGCCCTTCTGCTGCCCGCCCACCGCCGGCACCGACCGGACGTACTCGTACGTCTTCCCGCCCGACTTCCACCGGGCCTTCACCTCGAACGTGTACTCCGACCCGGCCGGGATCGCCGGCGAGGTGAACCGCCACTCGGCCGTCGGCTCCCCGGGCTGCTTCTTGTCGTTCAGCCACACCTCGGCCGGGCCCGGGAACTCCAGCGTCACCACCGCCGGGAACTCGTTCGCCAGCGGCACCAGCGGTTCCGAACTCCGCGGCCGGGCCGGGACCGGCTCGGGGACCGGCACCACGACCGGCACCGGGACCGGGTAGGCGTACAGGGTGGTCGGGTAGCCGAACCCGTACCGGTAGTTCGGGTAGTACCCGTTGAAGTACAGCCCGCCGAACCCGTACCCGCCGGTCCAGACGCCGGCGAACGGGAACCCGAGTCCGCCCCCGACCCCGCCGACGTACGGCTTGCCGACCACCCCGCCGCCGACCCGACTCGGGAACGGGGTGAGGGCCGACACCGTCGGGGCGAACGGGCCGGGGTTGCTCATCCGGGACAGGCCGTTGAACCCGATCTCGGGGGCGGTGGTCAGCGGCAGGGTTTGCGGTTGCGCCGGCGCGGCGGCCGGCCAGGCGAGCAGAACGAGGGCCGCGGACGAGGGGCGGATCATGGCCGTTCTCCGGGGGGCGGGACTACTCCAGGGTATCCGGTCCGGAGGTTCGTGGGATGAAAAATCGGGGCCGTTGTGGGCGGGTGGTGTCGGAAAAAGAAGTGGGGCACGAGACTCTGTCGACAGGGGGACTCGCATACCCCTGTCAGTCTCGTGCCCGTGTGGGGAGTGAGAAATCTTTCGTCTGAGCCGGGACTCGCAAACCGGCTCGATACACCACATTGCACAGCCGATGCCAATTACCGAATGGGCCCCGTTTGCGTCCCCGATATCCGCCCCTAAGTCGAACCCAGTTGGCGAGTTATTCGACACACCTCGTGTGACGCATTCCGCCCCGTTACACGGGGACATCTGGGGGGAACGACCCGCTGTTCGGTTCCACTACATCGGTGTGTGTGATTCCGCCCTGGTCGTTCGGATCCAGGTCAATGTGAATCCCGACCGCAACCCGTCCGGGGGCTACCGCCGCTCGAACTGGCGCCCGGGCAACTGACGAACTTGTTTCTTCAACTCGAGTTGCGTCAGGACACGGGTCAACTCGCCCGGCGGCAGGTCCAGCTCGCGGACGAGTTCGTCGGCGTGGCGGCGGGCGGCCAGCGCGTCGTAAACCCGCTGCTCGTCGGGCGTGAGCGTCGGCCGCGGCGTGGGGTCCGGAGCTGCGGCGGGGCGAGCCGGTTCCGCGACAGGGGCTTGCGTCGGCCGGGGTGGGCTGTCCGGGGTGGAGAGCCCTTTCAGGTCCTCGATCACGTCGTCGGCCGACCGGACGAGTCGGGCGCCCTTGCGGAGCAGTTCCAGGCACCCGGCGCTGTGCGGGTCGTCGGCCCGGCCGGGGAGGACGAACACCTCCCGCCCCTGTTCCGCGGCGTGCCGGGCGGTGATGAGGGCGCCGCTCCGGGCGCTCGCCTCGACCACCACGACCGCCCGGGACAGCCCGCTGATGATCCGGTTGCGGGCCGGGAACATGCCCGGCTGCGGGGGCACGTCCATCGGCGTCTCGGTGACCAGGCAGCCGCGGCCGGCGGCGATCTGGGCGGCGAGGTCGGCGTGCTCCGGCGGGTAGACGCGGGACAGCCCGCCGGCGAGGACGGCGACCGTCCGCCCGCCGGCGTCCAGGGCGGCCCGGTGGGCGGCGGCGTCGACCCCGCGGGCCAGCCCGGACACGACGGTGAACCCGGCGGCGGCGAGGCCGCGGGCCAGCCGGGCCGCCTCCCGCAGCCCGTACTCGGAGCACGCCCGGGACCCGACCACCCCGACCGCGTGGGCGTCGGCGTCGGCCCAGTCGCCGCGGAAGTACAGGAGCGGCGGCGGGGCCGGGACGCGGGCCAGCGGCGGCGGGTACCCGGGGAACCCGAGCGGCACGGCCCGTACGCCGTGCCGCTCCATCCGCCCGAGTTCCGGGCCGAGGTCGACCGCCCGGAGGGCGGCGGCGAACCCGGCGGCGAGTTTGGCCCCGACGTGCGGCACCTCGGCGAGTTCGGCCGGGGTGGCGCGGCGGGCGGCGGCGGCCGACCCGAACCGCTCCAGCAGGGCGGCGGTGAGCTTCGGCCCGAGCCCCGGGACGAGCGCCAGGGCGAGGTGGTCGTGCCAGTCGGGGGTGTCGGACATGGCCGGGGCGGGGGTCAGGTGCGTCGGGTGAATCCAACAATACCCGATACACGGCCGACCCGATACCCCCGCGTCGCGGCGACGCCACCGATCTCCGGTGGGCGCTGGCATTCGTCCGCGGCCCCGGGCATAATGCACCCTCACGTCCGCCCGGCAGGAGGGGTCCGGTGTTCGGCAACGGGAACAACCACAAGCTGAAGATCTTCGCCGGCCGGGCCAACCAGCCGCTCGCCCTGAAGATCGCCGAGGCCCTCGGGCAGCCGCTCGGGCGGATCGCCATCTCCGACTTCCCGGACTTCGAGACGAGCGTCCGGATCGACGAGGACGTCCGCGGCCGGGACGTGTTCCTGGTCCAGCCGACCTGCACCCCGGTGAACCAGCACCTGATGGAACTGCTGGTGATGATGGACGCGTTCAAGCGGGCCAGCCCGGCCCGGATCACCGCCGTCCTCCCGTACTACGGGTACGCCCGGCAGGACCGCAAGGACAAGGGGCGGGTGCCGATCTCGGCCAAGCTGGTCGCCAACCTGATCACCCGGGCCGGGGCCGACCGGGTGCTGGCCCTCGACCTCCACGCCGCCCAGATCCAGGGGTTCTTCGACATCCCGGTCGACCACCTGTTCGCGGTCAAGGAGCTGGCCCGGCACGTCCGGTCGCTGAACGTCCCGCAGGACGAGCTGGTCGTCCTCAGCCCGGACGTGGGCAGCAACAAGAAGGCCTACGACTTCCAAAAGAACGTCGGCGGCAAGTTCGCGGTGGTGGACAAGCGGCGGACCGGGGCGAGCGAGGTGAAGCAGGGGCACGTGATCGGGGCCGCCCTGGAGGGGAAGACGGTCGTCATCTACGACGACATGATCTCGACCGCCGGGACGGTCACCGGGGCGGCGAAGATGGCCCGGGAGTTCGGGGCCAAGGGCGTCTACGTGTGCGCCACCCACGGGGTGTTCGTCGGGGAGGCGATCCCCCGGCTGAAGGCCGCCGCCGTCGACCAGATCGTGGTCACCGACAGCATCCCGCTGACCCCGGACAAGCAGCTGCCGAACCTGAAGGTGATCTCGGTCGCCACCCTGATCGCCAACGCCGTCCAGCGGATCCACGGGAACGAGTCGATCAGCGCCCTGTTCACCGAGGACGGCCCGGGCGACCGGAAGTGACTTCCTGGAGCGCGGCCGTCCCGGCCGCACCACGTCCCCGACCCGGGAGCATCGGCGGTCCGCCCCGGTCGCGGGTGTGGGCAGGCGGCAGCGGCCGGGACGGCCGCGCCCCGAGCAGATGAACGTCCCCCACCTCCACGACTGGCCGACCACCGCCGCCGACGCGGTCGAGCTGCAGACCGCCCTGGCCGCCCGGGTCGACGTGACCCGGCCGCTCGGGGCGGTCGACCTGGTCGCCGGGTGCGACGCCGCGTACCACCCGACCGACCCGGTGGTGTGCGCGGCGGTGGTGGTCGTCCGGGTCGCCGACGGGGCGGTGGTCGAGACGGCGACCGCGACCCGGGAGGCGAACTTCCCGTATATGCCGGGGTTGCTGTCGTTCCGCGAACTCCCCGCGGTATTGGATGCGTTCGCCCATTTGCGCCGGACCCCGGACGCCGTTATGCTCGACGGACAGGGGGTCGCACACCCCCGCCGGTTCGGGTCGGCGTGCCACCTCGGGCTGTGGCTCGGCCTGCCGGCGGTCGGGTGTGCGAAGAGCTGGCTGGTCGGGGAGTACGAGGAGCCGGGGCCGGCGGCGGGGGACGCCGCCCCGCTGACCGTCGGGGGCGAGGTGGTCGGGGCGGTGGTCCGGTCGGCGGCGGGGGCGAAGCCGGTGTTCGTCTCGCCCGGCCACCTGGTCGACGCGGACGGGGCGACCCGGCTGGTCCGGGCGGCGCTCAGCGGGTACCGGCACCCGACCCCGACCCGGGCGGCACACCTGGCGGCGAACGCCCTCCGCGACCGGCTCCGCGCCCCGAGTTAACCGTTTCGGGTGAAGCCCCGGCGGGGCGGGCCGGGCTTCACCGGGAAACGCGAAATGTGGGCGGCGGGGGGTGGCGCCGACCCGACCGGACGGTGCGCCGGGAACGACCCCGGCAACGGTCGCCCGGGGCCGGCGGCGGGCCGCGGGGCGGCGGCCGGCACGCGATTTCTCCCAAGGGTCGCGGCCCCCTCGACGATAGACAGGCGTAGAATGCGACACGGCTCAGTGAACGGGCGAACCGTTGCGGACGCGACGGTCGCCCGGGCCGCGCGGCCTCGGGGCGGGGCCGCGGTCGGACTGGAGGCGAAGCAGCCATGCGCGACGCGATTCCCCTCAACCGGATCCGGTGGCGGTTCACCCCCGCCGCCCCGCCGCCCGACCGGGCCCGGGCGCGGGCGGCCGCCGGGACCGACGGCATCCGGCACGAGCTGGTGGCCCGGGTCCGGGCGGAGATCGCGGCCGGCACGTACGACACCGAGGAGCGGTGGCTGGCGGCCGAGGACGCCCTGTTCCGGGCGGCCGGCCGGTGACGCCGGGCGGCGGGCGCGACACGGGCGGCGGGTCCGCCCGTGTTTTCGTTTCCCCCCGCCGGCCGGCGGGGCGCGGGCCCCGGCTATAATTCCCGGTGTGACGTTCCCCCACCGCCCGGAGGGTCGTTCGTGTCCCTGCCCGCCGTCGCGGTGTCCCAGACGCCGGAGAGCAAGTTCCGGGAGTACCTGGCCAGCCGGCCGAAGCCGCAGCGGTTCACCGAGCAGCAGCGGGAGCTGGTCGACCACATCTTCGCGAAGCACTCGCACTTCGACGCCGAGGGGCTGATCGAGGAGCTGAAGGGGGCCGGGAAGGCGGTCAGCCGGGCGACCGTGTACCGGACGCTCTCAAAGCTGGTGGACGCCGGACTGTTGCGGCGGATCGAGCTGGGGAAGCAGACGGTGTTCGACCACGACTACGGGTACCCGCAGCACGACCACCTGGTGTGCGAGGGGTGCGGGGCGATGATCGAGTTCCAGAGCCCGGCGGTGGACGCGGCCCTGCGGGAGGTGACCGGCGGGCACCAGTTCCGGCCGGGCGGGCGGACGCTGGTGATCCGCGGGACGTGTGCCGCGTGCAACGCCGCCCGGGCCGCGAAGCGCCGCCTCGTGATGTGACCCGGTTACGCCGTCTTCAGCCGCTGCAACGACTCCCGCACCAACTCCTTCGCGTCGGCCAAGACGGCGAGCAGCGGCGGCAGGTCCGCCGGCGGGGTCGTCCGCTCGCCGGGGCCGAGGCGGTAGTACACGAGGTGCTGGTTCAGCGCCGTGATCGTGTCGGTGAGGTGGTCGAGCACCAGCGCCAGGTTGCCGGCGTCGTGCCCCATCTGGAACCGGTAGTCGTCGAGACGGGCGGCGTCGGCGTCGGTCACGGCCCCTCCGTCAGATCTCGTACGTCAGCGAGTCGAGCGCCGGGCGGGACCCGCGGACCCGCAGCCGCGGCTTCTCCAGCACCACCGTCGTGTCCGCCGGGACGCTCTCCGTCAGCCACACGTTCGACCCCACCACCGACCGCTCCCCGACCACCGTCTGCCCGCCCAGGATGGTCGCGTTCGCGTACACCACCACCCCGTCCCGGAGCGTCGGGTGCCGCTTGTAGCTGCCGTGCGTCAGCGCCCCGTCGTCGTCCTTCGTGAAGCTCAGGGCCCCGAGCGTCACCCCCTGGTACAGCTTCACCCCGACCCCGATCTCGCACGTCTCCCCGATCACCACCCCGGTCCCGTGGTCGATGAAGAACCCCGGCCCGATCGCCGCCCCGGGGTGGATGTCGATCCCGGTCTTCGCGTGGGCCAGCTCCGTCATCATCCGCGGGATGAACGGCACCCCGAGCCGGTGCAGCTCGTGGGCGACCCGGTACACGGTGATCGCCTCCAGCCCGGGGTACGAGAAGATGATCTCGTGGTGGCTGCGGGCGGCCGGGTCCCCGCGGTACGCCGCGTCCACGTCCTGCTCGAGCGTCTTGCGGACCTCCGGCAGCCGGCGGAGCAGCTCGACCGCCTTCGGCTGGGCCATCTTCTCGCAGTCGGCGTGCGGGGCCTCGTCGCACAGCTCGTGCCGCAGGGCCCGGGCGATCTGGGTGGTGAGCTTGTCGTGCAGGCCGTCGATCAGCCCGCCGACGTAGTACCCGACGTTCCCGATGTGGACCCGCTGGAGCCGGCCGTACCCGGGGTACAGTACCTCGTACAGGTCGGCGACGATCTCGGCGACGGCGTCCTTGTTCGGCAGCGGCTCGTGGGCCAGGTGGTTGAGCCGACTGCACTCGGTGTACGTCTCGACCAGGAGGTCGGTGATCGCCGGCAACTCCTCTTTCAGGCGGATGTCGGTCGCCATGTCGGCTCCGGCTCGGGACGGGTCGTCCGTGGGGATGGTACGGGTCCGGGCGGCGGAACGTCAACGCACCGGCAGTCCGGACCGGCACCTGGACTATCGGCTCCGACCGATACTGTTCTGTGGCGTGACGCGCGAGTTAGCATTGTTGCGAAACGGTGCCCGGAAATGCAGCACCCGACGAAAGTCGAGGGGGAATTTTGAGGGTGATCGCGGAACGAGTTCGATTCCGATCCCGATGATTTGTAACGGGTTTCGTTCGGATCGTGGGCGATGAGCGATTCCTTCTTGGGTTTTGGCATTAACCGTGCTACCGGTTCATTTCGTGAGCCCGACGCCGGGCGAAGCCGGTCGGACGGAGGGGAGAGGCCGTCCGGTCGGCAGTTCGGCGAAGGTCTCGCAAATTCCATCACCCGGGTGTGTCGGCGGAGGGGAGAGGCCGCCGACCACCCGGGTGATTGTTTTCTGACACATCGACCGACGGTATCACACCCCGATCACAGGCCAGTTGTCCAGGTCGAAGGCGGAAGGGGCCCGTCCGCCGGTCGAAGGCGGAAGGGGCCCGTCCGCCGGGCGCGAACGGCCTCAGGTCGAGGAACGTGTCCGCCGGGGCGACCGGCTTGCCCCGCGGCGGGGTCACGACCTCCGGGTCGTTCGTCGTCACCGTCACCACATCGGGCTTCGGCACGGTCAGGCTGAGGGCGGGGGTTGGGGCCTGGCTCGCCGCCGGGGCGCTGCGGGCCGGCGCCGCGGGGCTGGCGACGGCCGAGAACATCGGCTGCACCGTCTTCGCCCCGGCCCCGGACATCACCACCGACTTCACGGCCGAGGCGGCGTCGAGCCGGTACGCGTACGGCGGGGTGAACACCACCGAGCCGGCGGTGCGCGTCCCGGTGGTGCTCACGTACAGGTTCCCCCGGGCCTGGGTCCGGCCGGCAACCCCGGTGGTGACCAGGACCTCCTGCGGGTTGCGGACCCGCTCGAACGAGTTGTTCTCGACCAGCACCTCGGACTCGATCGCCGCCCGGATGGCGTAGTTGTTCCCGACCGAGTTGAAGTAGTTGTTGAAGACGTGCACGTCGCCGAACCGGGCCCGCGGCATCCGCTCCTTGATCCGGTCGCTCCACCAGTTGTGGTGCAGGGTGACCCGCAGCTTCCCCCGGTCGCCGACGTCGGTGTCGCTGGCCCCGATCAGCATCGCGAAGTTGTGCTCGGGCGGGTCCGCCGCGGTGTAGGAGAACTTCGTCCACGACACGGTCACGAGGTCCGACCCGCCGGTGATGTCGATCAGCCCGTCCGGGGCGTGAACTTCCGGTGAAGGTTTCGTGGGCGCCCTCCGGTCCCGGACCGCGGGCCGCTAGCATGGCAGCTCAACCCACCGCCCCACGGGAGCACGCATGACCGTCCGCCGCGGGTTCACGCTGATCGAGTTGCTGGTCGTCATCGCCATCATCGCCGTGCTCGTCGGGCTCCTCCTGCCGGCGGTGCAGAAGGTCCGGGAGGCCGCCGCCCGGACCGCCTGCAGCAACAACCTGAAGCAGATGTCGCTCGCCTGCCTGAACTACGAGACCGCCTACGGGGTGCTCCCGCCGGGGCGGGTGAGCAGCGACGCCGGGCGGACCGCGTTCGGGAACTCGAACCGGTCGGCGTTCGTGTTCATGCTCCCGTACATCGAGCAGGAGGCGCTGGCCAAGCGGTTCGTCCTCGGGACCGGGCCGGCGACCGACACGGTCAACCGGCGGAACTGGAGCCACCCGGACAACCACGCCTTCTCCCAGACCCCGGTGAAGACGTTCCAGTGCCCGTCCGCCCCGCAGAACCCGCGGACCGTGACCACCGCCGACATCGCCGGGGCGGCGACCGCCGACTACGGCATCCTGAACTCGGTCGACCCCGACCTCCCGGGCCTCGGGCTGGTCGAGCCGCTCGGGAACCGGTTCGGGATGCTGGCGAGCAACGAGGGGGTCAAGGTGACGGCGGTGCTGGACGGCACGAGCAACACGCTGATGATCGTGGAGGACGGGATGCGGCCGGCCCGGCTGGTGACCGGCAAGCAGCCTCACCCGACGAGCACGACCGCGGTGAGCGGGTCGGCGTGGGCGGACAACGACAACCAGTTCTCGCTGGACGGGTTCACCCCGGACGGGCTGATGTCCGGCCCGCTGGCGGCGGCCACCTGCGCGGTGAACTGCTCGAACGCGAACGAGATCTTCGCCTTCCACCCCGGCGGGGCGATGGTCGGGATGGGGGACGGGTCGGTGCGGTTCCTGCGGGACAGCACCCCGATCCGGGTCGTCTCCGCCCTGGTCACCCGGGCGAACGCCGAGGTGGCGAACCTCGACTGACCGCGGGCGGGGCCGGGATTTCGCTTGGACCGAGGGCGGCGGTCCGGTACGATCCGCGGACCCCTCAACCCGACCGAGACGCCCATGCGCCGCCCCGCCCGCGCCCGCCTGTCCGTGGAGTGTCTGGAAGCCCGCATCACCCCCGCCGCCGGCGACCTGGACCCGACCTTCGGGACCGGCGGGGTCCGGGTCGTCAACGTCGCCCCGTTCAGCCGGGACAACGCCCGGGACGTGCTCCTCCAGCCGGACGGGAAGATCGTCCTCGTCGGGTTCCGCGACCAGGGCGGGTTCGACCCCGACGGCGTCCTGATCCGGCTGAACCCGAACGGCACCCCGGACCTCACCTTCGACGGCGACGGGATCGCCACGGCCGGGCTGCCGGGGCCGGCCGGGTTCGCGTTCCGGGCGGCCGCCCTGCAGGCGGACGGGAAGATCGTCGCGGTCGGGAACACCGGGCAGGCGGACCCGGCGGGGGTGGTCGTCCGGTTCAACGCGGACGGGTCCCTCGACACCACGTTCGACGGGGACGGGGTCGCGTTCACCGGGGCGGTCGAACCGTTCGCGGTGGCCGTCCAGGCGGACGGGCGGGTGGTCGTCGGCGGGGCGCTCAACGGCCCGAGCGGCCGCCGGCTGTTCGCCGCCGCCCGGTTCACCGCGACCGGGTCCCTGGACGCGACGTTCGACGGGGACGGGATCGCGGCCACCGACTTCGGCCCGGCCGGGGCGGAGGCCCGGGCGCTGGCGGTCCTGGCGGACGGCCGGGTCCTGTTGGCCGGCGGCTCCCGGCAGGGCGGGAACGACGGGTTCGCCCTGGTGCGGTACAACGCGGACGGGTCCCCGGACGCCACCTTCGACGGGGACGGCCGGGTCACCACCGGGAGCGGGATCGGGTCGAACCAGTTCGCCGAGCTGCGCGGCCTGGCCCTGATGCCGGACGGCCGGATCGTGGCCACCGGGGTGACCACGAACCTGGCGTTCAACACCGTCCTGAGCCTGCTCCGGTACAACCCGGACGGGAGCCTCGACGCCACCTTCGACGGCGACGGCCGGGTGTTCACCACCCTGCCCGGTGCGTCGGTCCTGGCCGGCGAGGACGTGGCCCTGCAGGCGGACGGGCGGATCGTGGTGGTCGGCGGGGTCCTGTTCCCCGGCGGGTCGCGGGCCACGGTCGCCCGGTACAACCCGGACGGGTCGCTGGACGCGACGTTCACCGCGGCCGCCGGCCAACTGGCCCCGGGGGTCGTCCAGACGGACCTCGTCCCGAACGACAACGACGGGTTCCTCGGGGTGGCGATCCAGCCGGACGGGAAGATCGTCGCCGCCGGGCAGGCGGGGGGCGGGTCCGAGCAGAACTTCGCGGTCGTCCGCTTCCAGGGGAGCCCGGCCCAGCGGCCGCCGGCCGCGAGCCCCGACGCCTACGAGGTGGCCGAAGACGGCGTGCTCGCCGTGCCCGGGCCGGGGGTGCTGGGCAACGACGCCGACCCGGACGGCGACCCGCTGGCCGCGGTGCTGGTGGACGGGCCGACGTCCGGCACCCTCGCCTTCGCCCCGGACGGGTCGTTCGTCTACACCCCGTTCGCCGGGTTCGGCGGGACCGACTCGTTCACCTACCAGGCGTCGGACGGGGTCCGGCTCAGCGCCGTCGTCACGGTCACGATCACCGTCACCCCGGTGAACGACGCCCCGACCCTCGCCCCGATCACCCCGACGATCACCGAGACCGGGTTCGCGTTCGTCGCCGCCGGGGCGGACGCGGACGGGGACGCGCTGACCTACAGCCTCGTCGGCGCCCCGGCCGGGGCCGCGATCGACCCCGTCACCGGGGCGTTCTTCTACGCCCCCTTCCCGGACCAACTCGGCACCTTCACCTTCGCCGTCCGGGTGACCGACGCCGGCGGGCTGACCGCCGAGCAGGCGGTGACCCTCACCACGCTCGGGGTGGTCGACGGGGACCTGGTCTACGTCGGCTCGGCGGTGCGCGACCGGGTGGTGTTCGGGTACCCCGGCGACGGGGCCGTGAGCGTCACCCGGAACGGCGTCCCGCTCGGCACGTTCGACGGGGCCCGGCGGGTCGTGGCGCACGGGCTCGGGGGCGACGACATCATCTCGGCGGCCGGGCTGCCGATCCCGGTCCGGCTGTTCGGCGGGCGGGGCGACGACCGGCTGACCGGCGGGGACGCGGAGGACGTGCTGGTCGGGGGCGGGGGCGACGACACCCTCCGCGGCGGGGTGGGCCGCGACCTGCTGATCGGGGGGGCCGACGCGGACGACCTCGGCGGCGGGGCTTCGGACGACATCCTGATCGGCGGGTTCACCGGCTCCGACGCCGACCTCCCGGCCCTGGACGCCGTCCTCGACGTGTGGGCCGGGGACGGCACCGCCGATGTCCGCCGGGCGCGGCTGCGGGACGTGATCGCCGCCGGCGACGACGGGACGGCCGACACGCTGACCGGGTCGGCCGGGCGGGACTGGTTCCTGTTCTACCCCGGCGACGAGGTGACCGACCCGACCGACCGGGACTTCGCGGACGACCTCGGCGGCTGACCGAGTTCGGTCGTCCGAACCAGTTCCGGACGGGTTGGGTCGGGAGGGCGAGGCTCCGGCCGGGCCGAACGCGCCGGCCCGGCCGGAGCCTCGCCCTCCCGGGACTCCCGGAAGAGTTCGTCAGCGGGCCGGCGGGGTCCAGGAGGTGGCGGCGATGTACCCGGTCGGGCGGTCCGCGTCCGCCCAGTAGTACACCACCGTCAGGTCCCCGTCCGGCCGGCGGAACATCCGCGGGTAGCCGAAGTCCACGTCCCCCAGCGGGTCCGGCTGGTACTCGTCCCGGAGGACCACTTCCGCCCTCCACGTCCTCCCGCCGTCCGCACTGACCCGGGCGAACAGCTTCTGCCGCGACCGGTCGCCGTAGGCGCAGCACAGCCGGCCGTCGGCCAGCTCCGCGAGCGCCGGCGGGTTGCCGTTGTGCCGCCCGGTGTCGCCCACCTTCCCGAGCCGGGACCAGGTCTTCCCCTTGTCCGCCGAGGTGTAGGCGTCCACCCAGCAGTCCTCCCCGCCGGCCTGCCGCACCCGCACGGCGGTGACCAGTGTCCCGTCCTTCCGCGCCACCGTGCTCGGCATCAGGGTGCGGTGCTTCTCCGCGTCCGGCTGGAGCCACGCCAGGAACTCGGCCTCTTTCCCGCCGGCGGTGAGCCGGGCCGCGAACGCCCGGTCCGGCTGCGACCGGTCGGCCGGGCGGGCGGACCCCATCAGCAGCAACTCTCCGGCGCCGAGGACGGCGGTGTCGGTCCGGGCGGTGACCTGGTCGCGGCCGCCGAGGGGCTTGTCGGGGAGGAGCCGCGGCAGGGCGAACGGGCCGTCCCAGGTCTTCCCGCGGTCGGTCGAGACGACGAACACGCCGGTCCCCGGCCCGCCCCCCTGGTACCCCTCGGCGACCACCCGGAGGGCGAACCCGTCGGCGGTGAAGTCGATCCCCTTGTGCAGCGGCTTGGCGGGCGTGCCCGGCTGGTAGAACCCGTCCCCCTTCTCCACCGCCCAGGTCTTCCCGCCGTCGGTGGTGCGGGCGAGCCGGTTGGCGTACGGCTCGGCGACGTTGTGCCCGCCGCGGAGGACGTACTTCCCGGTGACGAACCCGACGACCGCCTCCTTGCCGCCGTCCCAGCTCCACAGGCCGACGTTCGCCGGCCACGCCGGGAACGTCCCCTTCTCGTGGAAGACGACCGCGTGCCGGGGGGCCGGGTCGGCGGCGGGGGTCAGGGCGGCGAGGGCCAGCACGACGGTCGGTAGTGACACGGGCGCCTCCGGTCTGGGTCGACGGTGAGGTTAGCGCTTCGGCCTTTCGACGACGAGTTCGACCTGGTTCGGCACCGGCTTCACCGTCACGGTCAGGCCGGACGTGTCGAAGCTTCGGTACTTGGCGGCCAGCGCCGGCCGGGGCTCCTTCTCCGGCAGGAAGCTGGTGTAGCCGACGACCACGGCCCGGTACTCGCCCGGGACGACCCCGTCGTCCGGCCCCCGGGTGCCGAGGCGGAAGGTGCCGTCCGGCCGGATCTCCCCCCGGGCGGCGGCTCCGCCTGCCGACTCGAGGGACACGCTCCCGCCGGCCAACTCGGCAGCCGGCTTGCCGTCCGTGAAGACCACCCGGCCTTCCACCGGGTACAATTTCGGGCCGCCACACCCGGCGGCCAGACCGGCGCAAGCCAGCAAGAGGAGCCCCGCGCGGGGGCCGGTCGCGACAGGCATGGTTCCCCCCGTTAGTAGTTCGGGATGACTTCCCCGTCGTCCCGCAGGGCGAGGAGGCGGAGGACGGAGCCCGGGACCGCCACCGGGACCGCCCGGACGGACCCGTCGCCGAACGCGAACTGACTCACCCCGGGGTGGTAGCTGCCGAACCGGACGGTCGAGTTGCTGGTGTCGGTCGGCCCGCGGGCCAACTCGAACCCCGGCCCGGCCAGCCGGGCGATGGTGCTGTGGACGTCCCCGTGGTAGATCGAGTGGTCCCCGTCCCGCACCCCCTCCAGGCTCGGGAGCACGTGCTTCTCGCCGAAGAAGAAGGTGTTGCTCAGCCCGTCGCGGACCGACGCGAAGGAGGTCCGCGACTTCCAGTTGGCTGTCCCCTGCCGGCAGTCGGCCCCGATCATGGCGGCCCGGCACCGGTCGGTCGTGGCCACCGCCAGGTTCGGGTCGTCGCCGTTGCAGAAGGCGTAGTCGCCCAGCGCCCCGAGCTTCGTCCCGTCGTCGGCGGGCGCCCTGCTGAGCTGGGGCGGGGACCGCCGGGAGGGGCAGTAGAACAGTTTCACCTGGGTCTGGCGCGGGAAGGCGTTGTTGTCCGGGTGGAAGTAGGGACGGGCCAGGTTGAACTGCCGGAACAGATTCTCCTGCTCGATGTGCGGCAGCAGGATCACGAACCCGCTCGCCTCCCCGTCCGACCCGTCGTTGGGCCGGGACAACCGCATCGGCGGGAGCTTGTCGGCGGCCGAGCTGAAGCTGTGGCAGGCCAGGGCGAGTTGCTTGAGGTTGTTCTGGCAGGTGCTCCGGGCGGCGGCCTCCCGGACCTTCTGGACGGCCGGGAGGAGCAGCCCGATGAGGACCGCGATGATCGCGATCACCACCAACAACTCGATCAGCGTGAACGCCGACCGGGACGGACGCATCGGGACCATAGGTGAATACCGGGTCGGAGGGGTGTCGGGTGTCCACACTGTTGACGGGGCTGAGTCACAGTGATGAACACTGATAATCAGCACGCGCAATGTACTGCCTCAGCCCTGTGTGTGTCAACCAGATTTTTCACGACTTCTTGACCTGCCTGCCGGGCGGGGCGGACGGGAGTGGCGGGATCGGGGGCGGGGTGCGGACCAGCTCGAGCAGGTGGGCGCGGCTCCGGGCCAGGTGGTCCCGCATGGCCCCCCGCGCCGCCTCCGGTCGGCGGTCGAGCACGGCCTGGTAGACGGCCGCGTGCTGCTCGAGGGTGCCGGTCCGCCGCGCCGGCTGGAGGGTCTGACGGGTGTACGGGCGGAGCAGCCCGAGCAGCGCCTGGAGGTACGCCGTCAGCACCGTGTTGCCGGCCACCCGGGCGAGGGCGAGGTGGAACCGGTGGTCGGAATCGACGTAGGCGTCCGGGTCGGCGGCCTGCCCGTGCGCGGTGATGGCGTCGTGCAGCGGGAGCAGGTCCTCGTCCCGCCGGCGGTCGGCGGCCAGCCCGGCCAACTCCACCTCCACCAGGGTGCGGGCGTCGATCACGTGGAACAGGTTGTGCTCCTCGGCCGACAGCGAGATGTGGAGGCTGTCCGCCAGGGCGTCCCCGAGCGGGGTGATGTCGAGCGACTGGACGAACGCCCCGGACCGCGGCAGGACCCGCACCACCCCGAGCGTCTGGGCGTGCAGCAGCGCGTCCCGGACCACGTTCGGCTTCACCCCGAACTCGCCGGCCAGGGTGCGGATCGACGGCAGCCGGTCCCCGGGCTTCAGCCCGGCCCGCTTCAGGTAATCGATCAGCGGCCGGACGACGCCCGGGACCTCTGGCGGTTTCGGCGGAATCGGACGCCCCCCGGGAGGTACGAGCCCGGCGGCATTCTATCGACCCGCGGCCGCCGGCCGGGGCGCGGCGGGCGGCGTACAACCAACCCCACACCCCCCGGAGCCGTCCCATGCCCGCCGTCGCCGCCCCCGGCCGCGCCCTCGCCGACCGCTACGCCGCCGCGTTCCCCGGGTCGAAGGCCCGGTTCGACCAGGCCCGCGAACTCTTCCCCTGCGGCGTCACCCACGACACCCGGATGATGGACCCGTTCCCGGTGTACGTCGACCGGGCCGACGGGCCGTACAAGTGGGACGTCGACGGCCGCCGGCTGACCGACTACTTCGTCGGCCACGGGTCGCACCTGCTCGGCCACTCCCCGCCGGACGTGGTCGCGGCGGTGCGGGAGCAGATGGGCAAGGGGACGCACCCCGGGGCGTGCCACGACGGCGAGATCGCGTGGGGCCGGCTCGTCCGCAAGCTCGTCCCGGGCGCCGAGCGGGTGCGGTTCACCGGCAGCGGCACCGAGGCCACGCTCATGGCCCTGCGGCTGTCCCGGCTGTTCACCGGCCGGCCGAAGTTCCTCCGGTTCCAGGGCCACTTCCACGGCTGGCACGACTACGTCACCGTGTCCGCCGACCCGCCCTACGAGTCGCCCACCGTCCCGGGCGTGCCGGACGCGGTCAGCGGGCAGTGCGTCGCGGTCCCGCCGAACGACCTGAACCGGGTCGAGGACGCGCTGAAGGCGGACGCCGGGATCGGGTGCGTGATCCTGGAGCCGACCGGCGGGCACTGGGGGGCGGTGCCGATCCGCGGGGCGTTCCTGAAGGGGCTGCGCGACCTCTGCACCCGGCACGACAAGCTCCTCATCTTCGACGAGGTGATCACCGGGTTCCGGGTGTCGCCGGGCGGGGCGCAGGCGTACTACGGGGTGACGCCGGACCTGACGACGCTGGCGAAGATCCTGGCCGGCGGGCTGCCGGGCGGGTGCGTCGCCGGGCGGGCGGACGTGCTCGCGTTCCTCGAGCCGCGGCCGGGGAAGCCGAAGATGAAGCACCCCGGGACGTACAACGCGAACCCACTGTCGGCGGCGGCCGGGATCGCCACGCTCACCCGGGTGGCGACCGGCGAGCCGTGCGCGAAGGCGAACGCGGCCGGGCGGCTGTTGCGGAACGAGTTGAACGCGCTGTTCGCGGCGCGGGACTGGCCGTGGGTCGCGTACGGCGACTTCTCGATGGTCCGGGTGGTGCCGAACTACCGCGGCGAGCGGCCGGGGGCTGCCGGGGACAACGACGGCCTGGTGCCGCACGGCGGGGACGTGAACGCGCTCGACGGCCCGAAGGACATGCGGCTCGTGTACGGGCTGCGGCAGGCGATGCTGCTGAACGGCGTGGACTGGTGGGGCCTGGCCGGGATGACGAGTTGCGAGCACACCGACGCGGTGGTCCGGCACACGGTCGGGGCGTTCGAGGCGGCGGTGGAGATGCTGTCGGCCGACGGGCTGGTGTAGAATGCGGCGACACGCGGAGGGTGCGGCGATGACCGTGGCGGAACTCGAACTCAAGCTGTCGGCGATGGAGGCGGAACTGATCCTGCTCCGGCACGAAGTGCTCCGGCTCAAGAGCGCGACGGTCGTCCCCGGCTTCGGCCCCGTCGGTACATTCCCGGACGACCCGACGTTTCCGGACGCGGTGAAGTTCGGTAAGGCGGACCGGGACAAGGTGAACCGTGACTCGCTGAAGGCGTCCGACCGGGGGAAGGTCGGCCCCGGGCGGTCGAAGCGGCGGAAGGCAGATGCCCGTTCTTGACACGGACGTGGTGTCGCTACTTCAGTATCCCGACACCGAACTCGCGCGGCGACTGACCACCCGACTGGTGGAACGTGGTGAGCCCGCGGCGGTGACGATCGTCACGTTCGAGGATCAAGTCCGCGGCCGGCTGGCGGACTGTGCGCGGGCCAAGACGCCCGAGGCGTACGCCCGTGCCTCCGCCGCCCTCGCCCGGTTGCTCCGGGAGTACCAGAACCGTACCGTCCCGCCGTTCGACGACCGGGCGGCCGAGTTCCGGCGGCTGAAGGGGCTGAAGGTCCGCGTCGGCACGATGGACCTGCGGATCGCGTCGATCGCCCTGGCCCACGACGCCACCCTGGTGACGAGGAACCTCCGCGACTACGCCCCGGTTCCCGGGCTCCGGGTCGAGGACCGGACGGTCGATCAGTCCGCGGACCCCCGCTTCCGCCGCTCGCGCTCCGCCGACACCGGGTCGACTTCCAACCGCTTCCGCTCGTTCGCGGCGAACTCGGGACCCGGCCGGCCGAGCATCAGGACGGGAGGGTCGAGGTCGCCTTCCCGGCGGCGGATGCCGAGGTCGACGGCGACGCAGTGCCCTTGCCCGGCGTGCTCCCGGGCGGTCGTGATCGTGTCACAGTAGTGGACCTTCTCCCGGCAACCTCCGCAGAACCGGACCGTGTCGGCTCCCGTCGGGGACATCTCGTCCCACCGCCGGTCGCAGACGAACTCGAACTGCCGGCGGTAGCGCTCCCACAGGTCGCTTCCCGCGCGCTTGGCCCCACACCCCTCGACCTTCAGCCGGCTCACCACCGCGAGCCAGTCGGTGTCGAGTTCCGCGGCGAGTTGCCGCAGCCGCTCGTCGCCACTTCCGTGACGGTCGGGGTCGAGTAGGCGGGCGGTCAGGCGGAGGAACTCGGCCTTCGAACAGGACGTGTCGCCCCCGTTCTCGTCCAGCCAGTCGGCGTAGACGAGCCGGGCGGTGTCGTCGGCCGGGTTCTCGAGCAGCGTGCGGAGGAAGTCGGACTCGGCGTGCATGGTCACCCCCCGTTGTTCCCGCCGACCCCGCGGCCGACCACCCTCTCGCGCACCACCGAGGGCGGTTGTGCTACGGCCGACACCCGCCCCCGGCCGTCACTCCTGTTCTTCCCAGTTCTCGCGCTGGAGGTTCCGGTTCCGTCCCCGGTCGCGCCGCGGCGGCGTCCGGGGCGGCTCCGGCGGGCGGTCGGCGACCTCCGGACCGGGGTCGGCGACCCGGGCCGGCGCCACCAACCGCCCCGCCAGCACCGACCCGATGGTGACGTGTGGGCCGCCGGTCACGGCCCCGCGCGCCGGCGGGAGGAGGTCGTCCGGCCGGCGGACGAGCGCGAGGCTGACCGCGACGCAGTCGCCGCGGCGGGCGTGCTCACGGGCCTGGTCCAGCGTGGCGCAGTAGTGGACGTGCCGCCGGCAGCTCTCGCAGAACCGCCGGTCCTCGTCCGCCGTCGGGGTGAGCCGGTCCCACCGCCGCGGGCACTCGAACTCGAACGCCACCCGGCACGCCTCCAGCGCGGGGTGGCTCACGGTCCGCAGCCAGGCCGGGTCGAGCCCGGCGGCGAGGGTGCGGAGCTCGTGCAGCCAGCGGGCGCGGTTCAGGCCGCGCTCGGGGCGGGCGGCCAGCCGGAGTTCGAGGCGGAGGAAGTCGGACCTGGCCCGGCCCGCGGGGTCGCCCCGCTCGTCCAGCCAGTCGGCGTAGATGAGCCGGGCGGTGTCGTCGGCCGGGTCCCGGCGGACGGCGGAGAGGAATCCGGTTTCGTCGTCCAAGCGCGGCTCCGGGGCGGGGTGTCGCTCAGACACCCCGCCCCGGGGCGGGGTTCGCCGCCCGGGGGGTCAGAAGTCGACGTTGACGATCACCCCGTCCTTCCGGCCGGCGAGGAACCGGATGACGTTCGGGTCGGCCCCGGTCCGGAAGAACCGGACCGTCCCGTCGGCGAACGCGAACTCGGCCCCGCCGCCCAGGTGGCGGGAGGCGAACGACTGCGGGGCCGTCCCGTTCACCTGGGCCGTGTCCTCGTCCACCCACCACATCACGTCGCTGATCCGGATCGCCCCGCTGATGTACCCGGTCATCCCGACCCACAGGGCGGCCGTCTTCCCGGTCTTCGGGTCGAGGATGCACTCCCCGACGGCCATCGTGTTGCTCGCCCCGTCGGTGATGTCCGACACCCGGATCTTGCTGTTCTGGAACATCGTCCCGCCCATGTCCTGGTCGGCGAAGAAGGACGGGTAGGTGGTCGGGCCGGCGACCGCCCGGAAGTTACTCATCGAGTGGTCGTACCGCTCCGGGTTCAGGTCCGGGGCCGGGTCGGACGGGCACCGGAACACCGCCAGCCTGGTCTGGCTCCACCCGCCCGGGACGTGGGTCGGCAGGACGGTCGTCGCCCCGCCCCCGAACACCGACGCCGTGTTCAGGTTCTGCTTCAGCTGGTCCTGCTCCAGGTACGGCAGGATGATCGACCCCCACCCCCACCCGGGGCTGGTGCCGGGGGCCGCGTACGCCGGCGGGAACGACCCGAACAGCCCGTGGTGGTGCTGCAGGGCCAGGCCGATCTGCTTCAGGTTGTTCGAACACTTCGCCTTGCTGGCCGACTCCCGGACCTTCTGGACGGCCGGCATCAACAGGCTGATCAGGATGGCGATGATGGCGATCACGACGAGCAGTTCGATCAGGGTGAACGCGGGACGGAGGTCCCGCGCACCCCGGCACGGGGGCGCGGAGCGGGTCATCGAAATGCCTCCGGAACGAACGGCGGGCGAATCGAGTCTCGGCGGCCCGGGCGACTGTGAAATCGGGCACACGCGGAAGAAAGGTCGGGCTGAGTTAACCACGTCCCGGCGCGCGTGTCAACATTTTTATTTCCGACGGCCGCCCGGGCGCCCGCCCGGCCGGGTCAGGTCGGGGGCGGGGTGTCCGGCACCTTCGCCCCGGCGCCCTTCGGCGCGGGCACCGGCTCCTCCGGCTTCGCCTCCGGTTTCGACCCGCACCCGGCCGCGGCGAGGGCCGCGGCCAGGACCAGGCCGGCGGTCATCCGATTCATTCCTCGCCTCCGGTCAGAAGTCGAAGTTGACGACGACGCCGTCCTTCCGGCCGGCGAGGTAGCGGAGCTGGTTCGGGTCGCCGCCGTTGCGGAAGAACCGGACCGACCCGTCGGCGAACCCGAAGAACACCCCCCCCGGGTGGCGGCTGCTGAACGCCTGCGGGGCCGGCCCGTTGACGGTGGCCGCGTCGGTGTCCATCCACCACATCACGTTGCTGATCCAGATGGAGTTGGCCGACCCGCCGGGGGCCGGGTGGAGCCCGGTCATCCCGGACCAGACGGCCGCCCGCTTGGTCACGTCCAGCGGGTTGCTCGGGAGCGGGGTGCCGTCCCACATGCACTCGCCGACGGCCAGGGTGTTCGAGGTCCCGTCGGCGACCTGGTCGACCCGGACCCGGCTGTTCTGGAACAGCATGCCGCCCAGGTCCTGGTCGCCGGCGAAGAACCCGTGCGACGGGTTGATGTCCGCCCCGCTCGGCCCCATGATGGCCCGGTAGTTGGACATCCCGTGGTCGAGCCGCGGGGCGTTCAGGTCCGGCCCGATGTCCGACGGGCAGCGGTAGACCGGCAGCCGCGCCTGCGACAACTGGTTGCGGACCTGGGCCGGGGTCACCAGGGCCGGGACGGGGGAGGTGGCGGGGGGGAGGACGCCGAAGACCGCGGACGGCAGCCCCAGCTCGTGGTACAGCGGCTCCTGCTCGACCTGGGGCAGGATCAGGGCGCCCCAGCCCCAGCCCGGCTGCGTGGTCCGCGGGGCGGGGGTCTGGTACGCCGGCGGGAAGTGGCCGAACGCGGCGGCGTGGTTGTGCAGGCCGATGCACTGCTGCTTCAGGTTGTTCTGGCACTTGGACCGGGCGGCGGTCTCCCGGGTCTTCTGGACGGCCGGCAGGAGCAACCCGACCAGGACGGCGATGATGGCGACGACGACCAGCAGCTCGATCAGCGTGAAGGCGCGGTGCCGCCCCCGCGGCCCCCGGACCCGGGGCACGAAGCGAGTCACGTGAGTCACCTCCGAAATGAATCACGGGCGACCGACGGTCGGTGGCCCGGGCGACGGCGAGTGGGGCCACCGGTCAGAGAGGAAGGTTGAGTTGACCATCCCACGGCGTGGGTGTCAACCGTTTTCCGGCGGCCGGGTTCATTTTCCCCTCACCGCCCGACCCCGGGAATCCCCCGCCGGCCGGCGGCCGTCCAACGATTCGGGTACCGGCCGGGCCGGCCGGGCCGCTACAATCCGGGGACCGACCGACTCCCACCGACCGGACCGCCATGCCCCGCGACCCGTACGACGTCCTCGGCGTCTCGAAGACCGCGCCCGCGGACGAGATCCAGAAGGCGTACCGCAAGCTGTCGAAGAAGCACCACCCGGACCGCAACCCCGGGGACAAGGCGGCCGACGCCGCGTACAAGGAGATTCAGGAGGCGTACGAGACGCTCGGGGACGCGACCCGGCGGGCGAACTACGACCGGTACGGGTTCGCCGGCCCGCCGCAGGCCGGGTTCCCGGGCGGCGGCTTCCCCGGGGGGGGCGGGTTCCCGGGCGGCGGGGCCGGCCTCGACCCGGAGATGGCCGAGGAGTTGTTCAAGCGGTTCACCGGCGGCGGGGCGGGGGCCGAGGGGTTCGACCTCGGCGACCTGCTGTCCGGCGGCCGGGCCCGGTCGCGGCCCCGGTCGTCCCCCCGGGCCCGGCCGGTCGAGGCCGAGGTGGCCGTCCCGTTCGAGGTGGCGGCCAACGGCGGGACCCTGCCGATCTCGGTCGGCGGCCACCGGGTCGACGTGCGGGTCCCGGCCGGGGTCGAGGACGGGAAGAGGTTGCGGGTGAAGGCGGACGAGGACCGCCCGCAGGACGTGATCCTGACGGTGAAGGTATCCCCGCACCCGTACTTCCGCCGGGACGGCAGCGACATCCTGCTGGACGTGCCGATCGGCCTGGCGGAGGCGGTGCTGGGGGCGAAGGTGGAGGTGCCGACGGTCGGCGGGGAGCGGCTGGAGGTGAAGGTGCGGCCGGGCACGTCGTCGGGCGCGAAGCTGCGGCTCCGCGGGAAGGGGGTGGCCGGAGGCGACCAGTACCTGGTGTTCAAGGTGGTGGTGCCGGCCGGCGAGGTGGACGGGGAGAGCCGGAAGCTGGTCGAGGCGTTCGCGGCGAAGAACCCGCAGGCCCCGCGGGCGAACGTCCCGTGGGGGTGAGGCCGGCGCGGTCGGGTCGACTCGGGAGGTGGTTTCCCCTCACCCGCCGCCGCGGGGCGCGGCGGCGACCTCTCCCCGGCGGGGAGAGGTGGGTGTGGTGCGGCCCGTCCCCAGCACATCGACTCGGAGGGCTTGGCGGGGAGGCCGGGTGCCCCCACCTCTCCCCGCCGGAGAGGTCGCCGGCGCCTCGCCGGCGGGTGAGGGGCGCCACGCACGGAGACACTCGGGAGCGAACACCGACCCGGGTTCTGCTGTCCCTTCCCTGCCGGCCCGACCCCTGGTGCCCCCGATGCCCCCGCTGACGTTCCCGCAGACCCACCGGCTGAAGACCCCGGCCGAGTTCGACCGCTGCTACAAGCGGAAGCGGTCGGCATCGGACGCGGTGCTGGTGGTGTACGCCTGCGAGAACGACCGGCCGCACCCGCGGCTCGGGTGCTCGGTGTCGCGGAAGGTCGGGAACGCGGTCGTCCGGAACCGGTACAAGCGGCTGTTCCGGGAGGCGTTCCGGTTGTCGCAGCACGACCTGCCGGCCGGGGTCGACCTGGTCGTGATCCCGCGGCCGGGCGGGGCGCCGACGTTGGACGTGGTGCGGGAGTCGCTGGTGAAGCTGGCCCGGCAGGCGGCCCGGAAGCTCGGGCCGAAGCCCGGGTAGGCAGTCACGACCCACATCAGTTTGGTTCGACCACGAGCCCGGTGCACCGACGGAGCCACTCCTCGAGTTCACGAACCAACTCGGAGCGGGAGGCCGTCGTGAACTCGTGGTACGGCTCGTCCCACGCGGGGATCAACTCGCCACTGTCCACGCGCCGCCCACGCCCCGTTCGTCCCCACGGAGAATAAAGAACTCGCAGGCGGTAGTGCCCACCCGGGTCGTCCTCCGGCCGCCACTCGACATCGATCGTGAGGCGCCGCCCCCCGTGAGTGGCTTGGTACAGCGACGACCCGCCGAAGAAGCCCGCGGCGACCGCACCCGGGGTCGGGTCGACTTCGAACAAGGTGTTCCATCCGACAGACCAACCGGCCGGGACCCGCAGTGCCTGAAGCTCCACACGGAACTCCCGGCCCGTAACCGGACGGACCGGCCGGCCGTACCGCGGCCGGTTCTGCTCCTCCTCGGTCACCTCATGGGCCTCGTCGACGAACTCGTACAGCGGCCCCGACCCCTTCGTCGGCGTGTCGTCGGAGTGCGGCGGGGGGTTCTGGGCCACGATGCGGCTCCCGTTGGTGGTCCGACACGCCGGGGCTCGGCCCGCCCACGCGGGGCCGGTCGCCGCGTTACTTCTTCGCCTCCAGCTTCATGTGGCAGTTCTTGTACTTCTTCCCGCTCCCGCACGGGCACGGGTCGTTCCGCCCGACCTTCTGCCCGAGGTTCCGGATCGGCTCCGCCTTCTTGTCCCCGCCGCCGGCGTTCGTCTGCAGCTCGGCGTCCGCCTGCTGCGCCTGCCGGGCCTGCAGCGCCGAGATGGCCGCCGCCCGGGACACCGTCTGCCCCGCCCATAGCGCCGCCTGCGCCTCCTCGTCCCCCACCTCCTCCACCCGGAACACCGCCTCCGTGATCCGGTCCCGCACCCCGTCCCACATCGCGTCGAACTCCTTCATCCCCTCCCGCTTGAACACGATCTTGTAGTCCTCCTGCGCGTACCCCGCCAGCCGCGACCCGGACTTCAGGCTGTCCATCACCAACAGGTGCGACTTCCACGACGAGTCCAGCTGCTCCAGCACCAGCCGCCGCTCCACCGAGTGCATCTCCGGCCGGTACTTCCCGTCGTACGCGTTCAGCAGCGCGTCCCGCGCCTCCTCCGCCGTCGCCCCGGTCAGCTTCTCCGCCTCCAGCGCCAGGCCGAGGTCGGCCTTCGCCCACTCGGCCAACTCCCTCGCGTCCTCGGCCTCGGCCCGCTTCGCCCCGCTGAACACGTCCGCGACCTTGGCGTCGATCTCCCCCACGTCCCCCGCCGGCATCGCCGCCGGGACGATCTCCATCAACTTCTCCCGCAGCTTCGACCGCGGCTCGGTGCGGACGAACTCCTCGGTCAGCCCGGCGGCCCCCAGCGCCTGGTACGCGGCGGCGAAGAACCCGCCGGCCCCGGCCGGGTCGGCCGCCCCGCCGGACTTCGCCGCCAGCACCGGCCCGAGCCGCTCGGCCGCCCACCGGTACAGCCCGTCCCGGTCGTACCGCTGCCCCCCGGCCTGCGGCTTGTCCGCCATGAAGTTCTGCATCGCCACCCGGACCGGGAACTCGACGTCCTTCTGCCGGTACGCCGCCCGCACCTTCGCGTCCAGGAAGTCGACGAGGTCCGCCCCGGCCCGCGCCGTCACCTCCTCGACCGTCACCTTCACCCCGAAGTGCTGGCGGACCCAGTCGGTCAGCGCCTCGGCCCCGTAGGTCCGGGCCAGGAACCGCTCGCCCTCGGCCAGGTCCACCCCGCGGACCGCCGCCTCCGCCTTCCCGACCAGGAACTCGGTCATCCCCTCCGGGGGGATCTTCTTCAGGTCCTTCTCGGCGAACTTCAGCCCGTACTTCGCGCCCACCGCCCGGGCCAGCTCCGCCCACTTCCAGTCCTTCGGGTCCTCGTCCGGGTTCAGGCTCTCCTCGACCATCCCCTGGATGGCCGTCGGGACCTCGTTCACCGCCCGCTCCAGGGCGTCCTTCCGGGCGTCGTCGAAGGTGCCGCGGAACTCCCGCGGGTCGAACTCCACCCCGAGCCGGTTCCCGGCGAACTCGGCGAAGCTCGCCGGCCCGTAGTCCGTGTCGAGGAACTTCTTCGCCGCCTTCTCGAGCTGCCCGCGGATCATCCGCAGGACCTCCGCCCGCGGGTTCTTCCCGTCCAGGATGTCCTGCCGGGCCCGGTAGATCCGCTTCCGCTGGTGGTCCATCACCTCGTCTTCTTCGAGCAGGCTCTTGCGGCTCTCGAAGTGCCACTCCTCGACCTTCTTCTGCGCCTTCTCGATCCGCCGCGTCACCATCCCGCTCTCGATCGCCTCGCCGTCCTGCATCCCGAGCCGGGTCAGCAGGTTCGCCACCCACTCCCCGGCGAACATCCGCATCAGCGGGTCCTCCAGGGCCAGGAAGAACCGGCTACTCCCCGGGTCGCCCTGCCGGCCGGCCCGGCCGCGGAGCTGGTTGTCGATCCGCCGGCTGTCGTGCCGCTCCGTCCCGACGATGTGCAGCCCGCCCATCTCGGCGACCTTCCGCCCCTCCTCCTTCATCTTCTCCTTCGCCTCGATCTCACTCACCGTCTTGGTCCACACGTCGTTCGGGACCTCGAGCCGGGTCGGGTACAGCGGCCGGCCGTCGGCGTCCTTGAGCTGCTTCAGCCGCGCCCACGCCAGCGTCTCCGGGTTGCCGCCGAGGATGATGTCGGTGCCGCGGCCGGCCATGTTGGTCGAGATGGTGACGGCGTTGACCCGCCCGGCCTGGGCGACGATCTCCGCCTCCCGCCCGACGTTCTCCGGCTTGGCGTTCAACAGCTCGTGCCGCACCCCGCGCTTCTTCAGCATCGCCGACAGCTTCTCGCTCCGGTCCACGTCCTTGGTGCCGATCAGGACCGGCCGGCCGGACCGGTGCGTCTCCTCGATCTCGTTCAGGACGGCGTCCCACTTCTCCCGCTCGGTCCGGTACACCAGGTCCTTGTGCTCGACCCGCCGCAGCGGCTTGTTCGTCGGGATCCGGACCACGTCCAGCTTGTAGATCTTGTAGAACTCGTTCTCCTCGGTCTTGGCCGTCCCGGTCATCCCGCCGAGCTTCTTGTACATCTTGAAGAAGTTCTGCAGCGTCACCGTCGCCATCGTCTGCGTTTCCTGCTTGATCTGCACCCCGTCCTTGATGTGCTTCGCCTCGACCGCCTGGTGCAGCCCGTCCGACCACTGCCGGCCGTACATCGCCCGGCCGGTGTGGGTGTCGATGATGACGATCGAGAGTTCGTTGTTCTCCCGGGCGTCCTTGTCGATCATGTAGTCGCGGTCGCGGTGGTACAGGTGGTGGGCCTTGAGCGAGTTGTCGATCAGGTGCGGCCACTCCATGTTACCGGCGGTGTAGAAGCTCTCGACCCCGGCCAGCCGCTCCGCCTCGCGGACCCCGGCGTCGGTCAGGTGGCAGGTCCGCTCCTTCTCCTTGATCTCGAAGTACACCCCCTTGGGCGGCGGGTTCTGCGGGTCGACCTTCGACAGGTCGATCGGCCCGAGGGTGGTCAGCCCGTCGCCCTCGGTCCCGGTCGCCTTGACCTTGGTGCCCTCGGCGACCAGGTCCTTGCGGGCCTTCCGCTCCAGCTCGGTCAGCGCCCGGGCGACCTTGTCCGCCTCGGCGAACCGGCGGGCGTCGGAGAACGCCGGGCCGCTGATGATGAGCGGGGTCCGGGCCTCGTCGATCAGGATGTTGTCGACCTCGTCGATGATGGCGTAGTGGTGGCTCCGCTGCACCTGCCGGTAGTACGGGTGGAAGTTGGTGTCGTCGAACCGGGCGATCTTCATGTTGTCCCGGAGGTAGTCGAACCCGAACTCGCTCGAGGTCCCGTAGGTGATGTCGCACTCGTAGGCGCGGCGGCGGTTCTCCGGGTCGATGTCCGACTGGATGTACGCGGCGGAGACGCCGAGGGCGTTGAAGATCGGGAGCATCCACTCGCAGTCGCGGCGGGCCAGGTAGTCGTTCACGGTGACCACGTGGACCCCGTCCCCGGTCAGGCAGTTCAGGTACGCCGGGAGGGTGGCGACGAGGGTCTTGCCCTCGCCGGTGACCATCTCGGCGATCGCCCCGTGCCCGGTTCCGTACCCGTGCAGCACCGCCCCGCCGACCATCTGCACGTCGTAGTGCCGCATGTTCTTGGTGCGGCGGGCCGACTCCCGAACGGCGGCGAACGCCTCGGGCAGGAGTTGGTCGAACGTCTCCCCGGCCTTCAGCCGCTCCTTGAACTTCGGCGTCAGGGCCTTCAAGTCGTCGTCCGAGAGCGCCTGCATCTGCGGCTCGAGGGAGTTGATCTTGTCCAGCACCGACCCGGGAAGGACGGTGTGGGTCTCGGCGTTCTTCGGGCGGACGTACCCGAGGTTTCTGGCCGTCCGCTCGTCCGCCGACCCGCCCATCATCCGGCTGATGAGGTTGACGAACCCCTGGCTGAGCGAGCTGAACCGGTCCCCGAGGCGCTCGAAGAACCCGGGCTCCATGCCGCCCTTCGCCCCCGCCGCCGCCCCCGCCTGGGTCGTCTGGGTCGCCATCGTTCTCCCCCTGCCACGAGCCCGGCGCGCACCGGCACCACCGGGGGCCTCCGGACCAAGGAATTCACTCTAAGAATGCGGGAAAGGGGGGTCAATACGGACCACCCGCACCCCCGGTAAGCACGGCAAGACCGGCAAGGCCGGCCGCGTCGGTAACCGGACGCCGGGTCGGCGGTTGCTCGCCAAGCGGACGGGGGGGGGCGGTCGTGGCAGGCAGGAATGCCTGCCCCACCGGTCGGGCCTCACCCGAGCGGGTCGGCGGACAGCCCGATCAGCGGCTGGCCGGGGCGGGCGGCGTCGAACGTGAGGGTGACGACGTGCCGGCCGGGGGCGAACGGCCGGGGCGGCGGGGCGTGCGGCAGCGGGCGCGGCAGGAACACCTCGTACCGGGTGCGGAAGACCGGGTCGCCGTCCGCCGGGTCGGCCAGCTCCTCCGCCGCCGGCCGCATCCCGCGGAGCGCCCGCTCGACCGCCGGCCGGGGCATCCCGGGGTACAGCCGGAGGAACCCGCGGGCCCGGCGGAACTCGGGCGGGAACGGGTCGGCCGCGGCCTCGGCCGGCTCCGCCGGCGGCGGGGCCCAGTGGATCGCGTCGTGGGCCACCCACCCGGCGAACCCGGCGGCGGCCCCCACCAGAAGCCAGGCCGGGTTCAGCGGGCGTCGGCTCGGGGTCGGCATGGGTCGCTCCGCGGGCGTCCGGTGGGGCGGCCGACGGGCGGCCGGGGGCGGCTATCAGACGACTACCGCCGGGGACCATAACACCCCGCCCCGGCGGCGGAAGTCCGGTCCACGCCCGGCTCACAACGGCCCCCGGTTGACGGTGTTGGTAACGGCCGCGTCACCCCGGCCCGCCGGCCAGCCGCAGGGCGGCCCAGAGGCCGAAAAGTCCGGCGACGACCGACCCCAGGACGTAGGCCGCGGCGACCCACGTCCGCCCGCCCTGGAGGAGTGTCACGGCTTCGTAACTGAACGTGGAGAAGGTGGTGAACCCGCCGCAGAACCCGGCCCCGAGGAGGAGGTGCCAGGTCCGGCGGGCCGGGTCGGGGTGGTTCAGGCAGGCGGCGGCGACGAACCCGAGCACGACCGACCCGGACACGTTCACCAGGAACGTGGCCCACGGGAACCCGTCGGCCGGCTGCCACGGCGCGAGGGCGCGGCCGAGCCAGTACCGGGCGTTCGCCCCGGCCCCGCCGCCGACCGCCAGCAGGGTGACCGGGTGGGTGAGGATCGAAGTCAACCAGAGTGGCATAGTCCGGCCGCGGCGAGGCGGGAGCGCGAGCGACCGGAGAAACGTCCCTCCGGTCGCTCACGCTCCCGCCTCGCCCGGTCACTTCCCGCCGCCCAGCGGCACGTCCTTCAGCACCACCGCCACCTCGACCGGCCGGGCGGCGGTGCCCCAGAAGGTGACGACCGCTGGCGGGCCGATCTCGTCCCGCCCGGGGTGCAGCTCCAGCGTCAGCGCCATCACCACCCGCCGGCCGGTCGGGTCGAACTGGTTCGCCCCGCCCCTCAGCCCGAGGGTGTACGGCTTCCCGGCCGCGTCCGTCACCCGCACCCCGTGGACGGTGTGGTTGCCGAACCCGGCCCCACCGCCCTTCACCCCCGGCAGCTCGTCCCCGGCCCCGGCCGGGTGGACCGCCTTCGGGTCGTAGGACAGCTCGACGGACGCGACGAACCGGCCGCGGTCGGCCGCGTACCGGACCGACAGGTCCGCCCCGTCCCGGCCGCCCGCGGCCCCGGCCTTGTCCGCCTCCAGCCCGTCGACCCGGCACAGCGGCTCGACCCCGGTCCGGGCGGTGGCGGACAGCGTCACGGCCAACTCCTTCGCCTCCCGCGGGGCCGGCCCGCCCTTCTCCGCCGGGGCCAGCCGGACTACCGCCTGCCGGACGTTCGGGCGGAACGCCCCGGCCAGCTCGAACACCGCCCCCGGGTCGCGGACGAGGGCGGCGGAGCCGTCCGGGTTGCCGACCAGGACCACCCCGTCGGCCCCCACCGGTTCGCCGGTGCGGGCGACCGCACCCGCGGCCGCCAGCCGCCCGCCGGCCGGGTCGGTCGCCCGCACCACCCTCACCCCGGTCGTCGCCTCCCAGGCCAGCCGCGGCTCGGGCCACGCCTGGAGCAGGGCGACCGGGCGGTCGGCCGCGGCCAGCGGGAGGGCCTCGACCAGCACCGCCCCGCGGACCGCGGCCGGCCGCGGCTTCTCCTCCCCGCGGTCCTCCAGCACGACCGCCTTCCGCACGTCCGGGGCGACCCGCACCCCCCGCCCGGCCCGGGGGAGGTATGTCATCGCCCCGGGCGCCTGGAACCCGCCGGCCCCGGCCACCCGCACCCGGCCGGCGTCGCACACCCTCAGCACCGCCTCCCAGAACGGCACCTTCCCGCCGGTCGAGACGGTCACCTTCCGGGCCGCCAGGTCGTCCGGCTTCGCCCCGCCGAGGACGACCTCGCACCCCGCCTGCTTCGACAGGTCGGCCAGGGCCGAGTCGAGCGGCCGGTCGGTCACGTCGAGTTCGACCAGGGTCGGGGCCAGGGCCTTCTCGTTCGCCAGCCGCCGCTCGACCTTCACCAGCACGTCCCGGGCCCGCCGGGCGGTCTCCGGGTCGTCGGACCGGCACCCGGCCCGCAGGGCGTCGACGGCCGCCGCCCCGAGCTCCTCCAGCCGGCGGGTCGCCGCCTCCCGCTCCTCGTAGTCCGGGTCGTTGAGCCTGGCGACGAGCTTCGCCGCCTCGCCCGGGGCCGGCGGCGAGGCGGCCGCCGCGGCGGCGACGAGCACGGCGGACACGGCGAGGAGGCGCATGGGGAGGCCCGGACGCGGGGCTGGGCGAGGTGCGTCCAGCGTACCCGAAACGGAACGGCCGGGGCAAGCGCCCCGGCCGGGTGAGTTACAGTTCGCGGCACATAGCCCCCGGCTTGCCGGGGGTGTTGTCCGGAACCCCCGGCAAGCCGGGGGCTATGTGGAGAGCGGTCACGCCACGATCTTGTCGATCACCTTGCCCTCGCGGAACAGCTGCATCGGCCGGCCGGTCGGGGTCTGCAGCTCGGTCGCCGGGTCGATCCCCAGGTTGTGGAAGATCGTGCTGGACACGTCGTCCGGGGTGACCGGCTCGGTCGCCGGGGCCATGCCCGAGGCGTCGGTGCTGCCGTGCACGTACCCCTTCTTGAACCCGCCGCCGGCGAGCACCGCCGCCATCGACCGGGCCCAGTGGTCCCGGCCGACGTTCTTGTTGATCTTCGGGGTCCGCCCGAACTCGCCGGCGACCATCACGATCGTGCTGTCCAGCAGCCCCCGCTCGCTCAGGTCGCCGACCAGGGCCGACACCACCGTGTCCAGGGTCGGCATCAGCCGGGTCTTGTGGGCCTCGAACGTCCTCTGGTGGGTGTCCCACCCGCCGAGGCTGACGGTCGCGAACCGGACCCCGGCCTCGATCAGCCGGCGGGCCGCCAGGGCGCCCTGGCCGAACGGGGTGCTCCCGTACCGCTCCCGGTTGGCCGCCTTCTCGTCGGACAGGTCCAGGGCCTTGCGGGTCTTGTCGCTCTTCAGGATCTCCAGCGCCTGCTTGTGGAACGTGTCCAGCCCGTCCACCAGGTCGTTGGACTTGTCCAGCCCGGCGAACCCGGTGTCGAACTTGTTCAGCAGGGCGTCCCGCTTGGCCAGCTCCTCCAGGGAGAAGGTGCCCTTCAGGGTCAGCCCGCGGACGCTGAACGCCGGCGCCTTGCCCCCGGCCCCGTCCCGCCCGCCGGCCCCGCCGCCCTCGATCACGAACGGGTTGTACCCGGTCCCCAGGTACCCGGCGAGCCCGGCCTGGCCGTTCCGCAGGTCGCTGAAGGTGACGTACGGCGGGACGCCGATCTCGGTCTTCAGCAGCTTGGACGCGATCGACCCGAGGGCCGGGTACTGGAGGGCGGCGGTCGGCTTGTTCCCGGTGGTCATGAACACCGTCGCCGGGCCGTGGCTCGGGATGGTGTGGTACAGCGACCGGACCACGGTCATCTTGTTCGCGACGGCCGCCGACTTCGGCAGGGTCTCGGCGAACTGGATCCCGTCGGCCGAGGTGTTGATCGACTTGAACTCGCCGCGGATCCCCTCCGGGGCCTCCGGCTTGTTGTCCCACATGTCGATGGTCGCCGGGCCGCCGGCGAGCCACAGCACGATCACGCCCTTGGCCTTCGCCCCCTTCCCGGCCAGGTCGCCCTTGCTGGCGGCCTTCGCCTCCGCCGCCAGCAGCGCCGGCAGCGACAGGCCGAGGGCCCCGGCCGAGCCGATGGACAGGAAGTCGCGGCGGTGGAACCCCTCGCAGTCGGTCCGCGGCAGCATCGACATGACAGCGTCTCCGGACGGGAACAGGTGGGAACGGAACAGGTGGGATCGGGTCTCGGCGAGCTTCGGGCCGTAAGGCCGACGTGGGTGTGGAAAACACGTCGGCCTTACGGCCCGACGCTCGCCCGGCATCGGTCAGTGGTTCAGGATGAACTCCCGGGTGTTGACCAGCGCCCAGATCACGTCGGTGATCCCCTCGGCGCGGGTCTTCGCACCCTTGATCGCCTCGACCGCCCCGGCCTTCTGGTCGGCGGTCGGGAGCCGGGTCAGGGTGGCCAGGAACAGCTCGTCGGCCAACTCCTCCGGGGTGAGCTTGCCCTTCGCCAGGGCGGCCACCCGCCCCTTGGCGTCGGTGAACTTCGCCAGGATGCTCGCGTCGGTCATCCGGAACAGGGTCTGCGGCAGGGCCGGGTCGGCGGCCCGCTCGCAGTCGCAGGCGGTGGTCCGCGGCGGCCGGCCGAAGATCCGCAGGGCGTAGGCCAGGTTCGGGTTGTTGATCCGGCTCGACCCGACCTCCACCACCTTCGTCCCGGCCGGCACCCCGTCCTGGGCCCCGAACGTCTCGTCCACCGCCAGGGCGCTGTTCAGCACGTCCACCACCTGCTCGGCCATCAGCGCCCGGACGTAGGCGTGCGAGAAGTTGTTCTTGTCGAACTTGTTCGACGCGTTGGTCGCGTAGTCGAGGCCGTAGGTGCGGCTGAGCAGGATGTCCCGCTCCAGCTTGCGGAGGTCGAACCCGCTCTTGGCGAAGGCGTCGGCCAGGGCGTCCAGCAGCCGGGCGTTGGTCGGCGGGTTGGCGAGCGAGAAGTCGTCCACCGGGTTGACCAGGCCGACCCCGAAGTAGTGCGCCCACACCCGGTTCACGAAGCTCCGGGCGAAGAACGGGTTGTCCGGGGCGGTCATCCACTCGGCCAGCTTCACCCGGGCGTCCTCCCCGGCCTTGGCCGCGATCTCCGGCCCGCCCAGCGTCTTCGGCCGGGGGGTATTCCCGGTCGCCGGGTTCGGCTTCCCGCGGTTCCCGGCGGTCGGGGACACGAACACCTCGCGGACCAGCAGGAGCTGGTTGTTCCCCCCCTTCGGGGCGGCCTCCCGGCGGGCCGCGTTCTCGACATCGACCGCCTTCTTCACGTCCGGGCTGCTGAACTGGTTGGTCGGGAAGGTGACGTTCGCGAACAGGTTGGCGAACGCCCAGTACTCCTCCTGGGTCCACCGGTCGGTCGGGTGCTTGTGGCACTGGCAGCACTCCAGCCGCACCCCGAGGAACGCCACCGCCACCTTCTCCCCCCACACCTCGATCGGCACCACCTGCTGCCGCCGCCAGAACAGGTCGAGCGTCGACTTCTCCGGGTAGTCGGTGGCGAACCCCTTGGCCGACTGCTCGTCCACCTTCTTGACGAACGCCACCCAGTCCTCGGGCGTCCGCCCGTCCAGGCTGGTGGCGGTCACGATGTCCCGCACCACCCGGTCGTACGGGACGTTGTCGGCGACCCGCTTCCGCAGCCAGTCGTGCCACATCTGCGACCGCCGCGGCTGCGTCTGCTGCGGGTTCTCCAGCGCCTGGGTGTTGTTCCCGGTGATGTCCGACAGCTTGGTCGCCCACAGGGCCGCGTGCAGCGGGTGGGCGAGCAACTTGTCGACCAGCTTCTCGCGCTTCTTCGGGTCCTTGTCCGCGAGGTACTCCCGGACCTCGTCCGGGGTGGGGAGCTGGCCGACGGCGTCGATGTACGCCCGCCGGAGGAAGGTCGCGTCGGACGCCGGGTCGGACGGGACCACGTTCAGCAGCTTCAGCTTGGCGAACACCTCGCGGTCGATGTAGTTCGCCTCGGGGACCGCCGGGTACGGCCCCTTCCCGGGCGACGGGACGAGCACCCGGATCGCCTGCACGCTGCCCCGGTACAGCACCGTCAGCCCGGCGTCGCCCGGCTGCCGCGGGGTGAGGAGCCCGAGCGGGGAGAGCGAGGCGACCGCGTCGTCGGTGATCTTGAAGTCGCAGAACGGGGTGATGTCCTCGGCCGTCCCGTCGGCGAACGTGGCGGTGACCTTCACCTGCAGCGGCTTGTCGTTGGCGAGCAGGGCGAAGTCCTTCGGGCTGACCTCCAGCTTCTCGATCTTCCCGCTCCCGGGGGTCCACCTGGCCCCGGCCCGGACCCACTCCCGGAACGTGTTGTAGACCCACGAGTCCTTGCCGAACCGCATCCCGCCGTCGTGGTACGTCTGCCCGGTCGCCTTCAGCAGGAACAGGCTCTCGTCCGGGCGGACGACGTTCACCCGCCGGCCGAGGTTGTCGCGGGTCAGCCCGGCGATGTCGGTGGCCGGCTCGTACCCGAACAGGGACAGGCGGAACCCGCCCTTCCCCTGGAACGACCCGTGGCAACTGCCGGAGTTGCACCCGACCTTCGACACCAGGCCCATGACGTGCCGCTCGAAGTCGACCTCGCGGACCACCCCGCCGGTCGGCAGGGCGACCTCGGCGGCGGGCGCGGCGGTCGGCAGGGCGGCGGACGCGGCGAGGGCGAGGAGTAGGTGGCGGGACGGGAGCATGGCAGCGCTCGGGTCTGGCGGGCCGGGGCGAGGCGGGGTCGGCAGGCGGGTGCGGCGGGGCGGGCCACCCCATTAAACCGGCGGCCCGGGGGAAAGTTTCGCCCGGACGCCGCCCCGGGGCAAGAAGAAAGTTCCGGAATACCGGTCCCCCCGGCCAACCGACCTTTACCCACCCGCCCGGCCGTGCCACCATCCCCACCCGCGTGGGGCAGGCATTCCTGCCTGCCGCCCACAACCCCGGCAGGCAGGAATGCCTGCCCCACAACCCGAGACGGAGGTCCCCATGCGACTGCTCCCCCTCACCGCCCTGTTCCTCCTCACCCCCGCCGCCCGCGGCGACGACGCGGCCGACGCCCGGGCGGTCGTCGAGAAGGCGGCCAAGGCCCTCGGGTACAAGCCCGGCGACCCCCTCCCGGCGATGGCGTGGACGGAGAAGGGGACGTTCTCCGGCGGCGGGTTCAAGATGGAGTACACCAACGCGGCCGCATTCCACGGGCCGGACAAGATGCGGTTCGACATGGCCGGCGAGTTCGGCGGGATGAAGCTGGCGTTCGTGATCGTCGCGAACGGGGACAAGGCGTGGGAGGCGATGGACGGGAAGTCGCAGGAGATGACCGGGGACAAGCTCGAGTACTTCCGGAACGAGGTGTACCAGGTCTACACCACGTCGGTCCTCCCGCTGCTGTCCGACAAGGGGTTCGCGCTGGCGACGGCGGGCGGGAAGGAGGTCGGCGGGAAGAAGGCGGTCGGGGTGAAGGTGACCCGCGACAAGCGGCCGGACGTCACCCTCTACTTCGACCCGGCCACCCACCTGCCGGTGAAGGCGGAGATGAAGGTGAAGGACGAGTTCCAGGGGTGGAAGGAGGTGCTCGACGAGGTGTACTTCGAGGACTGGAAGGACGCCGGCGGGCGGAAGGCGTTCGGCAAGTTCCGGGTCGTCCGGGACGGGAAGCCGATGATCGAGTCGGTGATGACGGACCGGAAGGAGGGCGTGAAGCTCGACCCGAAGCTGTTCGAGAAGCCGTGACCCCGTTTCGGGTGGGTGTTCGCCGCTTGCGGCGTTGCGCACCACCCGCAACGCCGCAAGCGGCGACACCCCCGCGCCCGGCTCACGACGGGTACGGGACGGGCTCGCCGTGGATGTCCGCCAGGGCGTTCACGGCGGCCTTCAGCTCCGCCTCCTTCTTCGTCCGCCCCCACGCCGCCGGGAACCGGTGGTCCCCGACCACCGCCGCCACCTTGAACGACCGCTGGTGCTCCGGCCCCTGCTCGTCCAGGACGACGTACCGCGGGGTCCCGCCGTACTCCCGCTGGACCACCGTCTGCAGCTGCGACTTGGAGTTCGAGCTGACCGCGTCGCTCCCGAGGCGGTCGAGCTCCGGGCCGACGAACCGGGTGACGAACGCCCGGGCCTCGTCCCACCCGCCGTCCAGGAAAATCGCGGCGATCAGCGACTCGAACACGTCGGCCAGCATGTTCGGCGGGATCACCCCGTAGTGCCCGATCCCCTTGCCCAGGAACAGGAAGTCGCCCAGCCCCAGCTCCTGGCTGAACCGGGCGCACGTCTTCCGACTGACGACCGCCGACTTCACCTTGGTGAGGTCGCCCTCCTGGTAGTCCGGGAACCGGGCGAACAGGAGCTCGCAGGTGACCAGGCCGAGGACGCTGTCGCCGAGGAACTCGAGCCGCTCGTTCGACGCCGCCCGGGTGTTCGCCCCGGACGTGTGGGTCAGGGCGGCCCGGAGCAACTCCGGCCGGCGGAACCGGTACCCGATGGCGTCCTGGCAGTCCTCGAGGATGGTCCGCTCGCCGGAATCGGTCAGGGTGTGGGGGGGAGGCATGATGGGGTGTATGGGTCCGGCGGGCGGCAACGAGCGATGATTGCCCAGAACTTACCACCCGCCCGGGGTTGCGTCAACGCATCGGCCGGCGTGCGCGTGAATTCCGCTCACCCGTGAACCCCCGCCGGCCGGGCCGCCACCCGCTCCGGGGGGAGCGGGCAGACCGCCTCGACCGCGTCCGCCACCGCCGCGGCGGCCACCGGGCGGGTCAGGAACCCCTCGACCCCGAGGGCCAGGGCGTAGTCCCGGTGGGCCTCCGACGCGAGCGGGGACAGGAGGACGACCGCCGCCCGCCCGTCCGACCGCTCCTTCGCCACCCGGGCCAGCCGGAACCCGCTCGTCCCGGGGAGGAGGACCCCGGCCACCACCACGTCCGGGAGGTGCCGGGCGAGCAGGTCGGCCGCCCGGTTCCCGTCCGCGGCGGCGACCACCTGGTACCCGCGGCGGCGGAGGGCGAACTCGAGGGCCCCGACCAGGACCGGGTCCGTGTCGGCGACCAGAACGGTGCGCGGCATGGGTCACTTCCTTGCAACGGCCGGCCCGGGTCGGGGCGATGGGGGAGTAAGGTAACGACCTGCCGGCCGGCCCGCAATCGGGTTATCGGAGAAATCCGGGATTGAGGGGATAGCAAACCTGGGGGTACTGCGGCGGCACCGGCACCCGCCGGCCCGCCGGCCCGGGCCGAGCCCGGGTCGTACAACGGCGGTGCCCACCACCCCGACCTCTGACCCATGACCCCGACCGACGACCCCGCCCCGCCCGCGGCCCGCGGGTTCCGCATGCCGGCCGAGTGGGAGCCGCACGCCGCCACCTGGCTGGCGTGGCCGCACCGCGAGTCCGACTGGCCGGGCAAGCTCCCGACGGTCCCGTGGGTTTACGCCGAGATCGTCAAGGCCCTGGCCGCCCGGGAGCGGGTGAACCTCGTCGTCCCGGACGCCGAGGCCGGGGACGCGGCCGTCGAGGTGTTGTCCCGGGCCGGGGCGGACGTGGCCAACGTCGCCTGCTGGGGGCACCCGACCGACCGGTCCTGGGTCCGCGACTCCGGCCCGATCTTCGTGGTGAACGGCCGCGGCGACCGGGCGGTGCTGGACTGGCACTTCAACGCCTGGGCGAAGTACCCGGACTGGTCGAACGACGACCTCCTCCCGGCGTTCGTGGCCGCCGCCCACGGCCTGCCGCGGTGGCAGCCGCGGTGCCGCGGGTGGCGGGTGGTGCTCGAGGGCGGGAGCATCGACGTGAACGGCCGCGGCCTGATGCTGACCACCGAGGAGTGCCTGCTGAGCACGACCCAGCAGCGGAACCCGCCGATGGACCGGGCCGACTACGAGCGGGTGTTCGCCGACTACCTCGGGGTGAATCAGACGATCTGGCTCGGCCGCGGGGTGGCCGGGGACGACACCCACGGGCACGTCGACGACCTGGCCCGGTTCGTCAACCCGACGACCGTGGTGACCGTGGTCGAGGGCGACCCGGCGGACGAGAACTACGCCCCGCTGCGGGAGAACCTGGAGCGGCTGGAGGGCGCGACCGACGCGGACGGCGGGCAGCTGGAGGTGGTGCGGCTGCCGATGCCGCGGCCGGTGTACTTCGACGGGGTGCGGCTGCCGGCGAGTTACGCGAACTTCTACGTGGCGAACGGGGTGGTGATCGCGCCGACGTTCAACGACCCGGCCGACCGCATCGCGCTGGGGATTCTGGGCGAGCTGTTCCCGGACCGGGAGGTGGTCGGGATCCACTGCGTGGATCTGGTGTGGGGCCTCGGCACGTTGCACTGCATGACGCAGCAGGAGCCGGCCGGGTTGTAGGGTGGGCCGCAGCGGGCGCTTCGCCCGCCAGTCCCACCGGCGTTGGTGGGGTGGTGGGACTCGCCCGGCGAAGCGCCGGGCTCGGCCCACCCTACGCCTACGCCGGCGGGTCCGCGGGCAGCTTCGCCGCCAGCGCCAGCGCCGCCCCGGCGAGCGCCACCGTCACCACGCTCAGCAGCAGGCTCGCGAGGTGGACGGGAACGAACAACTCCCCGGCCGCGCGCCGCACGTCCGGGTTCGGGTCGAACCGCTGCACCCGCAACTCACTGACGTAATTCGACAGCGGCACCGCGACCGCCACGGCCAGCACCCCCGCCACGACCAGGTACACCCGCCACCGGTGGACGCCGCCGAGCGTCCACCACGCCAGCGCCGTGACCAGGGCGACCCCGCCGCACACCGCCTGCATCCCGAAGTACCGCGGGAACACCGGCCCGACCGCCGACCCGGCCAGGGCGCTGGCCAAGTCCTTCTGCCGCCGGGCGTCTTCCTTCTCGTTGCCGCCCGGGGTGAAGATCGTTTGGTACGCCGTCCGGTCCGACGGGCCGTCGTTCACCACCTGCTCGAACGACGCGAAGATCGCCGGCGCCGTCCCGAAGTTGAAGAACGCCGCCCCGCCGAACCACAGCCCCAGCGCGAGCAGGTGGACCGCCCGCAGCCACGCCCGCCGCCGCGGCCCGTCCGCCATCGACCGCGTCTCGGTCCCCGCCATGAGCCGCCCCACGTTCGCCCGGTGCTTCAGGACGACCAGCGCCGTCCCGACCACAAGATACAGGGTGACCGGTCGGTGTTCCTCCGAGAACGGCTCCGGGGTGCCGGCCAGGCGGGCGGCGACGAGTACGACGACCGCGGCGAGCGACGCCAGCGACACCGTCCGCGACGCGAGCAGCACGACGCCCCAGGCGAGGACCGCGAGGGCCGCCGGCCCGGGCACGAGCACGAACACCGTCCCGGCCCCGGTGGCGACGCCCTTCCCGCCGCGGAACCCGAGGTAGATCGGGAACAGGTGACCGAGGAACGCCAGCGCCGCCGCCCCGACCCGCAGCACGTCGGGGTGCCCGAGGGCGAAATCGCCGCCCGGCGCGAGCGACCGGGCGACCGGCACTGCCGCCGCGACCGGGACGACGCCCTTGAGGAAGTCGAGGACGAAGACGAGGACCCCGTAGGGGGTGCCGAGGACGCGGGCGGCGTTGGTCGCCCCGATGTTCCCGCTCCCGGCGGCGAACAGGTTCACCCCGCGGACGCGGCCGACCAGGTATCCGAACGGGACGGCCCCGACGAGGTACGCGGCGGCGAGCACCAGGACGGCGGCGGTGGTGGGCGACATGCAGCGATTGTACCCACCCCCACCCGGTTAGCGACGCTTCGAAGAAGCGTCACGCGGCCCGCTTCGCCCGCCGCGCCTCGGCGAACACGTCGAGCAGAGCCCGGTAGTGGTGCTCGAACGTCCACCGCGCCGCGGCCGCCCGCGCCGCGGCGCTCGCCTCGCGCAGGTACCCGCGGTCGGCGGCGCGGGCCAGCGCCGCGGCCAGGCCCGGGGCGTCGTGCGGGTCGGCGATCACCAGCCCGTCGTGCGGCGGGGTGAGCAGCTCGGCGGCCCCGTTGTACCGCGTGGTGACCACCGGCAGCCCGCACGCCAGCGCCTCCAGCGCGACCAGCGAGCACGGGTCGTAGAAGGTCGGGTGGACGAGGTAGTCGGCGGCGAAGTAGCAGTCGCGCGGGTCGGCCCGGTGGCCGAGGAACGTCACCCGGTCGGCGACGCCGAGCCGCCGCGCCTGCCGCACGTACCGCCCGAACCTCGGGTCCCCGACGACGACCAGGCGGTGCGGCCGGCCGGGCGGGGTCAATGCGAGGGCGTTCAGCAGCGGCGCCAGCCCCTTGAGCCGGTAGTTCATCGCCACGAACAGGGCGACCGTGTCGCCCGGGGCGACGCCCCACCGCTCGCGCTCCTCGTGCCGCCGCCGCGGCCGGTCGTCGGCCGCGAACCGGCCGGGGTCGATGGCGCTGCGGACCACCCGCACCGCCTCCGGGGGGATGCCGTAGAACTCCTCGAAGTGCCGCCGGACCATCTCGCTGTTCACCACCACCAGCGGCCGCTTCGGGCCGAGGTACTGGCGGCGCTCCAGCCGGGCGAACGACCAGGCCGCCGGGTCGAAGAACTTCCCGGCGGCCGCGAACGCCCGGGAGATCGGACCGGGAAACTTCCGCAGGTTGTGGGCGGCGCTGGCCGCGTGCAGCCCGCCCTGCGGGTACAGCACGTCCTGGCCCCACGTCTTGTCGAACCCGACGGTCACGTCGTGCGGCCGGACGGAGAGGGCGGCTTCGCACGCCGCCGCGAACCGCCACGGGCGGAGGAACCGCGGCCCGGCCGGCACCTCGACGCGGTGGACGTGCGTCGCCGGCGGCAGGGCGGCCGGGTCCCACCGGGCGGCGTACAGGTGGACGGCGTGCCCGTCCCGGGCGAGGCGGCGGGCCAGGTCGCCGACGTACGTCTCCGCCCCGCCGCGCGCCGGCAGCACGCTCTCGTAGCACAGCCCGACATCCATGCCGGATCTCCGTAGGGTGGGCCGAGCCCGGGCTCTGACGGCCGAGTCCCACCTTCTTCGCGGTGCGGTGGGACTCGGCCGTCAGAGCCCGGCCTCGGCCCACCCTACCCCGCCCGCCGGCGGGCGTGCCGCCGGTACAGCCGCCACTTCCACCGGACCAGCGGCAACAGCCACCGCCCCGACCCGCTGGCCCGGTACAGCTTCCAGAACCGCACCCGGTCCCGGTCCGTCACCCCCGGCACGTCTGACGAGTACAGCAACTGGGCCAGGTCCTTCGCCCGCCACCACGGGCCGGTCACCGGGTGCCGGGCCAGCCGGTGCAGGTCGATCATCACCACCCGGTTCGCCCAGCCGGCCGGCGGCGACCGGGTGAACGACTCCGGGACGTAGAAGTGGCAGAAGTACAGGTCCTTGTGGAACACCCGCCGGCGGTGCAACTCCCGGGCGAGGCGGGCGAGCTCCGCGGTCAGCCCGCGCTTCCACATGTCGAACGCCGCCGGGGCCAGGCGGGCGGCCGCCAGCGGCACCGCCTCGTGCAGCGGCAGCATCCCGTACAGCTCCTCGACCGCCAGGAACCCCTGCAGCCGAAACCACGGGCCGACGAACTGCCCGGCGGCGACCGGCCGCGGCACCGGGAACCCCTCGGCCGCCGCCCACGTCAGGTGCTGCCACTCCTGCAATCCCGGGGACCACGCCCGGTCCGGGAACAGCGCCGCCAAGAGCCCGCGCCACCGCGGCAGCCGGTAGTGCCGCTTCAGGTACACGCTCAGCCCGCCGGCGAACACCCGCCGGCCGATCGACCGCCCCTGCTTCTCGTGCAGCCGGTCGGTCACCGGCTCGGCCATCACGCGGTCTTCCCAGCCCGGGCCGGCGGCCCGGTCCCAGTCGGCGGCGCGGCGGAGCAGCCGGACGCCCGCACGGAGCCGCCGCCACAGCGACGACACCGGGTCGCCGACCGCCGGCACGAGCTTCGACGATGGCGGGTGTCGGTTCATCAGCTCACGGCCACCGGTCGGACCCCGCCGAGCGCCGCGGCCAGCCGGCGGTGGTCGGCGGCGCGGTCGGCGGCGGTCACCCGGCGGACGATCCGGACCCGGGTCACGTCCCGGACGCTCGCCCCGGCGTCGCCCAGCCCGAACGCCGCCAGCGGGTCGCCGACCGGCCGGCACCCGGCGTCGTGGAGCCGGTCCAGGCACCGCCGCACCAACTCGGCCGCCCCTGAGGGGTCGGGCGCCGCCGGCGGGTCCGGCGGGGTGTGGAGGGCGAACCAGTCGCAGCCGAACCGGCCGGTGAGCCGCTGCCCGAAGGCCAGGAGCCGCGGGGCCGGGACGCCGTACCGGTCGAGGTGGAACAAGACCCGCCCGAGGGTCGCCCCCGGCGACCGCCACGGCCGGCCGCGGAGCCACGCCCCGAGCCGCCCGAGCGGCGCGACCGACCGGCCGCGGACCAGTACCGCCGCCCGGCCACCAGGCAGTTGGACGTCGAGGGTGCCCGGTTCGCACCCGTAGAACGGCGCGGCGACCGCCGGGCGGGGCCAGTCCGCCGCCACGTCGGGGATGGCGCACACCTGTTCCCCGGCCAGCCACACCAGCCGCTGCGGCGGGCCGCCGGCGTGGTGCTGGTCGCGGACCGACCGCCGCCCGCGCCGCCCGGCCGCCGCCCGCTCGACCCGCCGGGCGAGGTCCGAGAACCGCCCGCCCACCTCCCCGACGTGCCGGGCGTGGCGGAGGGCCGCCCACAGCACCCGCAGCCGCTCCCGCGGGGTCGCCAGGTCGTCGGCCACCGACGCGTGCAGCGCCGCCAGCGCCCGGACCCGGTCGGCCACGCCGACCGCCGGCACCCGCCGGGCGGACGGCCAGTCGATGACCGTCACCGCCCCGGTCGGGGCGACGAGGACGTGCTTGGCGGACAGGTCCGGGGTGGTGAACCCGGCCGCGTGGAACGCCGCCACCGCCCCGCCGACCCGGGCCGCCAGCGCCCGCCGCTTCGCCGGTGACAACCCGGTGTCACCGAGGACCCGGCGCAGGTCCGCCGCCCCGGCCACCTCTTCCACCAGCAGGAACGCCCGGCCGCGCCCGTCCTCGCCGACCGCCGCCCACCGCGGCCCGGACAGCCCCTCGGCCTCCAGCTCCCGGAGCACCGCCGCCTCCCGGGCCGACCGCGACGCCCACCCGAACCCGGCGAGCCGGTTCCGCAGCCGGTCGCGCCACCCGACCGCGTGTTCGCGCTTCAGGTAGAGGGCCGGGCCGCCGGGCAACTCGACCCGGGCGACGTGCCGGTCCGGGTGCCCGCCGACCACCTCCCCTGGGAGGTCGAGGAACCCGGCGGCGGTGCCGAGGCCGAGGGCCGCGAACCGGGCCGCGAACGCGGGGCTCACCTCCACCCACCCGGCGGCGTCACGCGGCACGGCGCACCCCACTTTCCCCGAGCAGCCGGGCCGCGGCGGCGAACGCCTCGGCCGGGGTGAGGTCGCGCATGCACCGGTGGTGGCCGAGCGGGCAGACCCGCTGCTGACACGGCCCGCACGGCACCGGCGTCCGCAGGTGGACCGCCTGCGGGTGGTACGTCTCGGTCCACGCGACGTGGGTCGGGCCGAACAGGGTGACGACCGGGCGGCCGAACGCGGCGGCGAAGTGCCGCGGCCCGCTGTCGGTGGTGACGAGGAGGTCGGCCCGGCGGACGACCGCCTTCGTGAGTCCGAGTGACAGCGGGGTGTCGCTGAGCGGGAAGACGTGCGGGCTGCGGCTCGCGTCGGCGATCGCCCGGGCCGCCTCCCGCTCGCCGGGGCCGCACAGCACGACCGCGGCGCACCCGAGCCGGCCGGCCAGCGACCGGGCCAGGTCGGCGAACGACGCGGCCGGCCAGTGCTTCGCCGCCCCGAACGCCGCCCCCGGGTTCAGCGCCACCACCCGCCCGTACCGCCGCAGCCCGAACCGCTCCCACACCGCGTCCGCGGCGGCCTCGTCGGCGGGGGTGGTGAACAGTTCCATCCGGTGACCGGGGTCGGCCGTCCCGAGCGCGACCGCCAAGCGGTTGTAGTCGTCGATCACCGGGGTCGGGACGAACCGGCCGCGGGTGTCGGTGGTGTGGTGGAGGCGGTCCGTGAGGAGCGGGCCGCGGGCATACCGGGCGAACCCGACGACCCGCCGGCACCCGCCGAGCCGGGCCGCGAGCGCCGCCCGGAACGAGTTCGGGAACAGCACCGCGGCGTCCGGCCGGGTCGCCCGCAGCCGCCGGGCGACGCCGAGCACCCGCTGCGGCCGCGGCCCGCGCTTGTCGAACGGGATCACCTCGCGGAACCACGGCGCCCCGGCGAGGACGTCGGCGACGTACGGCTTGCACACCGCGACGAGGCCGGCGGCCGGGAACGCGGCGCGGACGGCCCGGACCGCCGGCGTGGCCATCACCACGTCGCCGACCCAGTTCGGCAGGAACAGCGCGATCCGCGTCACGTCGTCTTCCCTGGGACCGCGGGCGTCCCGCCCGCTCACCTCGACCCACCCGGTCCGCGACGGGACAAACTCTGAAGGCTCCCGAGCCGCCTACGTGGTGCGGGCGGGACGCCCGCGGTCCCAGGGGGCCTCACGCCGCCTTCATCCGGTCGATCAGGTCGGTGCTCGAGAACCCGTCCCGCAGGTCGGCGAGGTGGACCCGCCCGCCGCACCCCTCCACGAAGTCGGCCCCGACCACCTCCGACTTGCGGTAATCCGCCCCTTTCACTAGCACTTCAGGCCGGACCGCCCGGATCAAGGCGAGCGGGGTGGGGTCGGCGAAGATCGTGACGTGGTCGACGTCCTGCAACCCGGCGAGCACGAGGGCCCGCGCCTCGACCGGGTTCAGCGGCCGGGTCGGGCCCTTCAACTGGCGGACGCTGGCGTCGCTGTTCAGCCCGACGACGAGGCAGTCGGCCTGCCGGCGGGCCTCGGCCAGGTACTGGACGTGGCCGGCGTGGAGCACGTCGAAGCAGCCGTTGGTGAACGCCACCCGTTGCCCGGCGGCGCGGCGGCGGTCGAGGTCGGCGAGGAGCTGCGGCAGGCCGACGACCTTCGCCGCCCCGGCGGTGCGGCCGGCGGCCCGGAACGGGGCGTGGAGGAGGTCGGCGAGGATCTCGTCGCGGGTCACCGTGGCGACCCCGATCTTCTCCACCTCCAGCCCGCCGGCGACGTTCGCCAGCCGGATCGCCGCGTCGTAGTCGGCCCCGGCGGCGAGCGCCAGCCCGAGCGCCGCCATCACCATGTCGCCGGCCCCGGTGATGTCGTACACCTGCCGCGGTCGCGTCGGGAACACGACCGACCGGCCGTCCCGGTGGGCGAAGGCGATCCCGTCCTTGTCGAGGGTGACGAGGCCGGCTTCGAGGCCGAGGCGGTCGCGCAGCTCGGCGGCGGCGGCGAGGGCCTGGTCGTGGGTGGCGATGGTCCGGCCGGTCGCCAGCCCGGCTTCGAGGCGGTTCGGGGTGACGGCCGAGCACCCGGCGTACTTCCCGTAGTCGCCGCCGCGGGTCGGGTCGGCGATGACGCGGACGCCGCGGGCCTTCGCCGCCGCGACCACCTTCGCCAGAACGGCGGGGGTGCAGACGCCCTTGTCGTAGTCGCTCACCAAGACCACGTCGGCATCGCGGACCAGGGCGGCGGCGGCGGCCGCCACCTCGCGCTCGGCCTCGCCGGAGACCGGGTCGCGGCTCTCGTAGTCGACGCGGATCATCTGCTGCGGGTGGCGGTCCTGCGCCCGCCCGATGTACCGCTCCTTGACGGTCGTCGGGCGGGCCGGGTCGGCGGCGACCCCGGCGGCGTCGATCCCGAGGTCGGTGAGGAGTTGGCGGGCCCGGAGGCCGTCGGCGTCCCGGCCGACGACCCCGACCAGGCTGGTGCGGGCGCCGAGCGCCTGGAGCATGGTGGCGACGCTCGACGCCCCGCCGAGGCGCTCTTCGCGGGCGTCGGCGCGCAGCAGCACGACCGGGGCCTCCTGGCTGATCCGGTCGGCGTTCCCCCAGACGTACCGGTCGAGCATCACGTCCCCGACGACCAGCGCGCGGGGGCGGCCGAGTCGCGGGACGAGGTCGATGAGGTCGGCGGCCATCCGTGCCTCCCGCCGGCGCTGGTCCGTCGCGCCCGTCGTGATCCTGGCCTCGTAGTAGAGTCCCACCACCCCGCGGCAGTCAAATCGGTGGGACTCGAAGACTCGGCCCACCCTACAAGAACTACAAGAACTATACCGGGGCGACTCGCCGCAAGGCGGCGTCGAACCCGTCCTGCCCGTCCCGGAACGCCAGCCCGACCCGGACTGCCCGGAGCGGCCGGCCGCCGAGGTCTGGCACCCGCAGCTTGACCCAGTCCTTCTGCGTCGTCAGCACCAGCGCCCCGGGCGGCAGCGCGACCGCCCACCGGGTCAGGTCGTCCACGTCGGCCCGGGTGTACGGGTGGTGGTCGGGGAACGCCCGGAAGTCGACGACGGCCGCCCCGAGCTGTTCCAGGGTCCGCCGGAACGCGGCCGGGTTGCCGATCCCGCAGAACCCGGCGACCGTCCGCCCGCTCACCGCCGCCACCGGTTCCGGTCCGTCACCGCCGATCAGTTCAACCGGGCGGTGCTCGGTCGCAGCGACCGGCTTCCCGGGGAACCGGCGGTCGAGCCACCCGCGGAGGGCGTCCACCTCACCGGCCAGCACCTGGTCGCAGCGGGTCAGCACCACCGCCCCGGCCCGCCGCAAACTTCCCGCCCCTTCCCGCAGGGTGCCGCGCGGGAACAGGTAGTCGCACGGCGGCGGGCGGGTCGCGTCGATCAACACGAGGTCGAGGTCGCGGTGCAGCCGGCGGTGCTGGAACCCGTCGTCGAGGACGAGCAGTTCGCTTTCGAGTTCTTCGACCGCCCGGCCGGCCGCCGCCACCCGGTCCGGGTCCTGCAGGTGCGGCACGTCCGGCAGGTTCTCCTCCAACACCATCGCCTCGTCGTTCCGCCCCGCCTCACTCCCGTACCCGCGGCTCAGCACCGCGACCTGCACCCCGAGGCTCCGGTAGAAGCCGGCGACGTACTCGACGCACGGCGTCTTCCCGGTCCCGCCGAGGGTGAGGTTGCCGACACTGACCACCGGCACCGCCGCCCGGTGAATCGTCTTCCAGCCGCGGTCGAACGCCCGGTTGCGGGCCCACGCCCCGAGGCCGTAGGGCCAGCTCACCAGCCGCAGGCCGAGTCGGGCGGCGGCGGCGAGGGGGCCGTGCCGGTCGCCGCGGATCAGGGCGTGCCACGCCTCCTGCACGGGCGCCTCGGTGGGTTCGGCTGCGAGTGTAGCGACGGGTGGGAGGACGTGTCAACGGGGATGGCGAGTTACGCGCCGGGGGCGAACCCGTGCAGGTAGACATCGTCCCCGGACGGCTCGGCGGTGAACTCGGCCAAATGGAGGGCGTCGGCCATCGCGGCGACCCCGGCCCCGCCGACCGGCGGCACCGCCCCGACCCCGCCGACCAACTTCGGGGCGACGAAGACGTGGAACTCGTCGGCCGCCCCGGCGTCGAGCACCGACCCGAGCAGCCCCGCCCCGCCCTCCACCAACACGTTGGTGAACCGCCGCCGGCCGAGGTCGGCGAACACCGCGTCGAGTGACACCCCGGTGTCACCCGGCGGCAGTGCGACGACTTCCGCCCCGTCCGCGGCCCAGCCGGTCAGCTTCCTCTCGTCGCCGGCGGCGGTGTACACGATCACCGGAACGTCGCGGGCGGTGGCCCGCAGTTGGCATCTGTCCGGGAGGTTCCCGGACGCCGACACCACCACCCGCGCCGGCACCCGCGGGCCGGGCGGCCGAGCGGTCAGGAGCGGGTCGTCGTGCTCGACCGTGCCGCGGCCGACGAGGACAGCGTCGAGCCGGCCGCGCAGCTCGTGGACCCGCCGCCGCGACTCCTCGCCGCTCACCCAGCGCGAGTCGTGGGTGCGGGTGGCGATCCGGCCGTCGAGGGTCATGGCCCACTTCGCGTGGACCCACGGCCGGCCGGTGCGGAGCAGCTTCAGGTACGGGGCGTTCAGCCGCCGGGCGTCCGCCTCGCACAGCCCGACGTCAACCTCTACCCCTGCCTCACGCAGGATCGCCAACCCGCCGCCGGCGACGCGCGGGAACGGGTCGGCCGTCGCCGCGACCACCCGCCGCACCCCGGACCGCAACACCGCATCGGTACACGGCGGCGTCTTCCCGTGGTGGCAGCACGGCTCCAGGGTGACGACGAGCGTCCCGCCGCGGGCCGCGCCCCCGGCCGCCTCCAGCGCGAACACCTCCGCGTGCGGCCCCCAGAACCTCTGGTGCCAGCCCTCGCCCACCACACTCCCGGTGAGGTCGAGCACCACCGCCCCGACCATCGGGTTCGGCTCGACAGATCCCCGGCCGCGGGCGGCGAGCGCAAGGGCGTGTCGCATCTGGCGTTCGAGGTCGTGGTCCGGAATCATGACGGGGGCCGCGAAAAGAAATCGGATTTGGTGCGAACCCGTGTGTGTGTGGTGCGTCTATGGTGGTGTACACGGCGAGCGGGTGACAACCACCCGCCGCGAGTGAGACAACCGACAACGAGACCCCGAACCTCATCATGACCCGGTTGCACGCGAGCAGCGAGCTTCGTCTGACGGCCGCCGGCCTGGCCGGCGCGGGCGTCGCGAAGAGCCTCCGCCTCGCGGCCGAACACGGGCGCGGTTATTGGGATACCGACGGGTGACCCTCTGAGCCAGTCGCGGGAACCGCGAGCCGGCCGGGGGTCAACCAGACCCCCGGCCGGCTCTCTTTTTCCGGGTCGGGTCCGCGACGCCCCGTTCGACCTCCGGTGAGGTCGGCGGTCTTTCAAGCCGCAGAGGCGGGTTCGACCCCCGCACGGGGCGCCTGGTCGGAGTGCGACAACACGGTCCCGCGGGCCAGCGGAGTGGCCGCCTCTCTGTCCAAGAGGAAATCGGGGGTTCGAATCCCCTCGGGACCGCTGCGGAAGTGTGGCCGACGCCGGCAAGGCACCCGTCTCTTAAACGGGATCATGTGGGTTCGAGCCCCACCCCTTCCACTGTTGGTGTGATGCGTCCGTGGTGTAGCAGCAACACGCCGCCCTCCCACGACGGCGACGCGGGTGCGATCCCCGCCGGACGCTCTGGTGATGTTCGTGCCGCGCCCATGATGTAACGGCGGCCTGTCGCCTCGCCAAGGCGGACGTGTGGGTTCGACTCCCACTGGGCGCTCTGTATGTGTGACGCACCCGTGTTGTAACGGGAGCCTGCCGTCTTGGTATGGCGGAAGCGTGGGTTCGATTCCCACCGGGGGCTCTGCGGCGTGGCGGTGAGGCACGGTGCGCTAATCGGTAAAGCGACCGAGCTCAAACCTCGGTGGGTGTGGGTTCGACTCCCACCCGTGCCACTCCCCTTCGGGGGACGCCTTCGGACGTGCGGTGGTCCGCCAGGCCGCCTGTAAAGCGGCCGCCCCCAGCGGGCAATGTGGGTTCGATTCCCACCCGGGGCACTGACCGAGACGGCCCGTTCGTCCAACGGCTCAGGACGGCAGGTTCTCAACTTGCAGACGGGGGTTCGATTCCCCCACGGGTCACTGGTTCGTCAACGGTGATGTAGACCAACGGCAGGAGTCGCTCCGCTCAGTACGGAGAATGTGTGGGTTCGAATCCCACCGTCACCACTGGTACGACATTGCAGACGGGCCGGCGCCCGTCCGGGCCTCATAAGCCTGGGGGCCGGGTTCGACTCCCGGGTCTGCAACTTGCGGGCGGGCTGGCGCTCAGCCGGGTCTCATAAGCCCGGCGGCCGGGTTCGATCCCCGGGCTCCGCAACTGTTCGAGACGACCGGGTAGGCCAACCGGTAGAGCCGGCAGGTCGAGAGCCTGTCACGTGTGGGTTCGACTCCCACTCCGGTCACTGCGGCGCGGGCCGCGCAACGGGATCGCTCGCGGGCGGGAGCTGTGCCTTGCAAGCACGGCGTCGGGGTTCGACTCCCCGCGGTTCCACTGGGTGGGGTGCGGCCGGCGGCCGCGGGGCGGCGGGTCCGAGCAAACGTCCGGCCGACTGGGGTTCGGGTCCGCACCCCGTCCGCCGGCCGCATCACCACCCGACACGGAAGGGACCCGGATACGGCTGGCCGGGCCACACTGCTAACGTGCGCGCCCGCGAGGGCGTGAGGGTTCGAATCCCTCCCCTTCCGCCTGGTTCACAACCGATCCCGTGGCCCAGCGGCGACGGCGCCTCCCTGACACGGAGGAGAGCGGTGGTTCGAGTCCACCCGGGATCACTCCGGCCGACCGGCCGGGCCCGACGCGGCATGTGGTGTAGCGGTTTCGCACGCGGCTCTGTGAAAGCCGAGGTGAGGGGTTCGACTCCCCCCGCGCCGCCTGAACGAGTTCCACAGAGGGATGCTCCTGGGAGAGCATGCGGTCTCCAAAGCCGCTTTACAGGGTTCGAATCCTTGTCCCTCTGCTCACGCCGGCGTGGCCCGACCCCCAGCAAGGCACCGAGCTCGTACCTCGGCTCATGCGGGTGCGAACCCCGCCGCCGGCCCTTCCGGCCCTTCCGGCCCTTCCGGCCCCGGCCCGACGGCCGGGGCCGGATTCTCACATTTCTCGCTTACGGCGGGCCGCATTTTCAGTATCCTGTCCGCTCGACCGTCCGGCCGGAGCGCCGGACCCCGCGGGCCGACAGGTGACCCCCGCCATGATGGACTACGCCGAGGCCCGCCGGGCCGCCGCCGGCCTCGCCGCCCTGGCCGAGCCGACCCGCCTGCGGGTCCTGTTCCTCCTCGCCCGCGGGCCGCACCACGTCGGCCAGCTGGCCGACCTCGTCGGCACCCCGATGGTGAACATGTCCCACCACCTCGGGGTGATGCGGCAGGCCGGGCTGGTCGAGGACGAGAAGGACGGCCGGCGGGTGGTGTACCGGTTCCGCCCGGACGTGTTCGCCGCCGGGGACGGGGACGGGACCCTCGGGGTGCTGACCGTCGGCCCGTTCCGGGTCGTCGTCCGGGCGGACGGGCAGCCGCCCGCCATCGGGAGGCCGAAGCGGAAGCCGCCGAAGCCGAAGAAGTGACCCGGGCCGTATGATGCCGGGATGGGACACGGACCCGCCGGCGGGCCGGCCTGGCGGGCGGTCCTGGCCCTCGCCCTCCCGGCCCTCGCCCAACAGTACCTCCACCTCCTCGTCGGGCTGTCCGACCAGTACCTCGCCGGGCACTTCCGGGTCGCCGACCCGGCCGCCCGCGAGGCGTACCTGTCCGCCCTCACCACCGCCGGCTACCTGTACTGGTTCGTGTCCAGCTACACCGTGGTGGTGAGCGTCGGGGCGACCGCCCTGGTCGCCCGGTTCGTCGGGGCCGGGGACCTGTCGCTCGCCCGCCGGGCGACCGGGCAGGCCGTCCTCCTCGGGGCCGCGTTCGGGGCGGTCGGGGCGGTCGCCGGGCTCCTCGGGCTGCCGGTCCTGGTCGACGCCCTGTGGCTGACAGGGGACGCGGCCCGGTACGCGGTCGACTTCCTCACCCCGCTCGCCGCCCTCCTCGCCTTCCAGATCGTCGAGTCGGCGTGCGCCGCGTGCCTGGCCGGGTCCGGGGACACCCGGACCGGGCTGAAGGTGCTCGGGCTGGTGGCGGTGCTGAACGTCCCGCTCGCCTGGGGGCTGTGCTTCGGGGTCGGGCCGTGGGGCGGGCTCGGGTTCGTCGGGATCGCGCTCGGCACCGGGCTGAGCCACGTCGTCGGGTGCGCGGTGCTGCTCCTCATCCTGTCCCGCGGGAAGTCCGGGCTGACCCTGACCTGGGCGAACCTCGCCCCTGACTTGAGCCTGATCCGCCGGCTCCTCCGGGTGAGCGTCCCGGCGGCGGCCGACAGCCTGTCCGTCGCGTTCTGCCAGCTGTGGTTCCTGGGGCTGGTGAACCGGCTCGGGGACACGGCGTCCGCGGCCCACGGGATCGCCCTGCGGTGGGAGGCGCTCGGGTTCCTGGCCGGGGCGGCGTTCGGGACGGCGGCGATGGCCCTGGTCGGGCAGAACCTGGGGGCGCGCGACCCGGCCCGGGCGGCGCGGTGCGGGTGGACGGCGTTCGGCATCGCCGCTGCAGTGATGTGCGGGATGGGCGTGCTGTTCGCGCTGTTCGCCGGACCGATGTTCCGGCTGTTCGCCCCCGGCGCGGGCGCCGCCGGGGTGGTCGAGGCCGGGGCGCCAGTGCTGCGGCTGATCGCCGTGGCGATGCCGGCGCTGGCCGCCCAGATCGTGCTCACGGCGGCGCTCCGCGGGGCCGGGGACACCCGCGTCCCGGTGCTCATCAGTTGGGTCGGGTTCCTCGGCGTCCGGATCCCGCTCGCGTACCTGCTGACCGGGCCGGCGAACCTCGGGCTGTTCGGGGCGTGGGTGGCGATGTGCGCCGACATCTGGGTCCGCGGGACGTTCTTCGCGGTCCGGTTCGCCGGCGGGCGGTGGAAGCGGATCGAAGTGTGACCGGGCGGTCCGCCCCCCCGGTGACCGTCCGCGTGGCGCCCCTCACCCGCCGGCGAGGCGCCGGCGACCTCTCCCCAGCGGGGAGAGGTGGGGCCACACCGGCCCCTCCGTAGCTCATCGAACCGCGTACCTGGCGAGAACGCCCGCGGCCCCCACCTCTCCCCGCTGGGGAGAGGTCGGAACGGCGAAGCGCCGTTCCGGGTGAGGGGAAGCCACCTGAAGAGTCGACCGGGGACCGACCCGGCACACACCCGCCCGGCGTAAAATGCCCGCATGTCGATCCGCGTCTCGAACCTGCGGCTCCCGGTCGAGGAGCCGGAAGCGAACCTACCCGCCCACCTCGGCCGGGCGCTCGGGCTGCGCCCCGCCGACCTCGGCCGGTGGCGCGTCGCCCGCAAGGCCCTCGACCTCCGCGACAAGTGCCAACTCCGGTTCGTCTACAACTTCGAGGTCGATCTTCCGGCCGGGGAAGACGTGGTGGTCCGTCGGGCCGCCGACCGGCCGCACGCCCCGGCGCAGGTCGAGCGGCACGACGAACCGCCGTTCGCCATGCCCGACCCCGGCTCGGTCCCGCTGCCACACCGCCCGGTGGTCGTCGGGTCCGGGCCGGGCGGGTTGGTCTGCGCGTACTTCCTCGCGCTGCACGGCTACCGCCCGCTGCTGCTCGAGCGCGGCACCCGGGTGAACGACCGCATCCGCGACGTGAAGCGGTTCGACGACGGCGGGGAGTTCAGCCCGGAGAGCAACTACCTGTTCGGCGAGGGCGGGGCCGGCACCTTCTCGGACGGCAAGCTGACCTGCCGCGGGACCGGCCCCGACGTGCTCCGGGTGCTCGAACTGTTCGCCGAGTGCAAGGGGCAGCAGCCGGGCCGGCCGAACATCCTGTACTACCACCGCCCGCACCTCGGCAGCAACCGCCTCCCGGCCGTCGTCAAGGCGATCCGCCGGAAGATCGAGGAGTACGGCGGGGAGGTGCGGTTCCTCACCCGGGTCGAGGACCTGGTGTTCGACGCCGCGGGGCTGAAGGGGGTGGCGACGTCCGGCGGGTTCGTGCCGGCGGCGGTGGTGGTGCTGGCGACCGGGCACAGCGCCCGCGACACCTACCGGATGCTGGCGGCCCGCGGGGTGCCGATGGCCCGCAAGCCGTTCCAGTTCGGGGTGCGGATCGAGCACCGGCAGGAGGTGGTGAACGCGGTCCAGTTCGGCCCCCGGCACCAGCACTACGAGGAACTCCTCGGCAACGCCGACTACGCGCTGGTGGCGACCGGCGGGCACGACCTGTTCACGTTCTGCATGTGCGCCGGCGGGTACGTCATCCCGAGCGTGTCGCAGGACGGGTTCTTCTGCACCAACGGGATGAGCCTGTCGAAGCGGGACTCGCCGTACGCGAACAGCGGGCTGGTGGTGACGGTCCCGGTCGAGGAGTTCGGTGGGGCGGACGTGCTGGCCGGGGTGCGGCTGCAGGAGCGGTACGAGGCGCGGGCGTTCGAGCTGGGCGGGGGGGGCGAGTACCGCTGCCCGGTCCAGCGGGCGACCGACTTCGTCGCCGGGCGGGCGACCCGCGGGGTTCCGCCGACCAGCTACCCGCGCGGCCTGGCCGCCTGCGACCTGCGGGAGGTGCTGCCGCCGGTGGTGGCCGAGGCGGTGCGGCAGGGGTTACCGCAGATGGACCGGCGGTGGCGCGGGCGGTTCCTGGACGACGCCGTGCTGGTCGGGCCGGAGGCGCGGGGGAGTTCGCCGGTGCGGGTCGACCGCGACCCGGAGACGCGGGAGTCGCCGGCGGTGCCGGGGCTGTACCCGGTCGGGGAGGGGGCGGGGTACGCCGGCGGGATCGTGTCGGCGGCCGTCGACGGGCTGCGGACCGCACGGGCGGTGATCGGCCGGTACGCCCGGTGCCGGTGACGCCCGTCCGGCCGGACCGATAATTCGGCACAATTCTCTTCCGTTCGTCGCCGGTTCGGGGTTTACTATCGGCGGGTGGCGCCGGGCTCCCACTTCACCATCCCTCCCCCCGGCCCCGCCCGTCCGGAGAGTCTCCATGTCCCGCGCCGCAGTCCGCCGGGGGTTCACGCTGATCGAACTCCTGGTCGTGGTCGCCATCATCGCCATCCTGATCGGGCTGTTACTGCCGGCCGTGCAGAAGGTCCGGGAGTCGGCCGCCCGGTCGTCCTGCACGAACAACCTGAAGCAGCTCGGGATCGCGATGCACAACTACCACGGGGTGCACGGCCGGTTCCCGTCCTGGGGGTTCGACTTCCCGAGCTCCCCGACCCCGCGGCAGGTGGCCGGTTACACCACCGCGAACCCGTACGACGCCGTCGGCGTCCGGAGGCAGGGGCACGCGGCGATCGTAATGATGGTGGAGTACATCGAGCAGGAGAACCTGGCGAACCTCGTCGACCGGCGGCTGTCGGCGATCGACCCGATCAACCTGCCCGTGCCGGCCCCCGGGTCGACGAGCACCATCGCCTCGATCCCGGTGAAGCTGCTGGTCTGCCCGTCCACCCCGAACGGGCGGGAGAACGCGAACTACGACACCATCCTGGGCATGTTCCCGACCTTCCCGGCGATGGGCCACCGGTTGTCGCGGACCGACTACTGGCCGTTCCGGGGGTTCGAGCCGTCCCTGCTCACCCCCGCCCGGTGCGGGAACCCGCTCGGCACCCCGACCGCCGACGCCTCGAACTCCGGCGCGCTCGGCCCGAAGGGGACCGGGATGCACACCGGCCTGCCGGCGACCCGGATCCTGGACGGGACGAGCAACACCGTCGCGTTCACCGAGATCTCCGGGCGGGGGCTGGCGGCGTACATCCAGGGGAAGCTGATCGTCCAGATCCCGTCCTCGATTGCCATGCTGACCGCCTCACCGATCACCCCGCTCAACGGGCAAGGGGACATCTCCCTGTACGTCCGCGGCGCCTGGGCCGACCAGGACGGGGCCGCCACCCTCCGCGGGTACTCGGTGAACGCGGCCGGGACCATGGTCGACGCGGAGGCCGGGTGCCAGGTGATGAACGTGACCAACCACGGCGCCCCGTACTCGTTCCACGCCGGCGGGGCGAACACCCTGCGGTGCGACGGGTCGGTGTTCTTCCTGAAGAACAACACGACCGGCCCGGTCCTGATCGCCCTGATCACCCGGTCCGGCGGGGAGAACGCCCCGGGCGACTGACGCCGGGCGGGAGTTCGGGGAGGGCGAGGCTCCTGCCGAGCCGTGCGGCTCCGGCTCGGCAGGAGCCTCGCCCTCCCACGCCACGGACTTCCGGACCGGCCGGTTGACCGCCGGCGCCCGATCCCGTAGCTTCGGCGGCAGCCGCCTCTCCGAGGCGGTGCTCACCCACGGGCCGCCGCCATGCGACTGTCACTTCTCCCGCTCGCCCTGTTCGCCGCCGTCCCGGCCGTCGCCGCCCCGCCGGACGTCCCCCACCCGGACAAGCTCAACACCATCAAACCGCAGATGCAGAAGTTCGTCGACTCCGCCGACCTGGCCGGGGCGGTGTGGGTCGTCGGCCGGAAGGACGGCGTGGTCCACGCGGCGGCCGTCGGGTCCCGCGACCTCGCCGCCAAGGCCCCGATGCAGAAGGACACCATCTTCCGGATCGCGTCGATGACCAAGCCGATCACCGCGGTCGGCATCATGATCCTGGCCGACGAGGGGAAGCTGAGCCCGGACGACGACGTGGCGAAGCACCTGCCCGAGTTCGGCGGGCAGCTGATGCTCGCCGACGGCAAGGACCCGACGGCGCTGAAGAAGCCGAGCCGGCCGGTAAAGCTCCGCGACCTCCTGACGCACACGTCCGGGGTGATCCCAAACTACCCGATCGGCGTGAACGACGTGTACACGAAGCGGAACCGCACCCTGGCCGAGACGACGCTGGCCGCGGCGCTGCAGCCGCTGCAGTTCGAGCCGGGCACCCGGTGGCAGTACTGCAACCCGGGGATCGACACCCTCGGCCGGGTGATCGAGGTGACATCCGGGATGAGCTACGAGGACTTCATGCGGAAGCGGATCTTCGACCCGCTCGGGATGAAGGACACGACGCCGTACCCGACGAAGGAGCAGTTCGCCCGGACCGCCGTCACCTACGGCAAGGGGAAGGACGACGGCAAGCTGTTCCCGGCGCCGAACACGCTGCTGGACGTTCCGGGGAGTCCGAAGCACCCGGTCCCGGCCGGCGGGCTGTACTCGACCGCGGCGGACCTGTCCCGGCTGTACCGGATGATGCTGAACAAGGGCGAGTTGGACGGGAAGCGGATCCTGAGCGAGAAGGCGGTCGCCGAGATGACGCGGGTGCAGACCGGCGACATCAAGAGCGGGTTCGGGGACGGGATGGGGTTCGGGTTCGGGTGGGCGGTGGTGCGGGAGCCGAAGGGGGTGACGGCGATGCTGTCGGCGGGGAGCTACGGGCACGGCGGGGCGTTCGGGACGCAGGCGTGGCTCGACCCGACCCAGGACCTGTTCGTGATCCTGCTGATCCAGCGGACGGGCCTGGCCGGCGGCGACGCGTCGGTGATGCGGCAGGTGCTGCAGGAGGCGGCCGCCGCGGCGGTGAAGAAGTAGGCCGCCGACGGGACCGGGGTTCGATCCCGGGTGACTCCGGAGGTGGCTTCCCCTCACCCGGCCCGGCGAGGCGCCGGGCCGACCTCTCCCCAGCGGGGAGAGGTGGGGGCACCGCGGCTCCCGTCTACGTCACCAACCCGGGAAGTTGCCGAGGCGGCCGGCGGCCCCCACCTCTCCCCGCTGGGGAGAGGTCGCCGGCGCCTCGCCGGCGGGTGAGGGGAAGCCACCTGCCGAGACGACCAACCGCCCCACCCCGCCCGGTGACCTTCTTCCCTCACCGCCCGGCCAGCCCGCGGTAGAACGCCTCGAACCGCCGCCGCATCGCGTCCCGGCTGTACTCCGCCTCGACCCGCCGCCGGGCCGACGCCCCGTACCCGGCCGCCCGCATCGGGTCGGCCAACAGCTCCCCGATCGCGTCGACCAGCGCCGCCCCGTCCCCGGCCGGCACCACCAGCCCGTCCTTCCGGTGCCGCACCAGGTCGGCGTTCGCCCCCACGGCCGTCGCCACCACCGCCCGCCCCGCCGACATGTACTCCAACAGCGCGTTCGACATCCCCTCCGAGTGCGACGGCAGGACCGCGATGTCGACCGTCCGGAGGAACCCGGCCACGTCCGCCACCGACCCGCGCAGCTTGAACCGGTCGCCGAGGCCGAGGCCGGCGTGGAGGCGCTCCAACTCCTCGCGCTGCTCGCCGTCCCCGGCCACCTCGAACACCAGCTGCGGGAACCGGGCCAGGGCGTCCTTCGCGGCCCGCATCAGCCCGTCCACGTTCTTCACCGGCCGGAGGTTCGCCACGCACCCGACCCGCACCCGCGGCTTCGACGTGTCCGGGTACAGGAACCGGTTGAACCGGGCCGTGTCGACGCCGTTCTCTAGCACCACCACCCGGTCCGCCCGGTGGCCCTCCCGGCCGACCAACGCGTCCCGGCCGGCGGCGGTGTTGGTGAGGGTCGCGTCCACGAACGGGCGGACGGCCCGGCCGAGCAGCCGGTGCCGGCGGGTGAGCCAGTACCCGAGGTTGTTCCGCACCCGCACCACCTTCCGCACCCCGGACAGCTTCGCCAGCGGCGCCCCGAAGTACGCGGCGTCGAGGAAGTACGTCTGCAGCACGTCCGGCCGGTGCTCGCGCCAGAACGCCCGGAGCCGTCGGGCGGCGCGGGCCGCGGCCAGGCTGACGAGTCGCCGCACCCCGAGGCGGATCACCGAGCAGTCGGCGGGTTCGAGGGCGCGGGACAGGTCGTCTTCGCCGTCGAGGAGCACGAGCGACGGGGCGACCTTCGAGCGGTCGAGTTCGCGGATCAGGGCGAGGAGCTGCGTCTCGGTCCCGGCCCGGCTGAGCCGGTCGATCATGAAGCAAACGCGGACCGGGTCGGCGGCCGGTGCCGGGGCGACCGGGAGGCGGCGCGGCGCGAGCAGTGCAGACATCGAGAACCTCGGACAAGCGGTCACGGTGCTGAGGCCGGCATGAACCGGCGCTCCCCGACCTCGCCACCGGGCCGGACGACGACATCGACGTGCGGGGCGAAGTCTTCCCACACGACGTACCCGCAGGACTCCCCGAACTCCGTCCCGTCCGCGTACCGGCCCCGGACGTCGAGGGTCGCCTCGCGCCAGAACCAGAACCACTCGGACACCTCACCCCCGGCCGGGACATCCTGGTACCGGAACGTCCGCCCGTCGACCTCGACGGTCAGCACCTCGACCGGCTGCCCGGACTCGTTCCGGACGGTGAAGCTCGCCGGGGCCACGCAACAGGCGGCCACGAACAGGACGGGCGTGAGGAGCAGATACTTCGCCACGGTCGTGCTACCACCCCTGAACGTGTTCGACGGACGGCCGGACGGCGACCGGGACGGCGTCGCCGTCCCGCCGGGTCACGGCCGCGATCAGCCTGAGGTACGCGGCGGCCTGGGCGGCGAACGTGAACCCGGTCCGCATCCGGTCGCGGCCGGCGGCCCCGAACTTCGCCCGCAGCACCGGGTCGCGGAGCAACTCGCCGACCCGGGCCGCGATCGGGCCGGGCTGGCCGGGCGGGACCAGGTAGCCGCTGTCCCCGTCGGCGACCGCCTCCGGCGTCCCGCCGACCGCCGTCGCCACCACCGGCACCCCGGCGGCGCTCGCCTCCAGGGCGACGTTCGGCAGCCCCTCGGTGAACGACGGCAGCACCACCACGTCGGCCGCCCCGATCAGGACATCGAGGTCGGTCCGGAACCCGGGCATGACGAACCGCCCGCCGAGCCCGAGCCGGTCCGCGTGCCGCTCCAACTCCGGCCGCAGGACGCCCTCGCCGAACAGCACCACCCCGGCGTCCGGGTGCTCCCGGCAGACCGCCGCGGCCGCCTCGACCAGCACCCCGAACCCCTTCTCCGGGCTGAGCCGGCCGGCGGCCAGCACCACCTGTGACACCCCGCTGTCACTCGGGAAGAAGTCGAGGAGCCGGCCGCGGGCGTCCGGGTCGCGGGCCTCGAACGCGGCGAGGCGGGCGCTGTTCCGGATGACCGACATCCGGGCCGCCGGCACCCCGCACCACCGCCGCACCTTCTCGGCCTGGCCGTCGGACACGCAGACGACGTGGTCCATGAGCCGGAGGTGCCGGCGGTCGAGCCACTCGTACACCTTCACCTTGCGGGTCTCGCCGGTCCACCCGCGGGACACGGCGACGGCCGGCACCCCGAGGCGGCGGGCGGCGACCCGGCCGAGGATATGGGCCTTGTACCCGTGGCAGAGGAGGGTGTCGCACCCGACCTCGCGGAGGAGGTCGGTGAGGCCGCGGACGGCGGCCCGGACGCGCGGGAAGTCGGCGGGCAGCGGGAGCGCGGGGAAGCCGTGGGACCGGACCACGTCGAGGAAGGCGTCGCCGCGGCCGCCCTCGGGGAAGCTGAGGAAGGTGGTGCGGACGTGCCGGGGCATGGCGGCGGCGAGCCCGAGCATCTGCCGCTCCGGGCCGCCGAAGAAGGTGCTCGCGGTCAGGTGGACGAGTCGCACGGGAATCCTTTCCCGGGGGCGTGTGTCGGGAGAAGTGTAGGGGCCGGAAGGGGCGGTTGTCGAGGGGAGTTTTTTCGCCGGCCGCGGCCCGGGGCCGCATTACTGCGCCGCGTACGCCAGCCGCACACCGCCGAACGCCAGCACGAACCAGAACCCGGCCCAGAAGTGCGTCCGCGGGCAGGTCGTCGCGCCGCGGGACCGCCGCCACGCGGCCACCCCCCACGATACGCCCCCCGCCACGACCGGGGCGACCACGAGGTTGGCCAGCCGCAGCGGGGCCGAGTGGATCAGGAGGCGCGGCGCGACGAGGAGCGAGAGCCCGCCGACCACGCCCCCCACGACCAGGTAGACGAACGGCCACCCGCACCCCGTCCGCCCGCCCGTCTTCTCGTCCCGGCTCAGCGGCAGGTCGAACGGCAGGTAGACGACCGCCTGGAGCAGCACCTCGGCGACGAACTGCACGGCCAGCACCAGAACCTCTTCCACGGTCCCCTCCGCCGAACGGTCCGGCTCAACCGCCCAGCGGGGCACGAGTGCCTACACGTCGGGGAGAGGCGGTATGCCCCACCGGCCGGGTGCGGCGCCCGGGGCGGTCCGGGCGTCACTTCTTCGTGCCCGCGTCCCACCGCTTTCCGACTTGACCGGAGGTCCCCGAGACCAGGGTCTTGCCGTCAGGGCTCCACGACACGGATGACACGCCCCACTTGAGGACCGCTACCTCCTTGCCCGTGCCCACGTCCCACAGCCTCACCGTGTCATCTTTACCGACCGAGGCCAGGGTCTTGCCGTCCGGGTTCCACGAGACCGACCGCACCCCGAACGGAGGGTGCCCCTTGAGCGCGGCCAGTTCCTTGCGCGTGCCCACATCCCACAGCGTGATCGTGTCGTCGGGGCTGCTCAGCGAGGCCAGGGTCTTGCCGTCCGGACTCCACGCGACGCAGGTGTGCGCCCCCTTGAGGGCGGCCAGTTCCTTCCCCGTGGCGACCTCCAGCAGTCTCACCGTCGATTCGTCACAGGCCAGGGCCACGGTCTTCCCGTCCGGACTCCACGCCACCGCGCGTGCCACGGGCAACCCCGAGACCTTCAGGGTCGCCAACCCCTTGCCCGTGGCCGCCTCCCACAGCCTCACCGTGCTGTCCCCGCCCGCCGAGGCCAGGGTCTTGCCGTCCGGGCTCCACGCCACCGACCACACGATGTGGGTGTGCCCCTTGAGGGTGGCCAGCTCCTGGCGCGTGGCCACGTCCCACAGCTTGACAGTGTGGTCGCCGCCCGCCTCGTCGCCCGACGAGGCCAGGGTCTTACCGTTGGGGCTCCACGCCACGCAGATCGCCCCGAGCTTGTGCCCCTTGAGGGCGGCCAGTTCCTTGCCTGTGGCCGCCTCCCACAGCTTCACCGCGCCGTGGTCCTCCGCGGTGGCGAGGGTCTTGCCGTCGGGACTCATCGAGGTGAACCACACCCGGGCCGGCTCCTTGGGCTGGGCGTGTGCGACCGAGGAGGGTGGTGAGGCGACGAAACCACCCACCAGTGCGTACGCGAGAATGAGGGGCGAGGACCGCGTCAAACGCATGGTCAAAACCTCCAAAACAGTGCCACGACCTGCGGTCGAACTTGGGGCCAGCCTGGCCGATGACCGGGGTCTGCATCGCCCTGCTGGTCTGACCGCCGGTGAGCCTACCCGGACGATCGCGGGGGTGCAAGAACTTCCCACAGTCTCGTGCCGCCTTCGGAGGGACGGAGGGCCGACGGGACGGCCGCCCACGGTCGAGGGAAAATGTGAAATCCCCCAATCCGCCCGGCGGGGGTCGTCGTCGGGGGGTTACGTCGTACTCTCCACGGCGTACCCCACGTTCGTCAGGAGCTGCTCGCATGCTCGCCGCTCTCACGCTCTCCGCCGCCCTCGGCGCCCCGGTCCCGGCCCCGGCCGCCCCGGTCCCGACCGGCCCCGCCCCCCAGGTCATGGAACTGAAGGCCGGCGCCGACGGGAAGGTCATGGTCGTCGTCCGGCGGATGGAGAAGGTTCAGGTCGGGGCCGGGGCCGCGATCGGCCCGAACGGCGCCCCGCCGGCCGTCATCACCGCCGAACGGGCGGTCGTCCGGTCGGTCGAGCTCGGCGAGGTCAAGGACCTGACCGTCACCACCGCCGACGGGAAGAAGGTCGCCACCGACGAGGCGATCAAGAGGATCGCCGCCGGGGCGGTCGTCGTCGTGTCCGCCGACGGCAAGCCGGTCAGCCCGGCCTTCCTGAAGGTGTTCAAGGACGACACCCTGGTCCTCGCCTCGCCCGAGCTGGGCGGCGCGGCCGGCGGGTTCGTCAAGCCCGGCATCCGCCCGCTCCCGGGCGTGATCCAGCCCCAGCCGGGCATCCAGATCCTCCCGGTCCAGCCGGGCAACATCCAGATCCTGCCGGCCGCGCCGGGCGGGGTGCAGGTTGTGCCGCTCCCGGGCGGCAACGGGGTGATCCAGATCCAGGTCGCCCCGGGCGGGGTGCTCCCGGCCGTCCCGCCGCAGCCGGAGCCGGCCCCGGCCCCGGAGAAGAACGAGAAGTGACCCGCGGGACAACTCCTCCCCCGGCCGCCGGCGGTGTGTAACCCCGGCGGCCGGCGCCTTTACACGCCCCGGTCCCGGGCGTAGAGTATGTACCGTCATCCCGCCGTCCGACCCCGGACTCGCCCGGGGCGCACCCCGGAGTTCTCCCGATGGTCCCCTCCCTGCTCGCCGCTGCGGCCCTGACCGCCCCGGCCGCCCCAGTCCCGAAGGACACCGTCCCGAACCCGGCCGGCCCGGCCCCGCGCGTCGCCGGGGTCAAGGCCGAGGCCGACGGGGTCGTCTGGGTCACCGCCCAGGTGTACGAGAAGCGGAAGGTCCAGCAGCAGATGATCGTGGTCGAGAACAACCAGCGGGTGCAGAAGGTCCAGGAGGTCGAGCAGACCGTCCCGGTCTACGTCCGCAAGACCCTGGCCGACTTCGGCGGGAAGTTCGCCACCGCCGGCGGCAGCCCGCTCACCCCCGAGGACGCCGTCCGGCGGGTCAGGGACGGGGCCACCCTGCTGGTCACCGCCGACGGCAAGCCGGTCAGCCCCGGGTGGCTGAAGGCCGTCGACCCGTCCGCCGTGGTCATGACCGCCGACGGCCTCGGGCACGCCCACTTCAGCTACGGCGGGCCCCCGTACCCGACCACCCCCGCCCCCCGGCTGGCCATGCTCGGGACCGACGACAAGGGCGTCGTCCGGCTCCCGGTCAACCCGAACCCGACCAACCCGTACGGCCAGGTCTACTACGGGGACGACGGCGGGTTCGGCGGCGGCCGGATCATCCGCGGCGGCGGCCGGGTCATCATCGAGGGGGACGTGGCGTACGCCCCGGCCCCGGCGGCCGCCCCCGCCGCGGCGGACGGGAAGAAGGCCCTGACCGACCTCAGCTTCACCGCCTACGAGGTGAACGGGAAGATGCTGTCGAAGGCCGCCGCCCTGGACCGGCTGAAGGCCGGCGGGCTGGTTCTGATCGCCGGCGACAGCCGGTTCCCGGACGCCCAGTACCTGACCGCGTTCCGGGACGACCTGGTGGTGATCGCGTCGCCGGAGCTGGTCTTCCCCCCGAACCTGCCCAACCCGTACGACGTCCCGCCGAAGCCGGCCGCCCCGGCGGCGAACCCGGCCGGCGGGAAGCCGGCCCCGGCCGTCGCCCCGCCGGCCCCGGCGGTGGCCCCGGCGATCGGCGTCGCCCGCCCGGCGGTCCTCAAGCCGCTCCCGGTCCAGATCGAGAAGTGACCCCGCCGGCCGGCGGGTGACCGCGACCGCCCGGCCCGTCGAGGCCGGGCGGCGGCGCTTCCGCGGCGCGAAGTTCGGGCGAAACTCGCCCCGCCCGCCGGGGTTGACCCTTGCACCCGCCGACCCGGCCGCTTACGCTCATCCTGCTGCCCCCTTTCCCCACCGCACCGCTGCCATGACACCGCTGAACCGCCGCGCCTTCTTCGGCGCGTCCCTGGGCGGCCTCGCCGCCGTCGCCGACCACTCCCCGTCCCGGGCCGTGGACGTGGCCCCGGCCCCCCGCGCCGTCGAGGCCGTCCCGACCGACCTCGCCCCGGCCGACACCCTGTTCCTCACCTGGCGGGGCGACCCGACCACCACCGTGACGGTCCAGTGGGTCGGGCCGGAACTCCCGGGGGCGGAGGTGTCCGTCAAGTTGCTCGCCAAGACCGCGACCGACTGGAAGACGACCCCGGTCGCCGCCCGGCCGTTCCCGCGGACCGACCTGAAGGTCCACCGGGCGGAGCTGACCGGGCTGACGCCGGGGACGGAGTACGTTCTCCAGGTCGGGAAGGGGCCGAAAACGTACCGGTTCCGGACGATGCCGGCGAAGGCGACGGACACGTTCACGTTCGTGTCCGGCGGGGACTGCGGGGTGAACGCCCACGCGGTCGCCAACAACATCCTGGCGGCGAAGCAGGAGCCGCACTTCGCGCTGATCGGCGGGGACCTCGGGTACGACAACGGGATCTCGCCGAAGACGGCGCTGGGGTTCGTGCAGAACTATGCGAAGCACATGGTCGACCCGAAGGGCCGGCTGATCCCGCTGGTGACGTGCATCGGGAACCACGAGGTGAAGGGCGGGTACGGGAAGGGGCGGGAGGACGCGACGTACTTCTTCCCGCTGTTCGACGGGCTGTACCGGGACGCGAGCTACGCCGCCCTGGACTTCGGCGACTACCTGAGCCTGGTGCTGCTGGACAGCGGGCACGCGGCCCCGATCGGCGGGGCGCAGGCGGCGTGGCTCGGCGGGGCGCTGCGGGAGCGGGCGGAGCGGCCGCACCTGGTCGCGGTGAACCACGTCCCGGCGTACCCGTCGTACCGGGCGCCGACGGGGGTGCTGGGGAAGTTCGGGACGGGGGAGGGGAACCGGACGCACTGGTGCCCGCTGTTCGAGGCGCACGGGGTGGACGCGGTGCTGGAGCACCACGACCACACGTTCAAGCGGACCCACCCGCTGAAGGGCGGGGTGAAGGACCGGTACGGGGTGCCGTACCTGGGTGATGGGTCGTGGGGGAAGCTGCGGACGCCGAACGCCCCGGAGAAGCGGCCGTACCTGGCGGCGGTGGGGGACGCGTACCACTTCACGGTGCACAAGCTGGAGGGCGAGCAGCGGTACCACGTGGCGCTGGAGGAGGGCGGGCGGGTGGCGGACGTGTTCGCCACGACCGGCAAGCGCCCCGCGAAGCGGGGGTGAGATGGGCCCGGCGCCGGCGAGAGCGCTCCCGCCGGCGGCGCGGGCGGTCGCTCACTTCTTGGCACCCAGGTCCCAAAGCTTAACGACCCCCTCCGCACTCGCAGTCGCCAGGGTCTTCCCGTCCGGGCTGAACGCGACGGTCCACACAACGGCCGGTTCGTTCTTGGGCGAGGCCTGGAGCGTCGAGACCGGTTTGCCCGCGGCCGCGTCCCAGAGCTTCGCCACCCCGTCCTCGCCGCCCGAGGCGATCGTCTTGCCGTCCGGGCTGAATGCCACCACGACGGCCTCGCCCTCGTGCCCGCGGACGGCGAACCGCTCTTTGCCGGTCCCCACGTCCCACACCCGGAGGGTGCCGTCCTGACTGCCGGTGGCGACGGCCTTCCCGTCCGGGCTGAACGCCAGCCCGTTCACGCGCAGACTCCGGGCGGCGAGGGTCGCCCGCTCCGTGCCCGTGGCCGGGTCCCAGAGCTTGACCGCCCCGTCGCCGCCGCCGGACGCCAGGGTCTTGCCGTCCGGGCTGAAGGCGACCGGGAAGACGCCGCCCCGGTGGCCGTCGAACCCGACCAGCTCCTTCCCGGTCGCCGCGTCCCAGACCTTGATCTTCCCGTCAATGCCCCCGGAGGCGATCGTCTTGCCGTCCGGGCCGAACATCGCGCGCATCTCCGGGCGGAGGTGCCCTTTCATGCTGAGCTTCTGCTCGCCCGTCTTCACGTCCCACACCCGGATGGTGAAGTCCATGCTCGCCGAGGCCAGGGCCTTGCCGTCCGGGCTGAACGCCACGGACAGCACCCGCCGGTCGTGACCCTTGAACGTGGACAGCTCCTTCCCGGCCGCGGCGTCCCAGAGCTTCACCGTCTTGTCGGTACTCCCGGAGGCCAACGTCTTGCCGTCCGGGCTGAACGCGACGCAGTAGATGGGTGCCGTGTGGCCCTTCAGAGTTGCCAACTCCCGGGGCTGACCCCGGGCCGCCGTCGGCACCCCGCCCGCCGCCCACGCCACCGCCAACACGCACACGACATGCCTCACGAAGCGCCCTCCGGTTCGGGTCGTGCCGGGCGGCGGGTGACACCCCCGCCCCGGCGCGCCCCCGGATGGTACACTAACCGCATGAGCACCACACTCACAAAAGCCGCCCCCGCCGCGCCGTCCGCTGCCGACCTCGTCGCCCGGATGCGGGCGATCGTCGGCCCGGACAACGTCCTCACGTCCGCCGCCGACATGGCCGTCTACGAGTGCGACGGGTTCACCATCGCCAAGACCAAGCCCGACGTCGTCGTCTTCCCCACGTCCACCGAGCACATCGTTGACATCGTGAAGGCGTGCAACGAACTCGGCGTCGGGTTCCTCGCCCGCGGGGCCGGCACCAGCCTCGCCGGCGGGTGCGTCCTCGTCGGCGGCGGGGTGATGATCGCCCTCGCCCGGATGAAGCGCATCCTCGAGGTGAACGTCCGCGACCGGTACGCGGTGGTCGAACCGGGCGTCGTGAACGTCTGGCTCACCAACGCCCTGAAGCCGCACGGCTACCACTACGCCCCGGACCCGTCCAGCCAGGGCGCCTGCACCATCGGCGGGAACGTCGCCACCAACAGCGGCGGCCCGCACACCCTCAAGTACGGCGTCACCGTCAACCACATCCTCGGCGTCGAACTTGTCCTCCCGGACGGCCGGGTCGTGACCTGCGGCGGCCCGACCGAGGACGGCCCGGGGTACGACCTGACCGGCACCGTGGTCGGGAGCGAGGGGACGTTCGGGGTGGTGTCGAAGGTGTGGGTGCGGCTGACCCGGAACCCGGAGGCGTACCGCACCCTGCTCGGGGTGTTCGAGACGATCGACGACGCGACCAACACCATCTCCGACATCATCGGGGCCGGAATCGTCCCCGCCGCCCTGGAGTTGCTCGACAAGACGATGCTGTCGGCGGTGGAGGCGGCGTTCAAGTTCGGGTTCCCGCTGGACGCCGAGGCGGTGGTCATCATGGAGGTGGACGGGCTGGCGGCGGGGTTGCAGGAGGAGGCCGACCGGATCGAGGCGATCGCCAAGAAGAACAAGGCCCGCGAGGTGCGGAAGGCGACCACCGAGGCGGAGCGGCTGGCCCTGTGGAAGGCCCGGAAGCAGGCGTTCGGGACGATCGGCCGGCTCGGGTACCCGAGCTACTGCACCCAGGACGGGGTGGTCCCGCGGACGAAGCTGCCGGAGATCATGCGGCACATCCAGGCGACGGCGAAGAAGTACGCCCTCGGGATCTGCAACGTGTTCCACGCCGGGGACGGGAACGTCCACCCGATCCTGATGTTCGACGAGCGGTACCCGGACCAGGTGAAGCGCGTCCTCGACGCCAGTCACGAGATCCTGGCCGAGTGCATCAACCTGGGCGGGAGCGTGACCGGGGAGCACGGCATCGGGGTCGAGAAGATCGACTTCATGCCGCTGATGTTCACCCCGGACGACCTGCACTACATGGTCCGGCTGCGGACGGCGTTCAACCCGGACAACCGGTGCAGCCCGGGGAAGCTCTTGCCGACCGCCGGCGGGTGCGCCGAGCCGTCGAGCAGCGTGAGCCAGACGAAGCCCGGCCGCCGGGCGGCGGTGTGACCGGTCCGACGGCCGTCACTTCAGTTCCGTCAGCCTCACCTTCCGGATCTGGATCGGCTCGTTCTCCCGGCTCAGGTGCTGGAACCCGATGTGCCCCTTCCGCGGCCGGTCCTTCAGCGGCGGGGCGTCGGTCCCGTCGTGCCGCTTGACCACCTGGTCGAACGTCGACAAGTCGACTTCCTGCACCACCTCGCCGTTGATCGTCGCCTTCAGCCGCGGCCCCTTCAGCTCGACCTTGCAGGTGTTCCACTCGGCCGGCTTGTACACCTGCTTGGTCGGGGCGGCCGCCCGGTAGAGGCCGCCGGTCAGCTCCGAGTCCTTCGCCTTCTCGTTGTACCGCAGGTCGGCGAACTGCAGCTCCAGCCCGTCGAACGCCGGGTCGCCCTTCATCGGGGCCCGCAGCGCCACCCCGCTGTTCCCGCGGGCGGTCAGCTTGATCTCGAACTCCAGGACGAAGTCGGCGTACTCCTTCTCGGAGACGAGCCAGGTGCCGCGCTTCGCCCCCGGCCGCAGCTCCCCGTCCTCGACCGCCCACTCGGTCCCGTCCCCGGCCGGCTTCGCCAGGTCGTTCCAGGCCCGCACCACCCACCCCTTCGGCGGCCCCTTCTCGGCGAACAGCGGGACCGGGTCGGCCGCGGCGAGTGGGGCGGCGAGCGCGGCGAGCACGAGGAGCGGGGCGCGCATGGCGGCCCTCCGGGGGACGGGTGTCCCGCGATGATCCGCCGCGCCCGGCGCGCGGTCAAGGGCCGACTCCGTACAATGCCGGGGAACCCCCCGCGCACCCTCCCCCGCCGACGTGGACACCGTCTCCATCGACGACGCGCCCCCGCTCCCGGTGCGGCGACCGGCCACGGTCGCCGACGTCGGCGACCTCGTGCGCGAGGCCCGCGCCGCCAAGCACGGCGTCTACCCGGTCGGCGGCCGCACCACCCTCGATGTCGGCCTCCCGCCGACGAGGCCCGGCGTCGCCCTCGACACGACGGCCCTGAACCGGGTGATCGACTACCCCGCCCGGGACATGACGATCACCGTCCAGGCCGGGGTCACCATCGCGGCGCTGCGGGCGGAGTTGGCGAAGGAAGGCCAGTGGCTGCCGGTCGACGTGGCGTCGCCGGAGCGGGCCACGCTCGGCGGGGCGGTCGCCCTGAACCAGAGCGGGCCGCGGCGGTACGGGTACGGTACTCTCCGGGACTACGTCATCGGGATCAGCTTCGTGACCGACGACGGGGTCGAGGTGAAGGCCGGCGGGCGGGTGGTGAAGAACGTCGCCGGGTACGACCTGATGAAGTTGCAGATCGGGGCCGTCGGGACCCTCGGCGTCGTCACCCAGGTGACGCTCAAGGTGAAGCCGAAGCCGGAGGCGTCGGCGGCCGTGGCGTTCGGGTGCTCCGCCGACGCCCTCGGGCCGGTGCTCGACCTGTTGCACAACTCGAAGTCGCGGCCGGTGGCGGTCGAGGTGGCGAGCGCGGACGCCTGGCGGGCGGCCGACCTCGGCCCGGCGGCCGACGCGCCGTGGGTGGTCGCGGTCGGGTTCGAGGAGAAGGCGGCGACGGTCGCGTGGCAGCGGACGACCCTGCTCGACGAGCTGAAGGCGGCCCCGGTCCGGGACGTGGCCGACGCCCCCGACCCGGGGAAGGTGTGGGCGGCGCTCACGGAGTTGCAACTGCGGCCCGAGTCTCGGTTCATCGGCAAGGCCGGCGTGCCGCCGAGCACGGTCGCCGCGGTCCTCGCGAAGTCGCCGCCGGGCCTTGTCCACGCCCACGCCCTGAACGGCGTCGTCTGGTCGCACGGCGACGCCCCCGCCGACGGGGGCGTCCTGCGGCGCTGTCCGGTCGCCGACAAGAAGAAGCTCCCGGTCTGGGGGAAGCCGCCCGCCGCGTGGGACCTGATGCGGCACGTCAAGACGACGCTCGACCCGGACAACGTGTTCAACCCCGGCCGCCTGTTCGGCGGCGTGTGAGGCCCTTCCCCGACATGCCCGCCACCACCCCGAAGCTCGCCGACGCCGACGCCCCGCGGACCCCGCTCCCGGTGCTGCCCGCGAACGTCGATGCCCCAACCGCCACCGGCGGCCCGCTCCCGGCCCCTCCGCACCACCACGGGCACGGGTCGCACGGCCCAAACCTCGACTACGAACTCGTCCTCGACTGCGTCCACTGCGGCCTCTGCACCGCCAGTTGCCCGACGTACGTCGAGACCGGGAACGAGGCCGACTCGCCCCGCGGCCGCATCTACCTGATGCGGCAGGTGATCGACGGGGCCCTGAAGCTCGACGACGACGTGAAGCAGCACCTCGACCTGTGCCTGAACTGCCGGGCGTGCGAGACGGCCTGCCCGTCCGGGGTGCAGTACGGCCGGCTGATCGAGCCGTTCCGGGCGTTCATGGCCGAACAGGAACCCGGCCGGCAGGTGCAGTCGCTCAACGCCGTCCAGCGGTTCCTCCTGTTCAAGGTGTTCCCTTACCGGTGGCGGAACCGCGTCGCGCTGGCCCCCGCCCGGCTGATGCAGTGGACCGGCCTCGACTGGCTGACCGAGAAGACCGGGCTGACGAGGCTCCTGCCGCGGTCGCTGCGGAACATGAAGAACATGCTCCCGGCGCTGAAGCCGCACTACGGCCACCTGCCCGAGGTGCTCGAGCCGGAGGGGCCGCGGCGGGCGCGGGTCGCCCTGTTCCTCGGGTGCGTCGCCGACTCGCTGTACCCGGAGACGAACTACGCCACCGCAAAGGTGCTGCAGGCGAACGGCTGCGAGGTGTGGATCCCTCGCGCGCAGGGCTGTTGCGGGGCGCTGCACTACCACGCGGCCGAGGAGGAGCCGGCGCGGGGGTTCGCGGCGGCGAACTGCCAGGCGTTCGGGGCCGACGACGCGGACCGGTTCAAGGACGTCGACGCGATCATCACGAACGCGGCGGGCTGCGGGTACCAGTTGAAGGACTACGCCCACATGATGCACGGCACCCCGCACGCCGAGGCCGCCGCCCGGCTCCAGGCGAAGGTGCGCGACGTCAGCGAGTTCCTGGTCGAACTCGGGCCGGTGCCGCCGAGGCACGAGGTGAAGGTGCGGGCGACCTACCACGACGCCTGCCACCTGCGGCACGCCCAGCAGGTGTACCGCCAGCCGCGGCAACTGTTGGAGATGATCCCCGGGCTGGAGTTGATCCCGCTGCCGGAGAGCGAGTTGTGCTGCGGGGCGGCCGGGAGCTACAACCTGACGCAGCCGGAGATGGCGGCGAAGCTCGGGGACCGGAAGGTGGCGAACATCGGGGCGACGGCGGCGCGGGCGGTGTTCACCGGGAACGTCGGGTGCCTGATGCAGGTGACGCGGCACCTGAAGGCGGCCGGTCAGAACGTCTGGGCGGCGCACCCGGTGGACGCCCTGTGGGCGAGCTACAGCGGCGACCTCCCGCCGGAACTCGCGTGACGCCGGAGGAGCGGCGGTGACCCGGACCGAGTGGCAGCAACTCGCCGAGCGGTTCCTCGCCGACGCGAAAGCGCTCCTCGACGCCCGCCGTTGGTCGGCCGCGTACTACCTGGCCGGGTACGCTGTCGAGTGCGGGCTGAAGGCGTGCGTCGTGGCCCGGGTCGCGGCGGCCCCGGAGCTGATCTTCGAGGACAAGAAATTCTCGGAGAAGTGCTGGACTCACAGCCCCGCGGACCTGGTCAAGGTGGCCGGCCTGGAAGAGGACCGGGTCGCCGAGGTCGCCGCCAACCCCGCGTTCAAGAAGAACTGGGACGTGGTCCTGGGTTGGAGCGAGCAGGCCCGGTACAATACCGTGCCGCACGACAAGGCCAGGCGGCTGTACGGCGCGATCACGCACCGGACGAACGGGGTGCTGTCATGGATCCGGGCCCGCTGGTGATGGGTCTGCGCGACGCGGGGGCCAAGTTCCTCGCCGAGTTGCGGAAGCAGGTGTCGGTGCGGGCCGCGTTCTGGGTCCGGCCGGAGGGCGGCGATTGGACCCTGTACGTGATCCCCGACCTGCCCGAGGACGACGTCTACGACGCGCTCGGGGAGGTTCACCGGGCCGCGGCCGCCGTGGGCGACCCGGACTTCGACACGTACCAGGTGCGGCTGATCGGGTCGGACGAACGGCTCGCGAAGGAGGTCGCGGAGTACCGGCGGCGCTACCCGGGGCGGACCCGGCTCTACCTGTCCGGCTGGTCGTTCAACGGCTACCCGGTCGACGACGCGTACCTCTACCCGGAGGACCCGGCGGCCGGGACCCCGGCTACTTCTTCTTCCCGGGCTCGACGGCGGCCGGCTTGAACGTCGCCAACTCCGGCAGCTTCACCCGCACGCCGTCCTTCGGCACGTCTGCCTTCGCGGCCCACACCACCGCGTTCAGGATCAGCGCCCGCAGGTCGTCGTTCGCCCAGTTCCGGTAGAAGTGCGGCATCACAACCCCCGCCCCGCGGCCGCCGTCCGGCCGCTCCACCGCCCACGCCACCGTCTCCGCCTTCGGCTTCTCCGGCGGCAACATCGCCGTCGCCAGCGCCGTCACGTTCCTCGCCGGGCCGTCCTTGCCGAAGTAGTTGTTGAGGTACGGCTCGTCGTGCACCGTGAACCCCTTCCACCCGTGCAGCACCGGGTGCTCCGCCTTCGCCGGCTCGACCGTCGCCTCCTGGAAGACGCGGGCCACCGACTTGTGGTGGGTGCAGCGCGTCGCGAAGTACCCGCCGGTCCAGTGCAGGAGCGGGTGGTCGCCGTCGGCCGAGACGTGCTTCGCCTCCAGCCCCGTCGCGTAGTGCAGGCAGACGATGCCGCACCCGCGCTTCGTCATCGCCGCGAGGTCGGCCATGACCGCGTCGCGGTTCGGCATCACCTCCGGCGGGAACAGGTCGCCGATGAACGCGACCGCGGTCACGTCGGCGAGCGCCTTCGCCCCGTCGGCCGGCCAGTCGGTCCGCACCTCGGCCTTCAGCCCGGCGGCGTTGAGACAGTGTTCGAGCAGCCGGCCGCCGGCCTGCACCTCATGCGTTCCCGGCGGGTGGTTGCTCGGCCCGACGAGGACCAGCACGCGGCCGGCCGGCTCGGCGGCGGACGAGGTCAGCGTGCCGACGACCGCGGCAGCGGTCCCGGCGAGGGCGGCCCGGCGGGTGATCGGGGTCATGGTCGGTCTCCTGGGGTTAACGGAGGTAGCGCGTCGGCAGCTCGGCCCCGGCGACGTAGCTCAGCTTCGCGATCTTGCACATCTGGTACACGTGGATCCGGAAGTCCGGGCAGGTGCTGACCAGGCAGTACGCGTCCGTCGGGGTGAACCCGTATTCGGTCACCAGCCAGTCCATCAGGTTCACCGTCGCCGCCTCCACCGCCACCTCCAGCGGCCGGTCCGCGTACACCGACACCACCGCTCCCGGCTTCTCGATCCGCACCCACGGGATCCGCTTCTTCTTCACCACCTCCACGCGCAGCCGGACCGTCGCCCGGGTCTCCGCGGCCGTGCCGGTGAACTCCGTGTCCCCCTGGCTGGCGTGGACGTCGCCGAGGTACAGGAGCGCCCCCGGGTGGTACACCGTCAGGAGGATGCGGTTCCCCGAGGCGAAGTCGCGGACGTCGAGGTTCCCGCCCCACGGCCCCTGCCCGTCGATGCTGGTCACCACCTCCCGGTCCGGGCACACCCCGAGCGTCCCGACGAACGGGGTGATCGGCCACGAGATGCGGTCGCTGAAGTGGACGGTGCCGTCGCGGGTGGTGCCGCTCGGGCCGGGCGTGTGGCGGAAGATCTTCGTGGTGTAGTCGGCGGACAGCTCCGGCCACCGGGTCGATTCGCCGAGCGGCCCGCGCCGCGGCCCGATCGCCACCCACGAGTAGTCGTCCACCACGATCTCGTCGATCGTCACCGCGAGGGCGTCGCCGCGCTCCGCCCCCTCGACGTAGACCGGGCCGGCGACCGGGTTGGCGGTCGGCGGGGAGCGGTCGAACCCGGGCCGGTTCGCCGGGATCGCCTTGTCGGCCGGGGTCTGGAAGTACCCGGTGCTGGCGTCGTCCGTCTCGACCTCGAACGCCTCGCCCGGGCGGACCCGCAGGAGCGGTTCGTCCCGCCAGTCGAACGCGTACTTCCGGGCCTGGTCCCGCGTGATCCGCTGCACGGCACGTCCTCCTCGGCTCACAACTTCGACACCGCCACCTCGACCTCGTCGCCGACGCCCTTGGCGGCCGCCGTCCCGACCCGCAGCGACCGGGCGACGTACCGGAACAGCGGCAGGAACTCGTCGAACCGCGCCGGCGGGGACTCGCACTTGAGCACGGCACACCGCCCGCCGGACGCGACCGCGGCGAGGAGGTACTGCCTGCTGTCGTTGCGGAACACGCACGAAGCCGTGTCGCGGCCGGTCAGCTTGACCACGTCGCGCTTCAGGACGCCCGGGTCGTGGTGCGAGTTGTTCTGCACGGTCGCGCCCAGCGCGTCCGCCGCCGACCCGCCGCCCTCGCCGGCCGTGTACAAGTGGACCTCGGCCGGCCCGACGACCCCGCCGGACCAGGCGCCGACGTTCTCCCAGCCGTCCTCGATCACCCAGACGGAGGGGCCGCTGCGACACCGACTGTCGGCCCAGTGGGCCGGGAACAGGCCGGAGGCGAACCCGCTCGCCAAGCGGCGGCGGAAGACGAACGTCGGCCGCGGCGACTTCACGACGTGCCGGTCCAGGATGATCGTCACCCCAGGGAGTCGGTCAGCCAGCGCGGCGGCGCCGCCCGCGGTGATCCGGGAGCGCGGCCGGTCCGACCACCCGCTCTGGGCGAACACCGTGCGGAGCTTCTTCAGCCCGGCCAGCGGCCGGAGGCCGGCGTCGGTGAGGTCGTTCCCGCGGACGGACAGGTAGGAGAGATTCGTCAGCCCGGCGAAGTGCCGCAGGGCGGCGTCGCCGACCGGTCCGTCGAGTTCCAGCCGCTCCAGCCTGGTCAGCCCGCCGACCGCGGCGAAGCAGTTGTCGTCCTCCAGTTCGCGGAGTTGCAGGTCGAGGGACCGGAGTTGCCGCAGCTGGGCCAGCCGGCGGAGGGTCTGGTCCCCGAACCCGCCGTCGCCGACGCTGGCCCGCAGCGCGAGGGTGCGCAAGTTCGTGAGCCGCTCCAGCCCGGCCACCCCCGCGTCCCCGAGCAGGACCTCGCTCTCGGGCCAGTACTCCAGCTTCTCCAGCGTCGTGCAGCGGGTCAGCGGGGCGAGCGAGTCGGCGCCGGTCCGGCCGAGGTAGACCGACTTCAGGTTCGGCAGCCGGGCCAGGTGTCGCAGGCCGGCGACCGTCTCCCGCCCCTGGAAGATGTTCACGTCTTCCAGTTCGGGGATGCCGGCCACGAGCCGGAGTTCCGCGTCGGTTACCCCCATCTGGCCGAGGTCGGCCCACGTCCCGTGGCGGATCGGGCGCCACGGGCCGCTCCGGGCCGCCGCCAGGAACCGGAGGCCGCCCGCCCGCCGCCGGTCCGGCCGGAGCCTCGCCACCTTCGCGATCCGACGCTCCTGGGCTGCGTCCCACAGCGGTCCTTCATCCGCGCCGTCCACGCGCACATAGGTCCAGCACGGGAGGGGCTCGAGCAGCCCGACCCACGCCGCGCGGAACGGCGTGGCGGAGATGATGAGGGCGTCGAGTTGCCGCAGGCCGGCAACCGTCCGGAGGACCGCGGGGGTGAGCCGGGATCGATCGACCTCCAGTCGCCGCAGGCCGGGCCACCTGGCGACGACGCGGAAGTCGGCCGGGGTGCCGCCGCGCACCTCCAGCACCTCGGGGAACCCGCGGGAGAACTCGACGAACACCTTCTCGCGGTCGAACGGGCCGAGGTGGGCGGTCCACGCCGCCTCGTGGGTGTCGAGCAGTTCCCGCTCCCGGGCGTACCGCTGCCGCCCCGCGTCCCCCTCCTCGGGGCCGGACACCTGCAGGCGGACGAACTCGGCCCGGGCCGGGTCGCCGTGCTCGTCCAGCCAGTCGGCGTACGCCAGCCGCGGCGTGTCCTCGTCCGGGTCCGCCGCGATCGCCGCCAACAGCGCCGCCCCGTCGGTCATCGGCCGCCCCCCGGCTTCCGCCTCCCGAACCGCTCCAGCCAGTCGAGCAGGATCGCGTCGGCGAACGCCTTCGACTTCCGCAGCTCGTCCGGCGGCTTCCCCCAGTAGAAGCTCACCCACCCGGCGGCGAGCTTGTCCTTCGTCGCCTGGTCGATGAACTCCTCCAGCTCCTTCCCCGAACACTTCAGCGGGAAGATTTCCTCCACCACCACCGGCTTGCCGACGTTAAACCCCTTCAGTGTCTTCAGCGCGTCGTCCAGCTTCCCGGACTCCGGGTAGAGGTGGACCGCGACGAAGTCGAGGTCGGCAGCCACCGCCTCCGGCACGAACCCGGATGTCAGCCCCGGCCGGTCCAGGCTCCACGGCACCAGGCCGACGGTGACGAGGGCCTGGTCGTCCGCCTTCCGCACGGCCGCCGCCAGCCGCCTCACCCACGCCGCCGCCACGTCCGGCCGCTTCCGGTCGGCCTGGTCGAGGGTGACGAACTGGACGAAGTGCTTGCCGCCGAACGCCGGGCCGAGCCAGTCGCCGTCCTTCCGCTTCCCGCCCGGCACCACCGGCTCGTTCATCAGGTCGTAACAGAACACCGCCGGGCTGTTCTTGCACCGGCCGGCGACCGCCGTCCAGAACGCCGCCTGGGCGTCCCACCGCTCCGCCTCGGTCAGCTTGTCGTACCACGCCGGCACGTCCGCCTTGTGGTAGCAGCCCAGCCCGGTGAGGTCGAGGTACAGCCCGGTCTCCGCGGCGAGGGCGAGCAGCTTGCCGAGCCGGCCCAGCGCCTTCTCGTCCGGCTTGTCGGCGGCGGTCATGAACTTGCCGAACTGCAGGTGGACGCGGACGAGGTTCGCCCCGAGCGCCTTCATCTGCCGGAAGTCGGCCTCGACCGCCGGCCACTCGTCCGCCCAGTAGTCTTCGAGGAGCCGGCCCTTCGGGTCGTGGTCGTAGTTGAACCCCCACGGGACGAACGGCTTCCCGCCCGGGGCGAGGACGAACCCGGTCTTGTCGGCGGAGACGCGGACCCGCGGCATCTCCGCCGCCCGGGCCGGGAACGAGGCGCACAGCAGGCCGACGAGGACGAGGGGTCGCACGGGACACCCGGGCCGGGGTTGGGGACGCTTCCTGTGTACCACCCGCCGGCGGCCGGTGCGAACGGAATTCCTGGACGCCGGGCCGACGGGCGCGATACCGTAACGCGGCACCGACCCACGAGGACCCCCCGATGACCGCCGCACGTCCCGCCCTGCTGACCGCCGCCGCCGCCCTCGCCCTGGCCGCCGGCCACGGCGGGGCGCAGGCCCCGAAGGACAAGGGCGACCCGCCGCTGCCGAACGAGGCCCAGGTGATGCAGGTGAAGCTGAAGCGGGCGCAGGCGGTGCTCGAGGCGCTGGCGAAGGAGGACTTCAAGACCCTGGACGAGAGCGCGACCTCGCTCCTGGCGATCAGCAAGGCGGCCGCGTTCCTCCGGGCGTACAAGACGGAGGAGTACGAGTTCCAGGCCCGGGTGTTCCAGAAGAGCGCGGCGACGCTGGCGGCCAAGGCCGGGGAGAAGAGCCTGGACGGGGCCACCCTCGCCTACCTGGACATGACCCGCAGCTGCGTCGCCTGCCACGCCCACTTCCGCGGCCGGAAGCGGGACTGACCGCCGGCGCGAACTCGCGGCCGCGGCGGGTGTCTCTGCGAACCCCCTCGTTCCGGAGCGCCCGCATGGACCTGATCGAGTCCCGGTCGATCTTCTCCCCGGCCACCGGGTTCATCCGCCGCGGCGGGTTCGCCTGGACGTGCAACCCGTACGTCGGATGCACCTTCTCGTGCGTCTACTGTTACGCGGCGTTCCTGCCACAGAACCGCCGCCCGGTCGAGGACTGGGGCCGGTGGGTCACCGCCAAGACGAACGCCGCGGCGCTGGCCGGGAAGCAGGCCCCGAAGGTCGCCGGCCAGGCCGTCTACCTGTCCAGCGTGACCGACCCGTACCAGCCGGCCGAGCGGAGCCTGTTCCTCACCCGCGGCATCCTCGAGGCCCTCGTCCCGCACCAGCCGCGCCTCACGATCCAGACCCGCGGCCCGCTCGTCGCCCGGGACACCGACGTGCTCCGGCAGTTCCGGAGCGTGCGGGTGAACGTGTCGATCCCGACCGACTCGGAGCGGGTGCGGGTGCGGTTCGAGCCGAAGGCCCCGCCGCTGGCGAAGCGGTGGGACGCGGTCCGCGAACTCCGGGCCGCCGGGGTACCGGTCGGGGTGTGCGTAACGCCGACCTTGCCGGTCGAGGACGCGGCCGGGTTCGCCCGGCACCTGGCGGAGTTCCGGCCGGACGTGCTGGTGTGCCAGGACTTCCACGACGCGGACGGGAAGTTCGGGGCGGACACCGGGGAGGCGGCGCGGGCGCTCTTGGCGGAGGTCGGGTGGGGGCCGGCGGACTACCGGGCGTTCGTGGACCGGCTGAGCGGCGAAGGGCTGACGGTGTACGAGGGCGAGGCCGGGTTCTTCCCGCCGCCGGCGGTCGAGGCCGCGCCCGGGCGCGGGCTGATCGACGACGTGGCCTGACCGCCCGGGCACCGTACAATCCCCGGGCGGATGACCGACCTCTCCACCGGCTGGGAACTCATGCGCCGAGTCGCTCTGTTCTCGTGTCTCGTCGCGGGGCTGATCGGGTGCGGGGAGAAGAACCCGCCGGCCCCGCCCGGCAACCCGGACGGGCCGCCGGCCCGCGCCCCGAAGGGCGACCCGACGAAGCCCGACCTTGGGACCGAGAAGCCCAAGGACACCGCCAGGGTGTTGAGTCCGCGGGCGACGGTCAAGACCGGGTCCCCCCGCTCGGTGGGGTCTGACGGCTCGTTCCACCTCTCCGCGGACGGGACCCGGCTGGCGGTCGGCGTCCGGGGCGGGAAGACGCAGGTGTGGGACATCCGCGGGGAGCCGAAGAAGCTGAGCGAGTTCGCCGGCGGGGGGCAGAAGTTCTCCCCCGACGGGAAACTGTTCCTCCATTCTGGCAAGAGCTTCGACCCGGACGTCGTCAGCGCCGAGACGGGGTCCATCCTCAAGACCCTCCCGTACCCCGGCCGGGACTACGCCTTCCGCACCCCGGACGTCGTGGTCGGGGTCTGGCGGGGCGAGCCGGGCAAGGAGAAGCCGGAGCACCCGGAGGTCCGCGAGTACGACGTGTCGTCCGGCCGGCTGACGAACTCGTTCCCCATCCCCTCCGACTTCGGGACGCCGCTGATCGACCTGGACGTCCGGGTCGGGCTGAACGGGGGGCGGGAGGTGGCCGTCGGCGGCCGGAAGTCGGGCCGCGTCGAGGTCTGGGACGTGACGACCCGGAAGCGGGTGCGGGAGTTCACCGTCCCCGGCCCGAAGTCGGGCGGCGACGCGTGGGGGATCGCCGACCTCCGGTTCAGCGCGGACGGGAAGTGGTTCGCCAGTCCCGGCGCCCGGCCGGAGGTGTTCGACGGCCGGACCGGGGCCGCGGCGGCGACCCCGCCGCCCGCGGGCCTCGGCGGCTACTTCGTCCCGGGCCGCGACCTGTACTTGGTGAAGGTGTTCAAGCCGACCGGGAACTTCCAGACCACGCAGGGGTACGAGGCGTTCGACATCACCCGGAAGGCCGTGGTCGCCTTCCTCTCGTCGACCGGGCTCAGGGTCGAGTGCTCCGCGGACGGGGCGGCGGCGGCGGCACAGAATGAGGACGGGGAGGTCGTGATCTGGGACCTGACGCAACTCCCCTGACCGCGGTCACCGCTTGACGCCGTTCAGGTGCTCCAGGGCCATCAGCAGGGCGTGCGTCCCCTTCCGGCCGTACCCCTGCGCCCGCACCGCCTCGTACAGCTGCTTCGCCAGGGCCAGGCCCGGCAGGCACAGGTTCATCTTCTCCGCCTCGGCCAGGGCGATCCCCATGTCCTTGATGAAGTGCTCGACGTAGAACCCCGGCTCGAAGTTGCGGGCCAGCATCCGCGGGCCGAGCACCTCCAGCGCCTTGCTCCCGGCCGCCCCGACGCTCACGCTCTTGAATACCGTCTCCAGGTCCAGCCCCGCCTTGTGCCCGTACAGGAGGCCCTCGCACACCGCGATCATGTTCGCCGAGATCAGGATCTGGTTCACCATCTTGGTGTGCTGCCCGGCCCCCGGCCCGCCCTGGTGGACGATCGTCTTCCCCATCGCCTCGAACACCGGCTGCACCGCCGCCACCACCTCCTTGTCGCCCCCGATCATGATCGACAGCGCCGCGTTCTTCGCCCCCACGTCCCCGCCACTCACCGGGGCGTCGAGGGCGTACACTCCCTTCGCCTTCGCCGCCGCGTGGATCTCCTTCGCCAGGCTCGGCTCGCTCGTCGTCATGTCCACCAGCACCGCCCCCGCCCTGCTCCCGGCCAAGGCCCCGTCCGCCCCCAGGAACACCTCCCGCACGTCCTTCGGGAACCCGACGATCGCGAACACGATGTCCGAGTTCTCGGCCACCTGCTTCGGCGTGTCGGCGGCCTTCGCCCCGAGGTCGACGAGCGGCTGGAGCTTGTCCTTCGACCGGTTGTAGACGGTCGCGGCGAACCCCTTGGCCATCGCGTGCTGGCACATCCACCGGCCCATCACCCCGGTGCCGATCCAGCCGATGCGGGTCTTGCCGGGTTGCGCGACGGGGACGGTCATGGCGGCGCCTCTCTGGGGGTGCGGTCGGTCCTGAGAATCGTACCGGTCCCGCCGCCGGCCGACCACCCGCGCCGCCGGCGCCGGCGGCGCGTCCGGCGCGGCGGGCCGGACCCCCGCCGGCGGCCGTTCCGGCGCCCGCGGCCCAACACCACCGCCGGCCGCCCGGCCGCCCGGCCGCCCGGCCGTTTGCCCGATGCCGGCCGCCGCCGCCCTCCGATCCGAAGGGGTGCCGCCACGGACGCGGCGCGTTCCCACTTCGGAAGGGTCCACCATGCAACGGATGTGGCGTCGGATGTTCGCCGCGGCGGCCGGGGTGCTGGCCGTCGCGGGGATGGCGTCGGCCCAGAGCCCGCCCCCCAACCCGCTCCCGCGGATCCCGGTCGCGCCGGCGGCCCCGGTCCAGCCGGCGTCGGCGGTGGCGCACGTCAAGGGGTCCGGCGGGTGCGTCGGGTGCGGCCCGGCGATCCAGACCGGGCAGTACGGCCCCGGCCAGCGGAACGGGTGCGGCAGCTACCGGTCCGACGCCGGGTTCATCTTCGGGTCGTGCAAGTCGTTCTTCGACCCGTGCGGCCCGCTCCCGTGCGAGGGGCACGGCAAGTTCGGCCTGTTCCGCAACCCGTGCCCGACCCACCCCTACGCCAGGCCGTACGGGACCGGGTTCAACACCTGCCAGTACGACACCTACCACAACCACTGATCGCGGCGGGTGAGGTTTCGCCCCGGCCGTCCGCCGACGCCCGCCAGGGGTTGCGCTCCGGCCCTCGCGGGCCGTCGCTCCACCCCCGGCTACCGTCACACGTCCCTCCGGGACTGAAAGACGGAGTAGCCGCGGAGCGGCGGCCGCGTGTAGCCGGGGGTGGAGCGCCGCGCAACCCCCGGCGGCGTCCGCGGATCTCCGGGGGTGTCGACGAACCACCCCGCCGCCTCACCCCCGCCGGATGCCGGCCTCGCGCATCAGCCGGTCGGTCGCGGCGTACGCCTCGGCCACCCACTCCGCGATCCGGTCCGGCTCCGGCGAGTACTCCAGCTCGATGCTGACCGCCCCGTCGATCCCGAGGGCGGCGATCTCCTTCAAGTAGGGGACGAAGTCGACCACCCCGCGGCCCGGCGGCAGGTCCCCGTGGACCTTCCCGTCGCAGTCCGAGATGTGGACGTGGATCGCCTTCCCCTTCAGCGCCCGCAGCTCCTCCGGCCTGGTGCCGGCGAGCTGCAGGTGGCTCACGTCGATGTTCGCCGCCACCGCCGGGTGCCCGACCTCGTCCACGAACCGCACCATGTTCGGGACGCTGTTCAGGAGCGACAGCTTGAACGGCTCCAGCTCCAGGGCGATCTGCAGCCCGAGGCCGGCGGCGTGGTCGCCGAGCGCCTTGAGGTGCTTCACCCCGGTCACCCACTGCTCGGCCGGCGGGATCACCTGCCGCTCCCAGATGTACTCGCCGAGCACCAGCAGGACGTTCCTCGCCCCCAGCTCGTAGGCGAAGTCGAGGTACGCCCGGCACCGGGCCAGGTGGAACCGCTGGACGCTCGGGTTGAAGTCGATCAGCCCGGCGGCGACGCACGCCACGCTCACCACCGGCAGCCCGGCCGCCTCGCACTCGGTGCGGATCAGCTTCCGCTCCCTGGCGTCGGTGTCGAGCGGGTCGGCGAACACGTCGACGGTGTCGAACCCGATCGCCTTGGTCTGGCGGATCCCCCAGGCGGTCCCCTTCCCGGCCTGCACCCACGCCGAGTTGATCAGCCCGAGCTTCATGGCCTCTCCTTGAGTGGGCAGTGGACAGTGGATAGTGGACAGGAAAGAAGAAGTCCGGGGGAAACGCAACGGCGAATCTCCCGATCTTGCCCACCACCCACTGCCCACTGCCCACCGCCCGCCCTCTCGGGTACGCTATCCCGACCGCCCGGCCGCGCCCGGCCGGCCCCCACGGGCAGCCCCCCGATGGACCTGACCGGCAACCGATACCTGGACGTGTTCCTCGCCCTGGTCCTGTCGACCACCGTCCTCCCGGTCCCGGAGGAGCTGCCGGTGATCGCGGCCGGGGTGGTGTGCGGGAACTCGGACGCCGCCTACGCCGACGACCGCGGGAACCCGGACCGGGTGCGGTGGTGGGTGATGCTCCCGGTGGTGATCGTCGGGGCGGTGATCGGGGACATCGTCCTGTACACCCTCGGCCGGGTGTGGGGGAAGAAGCTGCTCGACAGCCCGTGGGTGCAGCGGCGGGTCGTCACCCCCGAGAAGCGGGACAGCATCACCCGGAACTTCGCCAAACACGGGATCTGGGTGCTGCTCGGGGTGCGGCTCTTGCCCGGGGTCCGCGGGCCGGTGTTCGTCGTCGCCGGGATGGTCCGGCTGCCGCTCTGGCAGTTCATCCTGGCCGACTTCATCTACGCCATCCCGATCGTCAACCTGATGTTCTGGACGGCGTACTGGACGACCGACCAGATCATGGTGCTGGTCAACCAACTCGACCAGTACAAGACGGTGGTCTTCAGCCACCTGCTGGCCGCCCTGGCCGGGGCACTCGGGTACCGATACCTGCTGGCCCGCCGGGTCCCGACCGGGGAGACCCCGCCGATCGTCCAGAAGGCGGAGGCGATCGGGCACGCGATCGAGTCCGCGTTCGAGTCGGCCGTCGACGCCGTCACCGGCCGGCACCCGGACCGGCCGAAGGACAAGCCGGACCCGCCCGCGGAAACGGTTGGCAATCCGCCGGCCCCGCGGCCATGATGGCGGTACCCCGCCGGAGCCTCCCCATGCCCCCCCACCGCCGCGCCTTCCTCGCCGACGCCTGCCTCGGGTTCCCCGCCCTCGCCCTCGCGGCGATGCTCCACCGCGACGGGTACGCCGCCGACGCGAAGTGGGCGCCGCCGGACGGTAAGCCGCACTTCGCCCCGAAGGCCAGGTCCGTCATCTGGCTGTTCATGAACGGCGGCGTCTCCCACGTCGACACGTTCGACCCGAAGCCGGCCCTGACGAAGTACGCCGGCAAGACCATCGCCGAGACGCCGTTCAAGGACGCGCAGAGCCCGGACAAGCTCGCCCTGGCCCGGGTGGTGGTGCAGAACGACGCGAACGGGCAGCAGCGGAACAAGCTGTTCGCCCCCCCGGTCGGGTTCAAGAAGTACGGCGACTGCGGGACCGAGTTCAGCGACTGGCTGCCGCACACCGGGGCGTGCGCCGACGACCTCGCGGTCGTCCGCGGGATGTTCACGACCGACGACAACCACAACGCCCAGACCCAGTTCCACACCGGCCGGCACATCCTCGACGGCGACTTCCCGACGCTCGGGGCGTGGGTCCACTACGGCCTCGGGACGCTGAACGAGGACCTGCCGCAGTTCGTCAGCCTGGGGAAGCGGGAGTACTGGAACCTGAAGGACGGGCAGTACCTCGGCCCGGCCCACGACGCCGTCCCGCTGACCGCCGACCCGGCCAACCCGCTCGACTACGGCAAGCCGGAGCTGCCGGTCCGGCCCGAGGAGCAAAAGCTCGGCTTCGAGCTGAGCGGCAAGCTGAACAAGTTGCGGGCGGCCGACCACCCGAACGACCCGGCCCTGGACGCCCGGATCAAGAGCTACGAGCTGGCGTTCCGGATGCAGAAGTCGCTCCCGGAGGTGCTCGACTTCGCGAAGGAGACGGCGGAGACGCAGAAGCTGTACGGGCTGGACCGGCCGGAGACGAAGCCGTTCGGGTCGCAGTTGTTGGCGGCGCGGCGGCTGGTCGAGCGCGGGGTGCGGTTCGTGCAGATCCAGCACGGGGCCGGCGGGGCGGGGGCGTGGGACGCGCACGGCGGGCTGAAGGCGAACCACGCGAAGAACTGCCTGGCGGTCGACAAGCCGATCGGCGGGCTGCTCACCGACCTGAAGCGGCTCGGCTTGCTGAAGGACACGATCGTGGTGTTCGCGTCGGAGTTCGGCCGGACGCCCGGGACGCAGGGGAGCGACGGTCGGGACCACCACATCTACGGGTTCAGCGTGTGGCTGGCCGGCGGTGGGGTGAAGGGCGGGGTGGTGCACGGGGCGACGGACGAGATCGGGTTCCACGCGGTCGAGGACCGGCACTACGTCACCGACGTCCACGCGACGATCCTGCACCAACTCGGGCTCGACTCGCGGAAGCTGGAGGTGCCCGGCCGGAAGCGCCTCGATATCGATCACGGGGCGCCGATCAAGGAGATCGTAGGGTGACGGACGAGGAGGCGCTGGTCGCGGCGATCGAGGCCGACCCGGCGGACGACACCGCCCGGCTGGTGTACGCCGACTGGCTCGACGAGCACGACCGACCCGCCGGGGCGTACCTGCGGACGGAACTCGAACTCGCCCGTCTCGGCCCCGGGGCGGCGGGTGCCGAGGCCGCCGCACTCCGGGCCCGGCTCCTCGACCAGCGGCGAGCCGTCGACCCCGCCTGGCTGGCCCGGTTCGACCAGCCGCACCTGATGCGGGCGAACCCGACCCCGTTCCCGGCTGAGTGGATCGGGACGGACCTCCCCGGCTGCCGCCACGTGGACGGCACATACGGCGGGAGCGGGTATCACACCCTGCCCCCGCTCCCGGTCGAGCGGTTCCGCGGGGACTGGCGGTGGCTACTGCCGAACGGGCACGTCCCCCAGCCGGTGGCGCACGGCACCCGCCTCGCCGGCCTGGCCGCAGCCCGCGGGCTCACCCTGCCGCCCGGGTTCGTCGCGCTCGCCGACGACCGGGCGGCCCGGGCCCTGGTCCGGTCGTGCACCGACTGCTCGTTCAACTGGGCCAAGGCGGTCGCCCACAGCCCGGCCGGCGAGGGCGGGTCGCTGATCCGCTTCTACGCCGACTCGCAGGGCTGCGTGTTCTGGTACCTGTACGCCACCCCGACGGGCTACTCCTGCGTCGTCGCGTCCCCGAACTTCTACGGGGACGGGGACGCGGGCCCCGAGGAGGAGCCGGGCGCCGTCTGGTTCTGCGCCCCGTCGTTCGAGGCGTTCGTCTACCGCACCTGGGTCGAGAACGAGATCTGGTTCCGTTCGGTGAAACCGACGTCCGACTTCCACGACCCGCGGCCGATGACGCCCGAGATGCGGGCGTACGTCGACCACTACCGCCGCCGGCGGCCGGAGAACACCTGATGCCCCGCCCCGCCCTCGCCGCCCTGTGCCTGCTGTGCCTGGCGCTCCGTCCTGCCCGCGCCGCCGACGCCCCGAATGTCGTCCTGTTCGTCATCGACGACCTCGGCCAGCGCGACCTCGGGTGCTACGGCAGCACCTTCTACAAGACCCCGAACGTCGACCGCATGGCCAAGGACGGCCTCCGCTTCACCGACTTCTACGCCGCCTGCCCGGTCTGCTCCCCGACCCGCGCCAGCATCATGACCGGCAAGTACCCGCAGCGCGTCGGCATCACCGACTGGATCCCCGGCCGGAAGGACACGCCCGACCAGCGGCTCAAGCGGCCCGACATCCGCAACGAGTTGCCGCTGGAAGAGGTGACGATCGCGGAGGCGCTCAAGAAGCGCGGGTACGTCACCGCGATCATGGGGAAGTGGCACCTCGGCGGGGCGGGGTTCGAGCCGACGAAGCAGGGGTTCGACATCAACGTCGCCGGCGACCAGACCGGCACCCCGCGGAGCTACTTCGCCCCGTTCGAGAACAAGCAGGGGAAGATGCCGGGGTTGGAGAAGGCGGAGCCCGGCGAGTACCTGACCGACCGCCTGGCGGCCGAAGCGGAGACGTTCATCGCCGCGAACAAGGACAAGCCGTTCTTCCTGTACCTGCCGCACTACGCCGTCCACACCCCGCTGCGGGCCAAGGACGACATCGTGGCGAAGTACAAGGTGACGCCGAAGGCCGGGAGCCAGAGCAACCCGGTGTACGCGGCGATGGTCGAGACCATGGACGAGGCGGTCGGCCGGGTGCTGCGGAAGCTCGACGAGCTGAAGCTGTCCGAGAACACGCTGGTCATCTTCACGAGCGACAACGGCGGGCTGGCGACGACCGAGGGCGGGCCGACCGGGGCGACGTTCAACGCCCCGCTCCGCGAGGGGAAGGGGTTCCTGTACGAGGGCGGGGTGCGGGTCGCCGGGATCGTGAAGTGGCCGAAGGTGGTGAAGCCCGGCACGACGACGGACCAGGTGGCGTGCAGCATCGACCTGTTCGACACCATCCTCGAAGCGACCCGCGGCAAGGAGGACCCCGATGTCGCCGGCGGCCCGCGCGACGGCGTGTCACTGGTGCCGGTGTTCCGCGGCCAGCAGTTGAAGCAGCGACCGGTCTTCTGGCACTACCCGCACTACGCGAACCAGGGGTCGCGGCCGGGCGGGGCAGTCCGGCTCGGGGACCACAAGCTCGTCAAGCACTACGAGGACGGCCGGCTGGAGTTGTTCGACGTGAGGAAGGACCTGTCGGAGACCCGCAACATCGTCGGCCAGCAGCCGGCGGTGGCGGCGGAGTTGTCGAAGGAACTCGCTGCGTGGCTGAAGGACGTGGGGGCGAAGATGCCGACCCCGAACCCGGACTACCGGCCGAACCCGCAGGCGAAGGACGGGACGGTCACGATGCACGCCCGGACGGCGCTGGTGACCGGCACCCAGCTGCGGTTCGAGCCGCTGCCGCACAAGAACACCCTCGGGTTCTGGACGAACAAGGACGACCTGGCGTCGTTCGACTTCACCCTGGACGCCGGCGGGACGTTCGCCGTGGAGGTGCTGCAGGGGTGCGGGAAGGGGAGCGGCGGGGCGGAGGTGGACCTGATGGTCCGCGACCCGGGGGCGTCCGACCCCCGGCCCGGGCTGACGTTCACGGTGAAGGACACCGGGGGGTTCCAGACCTTCGAGGCCCGCGAGGTCGGCACCCTGAAGCTCGAGAAGGCCGGGCGGTACACGCTGCTCGTCGTGCCGAAGACCAAGCCCGGGCCGGCGGTCATGGACCTCCGGCAGGTGGTGCTGAAGCCGGTCAAGTGACCCGGCGAGCCGGGAGCGTGAGCGACCGGAGTTCGCCTTGCTCCGGTCGCTCACGCTCCCGGCTCGCCAGAACCGAGGTTCCCCCATGCGCCTTTCCGCGCTCGCGCTGCTGCTGCTCGCCCCGCCGGCCGCGGCCGGCCCGCCGAACATCCTCCTCGTCCTGTCGGACGACCAGTCGTGGGCGCACCTCGGGTGCTACGGCAACCCGGACATCAAGACGCCGAACCTCGACGCCTTCGCCAAGGAAGGAGTGCGGTTCGACCGGTACTACGTCGGCACCCCGCAGTGCGTCCCGTCCCGGGCCACCCTGATGACCGGGCGGTCGGCCATCGCCGTCCAGAACACCCGATTCTCCGCCCCGCTCGCGGCCGAGTACAAGACGTGGCCGGAGGTGCTCAGGGAGAAGGCCGGGTACTTCACCGGGGTGGCCGGGCGGACGTACCACCTGGACGGGTCGGCCACCCCGCCGGAGACGCGGAAGGTGTTCGACGAGTTCGGCCTGGCCACCTTCCCGAAGCGCCTCGACTTCGTGAAGACGGCCGGTAACCGCGAGCAGATGCTCGGCCAGTACCGCGAGTTCCTCGACGCCGTCCCGAAGGGGAAGCCGTTCGCCCTCCAGCTCTGCTTCAGCGACCCGCACCGCCCGCTGGACAAGAACGCGGTCCCGCAGCCGCACGACCCGGCGAAGCTCAAGCTCCCGCCGTTCTACCCGGACACCCGGCTCGTGCGCGAGGACTTCGCCCGGTACTACGACGAGATCAGCCGGTTCGACGCCGACATCGGCACGGTGCTGGCGGAGTTGAAGAAGCGCGGGCTGGACGGGGACACGCTGGTGGTGGTGTCGGCGGACAACGGGGCGAGCCAGTTCCGCGGGAAGGGGACGCTGAACGAGTTCGGCATCCACTGCCCGCTCGTCGCCCGCTGGCCGGGGAGGGCGAAGCCCGGGGCGACGGCCGAGCTGATCTCGGGCGAGGACGTCGGCCCGACGTTCCTGGCCGCGGCCGGGGTGGAGGTGCCGAAGGAGATGACCGGGCGGAGCTTCCTCGGGCTGCTGACCGGCGGGAAGTACGCCCCGCGGGAGTACGTGTTCGCCCAGCGCGGGGCGCACGGGTCCGGGCTGCCGACCAACTCCGCCCTGTTCGACCTCGGCCGGTGCGTCGTCGGGACGCGGCACAAGCTGATCTACAACGCCCTGTGGCAGATCCCGTACACCCCCGTCGACTTCGCAGGCGACGAGATGTGGAAGGAACTGGTCGCGATGAACAAGGACGGCAAGCTGTCGCCGGAGCTGTCGAAGCTGTACTTCGGCCCGACGCGGCCGATGTTCGAGCTGTACGACCTGGAGGCCGACCCGCACGAGCTGAAGAACCTGGCCGGGACGCCGGCCGCGGCAGACGTGGAGCAGAAACTGAAGGCCGCGCTGCAGGAGTGGATGATCCTCCAGAGGGACTTCGTCCCGCTGCCGGTCCCGCCGCCGGCGAAGAAGAAGTGACCCGGTGGGGCAGACATTCCTGTCTGCCAATCCGGGCAGACAGGAATGTCTGCCCCACCGGGTCCTGAACCCGCTCCCCGACGGGTGCGTTACGGCACCATCTTCCCGCCGCCCTTCGGGCTCGGGACCACGTCGGCCACCTTCAGCTTCGCGTTCCGCTTGAACGGGTTGTACAGCGGGTCGCCGACCAGCACCGCCATCCAGCTGCACGTCGTCATGCTCCGGGCGTAGCTCTCGACCAGGGTGAACTCGCCGGTCGCCAGGAACCCGAAGAACTCCGCCGGCTTCGGGAACCCGACCGTGTACGGCTCCGCCACCGGGCCGACGGTCGCCGCCGCGCCCTTCTTCAGCAGGTTCGGGCACCACACCGGGCTGTCCGGCTTCCGCAGCGTCGTCGCCTCGGAGCTGGCCAGGTGCCACGCCACCGCCCCCGGCACGTACTCGCAGCAGTCCACGAACTTCGCGTGCGAGTACCACCCGCAGTAGATCGCGACGCCCTTCGCGCTGCCGGCCGGCAGCACCTCGTTCTTCTGGTCGAGCGTCACCTTCAGCCCCGCCTTCTCGAACAGCGCGGCCGCCTCCCGCATCGACTCGTCGTACCCGCCGTACCCGAACCCGATGTCGGTCCCCGGCTTGAAGGTGAACGGGATGCCGCGGGCGTCGACCACCACCTCCCCGGCCAGCCCCTTCGCCTCGACCGCCACCGCGTCGTCGACCAGCCGCTTGGCGATGTCGGCGGTCGGGCCGTCGAGCCGGGCGGTCATGACGACCGGCGGGTTCCGCGTTCGGTACCCCTCGGACGCCTGGAAGTACAGCGGGTTCGGCACCCACCGCACCAGCTCGTACTTCGGCCACCACAGGAGCATCAGCTCGCTGTCGACGGACGCCTGGCTCTCGGCGTGCGCCAGCACCTTCTCCCTGGCCTGCAGCCGGTTCACCTCGGCGCGGGCGGCGTCCACGTCCTTCTTGTCGGCGTCCTTCGTCTTCTCCAGCTCGGCGACCTTCTTCCGGGCCGCGTCGAGGTCCGGGCGGAGGGCGTCGAGCTGCTTCTTCTCGTCGGCGTTCGGGACCTGACTGCCGACCCGGAGCGGCACCCCGTAGGTGGTGACGAGCACCTTGGCCGCGTCCTTCTTGTCCTTCAGCGCGTCGCGGAGGCGGCCGGCGAGCTTCGCGTCGTACTCCGCCCGGGTGATGTCCTCGCCCTTCGGCAGGTCGAGCTCGACCACGTTCCCCTTCGGCACCCCGCGCTTCGCCAGGTAGTGGTCGGCGACCTGGCGGGATTCGGGGACGTTCTTGTTCACCAGGACCCACACGTCCGCCGGTTCGAGGGCGGACCCGGTCGCGGCGGTGACGAGTAGGAGGCCGAAGGCGAGGCGCATGGGACACCGGGGCGGGTCAGAGGGTGCGGAAGAAGTCCCAGACGAGTTCGGTCCCGTTCACGGTAGCCGACGGCGGGCCGGCGAGGCGCGGGCTGAGCCGCCCCTTCCCGCCCGGCCAGTGGTGCCCCAGCCCTTCGACCGTCACCACCCGGAACGGGACCGGGCCGGGGTGCGCCACCACCCGCACGCCCCCGCCGTCCGATTCGACCGTCGGGACCGGGTCGCACCCGACCGCCCGCGCCCACCGCTCCACCGTCTCGGCCACCGGCGGGCGGCGGACGTACCGGTGCCGCCACGGGTCGCGCACCTCCCCGCCCCGGACCGGCACCAACGGATCGGCCGCCCCGACGATGTACAGGGTGGGAATCGGCCGGCCCGGCCGCGGGTCCGGGAGTTGACAGTACCCGGCGACCGGGGCGACCGCCGCGACCCGGTCGGCCAGCTCGGCCGCGACCCGGAACGCCATCGCCGCCCCGTTCGAGAACCCGGTGACGAATACGCGCCGGGCGTCGGCCCTGCAACGGGTTACGGCATCGTCGATGACCGCGGAAAGGAAGCTGACATCGTCCGGCGGATCTGCCGTGTCCGACTGACCACTGACCACTGACCACTGACCACTCCCGTCGTTCCACCGCGGCGGGTTGCCCAGGAACGCCGGCGGCTTCCCGGGGTCCGGGGGGAGGGCCTCGGGGATGGCGAGGGCGAAGTTCTCGCGGGCGGCCAGGCCGGACCACCCGGTCTCGTCGTCGGCCCAGGCGGCGGTGGCGCCGGTCCCGGGGAGGAGGACGACGAGCGGCCGGCCGGGGCCGGCCGGGCGGGTCAGGAGGGCGGTGCGGCGGGTGCCGCCGACGACCAGTTCGGTCGGTTCCACGGGGCGTCGGGTTGGGGTAGTGGGGTCGTCGGCGGACGGGGGGGCCGGGCGAAAGTTTGCGGCCAGTTTGTCACGCCCGCCGGCCGGCAGCGGGTATAATAGGTGATGTGTCGGGTGATTCCGCGCCCGGGGGCGAACCTTCCGCCCGGCGCCGGCGTCGGAATGCTGAGGCGGGTGGCCACACCCCCGCCGGCAGACTAAGCTTGAGCTTCCCCCGCCCGGCGGCGCCCGGAACCGTCGCCCGGCGGGTTACCCCACAACTTCGACCACCCGTCCGACGCGGCCGCGGCGAACCCGCCACCGGCCCCGCGCCGGGCGCGACCGTTCAGGGACGGGCGCCTTGCCATGCCGGCCGGGCACACCACCGGCCGGGGAGCGAACGCGGACATGAGCCGGATGACCCACCACGACCGGGCCGCCGACACCGACCGCGACGACCGGCCGGACGACCCCCTGCGCCCCGACGAGGAGCGGGACGGGCTGCCGGCCGACGACCCGGAGCTGGACCTCGACGACGACCCGGACGACCCGGACGCCGAGGACGACGACACCGCGCTGGAGCCGGACGGGCACCCGGCCGAGGAGGCCGAGGCGGCCGCCGACGCCGACTACGCCGGCGGGCCGGACGACGCCCTCGGCCTGTACCTCCGCCAGATGGGGGCGATCCCGCTGCTGAACAAGGAGAAGGAGCTGGCCCTGGCCCGCCGGCTGGAGCACCACCGCGACCGGTTCCGGGCCGCCGCCCTCCTCTGCCCGCGGGTCCTGGCCCGGGTGGCCGAGAAGTTCTCCCAGATCGCCGCCGGCCAGGCCCCGATCGACCCGAACGTCGACGTGTACTCGTCCGAGGAACTGCGCCTCACCCGGGCGCAGATCCTCGCCCGGCTCGGGACCAACCTCGCCACCCTCAAGGCCCTCCTCGGGCACGAGGCCGACGTGTTCGCGGCCGGGGTCCGGGACGAGTTCCCGGGACCGGCGGCGGCGTGGCGGCGGGACCGGTTCCGGCGGCTGGCCAAGTGCCGGAAGTTGGCCGCCGAGCTGTCCCCGCGGACCGAGCTGCTGGAGCGGCTGACGGACGAGCTGACCGACCTGGCCGACGAGCTGCGGCACCACGCGGTGGCCCACGCCCAGGCCGGGTGCCCGGCCGACCGGGTCCGCCGGCAGCGGGTGCTGCGGGAGGCGATGGGCCGGGCGGTGATGACCCCGGACGAGCTGGCCGCCCTGGTCCGGGTGCTGCGGAAGCGGCGGGCCGCGTACCAGCGGGTGCGGAAGGAGCTGGCCGAGGCCAACCTGCGGCTGGTGGTGTCGATCGCCAAGAACTACCGGAACCGCGGGCTGCCGTTCTCCGACCTGATCCAGGAGGGGAACCGCGGGCTGATGCGGGCCGTGGACAAGTACGAGTGGCGGCTGAAGTTCAAGTTCGGCACCTACGCCACGTGGTGGGTGCGGCAGGGGATCACCCGGGCCCTGCACGACCACGCCCGGACGGTCCGGGTGCCGTGCCACCAGATCGCCACCCTGGCGAAGATGGAGCGGCTGCGGAACGACCTGACGGCGGCGACCGGGCGGGAGCCGAGCAGCGCCGAGCTGGCCGCCGCCCTGGGGGTGAAGGAGGAAGACACCCGGAGCCTGCGGGTGGTCGGCCGGCACCCGGTCAGCCTGAACGACCCGATCGGCGGCGACGGGGAGCGGGCGCTGGAGGACTTCCTGAGCGACGGCCAGGCGGCCCCGCCGGGCGAGCACGCCGACCAGCGGCTGCTGAAGGAGCGGATCGGCGAGGTGCTGCGGAGTCTGGCCCCGCGGGAGCGGGAGGTGATCGAGCTGCGGTTCGGGCTTAAGGACGGCACCCCGAAGACGCTGGACGAGGTGGCCCGGCAGTACGGCATCACCCGCGAGCGGATCCGCCAGATCGAGGCCCGCGGCCTCCTGAAGCTCCGCCAGCCGACCCGCTCCTGCCGCCTGGAAGAGTTCGCCGACGCGGACGACGAGTGACATCGGTGTCCGTCCGAGCCGGAAGCGTGAGCGACGGGGCGAGACCCGTCGCTCACGCTTCCGGCTCGGACGGACCCATTCCTCGCGTCACTCCCGCCTCACCCCGCCCTTGATCCGCGATGTCTGCACCAGCACCGGGACGGCCGGGATCGTCCGCCGGTCGGCGTCCAGCTCCTGGGTCAGCCGCCGGGCGGCCGCGTTCGGGTCGTCCGGGGTCACGTCCTCCAGCCCGATCGTGTTCGACGGCGGGGTCGGCTTGACCGCCGGCACCGGCGACGGCTCCGACGCATCCCGGTCCTTCAGCGGCACGCTCTTCGGGCCGTCCGCCATCTTCGCCAGCGGGCCGACCGGGCGGATCCCGGTGCAGCCGACCACCGCGGCCAGCGCGGCCGCGAGGAGGAGGAATCGGGTCACGGCTTCACCTCCCAGACCTTCGAGGAGGCGGTGTCGCCGGGGGTCGGGGCGGCCGGGGCGGCGAGCCGGCCGGCCTGGGCGGCGACGGTCTCGGCCGGCGGGCCCCCGGGGAGCGGGACCTTCCCCTTCAGCACCCCGAGGGCGGCGACCCGGGCGTTGTACAGGGCGGCCGCCTGCCGCTCGAGCTCGTCCGCCCGCCGGGCCAAGTCGTCGTCCCCCTTCTCGGCCGCCACCTGGCGGAGCTTGTCGCACACCAGGAGCCGGCGGACGTAGGCGTCCTGCTCGTTCCGCACCGCCTCGGCCACGGCCGCCGGCGGGAGCGGGGCGGACACCGCCGCCGGGTTCCCGACCCCCACCACCGGGCCGGTCGGCTTCGGGGCCTTCGGCCCGAACAGCTTGTTCACCAGCGTGGTCCGCTCGACCGGCCCGGGCGGGCCGGCGGCCAGTGCCGACCCGCCGGCGGCCGCGACGGCGGCCGACAGCCCCCAACCCCGGAATCGGTTCATGGACGACCCCCCCGCGGCCCGCCTCCCCCGGCGGCCCGTGCGTGACTGGCGATCCTGTGCGGTGTGCGGGCGGGGTTATGCCGAGCGACGTGAGGGGTGTAAAGGCGAATCGGCGCGGCCGCAGGGCCGTTCGGGGTGGGGGGTTGGGTAGGTTCACCCGCTCCCTGACGGTCGCGGTTCGCCGAGCGTCCGGCGAACCGCGACCGTCAGGGAGCGGGTGCGACGCCTCGCAGACCGCCCAGCCCCTCACCCCGAACGGCCCTGGGCGCGGCCGTCCGAGCCGGAAGCGTGAGCGACGGCCACCGCAACCCGTCGCTCACGCTTCCGGCTCGGACGGCGGTTACAACTGCACGTCCGGCAGGCCCGCGGGCGGGGAGGCGTCCGCGGCGGCGGCCACGGTCGCGGCCAGGTCCCGGTACGCCTTCGCGACCGCCGAGTCCGGGTGCTTCCGGACGATCGGCTCGCCGTCGTCCCCGCACCGGGCCACCCGCGGGTCGATCGGCAGCTCGCCCAGGAACGGGACGTTGCTCTCGACCGCCAGCTTCATCCCCCCGCCGACCCCGAAGATCGGCGTCTTCGTCCCGGCCGGGTCGACGAAGTAGCTCATGTTCTCGACGATCCCGAGGATCGGGACCTTGACCTCGCGGAACATCTTCACCCCCTTGCGGGCGTCGATCAGGCTCACCTCCCCGGGGGTGGTGACGATCACCGCCCCGGTCAGCGGGGCGCTCTGGCTGAGGGTGAGCTGGGCGTCGCCGGTCCCGGGCGGGAGGTCGATGACCAGGTAGTCGAGGGTGCCCCAGTCGATCTGCCCGAGGAACGCCTGGACCATCTGGGCCACCTTCGGGCCGCGCCAGATGACCGCCTGCTCCGGGCCCATCAGGAACCCCATGCTCATCAGCCGGACGCCGTACTTCTCGACCGGGAACGGGGTGGTCTTCTGGTCGACCGTCCCGAGCCCGAACATGATCGGGACGGACGGCCCGTAGATGTCGGCGTCCATCAGCCCGACCGCCTTGCCGCCCATGTGCAGGGCCAGGGCGAGGTTGGCGGCCACGGTCGACTTCCCGACCCCGCCCTTCCCGCTCGCCACCGCGACCACGTTCTTGACGCCGGGGAGGGACAGTTTGGGGGGCATCTGGGGGTTCATGACGTTCCCGGATTTGTGATTTCAGATTTGTGATTGACGATTGAAAGCCACTGCCTCGTGCTTTCAATCGTCAATCACAAATCTGAAGTCTGGAATCAACCTGATAAGGGGCTACTCAGTTCCCTCAGCCGCGACACGGGGTAGATCCCGGTGTCGTGGCCGTCGTTCCAGGTGATCTGGTAGGCGTAGTGGCCGACCGGCCGCATCGCCACCGGGGCGGGGGCGCCGGCGGCGACCTCCTGCGGGGAGAGGATGCGGAACGGGTCCGGCGGCTTGGTCCGCTCCTCGCCGCAGCTCGCGCACGGGCAGTTCGCCCGAAGGTGCCGCCAGGCGGCGAACGTCGCCGACCCGTCGGACCACTCGATCTTCAGCCCGTCGCCCTCGCGCTTGAGGGACACGGGACGGGGTTCGTCGGCCATCGGGAAGGGTCCGTTCCGGCGCGGGACACGGTCAGGATATGGGCGCCTGCCGCTTGCGGCGTCGCGGCGCCCGCAACGCCGCAAGCGGCGGGCCCCACCGCCCGGTCACATCTCGTGCCCGGCGAACCGGTGGTTCGGGTCGAACCGGCCGGCGAACGGGCGGTCGGTCAGGTAGTTCGCCCGGGTGTGCCGGGCGGTCGTCCGGCCGGTCACCGCCACCAGCATCTCGTCCGGGTGGAGCTCGCCCGCCAGCTGGGCGTCGGCGTCCCCGAGGACCGCCCGCCACCCGACCCGGGCGGCGTGCCCCGGCACCCCGAACGCCTGCAGCACCGCGGCGTTGTTCACCACCGCCTCCCAGTTGCTCGGGTACAGCTTGATCAGCTGGCTCAGGTCCTGCCAGAACGTCCACACCTGCAGCCCGTACCCGCGGAGCAGCGACACCGCCTGCGGCAGCAGGTCGAGCGACCCGAGCTGGGCCGCCTCGTCCAGCAGGAACAGTGTCCGCTGCTTCGGCAGCCGGGTCCGCCGCATCACCACCGTCATCAGGGTGACGACCCACAGCCGCAACAGCCCGCGGTGGCTCAGCAGCTTCTCCGGAGGGAGGACCAGGTAGATGGTCATCGGCTTGTTCCGGAGCAGGTCGCACAGGTCGAAGGTCGACCTCTCCAGGCTCCGGGACACGGCGGTGCTGCCGAGGCACTTGACGAACGTGGTGGCGGTGGTGCGGATGCACGGCCGGGTCTTGTCGGCCGGGGCGGCGAGGTAGGCGACGAACTCGTCCCGGGCGAGCGGGGACATGGTCTTCTTGCGGGTGTCGAGGGCGACCGCCAGGGTGTAGTCGAGGTCGTCGTTGTACAGCAACTCGCGGAGGGAGCAGAGGTTCCGCCGCTCCGGCGGGGAGCTGGTGGCCACGTCCGCGACCAGCCCGGCGACCAGCCCGCGGCCGGTGTCCTCCCAGTACCGGTCGGAGCTGAACTCGTGCCCGACGGCCAGCTGCGAGGCGATCATCTCGGCGTCCGACTCGGGGTCCGACCCGGGCACCTTGAACAGGTCGAACGGGTTCAGCTTGTCGGCCTTGTCCTTGTTCGCCACCAGCCCGAACGGGTCGAGGACGACCACCTGCTGGCCGAGTTCGCGGCGGTACCGGGCGGTGACCTGGTAGTTCTCCCCCTTGATGTCGGTGACGATGACCGACCCGGGGTAGGTGAGCAGGGCCGGGATGATGAGCCCGACGCCCTTCCCGGCCCCGGTCGGGGCGACGGTCATCAGGTGGCCGTCGCCGGCGTAGGTGAGCGGGTCGCGGGCGGCCTGGCGGGAGGCGGTCGGGTTGAACCCGAGGGTCGGGGCGTGGTCGGTGCCGGCCCACCCGAGGAACAGGGCGGACCCGTCGTCCGGGAGTGGCGGGGACCCGGCCTTCTTGCGGGGGGTGCGGCGCCGCCGGGCGGCCGGGCGGGGGGCGTCGTCGGCCGGGTCGGACATGGGCGATACCACCGGGGCGGCGGGACGGGGACACCCCATTTTAGGCGCCACCGGAGAGAACTGGGATGTTCGGTGTCTTTCCGGGCGAACCGCGACCGTCCCGCCGCGACCCCTCAGGTGTGGCACGGCGAGCGGGTTTGCACCTGACGGGTCGCGGCGGGACGGTCGCGGTTCGCCCGGCGGGTGCCGGGGCGAGTATAACCACAGGACACGCCCCCGCCGGAGGTTCCGCCATGCTCCCGCTCCTCGCCGTCCTCGTCCCGCTGGCCGTGCCGGAGCCGACCCGGGCGGTCGCGGCGGCGGTCCCGAAGCTGGTCGCCGGGGCGACCGGACACGCCGACCAGAAGACGTGCTTCGCCTGCCACAACCAGGCGTACCCGCTCCTGGCCCTGAGTGCCGCGAAGGGCCGCGGGCTCGCCGTACCGGACACCTTCTTCGCGGGACAGGCGGAGCACGTCGCCGGGTTCCTGGCGTCGAACAAGGACCGGTTCAAGGACGGCCGCGGGACCGGCGGGCAGGCGGCGACCGCCGCGTTCGCCCTGCTCACCCTCGAACTCGCGGGGCACAAGCCGGACGACGCGACGGACGCGGCGGTCGGGTACCTGCTCAAGTTCCCGGGGGCGCGGGACTACTGGCGGACCGGGTCGAACCGCCCGCCGACCGAGGCGAGCGACTTCACCACGACGTACCTCGCCCTGCGGGCCCTGCGGGTGTTCGGGGCCGGGGCGGACAAGGACCAGGTGGCGAAGCGGGTGGAAGCCGCCCGCGGGTGGCTGGCGAAGACCGCGGCGAAGGACACCGAGGACCGGGTGTTCCGGCTCCTCGGGCTGGCGGAGGCGGGGGCCGGGAAGGAGGCGGTGGCGGCGGCCGCGTGGGAGCTGGCCCGGACCCAGCGGGCGGACGGCGGGTGGGGCCAGCTCGACCAGGCCGAGAGCGACGGGTACGCGACCGGGTCGGCGCTGTACGCCCTGCACCACGCCGGCGGGCTGCCGGCGGACGCGGCCGCGTACCGGGCCGGGGTGGGGTTCCTGCTGGAGACGCGGCTGGACGACGGGACGTGGAAGGTGAAGTCGCGGAGCAAGCCGTTCCAGCCGTACTACGAGAGCGGGTTCCCGCACGGGAAGGACCAGTTCGTGTCGGTGGCGGCGACCGGGTGGGCGACCGCCGCGCTGGCGGCGACGGTGCCGGCCCGGAAGTGACCCGAGCCGCCTGCGGCGGCCGGTCACTTCTCCCCGACGTCCACCTGGACGGCGGTCAGCACCTCGCGGGTGGCGTCGTTCTGGACGAACGCCACCAGCTTCAGGTTCTTCAGCCCGAGCGGGCGGTCCGGGCGCGGGAACGGCCCGTCGTTCTTCTCGAACTCGTCCAGGTACTTCGCCAGCTCCTTCCGCACCTCCTCGGGGTCGAACGCCACCGCCTGCTCGGCGTCCTTCTTCGGCAGCGGGAACCCCTTCACCCCGCCGGGCATCGCCCGCACCACCATGTGGTGGTACCGGATCCCGTTCCCGCCGGCGTACCGCACCCGCTCCTCGGCGAGCACGAACCGCAGCATCATCTTCTCGCCCGGCGCCTCCAGCCCGGAGACGGTCGCCTTGCCGGTGAACCCGCCCTTCTCGGCCTTCGCCACGGTCAGCCCGAGCTTCACCCCCGGGGCCTTCTCCAGGGCCTCGTCGATCGGCCCGCGGAGGGCGGCGAACGCCTTCCCGGCCGCGCCCGCCGGCCCCCCGCCGGCCGGCCCGAGCTTCCCGCCGACGAACACCGTCGGGGCCCCCTCCACCTGGTTGCTGTAGTAGTCCTCCAGCCGGGACATGGCGGCCGGGCTGGCGAGCGGGTCCGGGCGCGGGATGTGGACGTGGTACTGCAACAGCACCACGTCGGCCGGCGGGTACGCCTTCATCAGCCCGTCGAACGCGAGGTCGACGGCGGCGCACGGCGGGCACTCGGCCCCGGTGAACACCTCGACCAGGACCCCGCGGTCCGACTTCCCCTTCCGCCCGGCGAACGGCTCCGGCTTGAACGGCAGGGTCTTGGCGTACTCGGCGTAGTCCCGGGCCTCCAGCTTGGTCACCTGGGCGGCGAACGGCTTCGCGTCCGCCGCCTTCCCGGCCCGGGTGAGGGTGCGGACGACCGCCTCCAGCACCCGCAGCCGGGTGGCCGCGTCGTCGTCGTCGGACAGGAGCCGCTCGGCCCGCTTCGCCTGGGCGACGGCCAGGTCGGCGAACCCGTCCTGCCCGGCCAGGGCGTCGGCCAGCCCGAGGGTGGTCTCCCGCTCCCACCGCGGGCCGTACGCCCCGGCCGCCTTGTTCACCCGGTCCAGGATGCCGCGGACCTCGTCCGCCGGCACCTTCTTCTCGGCCGCCCGGGCGACCACCTCGGCCGCCGCGTCGAACAGCTTCGGCCCGCCCTCGACCTGGCCGAGCGTCTCCCGGGCGAGGGCGAACGGGTCGTCCAGCTTCCGCAGCTTGGTCGGGTGCATTTCGGCGACGACCAGCTTGCGCCCGACCAGCGAGACGGACCCGGCGATCTTCTTCTTGTCCTTGGCGAGCACCCCGTCGAACGACACCAGCTCCCGCCCGCCGAGGTCGAGGGTGAACCGGACCGCGTCCCCGTCGACCTTGAGGTTCTTCAGCTTCGGCTCGGCCCCGAGCTTGACCGACGCCCCGAGGTAGTCCCCGACCCACTTCCCGTCGTCCTGGGTGAGGGCGACCATGAACAGCACGTCCTCGCCCTCCCCGGTCGGGACGGCGAGCTTCCAGATCCCGGCCGGCGGGACCGGGTCGGCCGCCCGCGTCGGGGGTGTGAGTGCGAGTGTGAGTGTGAGGGAAGACAGGAGGAGGGTGGAGACGGCGCGCATGAGGGGTCTCGGTGGGCCGCGGCGGGGTCAGAACCGGTCCCGCTCACGATACACCTTCGCCACCGCGTCCGCCACCTGCCGGGCGTCGGCCCGTGACAGTCCGAGCACCGGGTGGTGGAGGACGACGCAACCGGCGTGAGCGGCGGTCGCGTGCGTGAGGTCGCCGGCGGCCCGGAACCGGGACGGGGAGCGGCCGACGTGGAGAGCCTTGAACCCGGCGTCGAGCGCGACCCCTTCCGCCCGCACGGCTCGGACGAATAGGTCGCGCGGCAGCCCGAACGCGGCCGGGTCGTACCGGAACCCGAGCTTGTAGAACGCGGGGGCGGAGTCGGGCGGGACGGGGAACGGCACCAGGCCGGGGACGGCGAGGCACCCGACGAGTTCCCGCACCCGGTCGGCACGGATCGCGGTCACCTCGGGAAGCTTCCGGAGTTGTGGGCGGAGCGCGGCGGCCTGCAGCTCGCTGAGCGCGGCCCACTGCTGCAGGCCGCGGCTGAGGAACGCCTTCGCCCGCTGGTGCAACTGCGGGTCGGCGGTCAGGACGGCCCCGCCGCGGCCGGCGGCGAGCAGCTTCGACCCGCCGAAGCTGAGGGTGCCGAGGTCGCCCCACGTCCCGGCCGGCTTCCCCTGCACGGTCGCCCCCGGGGCCTGCGCCGCGTCCTCGACCACCCCGACCCCGCGCCCGCGGCAGAGGTCGGCCACCTCGCGCATCGGCACGAGGCCGCCGTGGAGGTGCGAGCAGACGACCGCCTTCGTGCGCTCCGTGAACGCGGCTTCGAGTCGAACCGGGTCGAGCTGCCAGGTGTCGGGGTGGGGGTCGGCGAGGACGGGGGTCGCCCCGAGGGCGTGGACGGTGAGGAAGTTCGACTCGTAGTCGTAGGCGGCGAGGACGACCTCGTCCCCGGGTCCGACGCGGAGTGCCCGCAGCGCGACCTCGACGGCGAGGGTGCCGCTGGCGCAGGTGAGGGCGTGCGGGACGGCGTGGGACGCGGCGAGTTCGGCTTCGAGTGCGGCGACGTGCTCGCCGTGGTACCGGCCCCACGCCCCGGCGGCGGTCGCCGCGGCGAGGGCGGCCCGCACGTCCGGGTCGGGCGGCGGCCACGGCGGCGGGCCGTTGGGGCGGACCGGCGGTCCGCCGAGCAGCGCGGGGAGGTCTTCGGGCATGAGGGTGTTGTAGGGCGACGGCGGTTGGTCTTCTCGGACGGTGGCTCCCCCTCACCCGCCGGCGGGGCGCCGGCGACCTCTCCCCCGAAGCGGGGGCGAGGTGGGGGCCGCCGGCCTCCTCCACCACGGCCCGGGTCGGGGACGTTTCGAGGGGCCGCACCGCCCCCACCTCGCCCCCGCTTCGGGGGAGAGGTCGGAACTGCGCTTCGCGGTTCCGGGTGAGGGGGCTGCGACCGAGACGGCCGGGGGCGACGACCCTCGCACCCACCCCCGCCCGGTATGATAACCCGTTGCCCCCGCACCCGAGACGCTCCGATGTCCCGCTCCGGCCGGCCGACCGACGACAAGCCGCTCCCCCCGCTGTACGCCATGACCCAGGGAGGCGTCGAGACGGTGGCGGCGGACGAGATCACCCGGGACCTCGGCGGCGAGGTGAAGAAGACGTACCGCGGCCTCGCCGTGTTCCGCGTCGAAGAACTCACGCCGGCGGTGCTGTCGCTCCGTACCACCGAGGACGTGTTCCTGATGGCCTGGGGGTCGGACACGCTGACGTACAAGGCCGAGGACCTCGACACCCTCCGCACCTGGACCGCCAAGAAGCCGGACTGGGACCACCTGTTCAAACTGCACCACAAGCTGCGGCCGAAGACCAAGGGCCGGCCGACGTACCACCTCGTCTGCCAGATGCAGGGCGAGCACGGGTATCGGCGGGCGGACGCCCGGGAGGCGTTCGTCGCCGGGCTGGCCGGGAAGATCCCGCACGGCTGGCAGTACAGCAACGAGAACGCCTGGCTCGAGATCTGGCTGACCATCTACAGCAAGACGGCGGTGTGCGGGGTGCGGCTGTCCGACCGCACCATGCGGCACCGGACGTACAAGCTCGACCACGTCGCCGCGTCGCTCCGGCCGACGGTGGCGGCGGCGATGGCCCGGCTCGCCGGGATCGGCCCCGGGATGACGGTCCTCGACCCGATGTGCGGGGCCGGGACGATCCTGGCGGAGGTGATCGACGTGGCGGGGAAGCGGAGCCGGGCCGGGCGGGTGCGGGTGGTCGGCGGGGACATCGACCCGAACGCGGTGTTCGTCACCTCACAGAACTTGCAGCAGGTCGGGCCGGCGGACCTGGCCCGGTGGGACGCGACCCGGCTACCGCTGGAGACGGCGTCGGTGGACCGGATCGTGTCGAACCCGCCGTTCGGGAAGCAGTTGGAGTCGATCGAGAAGATCGGGCCGTTGTTGGAGGCGGCGGCCGCGGAGTGGGACCGGGTGCTGAAGCCGGGCGGGCGGGCGGTGCTGCTGGCGATGGAGCACGAGGGGCTGAAGCGGACGCTGGTGGCCCGCGGGTGGTCGCCGGCCCGGGCGCTGCGGCTGCGGCTGCTCGGCCAGCTGTGCGTGCTGAGCGTGTGGCACAAGCCGGGGTGACTGCGATGACCGAGGCGGAGTGGCTGACGAGCGACGACCCGCTGGCGATGCACGCCGTCGTGGCCGACGGCGCCCTGTGCGACAAGTCGCCGCACCACCCCCACACGGAGCGGAAGCGGGCGTTCTTCGGGGCCGCGTGCTGCCGGCTCGTCTGGCCGTTCGTCGCGGCGGACGACCGCTGCCGGCGGGCGGTCGAATACTTCGAGACGAAGTTCGACCGGGCCTACTCCGACGCGGAAACGGATGAGATCTGGAGCGACATGAAGGACGCGGACCGGCACCCGGCGGACGACACTCCGGAGTTGCAGCTGTTCGCCGCGCACTTGGTCTACGACGCGGACGTCAGCGACTGGACGATCCGGAGACTGCTGGACGGGTCCGAGGGGTGGGGCGATCCGCAGCGCGCCCGCCAGGTCGCCCACCTGCTGCGGGAGATCGTCGGGAACCCGTTCCGGCCGGTGGCGTTCGACCCGGGTTGGGGGACGGACACCGTGCTGTCACTGGCGAGGGGGATGTACGCCGGCCGAGACTTCGCCGCCATGCCGATCCTGGCCGACGCCCTCCAGGACGCCGGGTGCGAGGACGACCAGGTGCTGACCCACTGCCGCGGGCCGGGGCCGCACGTCCGCGGGTGCTGGGTCGTCGACCTGGTGCTCGGCAAGTCGTAGTAGGGTGGGCCGAGCCCGGCTCTGCGGGCGAGTCCCACCACCGCCGACGCCCGGTGGGACTCGCCGGCGAAGCGCCGGCTCGGCCCACCCTACAAGTCACCCCACCACCCGCCGCAGCTTCTCCGGCAGCGGCGACTCCCACCCCACCCGCCCGCCGGTCACCGGGTGGTCGAGCGCCAGCCGCCACGCGTGCAGCCCCAACCGCCCGGCCGGGTCGGTCGCCGCCCCGTGCACCCGGTCCCCGACCACCGGGCACCCCAGCCCCGCCAGATGAACCCGGATCTGGTGCTTCCGCCCCGTCTCCAGCCCGACCTCCACCAGGCTGTACCCGCCGGCCGACGCCACCACCCGGTACCGCGACACCGCCCGCTTCGCGCCCCCGCCGGGCCGCTTCCCCGCCCGCACGCGCAGGTCGCGGCCCTCCGTCAGGTAGTTCTCGACCACCCCCGCCGGCGGGTCCGGCGCCCCCTCCACCACCGCCAGGTACGTCTTCGCCACCGCCTCCCAGTTCGCCTGCAGCCGGTCGCGCACCTCCGGGCTTCTGGCGAACAGCAGCAACCCCGACGTGTCGCGGTCGAGCCGGTGGACGACGAACGGCCGCCCGGCCCGCCGCCCTTCCAACTGCGCCCGCAATCGGGCGAACGCGGTGTCGGCCTTCTCGCCGTCGGTGGCGACGGTCAGCAGCCCGGACGGCTTGTCGATCACGATGAGGGCGTCGTCCTCGTACACGACCGGCAACAGCGGTTGGCCGGACCGTTCGGCCGTTCCTTCGCGGGCGATCCCGACGCGGTCGCCGGGCGTCAGCGGGTGGTCGTGGCGGGTGACCGCGGCGCCGTTCACGACGACCCGGCCGGCCCGCAGCAGCTGCTTCACCCGGGTGCGGTTCATCGGGGCGAGGGCGGTCAACAGCCAGTCGAGCAGCGGCGCCGGGGCGGTCGGCGGCGGGAGTTCCCGGACCTGGCCGGGCGGCATGGCGGTGCTCCACGGGGACGGTGACGCCGCCATCGTATCCGATCCCGGCCGCCGCGTTACAATGCCGGGGTCGCCGTGAACCGAGCCGGGAGGGCGGGCCGTGCCGAAGCTGACGATCGAGGGCGTGGGCGATTCCGACGTGCCGGCCGGGAAGCGGCTGGTGCTGGCCCTGACCGACGAGGCGGGCGTCGACCAACTGCACGCCTGCGGCGGGAACGCCCGGTGCACCACCTGCCGGGTCGAGTTCGTCGCCGGCGAGCCGGACCAGATGACCGAGGCCGAGAAGCAGGTGCTCGCCGCGAAGGGGCTGACCGACGTCCGGCTGAGCTGCCAGATCGCCTGCGACGCCGACATGACCGTGAAGGTGATCAGCCGGCTGACCGGGAGCGGCCGGGCAGACGCCGGGAAGCGCCCGGCCGACGACATCACCCCGCCGCCGGTCTGGGTGCCGAAGGGGTGACGCGATGGCCCGCGAACGCTCCTACCAGTGTACGGTGTGCCGGTGGCAGGGGACGGCCGAGCCGGTCGACGCCGGCGACGCCGCCCCGTGCCCGCGGTGCGGGGTGTACCTGTACCCGACGTCCTGGGCCCGGACCTGGGGCGTCGCCCTCCTGCTGGTCGGCGGCACCCTCGGGTTCGTGTTCGCCGCCGTGCGCCTGCTGAGGTAGCCGCGGCGAGCGGACGGTCGCTTGACAGGCGAACCGTCCCGTGCGACACTCCCGCCATGCCCGACTGCTACCTCTGCGGCTGTTCGATCGCCAAAGGCGCGGGGTTCCGCCGCACCGTTCAAGTCGGCGAACGACACGGCCGTTCGCGGAAGCCGTTCTCACTCTTTCCCAGTCGGCTCTCGTCAAGCAAGCAATTCGCGTTGCGGACGGTTTGTAAACGGTGCGCGGATGAAATGGACGCGGAGGAGGCACAGCGATCTGATCTGGACCTCGACTTGGTCAAGACTATCTGCGTCGCACTCGTGCTCATCGCGATCGTGCTTCCCGTGATCATCGTCCTGTCCTCGAAGCGGTAACCACCTCCTTCGCGTCGCCCCGCCCGCTTCTGACCTTCCACCCGGCGACCGTCCGCGGCACAATGCGCGGAAATGAAGATCCTCCACACCGCCGACTGGCACCTCGGCGACCGCCTCGGCCGGATCGACCGGACCGCCGACCTCCGCGCCGCGGTCGAGCGCGTCGCCGCCCACTGCCGCGACCAGGCGGTCGACGTGCTCCTCGTCGCCGGCGACCTGTTCAGCGAGCTGGCCCGCCCGGACGGCCTCCGCGAAACCATCCGCCACTGGCAGGACGTGTTCCGCCCGTTCCTGGAATCTGGCGGCACCATCCTCACCCTCACCGGCAACCACGACAACGAGAACTTCTGCCAGACCCTCGTCAGCGCCATGACCCTCGCCTCCCCGGCCGGCGGCCGGCCCGGCGACACCGTCCCGCCCGGCCGGCTGTACCTCGCCGCCGACCCCACCTTCGTCCGCCTCGACGACCGCCTCGGCGGGTTCCCGGTCCAGTTCGTCCTGATGCCGTACCCGACCCCGAGCCGGTACTTCAAGGGCGACGCCGCCCTGAAGTACGGCAGCCCGGAGGAGAAGAACAAGCTCCTCGTGTCCGCCTGGGCCGACGCCCTCCGCGACCTCCGCGCCCACCCGAAGTACGACCCGACCGCACCGGCCGTGCTCGGGGCCCACGTCCACGTCCACGGGTCGAGCGTCGGTCCGAGCCTGTTCCGGATCACCGAGGAAGAAGACGTTGTGGTCGAGGGCCGCGACCTGCCGCAACAGTTCGACTACGCCGCCCTCGGGCACATCCACAAGCCGCAGTGGCTCGGGGCGAACCACGTCCGGTACTCCGGCAGCATTGAGCGGATGGACCTCGGCGAGCGGGGCGACCAGAAGGGCGTCGTGCTCTTCGAGATCGGGGAGAATGGCCGCACCGATGACCCGGTCGTGCTGCCGCTGCCGGCCACCCCGGTGTACGAGGTGCTGGTCACCGACCCGGCGGCCGACATCCCGCGGCTGAAGGCCGAGTACCCGGACGCCCGGGCCGACCTGGTCAAGCTGGACATCCGGTACACCGCCGGGACGGACCAGTTGGAGGAGGTGCTGCGCGACCTGGACCGGATCTTCCCGCGGTGGTACTCGCGGGACTGGAAGGAGGTCGGGGCGCTCGGGCCGACGCTCGCCGACCCGGCCGGCCCGGGCGGCGGGAAGGGCTTCGCCGAGACGGTCCGCGACTACCTCGGGCAGGAGCTGATCCAGCACCCGGAGGCCGACCGCCGGGCGATCCTGGACATCGCCGACGGGCTGCTGAAGGACGTGGAGTGACGAGTTTAGCCGCGGCGCGGAGTCCCCGGAGCGGAGCGCGGCGTCTGCCCCGCGCTCCGCTCCGGGGACTCCGCGCCGCGGCTAAACGGGGGGGGTGAACGGTGATCCCGCAGCGCATCAAGCTGTCCGGCTTCCTGTCGTACAAGGACGAGCAGGAGGTGCGGTTCGACGGGGCCCCGCTGTGGATGCTCTCGGGCACCAACGGGAGCGGCAAGTCGAGCGTCTTCGACGCCGTCACCTTCGCCCTGTTCGGCCACCACCGCGGCGGCAGCCAGAGCGCCGGCGAGCTGGTCAACAAGGAGTCCGCCACCCTCAGCGTCGAGTTCGACTTCACCGTCGAGGGGCAGCCGTACCGGGTCAAGCGGACCGTCCGCCGGCAGAAGCACGACAAGGTCGCCGGCACCCAGCAGGTGATGAAGCGGCTCCCCGGCGGGGAGTGGGAGGCCGTCCCGGACACCACCTACAAGGCCAGGTTCGACGGCTGGGTGAAGGACACCATCGGCCTCGACTACGAGACGTTCACCTCGTCCGTCCTGCTGCTCCAGGGGAAGTCCGAGAAGCTGCTCGACAGCACCCCCGCCGGGCGGGCCGGGGTGCTCGCCCGGATCGTCGACCTGGAGCGGTACCAGCGGCTCCACGCCAGGGCGGACGACCGCCGGCGCGAGCTGAAGGGCCGGGTCGAGGCCGTCACCAACCAGCTGTCCGGGGTCCCCGAGGTGCCCGACGAGGAGCTGACGGCCGCCGCCGGGCGAGTCGTCGAGGCCGAGGCCGCCGCCGCCGCCGCCCGGGACCGCATCGACACCCTGGTGTCACTCGAACTCCAGGCCCGGCGGTGGGACGAGGCCCGGCGGAAGCTCGACCAGCTGCGCGGCAAGCTGGCCGCGTCCGAGGCGGTGCTCGGCCACGCGGTCGCCATCGAGGCGGACCACGCCCGGCTCCGCGAGCTGCGCGACGTCCTCCCGGCCGTCGGCACCATCGTCACCGAGCGCGGCCGGATCGGCGAGTCGGAGCGGAAGACGGAGCAGTTGAACAGGCAGCGCGAGGACCGGGCGGACGCCCGGCGGCGGACCGAGGCCGACCTCGACCAGGCCCGCAAGCGGCGCGAGCACCTGAAGAAGTCGCTCGCCGACGACGAGGGCAAGTTGGCCGGGCTGAACACCCGCCTCCGCGAGCTGGCCGGGGTGCTGGAGAAGGTCAAGCAGGTGGAGGAGGCGGACGCCGAGGTCCGGCGGCTCGACGCGGAGCTGAAGCCGTTCCCGGCGGACCCCGAGGCCGCGGTCCGGGCGCTCCAGGCGGAGTCGGAGCGGCTCGCCCTGCTGGCCCAGCACGTCGCGCTGTTGGAGCGACTGCACCAGGACCGGTCGGAGCTCACCAAGGCGGTCGCGGCGGAGAAGCAGGCCCGGGCCGACGAGGGGCGGCTGAAGGCGGACGGGTTGCGGGCGAAGGAGGAGTTCACCGCCCTGGAGGCGAGGGCGAAGGCGGCGCGCGAGGACCGGGCGGCGAAGGACCAGGAGGCGGCGTCGGCGAAGGCGCTGGCCGTCCACGCGCGGCAGCTGGCCGACGAGTTCAAGCAGTTGACCGGGGAGAAGGCGTGCCGGGCGTGCGGCCAGCCGCTCACCCCGGCCCACTTCGAGGCGGAGAAGAAGCGGCGCGACCTCGACGCCAAGGCCGCCGACCGGAAGGCGACCGACCTGGCCGCCGCCGCGTCCAAGGCCCGCGCCACCGAGGACGACCTGGCCGCGAAGGAGGCCGCCGGCCGCGAGCACTTGGTCAAGCTCCGCGAGCAGTACGCCACCGCGAACGCCGCGGTCAAGCAGGCGGCCCACGACATCAAGCGGCTGACCGAATCGTGCCAGAAGTCGTACTACCCGCTCCCGCAGGAGTACAAGGACCGGGTCGGCCCGGCCGAGCCGGCCGACTGGTCCGCCGTCACGTACCCCGACCGGCGCGATGTCACCACCTTGAACGAGGAGGCGAGGCGGCTGCCCGGGGTCCGGGGCCAGTTGCGGGCGGCCCAGGACGAGGCGCGGAAGGTCGGGGAGTTGCGGGCGAAGCTCGACTCCGCCCGCGACCGGCTCGACCGGGCGCGGCGCGGCCTGCCGGCCGGCGACCCGGCGGCCGTCCGCGAGGAGTTCAGCACGAAGCAGGCGGACGAGAAGGCGGTCGCCGCGAGCCTGGCGGCCACCAAGAAGGCGATCGCCGCCGCCGACGCCGACGCCGACCGCCAGCAGCGCGAGCTGGGGAACGTCGACCGCGACCTGACCGAGATCACCGGCAAGCTGAACCTGGAGGAGGCGAGCCGGCGGCAGAGCGCGGAGGCGGTCGAGCGGGCGACCAAGGCCCTCCCCCCGGCGTGGCGGAAGCCGGCCGAGACGGCCGGGTTCACCGACCGGTCGCGGTGGCAGGACGAGCTCGACGCCCTGACCGCCAAGGGGGTCGAGGCGAGGTTCGCCCAACTCCAGGCGGCCCGCGGCGGTCTCGACCCGCTCCGGGCCGAGATCGACCAGGCCCGGGCCGAGGCGGACGGGTTCCCGGCCGAGGCCCGGCGGCCGCCGGACGAGGTGAAGGCCGAGGTCGCCGCCGCCCGGGCGGACCTCGACGCCCGGAACGCCGACCTGTTCGGCGCCCAGGGGCGGAAGCGGGTGCTGGACGAGTACCGGGCGCGGCGGGCCGACCTGGGCGAGCAGTACAGGGCGGCGGACGCCGAGCACGCCCGGTACAAGGCGCTCGCCGAGTTGCTCGGCCGGGACCGGCTGCAGCGGTTCCTGGTGCGGAAGGCGGAGCGGCAGATCGTCGATTACGCGAACGCGGTCCTCGACCGGCTGAGCGGCGGGCAGTTGTTCCTCCGCCTGGTCGGGACGGACGAGGGGACGGCGGAGAAGGCGCTGGAGCTGGAGTGCGCGAACCGGGTGACCGGGGGGGCGGCGATCAACGTGGCGTTCCTGAGCGGGAGCCAGCGGTTCCGGGTCGCCGTCGCCCTCGCGCTGGGGATCGGGCAGTACGCCAGCAAGCAGCACCGGCCGATCGAGAGCGTCATCATCGACGAGGGGTTCGGGTGCCTGGACCGGGCCGGCCGGCAGGTGATGATCCAGGAGCTACAGAACCTCCGCGGACACCTGCACTGCATCCTGCTGGTGTCGCACCAGGAGGAGTTCGCCGACGCGTTCCCGGACGGCTACCGGTTCGAGCTGCAGGACGGGGCGACCAAGGTGACCCGGTTCGTCCGGTGAGCGCGCGGTGAGAAGTGGCCGCCGGGCGCTTCACCTCCCGCCCGCCCCGGCGTACCATCACGTCTACCGCTTTGCTCCGCACCCCGAGTCGCACCCATGTCCCCCGCGTCGCGCCGGCGCGCCCTCACGTCCGTCCTGGACCGCGGCCGTCCCGGCCGCTCCACCGACCCGACTCGGGTCGCTCCCGGGAGGGTCGTGTCGGCTCCCGACCGGGGTCGCGGCGGCCGGGACGGCCGCGGTCCAGGCGGGTTCACGCTCGTCGAGCTGCTCGTCGTCGCCGCCGTCGTCGCCGTGCTGGTCGGGCTGCTGCTCCCCGCGGTCCAGAAGGCCCGGGAGGGCGCCGCCCGGGCGCGGTGCCAGAACAACCTGAAGCAGATCGGCCTGGCGGTCCACGGGTACCACGACGCCTACCAGTTCTTCCCCGCCTCCGGGTGGACCGGGCCGGCGGCCGGCAACCCGGCCGGGAGGTGGCACTCGTGGCGGGCGGCGATCCTGCCGTACGTCGAGCAGGAGACCGTCCGCGGGGTGTTCGACCTGAACTTCCACTGGTGGGAGGGGCCGAACCTCACGGCCGCCGCCAAGACCCTCCCGCTGTACGAGTGCCCGAGCACCGCCGGCCGCACCCCGACGCGGTCGGCGGTCGCCAAGCCGACCCCGGCCCCCGGCCGCCCGGCCCTGACGTTCGCCCGGCCGCTCGCCCCGACCGACTACGAGGCGATCCAGGGGGTGCAGCACGGGAGCATCAACCCGCACCTGCCGGCCCCGGTCTACACGTCCGCCAACCGGTTCTCGGTCATGCACCGGGACTCGCGGAACGCGATGGGGTCGGTCGGCGACGGCACGTCGCTGACGGTCATGGTGGCGGAGGCGGCGGCCCGGCCGCTGGTCTACCGGCGGCGGGTGGCGGACCCGGGTGTGAGCAACGACCAGGGGATCGGGTGGGTCGACAACGAGGGGCCGTTCAGCCTGGACGGGGCGGCGGCGGACGGGTCGGCGGAGGGGTGCGGGCTCGGCTGCCCGGCGGCGATGAACGCCCGGAACGACAACGAGCCGTACAGCTTCCACCCCGGCGGCGGGAACTTCCTGTTCGCCGACGGGCACGTCCGGTTCGTCCGGGAGACGGTGCCGCTGGCGGCACTCGCGGCGCTGTGCACCCGGGCCGCCGGCGACGCGGCGGGGGAGTACTGAGCGCCCGAGCCCGAGCGCCAGCGAGGGTCTACGCTCGACCCTCGCTGGCGCTCGGGCTCGGACGCCCCGCCACCTCGCTACACGCACGCCTCCAGCAGCAGGAAGTTGTCCGGCTCGGTGCGGTACAGGTCGGCGGCCTGGCGGAGCGTCTTGACCCGGTCCTCGTGCCACGGGCTCTCCAGCCGCGGCAGCGCGTCCCGGTACGGGAAGTCGGCCAGCAGGTCCGCCCGCACCAGCATCGCCCGGACCTTCCGGATCCGCTCGTCCCCGACCAGCTCGCACGTCAGGAACAGGGCGTACCTCACCGCCGTCACCGGCTGCCCGGCGTCCCGCCGGATGTGCCCGGCGACGAACTGCTCGGCGACCGCGTTCAGGACGAAGTTCAGGACGTACCAGCGGTCGTCCTTCGGCAGCACCAGTACCGGCGCGTCGACGGTCGCGGCCCGGGCGGCGGACGACACCAGGTCCGCCGCCACCCGGTTCAGGAACACCTCGTCCACCGACCGCTCGAGCACCGTCCGGATCTTCAGGAACCCGTCGGCGAAGACGTTCAGGCTGACCGTCACCCGGTCGAGGAACTCCTTCGCCGCCCACTGCCGGTTCGCCTTGTACCGGCCCCACCACCGGCCGGCGAAGAAGGTGGCGGTGGAGGTGACGGCGGCGACCAGGACGGTCACCAGGATGCGGCGGGTGAACTCGGTCGAGGCGTCCTCGGCGAACACGGTCATGGGCGGCCCCCGGTGCCGGGGCGCTCCCGGCACCGGGCATGATAGCTCACCTCAGGGCGGCGTACTCGGCCTCCAGCCGCGGCCCGACCTCGGCCCACCGGGCCGGGTCGTCGGCCAGGGCCCGCTCGGCCCGGTTGATCGCGTACCGGGCGACCCCGTGGCGGAACGTCGGGGCCTGGTACTGGTGGGCGCAGACGCACCCGAACCCGGTCCGGCGGCGGAGCGACGGCTCCAGCCGGTCGACCGCGGCGGCCAGGGTGAGGGTCCCGGCGGCCAGCCGCTCGGCCAGGTGCTCGCCCATCTGGATCTCCAGGAACACCCGGTCCTGCCTCGCCTGCACCGCCGCCGCCTCCTCGTCCGCGGCCGCCGCGTCCGCCCGGACGGCCGGCAGGTTCCACAGGTCGAGCCCGAGGTCCGCGGCCCAGACCGGGGCGACGGAGTGGGCCAGCACCAGGGCGGCGGCCAGCCCGGTCAGGGCGGCGGCCGAGACGGTCCCGGCCCGGCGTGCGGTCGTCATCGCGAGTCCTCCCAACTCCCCCGGCCGCGGGGCGGCGCCGGCGGGCGGCGTGTGGTTCGGGTCGGGCGCGGCGGCCGCGCCTGGCGGGAACGAACGTCGGGGCCGCCCGGGGCGGGGCGGGGGAGACCGGCCGGGGCGCCGGCCGGGGGAGGGTGGGATGTCACCGGTCAGCGGGCGCCGGCCGGGTCCGGGCTGTCCAGCCCGGCGAGCTCGGCCCGCAGCCGGGCGGTCACCTCGGCCCGCCGGGCCGGGGGCTCGGCCGCGATCCGGCCGGACGCGTACTCCAGCACGTTCCGGGCCGTCTTCTCCTCGTCCGTGTCGCCCGGGTAGTTCGCCCGGACGGCGGCCACGTACTCGGGCCGGGCCCGGTTCAGCTCGACGAACCGGGCGGTGACCGCGGCCAGGGTCGCCCGGCCGGCGATCAGGTCGGACACCAGGGCCTCCTTCACCGCGATCCGCCGGCGGATGTCCTGGTCCTCGTCGGCCAGGACCTCGGCCCGCTCGGCCTCGGCCCGGGACTCCGCCCGCAGGGCCGGCACGTTCCACACGTCCAGCCCGACGGCCGCCGACCACTCCGGCCGGAGGACCGCGGCGGCCGCCACCCCGGCGGCCGGGGCGGCGAGGGCGGCGAGGGCGGCGAGGCGGCGGGGGAAGGCGGACACGGCGGACCTCCGGTGCGCGGGCGTGCGCGGCGGAACGGCGGGGGCAGGGACGACCTGGCCCGGCGGCGGGTGGGTGACGCGACCCGGGGGCGAAACTTGCGCGGGTCGCGCGGCGGGTGAACCGACCGTTCGCGGTCGTCACCCGGTCGGAAAGACCGTTCGGGGTTGGCGGGGCCGGTGTTCCGGGCCGGCCGCCCGACCCGGACGGAGGGGGCGGGATCGTCTGCTACACTGCCTCTCCAGTCCGCGGGCCCGGGGCGAGGGGGGGCCGGCGGGCGGGTTGTCGTCACCGGGTAGTTCCGTCGACCGGCGACCCATCTTACACCATCTCTGACTTGCAACCCGGGTGCCTGGTTCCCGGTTCCGAAGGACCCGACCCAACCCGCGACCTCTCATGCGGTTGTCACCACAAAAGTTTCCCGTGAAGGTTCGGACCGTGACCCGACTGCCCGCCCGACGGGCACCCCGGGCCCGAACCCGGGCGGGACGCCGCGGCCCGCCGGCGGTAGCATGGGCCCGTCACCCCGATTCCCGGGACACCATCCGATGGACGAGTCGCCCCGACCCCCCACCCCCGACCCGTCCCCGGACGAGCCGCGACCGGCCGTGACGGCGGTCGCGGTCGCCGGGGTGCTGGTGGCGGCCGCCGCCGGGTGGTTCCTCCTCGAGCAACTCGCCCCGGTCGTCCGCCCGCTCCTGACGGCCGCCTTCCTCGCCTACGTCCTGATGCCGTACCACGTCCGGCTCCGCCGGCACGTCGGCACGTCGGCCTCGCTCGGGGTGCTGGCCGGGGTGACGGCGGTGCTGGTGGTGCTGCTCGGGCTGGTGGTGTACGCCAGCGTCCTGGACCTGGGCGACGACATGCCGTACCTGGAGGCGCGGGCGGTCGAGCTGGTCGGGGACGTGGAGCGGCTGGTCGGGGCCGACCCGGCGGCGGCCCGGCGGGACGCGGCGAAGCTGACCGACCTGCTGTACGCCGCGGCCCGCCGCCTCGCCAAGGTCGGGGCCGACGCCCTGGGGGAGGCGGTCCTGGTGGCCATGTACCTGCTGTTCCTGCTGGTCGAGGGGTCGCGGTTCCCGGACCGGGTGCGGCGGGCGTACTCCCCGGACCGGGCGGAGGAGATCCTGGCGGTGGCGGGCCAGGTGAGCGCGGCGATCGTCCACTACCTGCGGGCGAAGGTGCGGGCGAGCCTGCTGCTGGCCGTCCCGGTCGGGCTCGTCCTGTGGGCGTGCGGGGTGAAGTTCGCCGCCCTGTGGGCGGTGCTGACGTTCCTGTGCAACTTCATCCCGTACCTCGGCCCGATCCTCGCCTACGGGCTGCCGGTCGGGTTCGCGTTCCTGTGGTTCGGGGCGACCGCCCCGGCGGTGACGGCGGCCGCCTTGCTCCTGACCCTCCACGCCCTGTCGGCCGCGGTGGTCGAGCCGGTGATCGTCGGGAACGCGGTCGGGCTGAGCCCGCTGGTGCTGCTGGCGGCGCTCGGGTTCTGGGGGCTGCTGTGGGGGCTCCCGGGGATGTTCCTGGCCGTCCCGCTGGCGGCGGTGGCGGTGATCGTGATGGACCACTTCGCCGCCACCCGCCCGGTCGCCCGGCTGCTCCGCGGGGGGTGAGCGTCCGCCGCTTGCGGCGTAGCGCGCTACGCCGCAAGCGGCGGACCCGACACTGCCCGAAATGAAGACGACGGACCCGGGCGGCCGCCCCGGGGCATGTAGGGGTATCCGACCCGGGCGAGCCGGGAGCGTGAGCGACCGGAGGACACGTTCCTCCGGTCGCTCACGCTCCCGGCTCGCCCCGAACCACCCGGAGGAACGCACGTGACCGCCCGCCTGGTCCCGCTCGTCCTGTTCTTCGCCCCTGCGGTCGCCGCGGCCGACGACTCGCCGTCCCGGGCCGAGGTGACCGCCGCCCTCCGGAAAGCGACTGCGTACTTCCACGGCACGGTCGCCGCCCGCGGCGGGTACGCCTGGGTGTCCAGCCCCGACGGCAAGCTCCGGCACGGCGAGGGGAACTGCGGCCCGGGGACCGTCTGGGTGCAGCCGCCCGGCACCCCGGCCGTCGGGCTGGCGTTCCTCGACGCGTTCGAGGCGACCGGGGACGAGGCCCACCTGAAGGCCGCGGCCGACGCCGCCCGGTGCCTGGCGAAGGGGCAGCTGCGGTCCGGCGGGTGGGGCTACCGGATCGAGTTCGACGCCCCCGGCCGGTCGGAGTTCGCCTACCGCGACGGGCCGAAGGGCGGCCGCGAGTTCACCCCGAAGACCCCGGCCCCCGGCGGGTGGGACGTGTGGCGGCAACGGCAGCACAAGGACGACATGACCGTCCTCGACGACGACACCACCCCCGCCGCCCTGCGGCTCCTGCTGCGCGTCGACGCCGCCCTGAAGGGGACGGACAAGGCGGTCCGCGACGCCGCGGCCTACGCCCTGGAGTCGGTGACCAACGCCCAGTACCCGATCGGGGCGTGGTCGCACAACTACGACCGGTTCCCGCCCGGCCCGGCGGACGAAAAGCACTATCCGGTGAAGCCGGCGAGTTACCCGGAGAAGTGGTCGCGCACCTGGACGAAGGACTTCACCGGGTGCTACATGCTGAACGACCGGATCACGCAGAACGTGATCGCGACGCTGGTCGTGGCCCACCGCACGACCGGGGACGCGAAGCACCTGGCGGCGGCCGAGCGCGGCGGGCGGTTCCTCCTGCTGGCGCAGATGCCCGACCCGCAGCCGGCGTGGTGCCAGCAGTACGACCGGGACATGCGGCCGGTGTGGGACCGGAAGTTCGAGCCGCCGGCGATCACCGGGCTGGAGTCGCAGGACGTGCTGGAGACGCTGCTGCTCCTGTACCGGGCGACCGGGAAGAAGGAGTACCTGGAGCCGGTGCCGAAGGCGGTCGCGTACCTGAAGAAGGGGCTGCTCGCGGACGGCACGGTGGCCCGGTTCTACGAGCTGCAGACGAACAAGCCTCTGTTCTTCACCAAGGACTACAAGCTGACGTACGAGGCGGACGGGGTGCCGGCGCACTACGGGTTCGCGTTCCCGTCGCGGCTCGGGGCGATCGACGCCGAGTACCGGCGGCTGGCGGCGCTGAAGCCGGGCGAGCCGCGGGAGAAGCCGGCCGCGGCGGGCCAGGAGTTGGCCGGGGCGGTGCGGAAGGCGCTGGCGGCGCAGGACGCCCGCGGGGCGTGGGCCGAGCCGGGGGTGGTCCGCGACGCCGACGGCCGGAAGGTGACCCCGGCGGGCGGGGTGGTATCGTCGCAGACGTTCGTCGACCACGTCGGCACCCTGTGCCGGTACCTGGCCGCGACGAAGTGACGCGGGGTCGGCCGCACGCCGGGTGTTCCGCCGACGCCCGCCAGGGGTTGCGCTCCGGCCCTGGCGGGCCTGCACTCCACCCCCGGCTACACGCGGTCGTCCCTCCGGGACTACAACTTGGTTCTCAGCCGCGGAGCGGCGTCGGAGTGTAGCCGGGGGTGGAGGCACCGCCCGCTTCGGGCGGGGCCGCAACCCCTGGCGGCCTACGGCGGGGGCGGAGCGCGACCCCCACCGCTCCACCTTCCCCATCTTCCGCCGGCTCCCGCCGCCGCCGCCGATCCCCGCTCAACCCGCCCGACCCGGCCGGCCGATCCTACCGCAGGCACGGAAGCCCCTCGGTACGGAACGGAGTCTGCCATGGCGCGGTGGTATCGGAAGCGGTGGGCGTGGGCCGTCCTGGTCGGCGCCACCGCGGTCGGCGGGCTGACCCCGGCCGGGTGGGGCACGGACGCCCCCCCGGCCCCGCCCAAGGTCGGGGACGTGATCAGCCTGAAGTTCCGGGACGGCCCGGACCGCCAGGTGAAGGTCGTCAAGACGGAGAAGCAGCCGGACGGGTCGTACCTGTCCGAGGTGAAGGACACCAAGTCCGGGGAGACGTTCACCCTGGTCGACCGGCCCGGGGACGCCCCGCCGCCCCCCGCCGGGGCGAAGACGGCCGAGCCAACGAAGGACGCCGCCAAGGCGAAGCCCGCGGCCGCCAAGGAGATGCCGGCCGACCCGGCGAAGGACCGCAAGCCGCTCGTCCCGGCGCTGGCGAAGCCGGGCACTCCGGAGCCGGAGCCGGAAAAGCCCGGCCTCCTGAAGCGGCTGTTCGGGCGGAAGCCCGCGACCCCGCCGGCCCCCGCGGCGACGACCACATCCAGGCCGCCGGCCCCGGCCGCCCCGCCCGCCCCGGCCCTCCCGCCGGCGGTCCGCCCGACCCCGGCCCCGGTCGCCCCGCCGGTGGTCGGCGGGACGGGTGAGCCGCCGCGGGTGATGCCGGCCCGGCCGCTCCCGCCGGTGGTCCCGGTCGCCCCGCCGGCGCCCGCCCCGCTCCCGACCATCCCGACCGGGCCGGCCGGGCTGCCGCCGATCCCGGTCGCCCCGGGCGGGGTGTCGGCCGCGGCCCCGGCGGTCGTCCCGGCCGGCCGGACGGTGGCCGCCGCTGCCGACCCGGTGGTCGTGAACGAGATCCGGCCGTTCGTGGAGGTGCTGAAGACGGAGGCGTCGCCGGGGCTGCGGCTGCAGGCGGTGCGGGGGTTGTCCGGGTGCCGGCACGCGACCACCGACGTGGTCAAGGGGGTGCTGTTCAAGGCGGCGGCGGAGGACGGGCACCCGGCCGTCCGGGCGTGCTGCGTGCGGGAGCTGTGCGCCCTCGGGTACCACGACCCGGCGTTCCTGACGCACCTGACCCACGCGAGCGCCGACCCGGACCCGGGGGTGCGGGCGGCGGCCAAGGAGGCGCTGGCGAAGCTGACCCGGCGGGAGTGACGGCCGGCCCACCGGCGGATCGATACAACGGCACGCGGACCGCTGGTCCGCGTGCCGTTCACCGTTCCCGGAGGACCCGACCATGACCGCCATCGACCTGTCCGGCAAGATCGCCCTGGTGACCGGGGTCGGGGACAACGAGGGGTTCGCCTGGGCGATCGCCAAGGGGCTCCGGGCGGCCGGGGCGCGGATCGTCCTGGCCTGCCAGCCGAACCGGATGAACATCGTGGACGGGAACCTGACCCGGGACATGGACCGGGACAGCCGGCTCCTCCCGGACGGGTCGGAGTTCAGGCCGGAGAAGGTGGTCCCGTGCGACTCCGCCTTCGACACCATGGCCGACGTGCCGGAGGAGGTGCGGACGAACCGCCGGTACGCCGCGTACTCGGAGTACTCGATCCAGGGGACGGTCGACGCGGTCGGCAAGGAGTTCGGCGGGATCGACGTCCTGGTGCACGCGGTCGCGTTCAGCCGGGAGATCACGAAGCCGCTGATCGAGACGAGCCGGAAGGGGTACCACGAGGCGATGGGGGTGTCGGCGTACTCGCTCGTGAGCATGGTCCGGGCGGCGGCCCCGCACATGGCCGGGCGGCCGGGCGGGGGGAGCGTGGTCGGGCTGACGTACGTGGCCGGGGAGCGGGTGGTGCCGCACTACGGCGGGGGGATGGGGACGTGCAAGGCGGCGCTGCAGATGGACGCGAAGCAGCTGGCCTGGTTCGTGGGGGACCGGAACATCCGGGTGAACCTGATCTCGGCCGGGCCGTTCGCGAGCCGGGCGGCGCGGGCGATCAACCCGGACTTCGACAAGCTGATCGCGCACGCGGCGGAGCACTCGCCGCTGCGGCGGCCGATCACGGCGGAGGAGGTGGCGGACGCGACGGTGTACCTGTGCAGCCCGCTGGCGGGCGCGGTGACCGGGCAGGTGCTGTACGTCGACTGCGGGTACAACATCATGGGGACGTGACCCGCCGGAGCCGCCCCGGCCCGGCGGCGCGACCGCCGCCGGCCCGGGCGCCGGTCACTTCAGCTTCGCCGTCCCCTCGATCACGATCGGGCCGGACACCACGATGTCCGCCTTCACCCCGTCCATGTCGATCTTGCCGGACATCTTTACCTTCCCCTCCGCCTTGTCCCGCACGTCCACCCCGGTCTTCAGCGACCGCCACGTCAGCCCCTTCACGTCCAGTTCGATCGCCAGGTCGCCCTCGTCCTCCTTCGCCACCCCGGTGATCTTCCCGGACGACTCGACCACCGCGCACTCCTCCCCGTCCACGTCCTCGACCCGGAGGAACTTCAGCTTCATCTTCCCCTTCAGGTCGGAGATCGCCCCGCCGAGGAGCCGCTGGAGGACGGCCGCGTCCACCTCCCACTCGTGCCCGACCTTCACCTTCCCCGGCGGGTACAGGTCGTCCTCGTTCTCCGGCCCGACCCGCTTGTCCAGCTCCTTCTGCTGCTTCTCGGTCGGCTTGTTGTCCACCAGCCGGTGCTTCCACTTCCCCGGCCCGGTCCGCTCGCTGACGATCACCTCCCCGTGCAGGTCCCCCTTCTTCGACTCCTTCATCTCCTGCCCGAACACCGACAGGACGGTGTCCGCCTCGTCCTTCACCACCCGGGTCTGGGCCTTGGTCACCTGCCGGCCGTCGACCGCCAGCACCTTCACCTCCTCCTCGGTCGTCTCGACCAGGGTCTGCTTCCCGTCGATCGTCTGGCCGGCCGCCTTCAGGGTGACGTCCGCCCCCTTGATGGTCGACTTCTTCTTCGACACGACAGTCTTCTTCTCCGTCGGGGCCGGGCCACGGAGGTCGTACGTCTTGTCGTCCGCCGGCCCGGGGCCGGCCGCCAGGACCGCCGCCAGCCCGCCCGCCCACATCAGCCCGCGCATCGGAGTCTCCTTCCGGGAAGTGTCGCAGCCCCCGCCATCATCCGTATTCGCCGCCGACGGGGCAACCTTCTTTGGCGAACCGCGACCGTCAGGGAGCGGGTGTCGGCGCCCCGCACCCGCTCCCTGACGGTCGCGGTTCGCCCGGCCGGGTCACTCCGGGTCATTTCGGCCGCTGGCTCAGCAGGTACGCCGCCAGGTGGGCGAACTCGGCCTCCGGGATCACGTCCCCGAAGTTCGCCGGCATCGGGGACAGCATCGTCTCCCGGTTGGCGGCGATCTCCGCGGTCGGGACGCGGACCTCCTTCCCCTCCCCGTCGGCGACCACCAGCACCTCGCCCTCGACCCGCAGCATCAGCCCGGTCACCGTCTTCTCGTCCTTGGTGGTGATGACCCGGGCCCGGAACGCCAGGTCGACGTTCCGGTTCGGGTCGAGGGTGTCTTCGAGGAGGCGTTCGAGGCCGCGGACCCCGATGCCGTCGAGCTGCGGGGCGATCTTCCCGCCCTGGTCGGCGATCCGGTGGCAGGCGGCGCAGTGCTTGGCGAACAGCTTCGCCCCGGCCTCCACGTCCGGCTTCGCCGACGCGAACGCCGCCGCCCGCTTCTTGATGAGGTCGGCGAGGCGGGCGTCGAGCGGCGGGAGCCCCTTGGTCAGCACCGCGACCTGCTGGTCGAGGTCGGCGACCTTCGCGGCCCGGAGCCGTTCGAGGATGACCTTCTCCTGGAGGAGCCGGGCCGGGGCCTTGCCGATCCGGACGGCGTTGAGGAGGTCGTCGGCGCCGCCCGGGGTGCCGGCGAGGGCGGTCCCGACGGTGACGGCCAGGCGGTACGGGGCGTCCTTGAGGGCGTCCCGGGCGTCGAGCCGGGCCTCCCGGTTGTCAGACGCGGCGAACGAGACCAGGATGCCGTTCCGGACCGCCTCGGGCGTCACCGGGTCCCGGAGCGTGACGGACCCGAACTTCCTGCCGGTGGCCTGGTCGTACCGCATCAGGACCTGAGCGGACGCGACCCGGAGGTCCGGGTCGGCCTTGGGCATGAGGAGCACCTGGGCGAGTCGGGCGATGCCGTTGCCGCGGGGCTTCAGGTCGGCCGGCTGCGTCACGACCCCCGGGACCGCGAGCAGCACCCGAATGGCCGCCAGCATCCGCTTGGCCTCGGCGGCGGTCGGCAACGACTCGAACTCGCCGCACGCGGTGATCTCGGCCTCGGCGGCGTTCAGGGCGTCCATCGCCAGAGGGCCGGTGAGGCGGTCGCCGGCCGCCGACAGGCCCCGGAGAGCGGCCAGCAGTGCTTCGGGCTGGAACGGGTCGCGGCCCGGCTTGGTCAGGGCCAAGACGATCTCGACGCGGGTCCGGCCGTCGCCGTACCGCACCGCGTGCTCGGCCGCGGCGGGCGACCGGTCGGGGGCGAGCGTCTTGGCCGCGAGCTGCGAGAGGAGGTACGCGGCGGCCCGCCCGGACGGGATCGCGACCGCCACCTCGGCGTAGATCGGGTCGAAGCCTTCGCGGAGCTTCTCGGCGTCCTCGAACGGCGGCCACGCCTTCGCGTCGTCCCGGAGGCAGTTCCGTAGGGCGATCCGGGCGGCGTGCCGCAGGTGGGTGTCGTCCGGGCCGACGGCCTTCAGCAGGTCGACCAGCGCGGGGGCGTACGCGGCCCGCGGCCGGCCGGCCACGAACTCGGCCACCGCCCGGGCGACGTGCGGGTCGGCGGCCGCCAGCTTCTGCACCACCCGGTCGGCCGGGTCGCGGCCGCCCCGCTCCCACTCGTCGGTCGCCCGGTCGACCCGGTAGGCGTGGCTCTGCACCAGCGGCCGGCCGGCGTGGTCGGCCCGCTTCGCGCTGTGGCCCTTCTGCCCCCAGGCACGAACCTCGTCCACCCACAGCCGGTGGGCGGCGTACACGTCGCTCGGTTCGTCCCGGGCCCGCATGTCCTCCGCACGGTGGATCGCCTGGTTCGTCGCCGCCAGCCGCACCGCCAGGTTCGGGTGACCGAGCAGTTCGTCCAGCGCCGCAGGCTTCGCGGTCGTGAGGTCCGTGTAGGCGAACTTCGGGCCGACCGTCGCTGACGCTTCCGGCTCGGACTTGCCCTTCCACACCACCCGCCACAGCCGGCCGCGGTCCTTGTCCCGGCCGGGGTAGGTCAGCGGCACCTCGTAGTGGCCGATGATCTTGTTGTAAAAGTCGGCGACGTACAGCGCCCCGTCCGGCCCGAGCTTCAGGTCGACCGGGCGGAACCACCGGTCGGTGCTCGTCAGGAAGTCCGGCAGTTCCTTCGCCACCGGCGACGCGCCCCGCCACTCGATCCGGTCGAAGTTGATCCGGTTCGTCACCACGTTCCCGACGAACACGCACCCGCAGTAGTCCTTCGGGAAGTGGTCCGCGTCGTACCACGTCACCCCGCACAGCCCGGTGCTGCCGTGGTCGTGCTTCGTCACGTGCGGGCCGAACCCGAGGCCGTCGTGCGGCTTCCCGAAGCTGTCGTAGTACGCCCCCGGGATCAGCTGCGTCACCGGCTTCGAGTGGCAGTCGGCGGTGTACAGGTTGAACCACGGGTCGACGGCCATGCCGAACGGGTTCACCTGCCCGCGGGTGTACACCTCGATCCGGGACCCGTCCGGGCGGAACCGGAACGTGTGCCCGGACTGCATCTTCACCTCGTGCCCGTCCTTCCCCTTCACCGTGCTCTCGTTCTTGAACCCGTGGCAGGCGTACACCCACCCGTCCGGCATCAGGGTGAACGAGTTCGTCATCCCGTGCGTGTCGACCGACCCGAACCCGGTGAACAGCACCTCCGGCGGCCCGTCCGCCTTCCCGTCGGCGTCCGCGTCCGTGTACTTGCGGATCTCCCCGACGCTCGACACGATGACGGACTTGCAGTCCGGCAGCGGCAGCACGCCGATCGGGATGTTCAGGTCGCTGGTGAAGGTCTGAACCTTCCGGGCCTTGCCGGTCGCCGGGTCGAAGTCGGAGAGGACGAACAGCTTGTCGGTCGCCTTGCCGGGCTCGGCGGCGAACGGGTAGTGGTACGAGGTGGTGACCCAGAGCCGGCCCTTCGCGTCCCACGCCATCTGCATCGGCTTCTGGATGTCGGGCTCGCTGGCGACGAGCTGCACCTCGAAGCCCGCGGGCACGGCGAACGCCTTCCGCTCGTCGGCCGGGGCGAGCGGGCCGGTCGGGGCGACGAGGTTCGGCGGGAGCTGCTTCGGCTGGGCGGCCGCGGGGCCGGCGAGCAGGAGCAGGACGAGGGGCGCGGGGGAACGCATCGGGGAGGGTCTCCGGCGGGGGAGGTGACCCGGATTGTACCCGAGGGCCGGGGGGCGTCACAGGGGTGGCGGCCGCCGGGGTTGCGGGGAGGCCGCCAGGGGTTGCGCTCCGGCCCGTTCCGGGCCTGCGCTCCACCCCCGGCTACCGTCGGTCGTCCCTCCGGGACTACATGCCCGCAGCCGCGGAGCGGCGACCGCGTGTAGCCGGGGGTGGAGGCACCGCCCGCTCCGGGCGGGGCCGCAACCCCCGGCGGGCTGGGATGCGGCGGCAAACCCGCTAATGTACCCGTTATCCGATGAGGGCCATTCCATGTTCGACCTGACGGCGGTGCAGGCGGCGGTCCGCGGGGCCGGGTGCGACGGCTGGCTCCTGTACGACTTCCGCGGGCAGAACGTCCTCGCCCAGCGCGTCGCCGGGCTGGCCGAGAAGAAGCTCTCCCGCCGCTGGTTCTACTTCGTCCCGGCGAGCGGCGAGCCGCGGAAGCTCGCCCACGCGATCGAGCCGGCCGCCCTCGACCACCTCCCCGGCGCCGCCAAGACCGTCTACCGCCGGTGGCAGGAACTGGAAGCGGGCGTCGGCGGCCTGGTGGCCGGGGCGAAGCGGGTGGCGATGGAGTACAGCCCGCGGAACGCCAACCCGTACATCGGCCGGGTCGACGCCGGCACGGTCGAGCTGGTGAAGTCGTTCGGGTGCGAGGTGGTCGGGTCCGGCGACCTGATCCAGCAGTTCGAGGCGACGTGGGACGCCGACCAGGAGAAGTCGCACTTCGAGGCGGCGAAGCACTGCCGCGACGCCTACGACGTGGCGTTCGCCTTCATCGCCGACGAGATCCGGGCGAGGGGGAAGGTGGTCGAGTCGGCCGTGCAGGCGCGGATCCTGAAGCACTTCGCCGACACCGGCATGACCACCTACAGCCCGCCGATCGTGGGCGTCGGGCCGCACAGCGGCGACCCGCACTTCGACACCAACCCGGCGACCGACCTGCCGGTCGAGCGCGGGTCGTTCGTGCTCATCGACCTGTGGGCGAAGATGAACCGCCCGCGGGCGGTGTACGCCGACTACACCCGCGTCGCGTTCGTCGGCGACCGGGTGCCGGAGCCGTACGCGAAGGTGTTCGCGGTGGTGGCGGCGGCCCGGGACGCGGGCATCCGGCGGGTGAAGGACGCGTTCGCGGCGGGCCGGCCGCTGACCGGGGCGGAGGTCGACGACGCGACCCGCGAGGTGATCGAGAAGGCCGGGTACGGGGACAAGTTCCCGCACCGGACCGGGCACAACATCGGGCAAGAGGTGCACGGGAACGGGGCGCACGTCGACGGGCTGGAGACGCGCGAGGACCGGCACCTGATCCGCCGGACGTGCTTCAGCATCGAGCCGGGGATCTACCTGCCGGAGTTCGGAGCGCGGAGCGAGGTGGACGTATACGTCGACGCGAACGGGACGGTCCACGTCACCGGCGGGGAGCCACAGGCCGGGGTGCACCGGATCACCGTTTAGCCGCGACCCGACAGGGGAGCGCGGGAACCGCGCTCCGCTCCGCGTCGCGGCTCAACTTCCGCCGCCGCGCCCGCACCTGCCCGGCCGCGTCGGCGACGAAGATCAGCACCGCCGCCCAGACGCACGCGAACGCCCCGACCGCCCCCGGCGGCAGCGCCTGCCCGAGGACCGTCATCGCCAGGACCAGCTGCGTCGTCGGGGACACGAACTGGATGAAGCTCACCGCCAGCAGCGGCAGCC
>PNKH01000002.1 GCA_013822345.1 Isosphaera sp.
CCCGGCTCGGCCCACCCTACTCCAGCGGCACCGACTCCCCGCCGTCCCGGGTCACGGCCGCCCAGAACGCGGCCGGCGACACCCCGCCGGCGACCGGCCGGACCGACCCGTCGAAGAACAGCGCCGGCATCGCCCCGGTGTACCCGGTCTGGGGGATTGACGGGTCGCACTCCTCGGCAGGCGGCCGGACCTGGAACGTCGCCCCGGGCCGGGACGGGCGGACCGCCCCCGGCCCGTCCGGGACCGGGAGCACGTCCCCGTGGTGGGCGTCGGCGAACGTCGCCCGCCGCTGCTCGTTCAGCCGGACCCAGTTTGGCGGGGTGACGTTCACCTGCCGGAGTGAGTAGAAGAAGTTGAACCGCCCGGCCGGGCCGCACCGGCTGTAGTGCTCGGCCACCGCGACCGTGGCCGCGGCCCCGTCCGGGAACCCGCCGGCGTCCGGCCGGCCCAGGAAGGCGACCATGTTCGCGGCGTAGCTGCTGTCCCCGGGGTCGAGCCGCCGGCCGGTCGGGGTGAGGGCCGGCCGGACGGCGGTGGTCGGGTCGGCCGGGCCGACGTACAGGCCCGGCTTCTGGTCGTCCGGGACCTCGACGAACGGGAGGACGGCGGACAGCGGCGGGGCGTCGTGCGGGTCCGGGCGGTCGGGGCGGGCGAACCCCGGGAACCGGCCCCGGGCGGACGCGTAGTGGTGCAGCCCGACCCCGACCTGGCGGAGCTGGTTCAGCCCCTTCGCCCGGGCCGCCGACTCCCGCACCTTCTGGACGGCCGGCAGGAGCAGCCCGACCAGCACGGCGACGATCGCCGCCGCGACCAGCAGTTCGACCAGGGTGAACCCGCGGCGCGGGCGGGGGGGCTCGGGGGTCATTTGGTGGTCACCGTCTCTTCCAGGTCCCGGAACTCGAACGCCGACCCGCTCTGGAACGTCGACATGGCGGTGACCCGGACCTTGACGTTGCTCCCCAGCCCGGTGTACGTCTTGGCGACGGTCCCGGTCGGGTCGGTGTACTCGTCCTCGGCCAGGGTCTTGCTGGTCGCGTCGTCGATCACCCGGACGGTCAGCTCGGTGCACGACCACCCCTTGGTGGCGGTGAGGACGACCGTCACCCCCACCCCGCCGGTCTCGGCGGACGGGGACCCGGCCCCCCACACCATCGAGTTGACCTTCCCCATGCCCGGCTGGGACCGGACCGGGGCGGACGCGGCGACCGCGACCGTGCACAGCAGGACGAACAACAGGGCCGGGCGGAAGAGTCGCATCCGTGCGCCTCGGGTTCGGGTGGGTCCGGCGTCTCCTCGCCGGATTTCGCGCGGATCGTAGTCTGACCCCCCGGCCCGCGCCAAGGCCAGTTTTCCCGCCCACCCCGGTCCGCCGAGGCCCGCATGTCCCGCAGCCCGTCCGTGCTCATCACCGGGGCGTCGGGGGAGATCGGGCACGGGCTGATCGCCCGGCTCGCCGCCGGGGCCGCCCGCCCGGTCGTCACCCTCGACCTGAACCCGCTCCCGCCGGAGGTCGCCCCGCGGGTCCGCCAGCAGTTCGTCGGGTCGATCCTCGACACCGCCCTGCTCGAGCGCGTCCTGGCCGAGTACGAGGTCGACCGGGTGTACCACCTGGCCGCCCTGCTCAGCACCCGGAGCGAGTTCAGCCCGGCCCTGGCCCACAAGGTGAACGTCGAGGGGGCCCTGAACCTGCTCGAGTTCGCCCAGCGGCAGGGCGAGAGCCACGGCCGCCCGGTCGTCTTCTTCTACCCGTCGAGCATCGCCGCGTTCGGCCTGCCGGACCCCGCGACGAAGGCGAAGGCCGGGCGGGTGGCGGAGGACGAGTACAACGTCCCGACCACGATGTACGGGGCGAACAAGCTGTACTGCGAGCACCTCGGGCGGTACTACGCCCGGCACTACAAGCAACTGGCCGCCGGCCCGGCGACCGGGAGGGTGGACTTCCGGTGCGTCCGGTTCCCCGGGCTGATCTCGGCCGACACGGTGCCGAGCGGCGGGACGAGCGACTACGCCCCGGAGATGCTGCACGCCGCCGCCGCCGGCACGCCGTACGACTGCTTCGTCCGCCCGGACACCCGGATCCCGTTCATGGCGATGCCGGACGCGGTCGACTGCATCCTCCGGCTGACCGCCGCCCCGCGGGCGGCGCTGACCCGGACGGTGTACAACGTGGGGGCGTTCGCCCCGACCGCGGCGGAGGTGGAGGCGGTGGCCCGGGCGGCGTTCCCGGCGGCCCGGCTCGGCACGAAGGTGGACGAGAAGCGGCAGGGGATCGTGGACTCGTGGCCGGCGGACGTGGACGACGCGGCGGCCCGGCGGGACTGGGGCCACGCCCCGCGGTACGACTTCGCCGGGTGCTTCCGCGACTACCTGATCCCGCGGATCAAGACCCGGTACGCCGGGGCCACCTCGTAGGGTGGGCCGAGCCGGCGCCCCGCCGGCGAGTCCCACCGGCGCTCGGGGTGGTGGGACTCGCCGGCCGGGCGCCGGCTCGGCCCACCCTACAGAACCACAGAACCCGTTCGCCCGGAGGCGCCATGCCGGTTTGGGAAGCCGTCCTGTTGGGGGTCGTCCAGGGGCTGACCGAGTTCCTGCCGATCAGCAGCACCGCCCACCTCCTGGTCACCCGCCAACTCCTCGGCCACGCCCACCCGGAGGACGCGTTCACCGTCGTCGTCCAGCTCGGGACGCTGGTCGCCGTGTTCGCGTACTTCCGCTCGGACATCGTCCGGCTGCTCGGCGGGCTCTGGGCCGACATCCGTTCGGCGAGGGTCGGGAGCACGCCGGAGTCGCGGCTCGGGTGGCTGATCGTCCTCGGCACCGTCCCGGCGGTGCTGGTCGGGTTCACCCTGAAGGACTGGCTGAAGGCGACGTTCTTCAACCTGCTGGCGGTGGCGGTGGTGTCGGTCGTGTTCGCCCTGCTGATGCTCGGGTCGGAGTGGTGGGCGGCGCGGCGGGCGCGGCGCGGCCTGGCCCCACGCGGTGAGGACGATCTGGGGTGGGCCGACGCCGTGTGGGTCGGGGTGTGGCAGGCGTTCGCGCTGATGCCGGGCGGGTCGCGGTCCGGGACGACGATCACCGGCGGGCTGTTCGCCGGGCTCACCCGCCCGGCCGCCGCCCGGTTCTCGTTCCTCCTGTCGCTGCCGATCATCCTCGGGGCCGGGCTGAAGGAGCTGTCCGACGAGTCCAAGAAGCTGAAGAGCCCGAAGCCGGGCGAGCCGGCGAGCCTGTTCGCGTCCGGGGACGAGGTGACGGCGCTGCTGGTCGGGACGGCCGCGGCGGCGGTCGTCGGCTACCTGGCGATCGCGTTCCTCTTGCGGTTCCTCCAGCGGTACACGACCGGGGTGTTCGTCGCTTACCGGCTGGTGATGGGGGCGGCGATCCTCGCACTGATCGCGGCCGGTATCGTGCGGTGACCCGGCGAACCGCGACCGTCAGGGAGCGGGTGTCCGTGGGTTGACACCCGCTCCCTGACGGTCGCGGTTCGCCAAAAAACTTGAGCACCCGGCGGCCCGGGCGGACATGATTGGGGTAGAGGAGTGCCGCCGATGCCCCGCGTCCGCCTGCCGGTCCGGCTGCCCGCCCCGTTCGCCGGGGACGACGACCGCGCCCTGGTCGCCCGGTTCGCCGCCGCCCGGGACGAGGCGGCGTTCGCCGCGCTGGTCGGGCGGCACGCCCGGATGGTGTACGGGGTGTGCCGGCGGACCGTCCGGGACGGGCACCTCGCGGAGGACGCCTTCCAGGCGACGTTCCTGGTGCTGGCGAGGCACCCGGCCCGGGCGGCGTCGGCCGCGTCCGTCGGCGGGTGGCTGTTCGGGATCGCCCGCCGGGCCGGGTTGGCCTCCCGCCGGCACGAGGACCGCCGCTCCCGGCGAGCGTCGAGCCGTCAGGCCGACGTGCCTACCCCACGCCCGGCCGACTTCGACGACCTGCTCCGGGTGCTCGACGAGCAACTGTCCGCCCTGCCCGACGACTGCCGGGCGGCGCTGGTCGCGTGCTTCCTCGAAGAGCGGACGCAGGACGAGGCGGCCCGGCAGCTCGGGTGGAGCCTGAGCACCCTCCGCCGCCGGCTCGACCGCGGGAAGGAACTCCTCCGCGCCCGCCTCACCCGCCGCGGGGTGACCCTCGCCGCCGGGCTGTTCGCCACCGGCCTGGCCCGGTCCGCGTCGGCCGCCGTCCCGGTCCGATTGCTGGACGCGACGACCCCCGCCGCCGGCGGTTCGCCGCTCGCCGCCGCCCTCGCCGCGGAAGCCGCCCGGACGGCCGGCGTGGCGGTGTGGGTGTCGGCGGTCGCCGGGGTCGCGGTCGTGCTCGGCGGGCTGGCGGCGTTCGCCGGCGACCGCCCCCGGCCGGCGGCACTCGTCCCGCCGGCGCCGCAGTTCGTCGCCGCACCGATCCCGCAGGAGCGGAAGCCGTGGGCGACCGTGACCGGGCGGGTGGTGTACCCCGGTGACGGCGAGCTTCCGAAGCCGCGGCTCGTGCCGGCGGGGATGATCAAGGACGCCGACTTCTTCACGCCGGCGGGGGAGTTGACCTACGGCGACGTGGTGATCGACCCGAAGACCCGCGGGCTGGCGAACGCGGTGGTGTGGCTCCGCCCGGACTCGGACGACCCGTCGGCCCCGTTCCCGGTCGACCGCATCCACACGACGTACCGCGACGCCAAGCCGCGGGAGCACCGGGTGGCGTGCGGCCGGGGCGGGTTCGCCCCGCGGGTGGTCGCCGCCCGGGCCGGGGACACCGTCCGGTTCGCCAACCCGACGGGGGTGTTCTTCAACGTCCACTACCAGCCGGCCGGCGGGGACGACCCGACCCGGGAGTTCAACCTCGTGCTGCGGCGCGACCAGCGGCCCGGCGGCGAGGAGCAGACCTACGCCACCGGCCCGCTGCCGGTCCTGCGGAGCTTCGACCTGGTCCGCGACGCCATCCACCCGTGGGTGACCGGGTACGTCCGGGCGTTCGACCACCCGTACTTCGCGGTCACCGACGCCGAGGGGCGGTTCACGATCCCGGACGCCCCGGCCGGGGCGTGGCGGCTGATGGCGTGGCACGAGAAGGTCGGGTGGCGGGACGGGGCGAAGGGCCGGCTCGGGGAGCGGGTCGTCGTCCCGGCCGGCGGCCGGCTCGAGTTCCCGGCCCTCGTCCACGACAGCGACCTGTGGGCCGGCCGGCCCGACGAACCCTGACGCCCCACGCGGCTCTCTTCCAACCCTTACCACGAGGTCCTCCGATGCGACTGCTGTCGTCCGTGCTCTGCTGCGCGCTGATCGGTATCGCCGCCCGCGGCGACGACCCGAAGGCGTGGGCCACCGTCAAGGGCCAGGTCGTGTACCCGGCCGACAAGCCGGTCCCGAAGCGGGCGGCCCTCGCCGTCACCAACGACAAGCCGCACTGCCTGTCGAAAGGCGACATCCTCGACGAGTCGGTGGTCGTCAACCCGAAGAATCGCGGCATCAAGAACGTCGTGGTCTGGCTGCGGCCGGACGACCTGAAGGACCCGAAGGCGAAGTTCGCCGCCGGCCAGATCCACCCGGCGGACGCGAAGCGGAAGCCGGTCGAGGTGGTCATCGACCAGCCGTGCTGCATGTTCGTCAGCCGGGTCACCGTCGCCCGGGTCGGGGACACGGTGGTAGTGAAGAACCCGTCGCCGGTGGTCCACAACTTCTTCTGGGACAGCACGAACAACGGCGCGTTCAACGCGAACATCCCGGCCGGGGCGCAGTGGAAGATGCCGGCCGCACTGGCCGCGGAGGCGGCGCCGATCCAGTACAAGTGCACCGTCCACCCGTGGATGACCGGGTACGTCCGGATCTTCGACCACCCGTACTACGCGGTGACGGACGACGACGGGAAGTTCGAGATCAAGGACGCCCCGGCCGGGAAGTTCCGGATCGTCTACTGGCACGAGAGCGGCCTCCGCGGCGGGAAGGACGGGCGGTTCGGCGAGCCGGTGGAGATCGCCGGGCCGGCGCTGCAACTGAAGCCGGTCGACTTCGAGGTGAAGTGACGCCGGCGGTTCCCGGAACTTTCCCCGCCCCGCCGGCTTCAATACCTGTAGCCGGCGGGTCACCACGGGGAGGGTGCGGGATGTTACCACGGGTCGCGCGGGTCGTCGCCACGGTCGCCCTGGGGTGTGCCCTAACCCTGTCGCCGGGCCTGGCCGCCGACGAGAAACCCGCCTCCCCGGCCAAGGAGCCGCCGGCGAAGCCGACCGACTGGTCGCGGTACGTCGTCGTCGGGGACGTGGTCGGCGAGGTGGTGAAGGCGGACGACAAGAAGCTGACCCTGCGGGTGACGTGGTTCGTCCAGGAGGTGAAGGGCGGGAACAAGAACAACAATAACAACAACCGCCGGCCGCCGCTCGGGCAGAACAACCGGAACTTCAAGGGCGGCAACAACCGCCCGCCGCAGCAGCCGCAGGTCACGGTCAAGGAACAGCACCACGACTACGAGATCGAGTACGTCCCCGAGTCGCTGGTCCGGACCAAGCTCCTCCCGTTGAAGACGGACGACAAGGGGAAGCGGGTGAACCACACCCAGAAGGAGCTGGACGCCCTGCGGGCCCCGCCCGGGGCGCCGTGGTACGCCGCCTCGCCCGCCGACCTCGAACCCGGCCACATCGTCGAGGTGATCTTCGTCCGCGAGAAGACGATCCCGGCCGCGAAGGCGACCGAGGACGACCTGCGGGTGAAGTACGCGATCATCCTCGGCAAGGACTCGACCCCGCCGGTCGAGGACAAGAAGAAGAAGAATTGACCGCCCGCAGTCGGGAGGGCGAGGCTCCTGCCGAGCCGAAGCGGTGCGGCTCGGCAGGAGCCTCGCCCTCCCAGACCGTCCCGCGCTCACTTCCCCTTCGGGACCAGCGCCGAGAACTCCCACACCTTCACCGCCCGGTCGTTCCCGCCGACCGCCAGCAGCTTCCCGTCCGGGCTGACCGCCATCGCGTGGATGCCCCGGCCGTTCGGCACGTTGTCCGGCTGGGCGGTGCGGACCAGCGGCTTGTACCGCACCACCTCCTTGCCGGCCGCCACGTCCCACACCCGCAGCGTCTCGTCCATCCCGCCGGAGAGGAGGTGCCTGCCGTCCGGGCTGAACTCCAGCCCGCGGACCACCTCGGTGTGGCCGGCGAGGGCGTGCAACTCCTTCCCGGTGGCCGCGTCCCACAGCCGGACGGTGCTGTCGAGCCCGAACGGGGGGAGTTTGTCCACCCCGACCGAGGCGATCACCTTCCCGTCCGGCGAGTACGCGACCCGCCCCGCGCCGCGGGGGTGCCCGGACAGCCGGGCCGCCTCCTTGCCGGTCGCCAGGTCGAAGACCACCACATCCTTGCCGAGGGTGGTGACGAGCGTCTTCCCGTCCGGGGCGAACCTGGGCGGGGCGATGCCCTCCCACTGCGGGGCGATCAGGTCCCGCTTGTTCGCCCCGGTGGCCGCGTCCACCGCCCGCAGCCACTGCTCCCGCCCGTACCCGATGAACGTGTTGTAGGTGTAGTACAGCGTCTTCCCGTCCGGCGAGAAGTACGCCGCCTCGGCGCGCGGCCGCGGGTGCTCCTTGCTCACGTCCGCGATCCGGTACAGTTCCTTCAGGCCGGCGTCCGTCACCAGGATCCCCTTCTCCGCCTCGACCCACGCCGCCAGCTTCCCGTCCGGGCTGATCGCGTCCGGCCACCGTACCGTCTTCGCCCGCGTCCCGGCCGGCAGGTCCCAGACGTGCGTCGACTCGGTCAGCTCGCCCCGGGCCGTCAGTTGCGTGCCGGTCGGGCTGAACCGCACCCGGGCGGTGCCGACCGGGTCGGCCGGGAGTTCGAGGAGCGGCTTCGGGGTCGGGTCGGCGGCCGCGGCGGGGGCCGTGAGGAGGAGCAGGACGGCCGAGCGGGTCATCGGGGACCTCCGGGCGACTGGGCGGGCACGGACCCGACGACCGGGGCGGCGGGAACTAACCCCGCAGCTCGGCCTGGGCCTTGCGGGCGGCGGCCTCCACCTTCCCCTCCCAGTCCGGGTCGTCCGGGTGGAACGGGAACGTCACCCCGCGGGAGCTGTTCACCACCGCCCCCAGCCCGTCCGCCCGGTACGCGGCTTTCACGTCCGCGGCGGTCCCGCCCTGCGCCCCGTACCCCGGGACCAGGAACCACACCCCCGGCAACTCGGCCCGCAGCTCCGCCAGCTCCCGCGGGTGCGTCGCCCCGACCACCGCCCCCACGTCGCCGAGCCCACTCGCCCCGACCGTCGGCGCGTTCCATCCGGCCACCGCCGCCGCCACGTGCCGGTACAGCGGCTTCCCGTCGCACCGGAGGTCCTGGAACAGCCCGGCCCCGGGGTTGCTCGTCCGCACCAGCACGAACACCCCGCGGTCCGCCGCCTTCGCCGCCGCCAGGAACGGCTCGACCGCGTCCGCCCCGAGGTACGGGTTGACGGTCAGGGCGTCGGCGTTCCAGACCGGGACGGTCTCGCCGTCGGCGGGGAGGCCGCCGAACGCGGCGTCGGCGTAGGCGGCGGCGGTCGAGGAGATGTCGCCGCGCTTGGCGTCGAGGATCGTGACGAACCCGAGCTCGCGGGCCCACTGGAGGAGGGTCTGGAGGGACCGCATCCCGTCCGGCCCGGCCAGCTCGAAGAACGCGGCCTGCGGCTTCACCACCCCGGCGGCCCCGCGGACCAGGTCGAGGACGCGGGCCCCGAACACCTCGAACGCCTTCGCCACCCCGGCCGGGCCGCGGCCGGTGTACGTCCGGCGGATGGCCGCCGGGAGCTGGTCCCACCGCGGGTCCAGCCCGACGCACAGCGGCCCGTCGCGGCGTACGGCGTCGGCGAGGCGGTCGGAAAAGGACATGGGCGTTCTCGTAGGGTGGGCCGAGCCGGCGCCTCGCCGGCGAGTCCCACCGCGAGCGGGGTGGCGGGACTCGGCCGCAACGCCGGCCTCGGCCCACCCTACTTCTTCACGCTCACCCAGATGACGTCGGTCGCGTACCCGATCTTCACCACGAAGTTGATCGGGACGAACGCCTGGACGCAGACCGGCACGTCGGTACACTCGGCCGCGTCCGGGGCGGCCTTCAGCACGACGTGCCCCGCACTCCCCGTGCCGAGCAGCGTCTTACTCTTCCCGTCCACCACCGTCACCCCCGGCGGCAGCGGGCTGGCATGGACCACCGTCAGGTGCCGGATCGGGACATCGAGCGTCACCGGCCCGGCGAACCCCGGCCCGCGCACCACCTCGACGTCGATCCTCACCTCCTCGCCCGGCTTCAGCACCACCCGGTCCTTCGACGCCTTCATCCGGGCGACGTCCGACCCGGCGGTCACCGCCACGGCCTGCATCCCGACGTCGAACCGGCCGCGGCCGCCGCCCGGGAAGTAGATCTCCTCCACCGCCGCCGCCGCCCGCACCAGGCGGGCCGGCTTCCCGTCGGCCCCGACCGCGTCCGCCGTCCCGACCACCGTCACCGCCGCCGCCCCGACCTGCGCGTCCTCCGCCGCCGACACCACCAGGAGCCCGGTCGTCATGCTCGCCGGGATCGTCAGCGGGTTCACCGTCACCCCGGGCGGCAGCCCCTTCACCTCGACCGCGACCGGGCCGGCGAACCCGTTCAGCCGGGTCACCTGGGCGAACCACGCGGTCCGCCCGCCGGGCCCGACCATCGCCTTCGACGGGTCGCACTTCAGGGCGAAGTCCGGCCCGGCGTGGTCGCACTCCAGCAGGTACACGAACCCGTCCCCGCCCTTGTTGTTCAGGTCGCGGACCCGGACCACGTAATCCCCGTCGGCCGGCGGGGCGAACACCAGGGCGCTGTCCTTCACCCCCGGGGCCTGGTCGTCGTTCGACGCCAGCACCTTCCCGTCCGGGCCGAGCACGTCGAGCTGGGCGTCGAGCTGGCTGCGGAGCGGGGTGCCGAACCGGCGGGCGAATACCTCCAGCCGGACCGGCTTCCCCTTCACCCCCGCGAACACGAAGTGGTCGAGGTCGCGCTTCACCCCGACCCGGCCGTTCACCGCACACGGGACGGCGACCCGGGTCGCGGCCTTCGGGTCGTCGTTCGGCTCGACCTCCTCGGCCGGCGGCAGCGGGGTGACCACCACCGGGACGGGGTTCGTCTCGGCCTCGCCGGCCCGCAACGGGGCGGTGGTGACGCCGAGGGCCTTCGGGGCGGCGAGGGTCCAGCCGGCGGTCGCCCCCGCGCTGCCGACCGGGAACGCCTTTACCGTGGTGCCGGGGTTCACCCCGAGCGGGAAGGCGTGGGCGGCGTACGGCCCGTCGGTGACGGTGACGGCGTACGCCCAGCGGGGGTCGCCGTCGTACTTCGCGTCCCGCACCGCCAGCAGGTACTCCCCGTCCTTCGGGGCGGCGAACGCCAGCACCGGGTCGGCGAAGAACCCGTCGTCCGCGGCGGCCAGCTCCTTCCCGGCCGCGTCGTACACGGCGACCAGCGGGTCGGCGTGCTTCTGCAGGTCGTGGATCTTGTCCTGGATGCGGGCGCAGAACACCTCGAACGTGACCACCCGCCCGGCCTTCGCCGGGAACCGGTAGTAGTCGACGTTCTCGGCCGCCTCGACCCGCCCGCAGATCACGCCCGGCACCGGGACCGGCTGGGCCTTCTCCGGGGTGCCGATCCCCGGCTGCTCCTTCACCACCGGGGCGTCGACCACGACGAGCTGGCCGAGCGACGAGACGCCGTGCCGGCAGGCGACGCGGAACTCGCGGACCCCGGGCCGGGCGTCGGCGGCGACCGTCACCTTGAGCGGCAGCGCGGCCAGCGCCGGGACCGGGGCTTTCGGGTCGGCCGGGGCGGCGTCCTTCGGCGGGACCGGCTCGATCGCCACCCCCTCCCCCTCGACGAGCACCCGGTACGCCCCGGCGAGGGAGCTGGTCCGGCACTCGACGACGACCTCGGCGGTCGTCCCGCGTTGCACGGCGACCGGGGTGACGTGGGTGACCATCGGGAACGAGGTCTGGGCGGCCGCGGCGGCCGGGACGAGGGCCGCGAGGAGGGTGAGGAGGGAGCGCATGGCGGGGGTGGGGATGGGGTAGGGACGGTGGGAAGTGATTCCAGTACTGGTTAGCGACGCGTCGCAGACGCGTCTGCGACGCGTCGCTAACCGTGAACGCTCAGTTCGCCGCGGCCGGGGCGTCGAGCTTGGTCAGCTCCAGGACCGCGTCGGACGCGTCCTGCACCTTGTACGACAGCTTCACCACCCCCTTGTCCTTGACGAACCAGGTGCGGACGGTGGTCTTCGTCCCGGCCACGTCCAGGTCGGTCCCCTCGACCAGGACCGCCTTGAACTTCCCGGCCGGGGTGTCCACGTCCTCGGCCTCGGCCTTCACCCGGAACGTCCCCTTCACCGTCTGGGTCCCGACCTTGCTGTTCACCTCCCACGAGGCGTCCTTCTTGACCGGGACCTGGAGGACCTTGACCGGCGGCTCGATCTTGTCCTCCTTCACCTTCACCCGGTACACCCCGTCGGCCTTGAACGCGTACAGCTCGGACGCCACCACCTTGCCGTTCACCAGGGTGTCGACCTGGGTGCAGTCCGGGTACTCGGCGCTGAACTTCTCCCCGACCTTGGCGACCGCCACCTCGATGGTCGTGTCCTGCATCCGGTACGTCCACTTCATCTTGTCCCGGAGCGGGTAGTACCCGTCCGCGGACGCGGCCGCCTTGGCCGGCTCCTTGGGCGTGTCCTTCCCCTTGGGGGGCTGGGCGAGGACGAGCCCGCCGGCCAGCACCGCCAGGGCCCCGACCGTCAGACGGATCGCGCGCAACATCCGCGGCACTCCTGGGTTGAACGGGGGTTGTCGTACCGGACCAGTATACGCCGGCCGGCCGCCGCGGGGAGAGAATCGGGCGCGGCCGTCTAGCCCCCGGCGATCCGGTCCCCGGCGTCGCCCTCGACGAACCGCCGGACCCGGGCGTCCGCCGCCGCCGCCAGGCCGGCCGGCGGGCCGTCGTACAGGATCTGCGGCTCGCCCGGGGCGAGGCCGGCGAGCGGGGACAGCATCACCACCCGGTCGGCGCACGTCCACACCGTCCGCAGCTCGTGGGTGACGACCACGCTGGTGACCGGGCGGCGGGCCCGGGTCCGCAGGATCAGCCCGTTGATCGCGTCGGTCATGAGCGGGTCGAGGCCGGTGGTCGGCTCGTCGTACAGCATCACGTCCGGGTCGAGGGCCAGGGCCCGGGCCAGCCCGACCCGCTTCCGCATCCCGCCGGACAGCTCGGCCGGCATCTTCCGCTCGGCCCCCGGCGGCAGCCCGACCTCGGCCAGCCGTTCCCGCACCCGGTCCGCCACCTCGGCCTCGGTCAGCCCGCCGCCGGCCCGCAGCCCGAACGCCACGTTGTCGAACACCGACAGGCTGTCGAACAGGGCGGCCTGCTGGAACAGGAACCCGACCCTCCGCCGCATCCGGGCCAGCTCGCGGTCGGGCCGGCCGTGGACCGCGGCCCCTTCGAACCGCACCTCGCCGGCGGTCGGCGCCAGCAGCCCGACGGCGAGCTTCAGCAGCACCGTCTTGCCGCACCCGCTCTCGCCGATGACGCACAGGGTCTGGTGCGCGGGGACGGCCAGGTCGATCCCGGCCAGCACCTCCTGCGGCCCGAACCGGACGCCGACCCCGCGGAACTCGATGACCGGAGCGTCGGACATCACGCCACCTTGGGCACGGCCCGCGGCCAGATCAGGTCGTGCAGCCCGTTGAACAGCATGGCGAGGAAGAAGTCGAGGACCAGGATGGCGACGAACGAGACCACGAACGCCCCGGTCGCGGCCCGGCCGACGCCCTCCGCCCCGGCCCGGCCGCGGAACCCGCGGTGGCAGGCGACCAGGGACAGCACCGCCCCGAACGCCACCGCCTTCGCCAGCCCGGTCAGCACGTCCCACGGCTTGACGAACTCCCGGGTGTGCCGCCAGTAGTGGTGCGCGTCGATCCCGTAGACGTGGAGGCAGATCAGCGAGCTGCCGGCCAGCCCGAGCAGGTCGGCGACCACGGTCAGGAGCGGCAGCAGCAGCACACAGGCGAGCACCCGCGGGGCGACCAGGTACTTGACCGGGTCGACCCCGAGGCAGGCGAGGGCGTCGAGCTGCTCGGTCACCCGCATGGTGGCCAGTTCCGCGGCCATCGCCGCCCCGACCCGCCCGGCCAGCATCACCGCCGCCAGCACCGGGCCGAGCTCCCGCACCACCGACATGTGGATGACGGCCCCGAGCGAGGTCTCCAGCCCGATCGTGCGGAACTGGCCGTACGCCTGGACGGCGAGCACCATCCCGATGAACAACCCGGTGACCGCGACGACGGCGGTACTGGCGTACCCGACCTCGACCGCGACGCGGAGGAGTTCCCGGGCCGGGAACGCCCGGCCGACGACGCCGGACAGCGCCCGGGCCGAGAACAGGGCCCAGTCGCCGAGGCCGACCAGGGCGGGCGTGAGGGGGACGGACGCCATGCCGGGTTGTAGCCGGCCGGCGGCGGGAGCGGAAGGGGAAGGCGTGGCGCGATCGGGGCGGTTCTGTTCGCGGGTTGTGGGTCACCCGCTCCCTGACGGTCGCGGTTCGCCTCGGTGCCGGGCGAACCGCGACCGTCAGGGAGCGGGTGGCGGGCGTTCAGGCCGCCCTCGGCACCGCCGCGGCCGCCGGCTTCACCGGCTCCAGCTCGTACCGCACGTCGCTCACCGGCAGGAACCGGTACAGCCGCCGCTCGTACCAGTCGAGCCACCCGACCGACCGGTTGGCCAGCGGCTGGAGCACCGCCCGGAACGCCTTCTCGGCGAGCGACTCCTTCATCAGGTTGAACCGGACGCTCCGGACCCGGAACCGGAACGGGGCGTAGAACCCCGGCGCCTTCCGCCGCGGCTGGTCGGCCGCGGCGGCGAAGTAGTAGAAGGAGTACAGGCCGAAGAACCGGACGTGGGTCGGGTCGGAGTACCCGTACGGGTTCGAGAAGTGCTGGACGACCACCTCGATCGTGCCGCCGGGCTTCGTCACCCGGTGCAACTCCCCGAGCAGCTCGACCAGGCGGGCGACGTGCTCCAGGGTGTGCCGGGCGTACACCGTCTCGACGCTGTCGTCCGGCCGCTCGGTCAGCGGGTGGTTGAGGTCGGCGAGGATGTCCGGGTCGGTGGCGGCGACGCAGTCGAGGCTGAAGAACCCCGGCACCGGCGCTCCCCGCCGCCGAGGTTCAGCCGGAGCGGCCGGCCGGCGTCGATCGCCCGCCGCACGTCCGGGTTGAGGATCTTCACGGCCCACCCCCCGGTTCGGACGCGGTCGCGCCGCCGGGAGTATCGGACCGCCGGGTTGTCCGAGTTGACGGGATCGCGCGGGCGGCCGGGTCAGAATACCCCGGCGACGAGCCGGTACCGGACCCGCCGGGCGTACTCCGCGTACCCCGGCAGCTCGGCCCGCAGCAGGCGGTCTTCGAGCACCGTCCGGCGGACGAAGAGGACGGCGAGCGCGAGCAGCGGGAGCACCGCCACCCACGACCCGAGCGCGAGGCCGCCGGCCACGGCGCCGGCGAGGGTGGCGGTGTACCCCGGGTGGCGGACGAGCCGGTACGGGCCGGCCGTCACCGGCCGGTGCCCGCGGTCCGCCTGCACCCGGACGACCGACGAGTAGAACGGGTTCGCGGACACCGCCCAGAGCAGCACGGCCGACGCGGCGACGTAGCCGACCAGGCCGGCGAGCTGCACGTCCGGCGGCACCGGGCTCCAGTGGAACCGGCCGACGTCCAGGCCGGCCAGCACCCAGTGGGCGACGAGCAGGGCGCCGCCGACCGGCCGGGTCACCCGGTCGCGGTTCCCCGGCCCCGGGGCGACCCGCTCGCGGACCAGGCCCGGGTCGGCGGTGGCGGCGACCGCGACCGAGAGGGTCGCCAGGACCGCGAGTACCCCCCACACGAACGGCAGGTCCCACCGCCCGGCCGACGCGAACACGATCAGCGCGACCCCGACGGGCATCGCCAGCGACCCGACCACCGTCGCGAACCGGGACATCGGCCCTCCCCCTACGCGGTCCGGACCGCCGCCCCGTAGGTGCGGCGGAGGTTGTCCGGGGTGAACACCTCGGCGACCGGGCCGCTCGCCACCACCCGGACGTTCAGGAGCGTCACCCGGTCGAAGTACTCGGGCACCGTCTGCAGGTCGTGGTGGACGACCAGCACCGTCCGCCCGCGGGTCCGCAGCTCGCGCAGGATGTCGACGATCGCCTTCTCGGTGACCGCGTCCACCCCCTGGAACGGCTCGTCCATCAGGTACACCGGGGCGTCCTGGACCAGCGCCCGGGCCAGGAACACCCGCTGCTGCTGCCCGCCCGAAAGCTGACTGATCTGCCGACCCGCGAACGCCGCCATCCCGACCCGGGCCAGGGCGTCGGCGGCGGCGGCCCGCTCGGCCTTCCCGGGCCGGCGGAACCACCCGAGCCGGCCGTAGGTGCCCATCGTCACCACGTCGAGGGCCGTCGTCGGGAAGTCCCAGTCGACGGTCCCGCGCTGCGGGACGTAGGCGACCTTCTGATTCCGCGGGGAGTACGGCTCGCCGTCGACCAGGACCCGCCCGGTCACCGGCGTGACGAGGCCGAGGACGGCCTTGATGAGGGTGGTCTTCCCGGCCCCGTTCGGCCCGACCACCGCCATCAGCACGCCCGGCGGGACGACCAGGTCGACGTCCCACAGGACCGGGCTGTCCCGGTAGGCGACGGTCAGGTCGTGGACCTCGATGGCGGGGGTGGAAGAGAGGGGGTGAGGGGGTGAGGGGGTGAGGGGGTGAGAAGGCCCGACCGGGGTGCCGCGCATCCCCGGCTCGCGTGCCTGTTCGGCGCCCGGCTGTTCTGCGTTTGTCACCCCTTCACCCCCTCACCCGCTCACCCCCCTCTCTTCACCGAGACAGGGCCGCCACGATCACGCCCACGTTGTGCCGGACCATCCCGGGGTACGTCGCCCCGGGGCTGCCCGGCCCGCCCAGGGCGTCGGAGTACAGGGCGTCGTCCCCGCCGACCAGCTTCACCTCGTGGCCGTAAGACTTCCGCACGTCGTCCAGCACCGCCTTCAGCCCGTCGTCCGGGACGGACGTCTCGGTGAACACGGCCGGGACCCGCTTGTCGCCCAGCAGCTTCGCCAGCTCCGCCCGCCGGGCCGTCCCGACCTCGCTCGCCGTGCTCACCCCCTGCAGCCCGACGACTTCGAACCCGTACGCCCGGCCGAAGTACCCGAACGCGTCGTGCGAGGTGACCAGCACCCGCCGGTCCGCCGGGACGGTGGCGAGTTGCTTCCGGATGTCGGCGTCGAGGGCGTCGAGCTCCTTCAGGTACGCCGCGGCGTTCGCCCGGTAGGTGTCGGCCCCGGGCGGGTCGAGGCCGGCCAAGCCGTCGCGGACCGCCTCCACCGCGTACTTCCAGAGTTGCACGTCGAACCAGACGTGCGGGTCGTGCTCGCCGCCGTCCGCGTCGGCGTTGAGGAGCTTCGCCGGGTCGATCCCGCCGGCGACCGCGTGCGCCCGCCACCGGTCCTTGTTCTTCTCGAACAGGTCGGCCATCTTCCCTTCCAAATGCAGGCCGCTGTAGAAGACGAGGTGGGCGTCGTCGAGCTTCCGCCGGTCGCTGGGGAACGGGATGTACTTGTGCGGGTCGACGCCCGGCCCCATGAGGGTGTCGACCCGGACCCGGTCGCCGCCGACCCGCTGGACCGCGTCGGCGACGATGGTGGTGGTGCAGGTGACCCGGACCGGCGGGCCGTCGAACGCCGGCGGCCCGTCCCGTCCGTTGCACCCGACCGACCCGAGTACCAGACACGCCAACACACACCGGTGCGGGATCATCGCACACCCCACGGATGAAGTCACGACTAACTGCGTTGTTAGCCTACACGAAGAGTAGACCGGTGGCAACCGGGATTGGGACGCCACGCGGTGCACGCCCTACAAATCCGCCATGAACATCCTCGTGGTCGGCAAGGGCGGGCGGGAGCACGCCCTGGTGTGGAAGCTGAGGCAGTCGCCGCGGGCCGGGACGGTGTTCTGCACCCCGGGGAACGCCGGGACGGCCCGGGACGGGGCGACGAACGTGGCGATCGAGCCGGGCGAGACGGACCGCCTGACCCGGTTCGCGGTGCGGGAGCAGGTCGGCCTGGTGGTGATCGGGCCGGAGGACCCGCTGGCCGGCGGGCTGGCCGACTTCATGCGGGCGCGGGGGCTGAAGGTGTTCGGGCCGTCGAAGGACGCGGCCCGTGTCGAGGGGAGCAAGGTGTTCGCGAAGGAGCTGATGCGGCACGCCGACGTGCCGACCGCCGACTTCCAGGTGTTCGACCACCCGGCCCCGGCCCGCACCTACGTCGAGACGCGCGACTACCCGGTGGTGGTGAAGGCGGACGGGCTGGCGGCGGGGAAGGGCGTGGTGGTGTGCCGGGACAACGCCGAGGCGCTGCAGGCGATCCGGCGGATCATGACGGACGAGGAGTTCGGGAAGACGGCCGGGCGGAAGATCGTGGTCGAGAAGCGGCTCGACGGGGAGGAGTTGTCGGTGCTGGCGCTGGTGAGCGGGCGGACGATCCTGCCGCTGCCGGCGTGCCAGGACCACAAGGCGGCGCAGGACGGCGACAAGGGGCCGAACACCGGCGGGATGGGGGCGTACTGCCCGGCCCCGGCCGGCACGCCGAAGCTGCTGGCCGACCTGGAGGAGGCGGTGTTCGTGCCGACGGTGCACACGATGAAGCGCGGCCGGTACCCGTTCCAGGGGGTGCTGTACGCGGGGGTGATGCTGACGAACCAGGGGCCGCGGGTGCTGGAGTTCAACTGCCGGTTCGGCGACCCGGAGACGCAGCCGCTCCTGATGCGGCTGAAGACCGACCTGCTCGACCTGCTGGAGGCGGTGGCCGACGAGCGGCTGCACGAGTTCGACGGGAAGGTGGAGTGGGACCCGCGGCCGGCGGTGTGCGTGGTCCTGTGCTCGGGCGGCTACCCGGGGAAGTACGAGACGGGGAAGCCGATCGACGGGATCGCGGCGGCGGACGCGCTGCCGGGGGTGAAGGTGTTCCACGCCGGGACGCGGGTGGACGACCGGGACCGGGTGGTGACGGACGGCGGGCGGGTGCTGGGGGTGACGGCGTTGGGCGACGACCTGGCGGCGGCGAAGGCGCGGGCGTACGAGGCGGTGCGGCTGATCGGGTTCGCGGGGATGCACTACCGGACGGACATCGCGGACAAGGCGTTGAAGGCGAAGCCGCCGGCCCTACCGGCGGAGCCGCCGAAGCTGCCGGCGAAGTTCCGCCGCCCCGGCGGGGACAAGCCGGCGGCGGGCTGACCTACCCCATCACGTCCGCGACGGCGACGGTGCCGACGGTGGTGCCGTCGAGCACGACCGGGACGGCGGCGCCGACCGGGTAGTCCTGCCGGTGGGCGTAGGCGGGGTCGGCGGCCGGGCCGGACGGCTGGGTGTAGACCTCGATGACCTTATCCACGACGTTCACCACCCAGTAGACTGGGATGTTTTCCCGGGCGTAGATGCGGGCCTTGCCCGTCCGGTCGATCCGCAGCGAGCTGGCCGAGAACTCGATGACAAGGCCGATGTCCGGCGGCGTGGGGTGGCTTTCGCGGTACCGGCTCCGTGGCCCGCGGACGACGGCGTAATCCGGTTCGGGCTCGCTGTCGCTCAGGGTGACGGCCCGCTGGCAGCGGGCGAACCACTCGGGCGACAGTAGGCCCGGCAGCAGGCCCTCGATGGCGTCCATGGCGCTGTCGTGCGGGGTGCCGTGGGCCATCTTCTTCACCATCCAGCCTTCGAGGAGTTCGATCGGCTCGCCGTCGACGAGGATGCCGGCCCGGATCATTTGGTGGTACTCGTCGACCGTGAACCGGCGGAACCCGGCGTTCTCGAGGAACTCGGGCGCGGGCTGGTCCGCCACCGCGGGCGGAGTAGCTGTGGACATGCGGGCACCTCCTCGGCGGTGTTGTACCGCGCGGGGGTTCGGGGTCTCAACCCGGGTTGGGCGAGCGGGGGCGGGCGATGGCGATCGAAGACCTGACGGCCGTGGTGCCGGTGCCGGCCGACCCGATCCACCCCGGCACCCCGGCCGAGTGGGAGCGGGTCCAGCGCATCCTCGGCCTGGCCCTGCCGGCGGACTACTACGGGTTCGCGGCGGCCTACGGCGACGGGAGGTTCTGCGGCAGCTTCTTCCGGTTCTTCAACTGGGCGTCGCCGGCGTACCCGGAGCGGGTCACCACGGAATGCCGGTGCGTCGAGGCGGCGGGGACAGGGTATGGCCGCTCGGTGCTCGTCCACCCCAGGGTCCCCGGGCTGCTCCCGTGGGGGAATGACGAGAACGGCACCTCGCTGTGCTGGCTGACCGGCGGCGACCCGGGGACGTGGCCGGTCGTCCTCCAATCTCGAGAGGGCGACTCGTACCGCGTCTACCGCCTCGACATGACGACGTTCCTGGCCCGGGTCTTCCGGAACGAGTTGCGGTGCCCCTGCTGGCACGAGCCGTTCACCGCGGACGAGTTGGTCTTCACCCCGGGGTGACGCCGCCGGCCGTTCCGGGGCGCGACGGGGGCGGGGGTTGGTGCTGCTCCGCCCGCGGCGGCACCGGGGTGGACGAGCCGCCAGGTTGCGCCTGCGGTCGGTCCGCCGCCGGGGCCGGGATGCAGACCTCGGTGAACACCCCGAGGAACACGTCCGCCGGCTCGCAGTCCGCCACCGGCCACGCCTTCTGTTCCTCCGTCAGGTGCGGCGTGCAGTCGTGGGTGAACACCCCCAGGAACACGTCCGCCGGCACCGCGTCGGCCACCGGCCAGGTGGTCGGGTCGTTCGGGTCGGGCTTCGCGCTCACGAGAACTCCTCCAGGGTCAGCGGCTCGGTCGCGAGCAGTCGCCGCACGCCGCCGGTCACGGGTCGGCCGGCCGGGTCGCGGAGCATCCGCACGAACAGGCGGAACTCGTACAGCCCCGCCTCACGGAACGGGAGCCGGTCGAACCCGCGCAGGAACGTGAACACCGTGGACCGGTCCGGGAACGAGAAGTCGACATCCAAGGTCCCGGCGAGCACCTCGGGCTCGCCGGAGCGACACAACTCGACCGAGAACGCGAACGTGCCGCTCGCCCCCGACACCTGAACCAGGGTGTGCAGCTCGGGCAGAAGGAACGGGTACGGGACCGTCGGTCGGAGGACGAACACGACACGCAGCAACGCCTCGCGGTAGGCCGCGTCCACCGGGAACGGCCGGCGGCAGACGAGGAAGTGGCGGAGGACCGGGTACTGCCACTCCATCACCGCACCCCGGGCAACTGGCGCCGGTTTGAGAATACCGCATCCCGACGGCGAAGTCATCGCCCGATCTACTCCCCCGCCCCGGTCTCGGGGGCGAAGCCGCGGCGCATCTGGTTCTCGGTCACCGTCCGCGGCAGCAGGAACTGCAACAGGTAGTCCGGGCCGCCGGCCTTGCTCCCGATCCCGCTCAGCTTGAACCCGCCGAACGGCTGACGGTCCACCAAGGCCCCCGTGCACTTCCGGTTCACGTACAGGTTCCCCACCCGGAACCGCCGCTTCACCGCCTCCAGGTGCGTCGGGCTGCGGCTGAACACCCCGCCGGTCAGCGCGTACTTCGTCCCGTTCGCGATCCGCAACGCGTCGTCCAGGTCCTTCGCCCGCAGCACCGACAGCACCGGCCCGAAGATCTCCTCCTGCGCCAGCGACGCCCCCTCCGGCACGTCCGCGAAGATCGTCGGGCCGACGTAGAACCCCTCGTCCGCCAGCGGCCCGAGGTCTGTCTGGTGGGCCAACTTCGCCTCCCGCTTCCCGGCCTCGATCGTCTTCAGGATGCGGTCGCGGGCCTCGCCGTCGATCACCGGCCCGAGCGAGCAGCCCGGGTCGTCCGCCGCCTTCACCGCCAGGCTCTTCGTCGCCTCCACCAGCCGCGACAGGAACTGGTCGTAGATGCCGTCCAGCACGATCGCCCGCGACCCGGCCGAGCACTTCTGCCCGCCGTACCCGAACGCCGAGTCCACCACCCCCTTCACCGCCTCGTCCAGGTCCGCGTCGGCGTCCACGATCACCGCGTTCTTCCCGCCCATCTCCGCGATCACCTTCTTCACGAAGTTCTGCCCGCCCGGCGTCTTCGCCGCCTGCTCGTTGATCGCCAGCGCCACCTTCAAGGAGCCGGTGAACGCGATCAGGGCCACGTCCGGGTGCGTCACCAGCGGCGGGCCGATCTCCTCCCCGACCCCCGGCACGAAGTTCACCACCCCCGGCGGCAGCCCGGCCGCCTGCAGGCACTCCATCAATTTCGCCCCGACCACCCCCGACTGCTCCGCCGGCTTCATCACCACCGTGTTCCCGGCGACCACCGCCGCGGCCGTCATCCCGGTCAGGATCGCGAGCGGGAAGTTCCACGGGGCGATCACCACCGCCACCCCGCGCGGCTCGTAGAAGTACCGGTTGTCCTCGCCCGGCACGTCCCGCTTCTGCGGGGCGTCGAGCTTCTCCATCTCGGCCGCGTAGTAGTCGCAGAAGTCGATCGCCTCGGCCACGTCCGCGTCCGACTCCCGCCACGGCTTCCCGGTCTCGTACACGATCCACGCCGACAGCTCGAACCGCCGCCGGCGGAACTCGTCGGCGACGCGGCGCAGGAACGCCGCCCGCTCCGCCACCGGGGTGTCGCGCCACCCGTCGAACGCCCTCAGGCACGACGCCACCGCCGCGTTCGCCTGGTCCACCGACGCCGCCGCCACCTTCCCGACCACCTCCGCCTTCCGCGACGGGTTGAGGCTGTCGAGCGTCTTGCCGACCGGCTGCGGGCGGTTGTCGATCACCACCGGGTAGGTGCGGCCGAACTGCGGGCGGACCTCCTTCAGCGCCGCAGCCATCCGGTCGCGGTTCTCCGCGCGGGCGAAGTCGGACAGCGGCTCGTTCGTGAACACCGAGCCGGAAGCGTGAGCGACGGGTGGGGGTTTGCCGTCGCTCCCGCTTCCGGCTCGGGCGGACACCCCCGCCGACAACTTCTTCTCACCCTGCTCGTACTCGACCGGGTTCATCAGCAGCACCTCTTCCGAAAGGCCCTCGGCGAAGCCCTGCCGCAGGAACGAGTCGTTCGACGAGTTTTCCAGGAGCCGGCGGACGAGGTACGCCATCCCGGGCAGGAGCTGCCCGTACGGCGTGTAGATGCGGACGCGGTAGCCGAGCGACTGGATCGCCTCCTTGATCGGGTCGGCCATCCCGTACAGCATCTGGAACTCGAACTTCCGCGCCGGCACCCCGAGCTTCTCCGCCACCGCCATCGCGTGGGCGATGCTGCGGACGTTGTGCGATCCGAACGCCGGCGTCAGCCAGTCCGCGTTCGCCAGCAGGAAGTCGGTGCAGCGCTCGAAGCACGCGTCCGACTCCGGCTTCCGCGTCCACACCGGGACCGGCCAGTGGTTCTGGGCGGCGACCACCGTCTCGTAGTCCCAGTACGCCCCCTTCACCAGCCGCACCCACGCCGGGCACTTCCGCTCGTGGCGCACCCAGTCGAGCAGCTTCTTCAGGTCGTCCTCGGTGTCGCGCAGGTACGCCTGGATCGCGATCCCGACGTGCGGCCAGTCGCGGAACTCCGGCTCCGAGAGGATGTCGCGGAAGATGCGGAGGGTGGTGTCCTTGAAGCTGTACTGCTCCATGTCGAAGTTGACGAACGCCCCGGTCCGCTTCGCCAGCGACAGGATCGGGCGGAGCCGCCGGCACACCGCCCGGCTCGTCCCGTCCGGGTCGATCGGGTCGAACTGGCTGAATAGGGCCGACAGCTTCACCGACACGTTCACCCGCGGGATCGGCCCGCGGTCGTCGCGGTCGATCGTCGGCTCCTCCGGCCACCCGTTCACCTCCCGGGTCAGCCCGGCGAGCAGCTCGAGGTACTGCTTCTCGACGTGGGCCGCCTCGAGTTCCGTGACCGTCGCCTCACCGAGCAGGTCGATGGTGAACGCGAGCCGGCGGGTCCGCATGTCCCGGACCGCCTCGACCGCCTCGGCCACGTTCGACCCGGCGATGAACTTCCGGGCCATCCGCTCGGCGTTCGTCCGCGCCTGCCACGCGAGCAGCCGGCCGAGCGGCCCGCCGCCGGGGATCAGCCTCGCCCCCCACCGCGCCCACCACGGCAGGTCGCCGCCCGCCTCCCCGAGGTACTCGCGGAGGTGCCGGGTCACCTCGCCCGGCTCCTTCAGGTACGGCAGGGTGTCGACGAACCGGAACAGCTGCACCTTCAGGGCCGGGTCCTGCATCCCCAGGCCCATCAGCTTGTCTTCGAGCCACGGGCGGGTGAACAGGACCGGCCCCTGCCGGTCGAGCCGGGCGAAGATCTCCCGGCCGAACTCCTTCGTGCGGGCGTCGAGGGTGGTCATGGTGAAGTTCCCGGCGGGCCGGGAGCGCGAGCGCCCGGAGGTCGGCTTCCTCCGGTCGCTCGCGCTCCCGGCCCGCCGCGTCGTGTTTGCCCGCCCGAATTGTACGGGGTAATATTGGTCCCGTGTCCGCACCCGCCTTCGGCCCACAGGCGCAGCGATGGCCATCGACAAGATCGGCAAGTTCACCGTCCTGGGGACCCTCGGGAGCGGGGCCCACAGCAGCATCTTACTCGTCCGCCGGGCGGAGGATGACCGGGAGTACGCCCTGAAGATGGTGCCGATCGAGGACAAGGACGACCTGAAGTACCTGGAGCAGGCGAGGCACGAGTTCCGCGTCGGGCAGATGCTCGACCACCCGAACCTGGTCAAGGTCTACGCCCTCGAGACCGAGGCCGGGTGGTTCTCCGGGCCGAAGAAGGCCAAGCTCCTGATCGAGTACGTCCCCGGCAAGACGATGGACAAGATCCCCTTGCTGCCGATGGCCAAGCTGGTCCGCGTCTTCGAGCGGATCGCCGACGGCCTCACCCACATGCACAAGCAGGGGGTGTGCCACGCCGACCTGAAGCCGGGCAACCTGATCTACGACCGCGGCACCCGGGTCAAGGTCATCGACTACGGGCTGGCCTGGGTCAAGGGCGAGGGGAAGGACCGGGTCCAGGGCACCCCGGAGTACATGGCCCCCGAGACGGCCGGGCACAAGTTGGTCAACGAGCGGACCGACATCTACAACTTCGGGGCGACCATGTACCGCCTCACCACCCTCCAGCTCCCGCCCCCGTGGGTGGCCGACGGCCTGCCGATGACCCCGACCGTCTTCAAGCAGCAGTTGAAGCCGGTCCGGTCGGTCAACCCGCTCGTGCCGGAGGGGTTGGCCGAGTTGATCCACGAGTGCCTCCGCCCGAACGCGACCAAGCGGCCGGAGCGGATGAGCCACGTCCAGGGGCGACTCGACCAGCTCGCCGACGAGGAGGCCGCCAAGCTGGCGGACCCCGGGGCGCTGGAAGAGTGAGCGGGAAGGTTCGGCCGCGGCAGGCGAAGTGCTTGTTGTGCCCGTCGGGGGTGGCGGTCCGGCCACCCGGGTAGGCCGCCGGGGGTTGCGCTCCGGGCGTCTCGACGCCGCCAGGGGTTCCGGCCCCGCCCGGTGCGGGCGGGACCTCCACCCCTGGCTACCGTCGGTCGCCGCTCCGCGGCTGACACGAGGGCTTGTAGTCCCGGAGGGACGGCGGACGGTAGCCGGGGGTGGAGCGACGGGCCGCCAGGCCCGGAGCGCAACCCCCGGCGGGCGTCGGCGGAGCAGACGCGGCGCAACCCCTGGCGGGCGACACGGACCCCACCGGCGAGCGGTACCCCATCCCCATGACCATCCCCGCCCGCGAGCACTTCATCCCGGTCCGGGTCGCCGACCTGGTCGAGTACCTGTGCCACGAGTCCGGGCCGCGCGCCGGGCAGACCCTGCCGGCCGCCGACCAGGCCGCGTTCCGGCGCCTCGCCCGGTCCGTCGTCGGGCACGTCCACACCACCTACCAGGCCGAGATCCGCCGGCTCAAGGAGGAGTACGCGGCGTTCGACCCGGACGCCGACCCGAAGCCGCTCACCCCGGTCCCGGAGGCCGACCGGCCGGCCCACCTCGCCGACCTGTTCCGCACCTTCGTCCACCTGATGGGCCGGGCGAACTACGTCCGCCTCACCCGGGAGGAGCTGGAGCGGGTGATGGCCGGGGCCAGCGACTGGGGCGTGGACATGGACATCGCCTGGGACGCGTTCGACCAGGTCGAGGTGTTCTACCGCGGCAGCGGGCTGGGCCGGCGGGTCAAGCGGCACTGGCTGCTGTGGTGGCGGAGGAAGGACGTGTCGGTCCCGACGTTCGCCCGGGTGGCGGTCATCTTCAAGCAGCGGCCGCACCCCCGGCTGGACGAGGCGGCCGACACCCGGAGCGTGTTCCTGAAGCTGTTCAAGGACATCCCCCGGATGGACATCGAGATGCTCCTCCCGGGCGGGCGGATCCGGATGCCGAAGCTGGCCCGGCTGAAGCTCGGCGGGTCGATCGCCGGGAGCGTCGGGTACGTGGTCTGGAAGCTGAGCACGTTCCCCCTCCTGTCCCTGCTCGGCGGGCTGGCCACCGCCACCCTGTGGACCCTGTACGCCCCGGTCGCCCTGGTCCTCGGGTACGGGTACAAGACGTGGTACAGCTTCCAGGTGACCAAGCAGACGTACTCGCTGCAGCTCACCCAGAGCCTGTACTACCAGAACCTGGACAACAACGGCGGGGTCCTGTTCCGCCTCCTCGACGAGGCCGAGGAGCAGGAGGTGCGGGAGGTCCTGTTGTCGTACTTCTACCTGTGGCGGTACGCCCCCGAGGACGGGTGGGCGGCGGCCGACCTGGACGCGTACGTCGAGCTCGACCTGGAGCGGCGGCTCGGGGTGGAGGTCGACTTCGAGGTCGGCGACGCGCTGGAGAAGCTGCGGAAGGCGGGGCTGGCGACGGAGGCCGGCGGGCGGTACCGGGCGGTCCCGATCGACCAGGCCCAGGACCGGTTGGATCACCTGTGGGAGCGGTACGCCCGGGCCGCCGACGAGGCCGCGACGGTGGCCGGGTGAGTCTGGTAGTGAGTCTGGTAGGGTGGGCCGAGGTCCGCTTCGGACCGAGTCCCACCGCGCCTGAGGAGGTGGGACTCGCCGGCGAGGCGCCGGCCCGGCCCACCCTACGGAGGAGGTCCTCCTCGGACCGAGTCCCACCACCCCGCAGCCTGGTGTGAGGTGGGAGGGCGAGCAGTAGGGTGGGCCGAGGTCCGCTTCGGGCCGAGCCCCACCACCCCGCAGCCCCGGTGGGACTCGCCCGCAGAGCCGGGCTCGGCCCACCCTACGGAAGACGATCATGGTCCCCGAGTCGTGGCTGGCCGACCGCACCCGGGCCGTCGAGGTGTCGGGCGTCCGCAAGGTGTTCGAACTCGGCCGGTCGCTGAAGGACCCGATCAACCTCAGCATCGGTCAGCCGCACTTCGACGTGCCGGACCCGGTCAAGGCGGCGGCCAAGGCCGCCATCGACGCCGGGCACAACGGGTACACCGTCACCCAGGGGATTCCCGAGCTGCGCGAGCGGCTGCTCGCCGACGTGAACGCCCGGTTCCCCGGCCAGGACCGCGACGTGCTCGTCACCAGCGGGACCAGCGGTGCGCTGACGCTCGCCGCCCTCGCGGTCGTCAACCCCGGGGACGAGGTGGTCACCCCGGACCCGTACTTCGTCGCCTACCCGAACCTGGCGGCGATCGCCGGCGGCCGGCTCGTCACCGTCGACACCTACCCGGACTTCCGCCTCGACCCGGACCGGGTGAGGGCCGCCCTCACCCCGCGGACCAAGATGATCCTGCTGTCCACCCCGTCGAACCCGACCGGGGCGGTCGCCGACCGGGCCGCCGTGGAGGCGGTCGCCGGCCTGGCCCGGGACCGCGGCGTCCTGCTGGTGAGCGACGAGATCTACCGGGCGTTCAGCTACGACGGCCCGGCCGCCAGCCCGGCCGAGTTCGGCGAGGACGTGCTGGTGGTGGAGGGGTTCGGGAAGACGTACGGGATGACCGGGTGGCGGCTCGGGTGGCTGCACGGCCCGCGGCGGCTGGTGCAGGAGATGGCGAAGCTCCAGCAGTTCACGTTCGTCTGCGCCCCGGCCCCCGTACAATGGGCCGGGGTCGCGGCCGCCGGCCACGACGTGTCCGGGCTGGTCGCCGACTACCGGCGGAAGCGCGACCTGCTGGCCGCCGGGCTGCGGGACCGGTTCGAGTTCGCCCTCCCCGGCGGGGCGTTCTACCTGTTCCCGAAGGCCCCGTGGGGGACCGGCACCGCGTTCGCCACCGCGGCGGTCGAGCACAACCTGCTGGTCATCCCGGGCGGGACGTTCAGCCGCCGCGACACCCACCTCCGCATCTCCTACGCGGCGTCCGACGACACCCTCCGCCGCGGCGTCGAGGTGCTGAACCGGTTGGCGGAACGCGGGTGAGGCGTCGTATCGTCGTAGCACGACCGTAACGCCTCGGGAACTGCGGTTGACTGGGGAAGTGGCGCGGCCGCACAATAGACCGGATCGGATTCGAACATGACCGGCACGGAGAAGGGGCACATGAGTACGCGCGCGTGGGTGTTCGGCCTGGTCGCGGCCGCGGCCGCGTGGGGGCCGTCGGCCGCCCGGGCCGCCGAGCCGGCCGACCCGTCGAACGGTCCGGGCAAGCCGTTCCTGGTGGCCGTCGGGGTCGGGCAGTTCAAGGACCCGGCCATCCACCCCCGGCCGACGGCCGACGCCGACGCCAAGGCCCTGGCCAAGCTCCTCGCAGACCCGAAGGTGCTCGGCGTCACCCCGGAGCGCACCCGCCTGCTCACCTCCGCCGACGCGTCCAAGGAGGCGATCGTCAAGGCGGTCGAGGCCGCCGCCGACGCCACCGGGAAGGACGACCTGGTCGTCCTGGCCCTGTTCGGCCGGGGGTCGGCGGTGGCCGAGAAGCCGTGCTTCTTCACACCCGAGTCGGTGTTCAAGGACCGGGCCAAGACCACCCTGACGGTCGCCGACCTGGAGCCGGCGTTCAAGAAGCTGAAGCAGCAGAAGTTGCTCGTCCTGATGGACGTGGCGTACAAGGGCGGGTTCGACGCCGGGACCGAGAAGGTGCTGGAGCCGAGCGTCGGGCCGTTCCTCAAGCTCGTCTACGGGGACGACGACCGGGACGACAACTCGCTCCCGACCGACCGGGTGCTGGTGTTCGGCAACCTGCCGTTCCGGGAGCCGCTGACCAAGGGCGACCATGGGCTGTTCTACTCCGTCCTGGCCGACGCCCTGGCCGGCCGGGCCGACGCCAAGCCGCACTTCGCCGGGTACGAGCCGGACGGCCTGGTCACCCTCGCCGAGCTGGCCAAGTACCTCGACAAGGAGATCCCGAACGGGGCCCGCGAGGTCGGCAAGACGGACAAGGAGAAGGAACTCGTCCCGTACGTCGTCGGGGCGGCGACGAGCCGGTTCTGGGTGTCCCGGAACGCGGCCGAGGCGGAGGGCGTGTCGAAGCGGCTGGCGGCGGTCGGACAGTTGGTGAAGGACGGCAAGCTGACGGCGGAGGACGCGAAGGAGGCCGGGGCGCTGCTGTTCCGGATGCCGAAGCTGAAGTGGCAGCAGGACCTCCGGAAGGCGTACCAGGACCTGGCCGACGGGAAGACGACCCCGGACCAGGTGCTGGCGACCCGGAAGACGATCAAGGAGGGGCTGAAGCTGCAGGAGGCGGACGCCGCGGCTTACGCCGAGAAGGTGGCGGCCTGGACCCGGGAGCTGAGCGACAAGTACATCCGCCCGGTGACCACCGGGGAGCTGACCGCGGCCGCGATCCGGGGGATGTACGCCCGGGCCGAGGAGGTGCTGCCGGCCGACCTGGAGGACGAGTTGAAGAAGGCGAAGGACCTGCCCGCCGCCCGGCAGCGGGAGCTGCTGACCGAGGCCCGGCTGCGGCTCGGGAAGCGCGAGGACCTGGACGGGGACAAGGCGGTCGACCTGTCGCTGGTGACCGCGTCCGGGAGCCTGAACGACCGGTACTCGGTGTACACCGACCGGGACGGGGTGCGGCGGATGCAGAGCCAGCTCCGCGGCCGGTTCCCCGGGGTCGGGATCCAGATCCGCCGGGACGCGGTCCGGGACGGGCTCTTGGTGGCGACCCCGATCAAGGGGAGCCCGGCGTACCGGGCCGGGATCCAGGCCGGGGACCTGATCACCGAGATCCGGCTGGAGGTGGACACGAAGGGGAAGCCGCTCGCCCCGGACGCCCAGCGGGTGTTCCCGACCAAGGGGATGAAGACCGAGGACGCGGTCAACCTGATCCTCGGGGAGCCGGAGAGCCCGGTCTCGCTGGTCGTCCAGCGGGAGGGGGAGAAGGACCCGAAGGTGTTCCGGCTGTTCCGCAACTTCGTCCTGGTGGAGACGGTGCACGGGGTGCAGCGGGACAAGAACGCGGAGTGGAACTACTACCTCGACGAGAAGATGAAGGTCGGGTACGTGAACATCAGCCAGTTCATCGCGATCGACACGAACGAGGACGGGAAGGAGGACTTCGGGACGGTCACCGACCTGAAGAAGGTGATCGCGAGGCTGAAGAAGACCGGGCTGAACGGGCTGGTGATCGACCTGCGGGAGAACCCGGGCGGGTACCTGTCGAGCGCCTGGCACCTGTGCGAGCTGCTGATCGACAAGGGGGAGAAGATCGTGACGGTGCAGCCGCGCGGGGCGGCGGTCCGGGAGTACCGGGCGGAGGTGGCCGGGGACAAGAGCTTCGAGGTGGTGGTGCTGGTGAACGGGAACAGCGCCAGCGCCAGCGAGATCGTGGCGGCGTGCCTGCAGGACCACGGGCGGGCGACGGTGGTCGGGGAGAGGACGTTCGGGAAGGGGAGCGTGCAGGACGTGGTCCCGTTCCGGCCGACCGGCGGGGAGCTGAAGTACACGATCGCCCGGTACTACCCGCCGACCATGCGGAACATCGACAAGCTGGCGACCGAGCAGGACCCGACGATCAAGGAGTGGGGGGTGAAGCCGGACTACGGGTTCGAGGTGAAGCTGACCCCGGAGGAGCTGAACGACTGGTACGAGTACATCCAGGACCTGCACGTGATCCCGGCCCCGGGGAAGCCGGCCCCGGCGGTCAACCCGGACAAGGACAAGCAGCTGGCGAAGGGGCTGGACCTGCTCCGGGAGCTGATCAAGTCCGCCGGCAAGGGCCCGAAGGAGTGAGATTACCTTTGCGGGGGCCGCGGCGGACGCGGCCCCCGACGTTTAGAAGTGGTTTCAATGCCCGGCGAGCCGTGAGCGTGAGCGACCGGGGGGCGCCAACCTCCGGTCGCTCACGCTCCCGGCTCGCCGGGCATTGAAACCACTTCTTAGCCGCGGCGCGGCTCAACGTTGCGTTGTGGGGGTCCCGGGTCAGTTCCCTCCGACCTCGACGTGGTTCAGCAGCCGCCGCGGCCCGAGCGTCGGGCGGACGGTCTCCTGGGCGAGCTGCTTCAGGTAGTAGGTCGGGACGCGGCCGGTGATCACCACCTCGTGGTCGGTGGCCGTGACGACCAGGCGGCGGAGTTGCGGGAGCGGGCTGGCGGTCAGGGCCTCGGCCGGGTGGGCCGGCAGGACGGGACAGGCGTTCATCGCATCGCTCCTTCGGATGCCGATCTCGGGGAGAGTACCGAGACGCCGGGGCCGCTACCCGAGGCGGGGCGGCCCGATTCCGGAACTCGCGGGCGGTCGAATGTCCGCCGTCGATGGCGTTGCGGATCCTTCCTACCCCGGAGAAGGGCGTGGCCCGGGGAGCGAGTCCGTTTCATCGCCATGGTAAGTATCGATCCGAACGATTGCAACGGTTAATCCCCGAAGACTCACCGTTTTCTCCCGGCCGGCTGTGCCGGCCGGCCGCCGCCCGTACACTCCCTCCGCACCATGTCCGCCGCCCCGCCACCCGCCGGCCGACGCCCCCCGTGGCGGTCCGCGGCCGTCGGGTGGGCCGCCGCCGCCCTGGCCCTGTTCGCCGGCGCCCCGCTGTTCCTGTGCATGCCCCCGTGGAACGATGTCACCCTGCACGACGCGGCCGTGCGGGCGATCCTCCGCGGCGGGGTCCACTACCGCGACGTGTTCGACACCAACCCGCCCGGGGTCGACTGGGCGATGGCCGCCGTCCGGGCCGCCTTCGGGTGGCGGTACGAGGTGCTGCGGGCGGTCGACCTGGTCGTGGTCGCGGCGGCGGCCGGGCTGCTCGCCGGGTGGGTGCGGCGGGCCGGCGGGACCGCGGCGGCGGCCGCCTGGCTGGCCGCCGCGGTCGCCCTGTGGTACCCGTTCGCGTCCGAGTTCTGTCACGTCCAGCGGGACGGGTGGATGCTCCTGCCGGCGCTGGCGGCGGCCCGGCTGCGGCTCGCCCGGGTGGGCGGGGCCGACGACCCGGGGTTCGGGCGGTCGGTCGGCGAGGGGCTGCTCTGGGGCGCGGCGGTGTGGGTGAAGCCGCACGTCGTCGTCCCGGCGTTCGCGGTGTGGGCGGTGTCGGCGGCGGTGCTCGCCCGGCGGGTGCCGGGCCGGCGGGTGCGGGCCGACCTGGCCGGGCTGCTCCTGGGCGGGCTGCTCGCGGGGGCGGCCGGGGTGGGGTGGCTGGTCGGGACCGGGGCGTGGCCGTACTTCCTCGACGTGTTCCTCCGGTGGAACCCGGAGTACGCGGCCGGGATCGTGTGGGGGGCCGGGGGCCGGTTCGAGTGGCTGTTCGTCGCGTTCCGCCCGTGGGGGCTGGTGCACGCCGCGGCGCTGCCGCTCGCGGTGCTGGGGCTGTGGGAGGGGCGGGCGTGGTCGCGCCGGCCGGGCGAACCCCGGCGGGTGTGGGGCGCCCCGTGGGCGTACGCCCCGGCCGGGACGGAGGCGGCGGCGAACGCCCGGGCTCTGCTGGCCGCCCTGTACCTCGGGTGGCTCGGCCAGGCGGTCGTCCTGCAGAAGGGGTTCGACTACGTCCAGGTGCCGGTGCTGCTGCTCGGCATGGCGGTGGTCGCGACCCACCGGTGGGCGGTCGGGTTCGGGTATCTGGTGTGGTTCGCCGTGCTCGGGGTGATGCTGAACGTCACCGACTGGGTGCCGGACCGGGAGCCGGCGCCGGGCGTCCCGGTCGTCCGGCTGGAGCCGCACCCGCTGACCGACCCGAAGGTGATGGCCCTGTGGCCGCGGTGCTGGCGCGAGGGCGGCTCGCCGGAGCTGCGGACGCGGCTCGGGCACTACACCGACATCCACTGCGGGACGAACTGGGAGCAGCTCGACGACGTGGCCCGGTTCCTGCGCGGGCTCGACCCGCCCTTGGGACCGGGGGAGTTGAACTGCTGGCACGACAGCACCCACCCGCTGTACCTGATACTCGACCTCGACCCGGCGACCCGGTTCCTGCACTACGGGACGGTGCTCGGGATCGCGTCGGACGGCGACTGGGTGAAGAGGCAGGTAGCGGCGGAGGTGGCGGCGAGCCGGCAGCGGTACGTGGTGGCGGACCTGGCCCGGATGACGTGGGACCGGAAGCGGCCGCACGACCCGGGGGCCGGCGGGGACCCGCGGCGGCTGCCGGCGTGGTTCCCGGTGTCGCAGCGGGGCAAGTTCCCGTGGAACCAGGACGTGGTGTACCGGTCCGGCCGGTACGTCGTGTACCGGGTGGCCCGGCCGCTCGGCGAGGTCGACATCCCGGACTGGCTGAAGTTGGACGAGTTGGGACCGGGCGAGGCGGGCGGGCCGTGATCGCGAGGTCGGTCGCACCCGGACTTCGCCGGAGGTGGTTTCCCCTCACCCGCCCCGGCGAAGCGCCGGGGCGACCTCTCCCCAGCGGGGAGAGGTGGGGGCGGCTGACCACCTCGTCAGCTTTCCGAGTCGGGTCGGTCTGCGGTGGCCGCACCGGCCCCACCTCTCCCCGCTGGGGAGAGGTCGGCCGGCGCCTCGCCGGCCGGGTGAGGGGCACCACCTGCCGAGATCGCCCGTTACCTCCACACCTCCCCACCCCCGCCGCCTGACGGCGGGTCACTTCCCGGCGAGCCGCTCCAGCGTCAGCTCCGGCTGCCACACCGACAGGAACGTCGGCAGCTTGCTCCGCTCCAGCCCCGGCAGGTTCGGGAGCAGCCCGGCCCCCTGTAGCGGGACGTTCGCGCTCACCGCGTACACCGAGTGCGCCGGGTCGTTCACCCGCCGGTACAGCACCACCTCCGGCTTCCCCGCCGCGCCCCCCGGCGGGCACCCGAACCCGGCCGCCAACTGGATCGCGTCGTCCAGGTCGCCGAGCCGGTCGACCAGCCCGCGGTCGACCGCTTGGGCCCCGGTCAGGATGCGGCCGTCGAAAACCGTGGCGTCGGCCCGCGCCCGGGACCGGGACACGTCCGCCTTGATCCGCCCGTGGAAGTCGTCGGCCATCGCCTGCAGCAGCGCCTTCTCGTCCTCCGTCAGGGCCCGGGCGGAGGTGCCGATGTCGGCCAGGGCCCCGGCCTTGATCCCCTGCGGGACGATGTTGAACTGGGCCATCAGGTCGCGCAGGTTGAACAGGTTCAGCACCACCCCGAGCCCGCCGGTCACCGTCGCCGGCCCGGCCACCACCACGTCCGCGGCGCTCGCCAGGTGGTACGCCCCGCCGGCCGACACGTCCATCAGGCAGGCGACCACCGGCAGGTTGGTCCGGGCCTTGAACCGCTCCAGGTCGCGCCGCATGGCGTTGCACGCCGCCACCCCGCCGCCCGGGCTGTTCACCCGCAGCACCACCGCCCTCACGCACCCCTCGGCCTCGACCGCGTCCAGCTTCTCCCGGAACAGCGCGACCGGGTTCTCGCCGAGCGACAGCGGGCCGGAGAACGGGGTGTTCAGGATCAGACCGTCTACGTCGACCACCGCCACCCGCCCGGCCCCCGCCTGGACGGTCACCGGCTTGACCTTGCCGGCGGTCGGGCTGACCGGGGGCAGCTCGACCCGGGTGTCGACCGGGCCGAGGATCCGGGTCTCGACCGGGCCGGCCAGGGCGACCCGGTTGTCGGTCCGGACGGTGAACCGCTCGCACCCGCACGCCGGGGCGAGTGTCGCGAGAAGGAGGAGGGTGCCGCGCATCGGGGCCTCGGGGTTGGCCGTGTTACCCAAAACACCCAGGGAATCGGCCCCGCCGGTCCCCCCGGATTAACCTTCCCCCCCGGCACGCCGGGTGCGGCACGTCCGACCCGGCCGGCCGGTCGGGTCGGGTCGGACGGGTAAGACGGGTCCCGCGGCAAGTCGCGGCTATCATGCCGCGAGTCCCCACCCTGCCTAAATTGCCGTTTCGCGGCGGGGGGTGATAATGACACGGGTCGGCCCGCAGGGCGGTCGGCCGCGCCACCGGGACAAGGAGGTCCGAGCCGAGGAGTGTGATGGAGCCGTGTGACCTGATCGTGTTGACCCCCGCCGGGAGCACGGACCCGTCCCTCGCGGTCGCGGCCGGGCGGGCCGGGGCCGCCGGGGTGCTCGACCTCGAAGCCGCCACCCGGACCGAGGATGCGTCCGCCGCCCTGGCCCGCCTGGCCCGCTTCCTCCCCGGACGGTTCGGGGTGCAACTGCCGGCCGACGCCGACCACCTCTTCACCCTCCTCGGCGCGAACAGGCCGGCCCGCGTCATCCTCGCCGGCGGCGACCCCGCCCGGCTCGAAGCCCGCGTCCGCGACCTCCGGGCCGCCGGGGTCGAAGTCCTGGTGTCGGCCGTGAGCCCGGCGGAAGCCGTCGCGGCGGCCGGGTTTGGTGCGGACGGGCTGATCCTGAAAGGGCACGAGGCCGGCGGCCGGGTCGGGGCCGACACGTCGTTCGTGCTGGTCCAGAAGTGGCGGCGGCACGCCGACCGGTCCGGGCTGGCGGTCCCGTTCTGGGTGCAGGGCGGGGTCGGGCCGAACACCGCCGCCGCGTGCCTCGCCGCCGGCGCCCGCGGCGTCGTCCTCGACTCGCACGTCCTCCTCGCCCGGGAGTCCCCGCTTTCCGACGCGGCCCGCCGCCGGGTCGCCGGGCTCGACGGCGGCGAGACGGCCGTGCTCGGGTTGCGGCTCGGCGAGGCGTACCGCGTCTACGCCCGCCCCGACAGCCCCGCGGCGGCCGAGCTGGCGAAGGAAGAAGAACGCCTCGTCGCGTCCGAGCTGCCGGCCGACGCCAGGCTCGCCGTGTGGCGGGGGGCGGTGCGGGCGCGGGTCGCCGCCGACCCGGCCGACGGCGTCTGGTTGGTCGGTCAGGACGTGGCCGTCGCGGCCGGCCTGGCGGCGGCCGGGGTGACGGTCGCCGGGATCGTGCAGGCGGTGTGCGAGCGGGCGACCGCCAACCTCGCCGCGGCCGGCCGACTCCGGCACCTGTCGGAGGGCGGACCGCTCGCACAGTCGCACGGGACGCGGTATCCGATCCTCCAGGGCCCGATGACCCGGGTCAGCGACACGGCCGCGTTCGCCGCAGCGGTCGCCGACGGCGGGGCTCTGCCGTTCCTCGCGCTCGCCCTGCTCCGCAAGGCCGAGACGGAAGCCCTGCTGAAGGAGACGAAAGCGAAGCTGGGGTCGAAGCCGTGGGGCGTCGGCGTCCTCGGGTTCGTGCCGAACGAGATCCGGTCGGAGCAACTCGCGGCGATCCGCCAGACGAAGCCGCCCTTCGCGGTCATCGCCGGCGGCCGTCCGGACCAGGCGAAGGAACTCGAGGCCGTGGGCATCCCGACGTACCTGCACGTCCCGTCGCCGGGGCTGCTGCGGATGTTCCTGAAGGACGGGGCGAAGCGGTTCATCTTCGAGGGGCAGGAGTGCGGCGGGCACGTCGGCCCGCGGGCGAGTTTCGCCCTGTGGGAGACGATGGTCGGGGTGCTGACCGAGCACGTCGGGGCGAAGCCGGCCGACGACCTGCACGTCGTGTTCGCCGGCGGCATCCACGACAAGCTGTCGGCCGGGATGGTGGCGGCGCTGAGCGCCGGCCTGGCCGAGAAGGGGGTGAAGGTCGGGGTGCTGCTCGGCACCGCGTACCTGTTCACGCGGGAGGCGGTGGAGGCCGGGGCGATCACCGCCCGGTTCCAGAAGGAAGCCCTGGCGTGCGGCGACACGGTGCTCCTGGAGACCGGCCCGGGGCACGCGATCCGGTGCATCCCGACGCCGTACGCGGAGGCGTTCGAGGCGGAGAAGCGGCGGCTCCGGGCGGAGGGGAAGTCGCCGCTGGAGGTCGGCATCGCGCTGGAGCGGATGAACCTCGGCCGGCTCCGGGTGGCGAGCAAGGGCGTCGACCGGCCGGCCGGCGGGGGGGCGAACGGGACCGGCCTTGCGGCGGTGGCGGACGACGACCAGTTCGCCCGCGGGATGTACATGATCGGCCAGGTGGCGGCCCTGCGGGACACGGTCACCACCGTCCCGGAGCTGCACGCCGACGTCTGCTCCGGTCTTCCCGCCTCCCGCCTCACGACTCCCGGCTCCCGGCTCCCGGCCCCGCCGCCGTGTGACGTGGCGATCGTCGGGCTGAGCTGCTTCTACCCGAAGGCCGGCGGGCTGTGGCCGTACTGGGAGAACATCCTCGCGAAGGCGAACGCGGTGGTCGAGATCCCGCCGACCCACTGGGACTGGCGGCCGTACTACGACCCGGACCCGCGGGCCAAGGACAAGATGGTGTCGAAGTGGGGCGGGTTCATGTCGGACGTCCCGTTCGACCCGCTGAAGTTCGGCATCACCCCGAGGTCGATCCCGAACATCGAGCCGCTGCAGTTACTGCTGCTGGAGGCCGTCCACCAGGCGCTCGGGGACGCCGGCTACCTCGACCGTCCGTTCGCGCGCGAACGGACGTGCGCGATCCTGGGGGTGGGCGGCGGCGGGATGCCGCTGTCGGTCGCGTACGGGTTCCGCTCCTGCATGCCGCTCATCGACTCGATCGGGGGCGTGCCGATCACCGGCGCGGAGATCGTCGAGCTGGGCAAGGACATGCTGCCCGAGTGGACCGAGGACTCGTTCCCCGGGATCCTGCTGAACGTGGCCGCCGGGCGGGTGTCGAACCGGTTCAACCTCGGCGGCCCGAACATGGCGATCGACGCCGCGTGCGGGTCGAGCCTGGCGGCACTGTACGCCGGGGTGCGGGAGCTGAACGACGGGACCAGCGACGTGGCGGTGGTGATGGGCGGGGACGCGGTGCAGACCCCCTACGCCTACGTCGCGTTCTCGAAGACGCACGCGCTCAGCCCGAAGGGCCGGTGCCGCCCGTTCGACGCCGGGGCCGACGGGATCGCGCTGGCCGAGGGCGTCGGGGTGGCGGTGCTGAAGCGGCTGGCCGACGCCGAGCGCGACGGCGACCGGATCTACGCCGTGGTGAAGGGCGTCGGGGCGAGTAGCGACGGGCGGGACAAGGGGCTGACGGCCCCGCGGGCGGAGGGGCAACTGCGGGCGCTGGAGCGGGCGTACGCCCAGGCCCGGGTGTCGCCGGCGCGGGTCGGGCTGGTCGAGGCGCACGGCACCGGCACGGTGGTCGGCGACCAGACCGAGGCGCGGGCGATCGGGCAGCTGTTCCGCGACGCCGGCGGGCAGGCGCAGTCGTGCGCCCTCGGGTCGGTGAAGTCGATGATCGGGCACTCGAAGTGCGCCGCCGGCCTGGCCGGGCTGATCAAGGCGGCATTCGCCCTGCACCACAAGGTGCTCCCGCCGACGCTGGTGGAGTCGCCGAACCCGCGGGCGAACCTGGACGGCGGGCCCCTGTACCTGAACACCGAGGCCCGGCCGTGGGTCCACGGGGCCGACCACCCGCGGACCGCCGGGGTGAGCGCGTTCGGGTTCGGCGGGACGAACTTCCACACCGTGCTGGAGGAGTATACCGGCGACTACCTGGACCGGCCGGCGACCGGGTTCCGCCGCTGGCCGGCGGAGCTGTTCGTGTGGCGGCGGGCGGACGTGGTCGGGCTGACATCCGACGTGAAGGCTTGCCGCGACGCGCTGGCCGCCGGGGCGTCGCCGGAGCTGCCTGACCTCGCCGCCGCGGTGTGGCAGTCGAGCAAGGGCGGGGCCGGCCGGCCGACGCTGGCGGTGGTCGCGACCTCGCTCGACGACCTGCGCGACAAGCTCGACGCCGCCCTGCAACTCCTGGCGAACCGCGACCGTCAGGGAGCGGGTGTCGGCGCCCCACACCCGCTCCCTGACGGTCGCGGTTCGCCGGTGCACTTCGCCGACCCCCGCGGCGTCTATTACGCGCCGAAGCCCGAGGCCGCCCCGAAGGTCGCGTTCCTGTTCCCGGGCCAGGGGTCGCAGTACCCGGACATGCTGGCCCAGCAGGCGATGGCGTTCCCGGAGGTGCGGGCCGTCCTCGACCGGGCCGAGCGGACCCTCGCCCCCGACCTCGACAAGCCGCTCGGCCGGTTCGTCTACCCGCCGTCGGCGTTCACCCCGGAGCAGGAGGCCGCGAACCGGCACGCGCTGCAGCGGACGGAGGTGGCCCAGCCGGCGGTCGGGGCGGCGAGCCTCGGCATGTTCCGGCTGCTCGCCGCGCTCGGGGTAGAGGCCGATTACTTCGCCGGGCACAGCTACGGCGAGTACGCGGCGCTGGCGGCCGCCGGGGCGCTGTCCGAGGACGACCTGGTCCGCTTGTCGCACCGGCGCGGGCGGGTGATCCGCGACGCGGCCGCCGCGGCGCCCGGCGGGATGCTCGCCGCCGACGCCGCCCCGGGCGCCCTGGAGCCGGTGCTGGCCGGCGTCGCCGGGGTGTGGGTGGCGAACCACAACTCGCCGACCCAGACGGTGCTCGCCGGGACCGAGGACGGGCTGAAGGCGGCGGCCGGGAAGCTGCAGGCGGCGGGCGTCCGGGCGCAGCGGATCCCGGTGGCGTGCGGGTTCCACTCGCCGCTGATCGCCGCGGCGAAGGAGCCGCTCGCCGCCGCGCTGGCCGAGGTGACGTTCGCGGCGCCGGCCAAGCCGGTGTTCTCGAACACGACCGCCACCCCTCACGACCCCGCGACGGTCGCCCGCCAGCTCGCCGACCACCTCGTCTCGCCGGTCCGGTTCGCGGACGAGGTCGCGGCGATGCACGCGGCCGGGGCGCGGGTGTTCGTGGAGGTCGGGCCGCAGGCGGTGCTGACCGGCCTCGCGGCGCAGACCCTCGCCGGCAAGCCGCACCTCGCGGTCGCGTCCGACATCAAGTCGCGGCCGGGGCTGGTGCAGTTGGCCCACCTGCTCGGACAGTTGCTCGCCGCCGGGGTGCCGGCCGACCTCGACCGGCTGTTCCGCGGCCGCGGGGTGCGGCCGCTCGACCTGGCGAAGCTCGGGCCGGACACCGGCAAGCCGAAGCACACCGCGACGACGTGGGTGGTGAACGGGGTGCGGAGCCGGCCGGTGAACGGCCCGGAGCCGCGGCTGCTCGGCCAGGCGCGGCCGGAGGGCGCGAAGCCGGCCGCGCTGAAGCCCGCCCCCGCCCCGGCGAACGGCACACCGCCCGGTCCCGCCACCCCGCCGAGCGTCCCGACCTCCCCCGTCGCCCCGCGAGCGAAGATGACCCCACCCGAGACACACCCGCTCCCGGCCCCGTCCGCGAACGGCGCCCACGCCCCGGCCCCGGACGGCGCGGCCGCCGTCATGGCCCGGTTCCAGGACGTGATGGCCAAGTTCCTCGACACCCAGCGGGGCGTCATGATGGCGTACCTCGGGGCCGGCGGCACGGCCCCGGCGGCCGCACCACTGCCCGCCCCCGCCCGGCCGGCGTACCCGCTGAACGGCACCGCCAACGGGCACCCGGTCGTCCCGCCGGCAGTCGCGAACCGACTGGTCGTCCCCGAGCCGGCCGCCCGCCCGGTCGTCGCGGCGCCTCCGCCGGCCCCGGTCGCGCCGGTCGTCGCGGCGGCGGTGGCGAAGCCCGCCGCCCGGCTCGACCGCGACACGCTGCTCGCCAAGCTCCTCGACCTCGTCAGCGAGCGGACCGGATACCCGAAGGAGGCCCTCAGCATCGACCTCGACCTCGAGGCCGACCTCGGGGTCGATTCGATCAAGCGGGTCGAGATCCTCGGGACGCTGGCCGAGGGGATCGGGACCGGGGCGGACGGGAAGGCGCCGGCCCTGGAGATGGAGAAGCTGTCGGTCCTCAAGACCCTCCGGACGATCGCCGACTACGTCGTGGAGGTGCTGGAGGCCGGCCCCGCGGACGAACCGCCGGCCGCCCTTCCCGCCCCCGCCCGCAACGGCGACTTCCACCCCGGGGCGCGGGAAGGCGAGGTGCAGCGGCTCGTCGTCCGCCTGGTCGACGCCCCGCCGCCGGTCCGCCCGCGGTTCGCCCCGCCGGCCGGGGCGGTCGTCCTGACCGACGACGGCCGCGGCACCGCCCGCGAGCTGGCCGACCGCCTCGCCGACCTCGACGTGAAGACCGTCCTCCTCCGCCCCGACGCCGACCTCACCGACCCCGCCACCGTGACGGAGCTGCTCGGCCGGTTGCGCGACGAGCACGGCCCGGTGTCCGGGCTGATCCACCTGCTGCCGCTCGCCGAGCCGCCGGACGGCGAGTCGCCGAACGACCGGGCGCGGCGCGAGGTGAAGTCGCTGTACCTGCTGGCCCGCGGGCTGGAGGCGGACATCCGCGCCGCCGGGAAGGACAGCCCGGCGGTGCTGCTGGCGGTCACCGGGATGGGCGGGCGGATGGGGTTCGGCGGCGACCGGCCGGCCGACTTCTCCGCCGGCCACGGCGGGGTCGCCGGGTTCACCAAGTGCCTCGGGTACGAGTGGCCGGAGGTCACCGTCCGGGTGGTGGACGTGGACCCCGAGACCCCGGCGACGCACCTGGCCGAGGACCTGCTGGCGGAGCTCGGCGACGCCGACGGGCCGTTCGAGGTCGGCCGGGCCGCCGGCCGGCGGACGACGTGGCAGGTCGAGCCCGGCCCGCTCACCACCGACGCCCCGGCGGTCGAGCTCGGCCCGGACTCGACGGTGCTGATCACCGGCGGGGCGCGCGGCATCACGGCGAAGATCGCGCTCGAACTCGCCACGCGGTACAAGCCGCGGCTGGTGCTGGTCGGCAGCTCCCCGGAGCCGGCGGCCGAGCACCCCGACACCACCCCGCTGACCACCCCGGCCGAGCTGAAGGCGGCGCTGACCAAGCTGCTCGGGGCGGACGGGAAGCCGGCGGCGGTCGAGGCGGCGTACCGGCGGCTCCTGAAGGACCGCGAGATTCGGGCCAACCTCGACGCGATCCGGGCCGCCGGGTCGGTGGTCGATTACCGCGCCGTGGACGTGCGCGACGCGGCGTTCGGGGCGCTGATCGACGAGTTGCAGGCGGCCGGCGGGATCGCCGGGGTGATCCACGGGGCCGGGGTGATCGAGGACAAGCTGCTGAAGGACAAGACGCCGGAGTCGTTCGACCGGGTGTTCGGAACGAAGGTGGACAGCGCGCTGACACTGGCCGCGAAGCTCGACCCGGCGAAGGTGAAGTTCCTGGCCCTGTTCGCCTCCATCACGAGCAGGTACGGGAACCGCGGGCAGTCGGACTACGCCGCCGCGAACGAGGTGCTGAGCAAGCTGGCGTGCGACCTCGACCGGCGGTGGCCGGGGCGGGTGGTGTCGGTCGCGTGGGGGCCGTGGGCCGAGGTCGGGATGGTGGCCGAGTTGGAGAAGCACCTGGTCGCCCGCGGGCTGAAGCTGATCGCCCCGGCGGTCGGGGCCGGGTTCGCGGTGGACGAGGTGGTGTACGGGGCGAAGGGCGAGCCGGAGGTGGTGGTGGCCGGCGGGACGGAGGCCCCGGCCCGCGGGGCGAAGGTGCCGCCCGCCCCCGGCGCCGACACCCCGGTCCCGACCGGCCCGAACGGCTACCCGATCGCCGCCGGCGCCGGCGGCTGACCTGGAGCGCGGCCGTCCCGGCCGCTCCACCTGCCCAACCCCGGTCGCCCCGGGGTCACCGTGTTGCACCCCGACCTGGGTAGCAGCGGCCGGGACGGCCGCGCTCCAGGAAGCGGACCCGGCCCATGCCCACCACCCTGACCGACCCCGCCGCGCCCCCCGCCCCACCGGCTTCCGGGTGGGACACCGAGGTCTTCGTCCTCCGCGGCGACGACCGGGCCGACCTCCGCGGCCGGGCCCTCGCCCTGGCCGACCGCGTCGAGCGACAACCGGGTGTCACTCTCTCCGAGGTCGCCGCCGGCCTCGCGGCCGACCTCGCCCCCGGCGGGTCGCGGCTGGGGGCGGTGTCGGGGTCGGCGGCCGACCTGGCGAAGAAGCTCCGCCGCACCGCCGACCGCCTCGCCGACCCGAACTGCAAGCAGATCCGCGACGCCGCCGGAGTCTACTTCTTCGACCAACCCCTGTACGCCGCCCCGGGGTCGCTCGCCCTGCTGTTCCCCGGTGAAGGGGCGCAGTACCCCGGCATGCTCGCCGACCTGTGCGGCGTCTTCCCGGAGGTCGAGGAGACGTTCGCGTGGTGCGACCAACTGGCCGCGGAGGCCGGCCGGCCGTCGCTCCGCGCCGTCCTGCACCCGGCGCCCGAGGACCGGGCCGCGGCCGAGGCGGAGCTGCGGAAGCTCGGGCCGTCGATCTTCGGGGTGCTGGTCGCCGACCAGGCCGTCATCCGGGTGCTCTGGAACTTGCACCTCCCGGTCGGGGCGGTGGCCGGGCACAGCGCCGGGGAGATCGCGGCCCTGCTGGCGTCCGGGGCGATGGGGGCCGAGAAGGTGCTCGGCCCGCGGCTCGCCGACACCATGGACCTGATGCAGCGGCAGGAGGAGCAGGCCGGCGGACCGGACGTGACCCTGCTGGCGGTCGGGGCCGGGCGGGCGGCGGTGGAAGAAGTCGCGGCCGGCGGGGTGGTGGTGGCGATGGACAACTGCCCGCACCAGTGCGTCGCGGTCGGCCCGACCCCGGCGGTGGCGGCGGTCGAGGCGGCGCTGCTGGCCCGCGGCTTGGTGTGCGAGCGGCTGCCGTTCCGCCGGCCGTACCACACCCCGCTGTTCGAGCCGTGGATGGGGCCGTTCCGCGACCTGTTCGCCCCGGTCCCGTTCGAGCGGCCGCACACCCCCGTCTACTCGTGCTCGACCGGGGCGCGGTTCCCCGACGACCCGGACGCGGTCCGCGACCTGGCGGTGAACCACTGGGTGTCGCCGGTCGAGTTCGCGCGCATGATCGAGACGATGTACGCGGACGGGGTGCGGCTGTTCGTCGAGGCCGGGCCGCGCGGGAACCTGTCGGCGTTCGTCGAGGACGTGTTGCGCGGCCGGCCGTTCGCCGCGCTCCCGGCGAACGTCGCCCGGAAGAGCGGCCCGACGCAGATCAACCACCTCGTCGCGCAGCTGGCGGCGCACCACGTCCCGCTGAACCTCGGCCACCTGTACGCGGGGCGGGTCGCGTCCTGGACCGCGGCCGTCCCGGCCGCTGCTACCGAGATCGAGGTGGCGTCCGGTCCGCCGCAAAGCGACCCGATCCGGGCAGGTGGAGCGGCCGGGACGGCCGCGGTCCAGGCGGCACTGGCCGACCACCTCGCGGTGATGGAGCGGTTCCTCGACGTGCAGCGCGAGGTGATGACGGCGTTCCTGTCCGGCCGCGCCGGACCCGCCGAACTGCCGCCGGAACTCCTCGCGTTCTCCGACTTCGACTGCCCACCGCCCGAGCCGCTCTGCCTCGTCGGCGATGTCGTCCGCCACGACCCCGGCCGGGAGATCGTGTTCCGCCGCCCGCTGGACGAGCGCGAGGACCTGTACGCCGACGACCACACCCTCGGCGGCCGCGGGGTCAGCCGCGCCGACCCGGGGCAGAACGGGCTGCCGGTCCTGCCGATGACGTTCAGCCTGGAGGCGATGGCCGAGGCCGCAACCCTCCTCGCCCCCGGCAAGGTCGTCACCGCGGTCCGCGATGTCCGGCTGTACCGCTGGCTCCCGTTCGACCCCGACCCGACCACCCTCGAAGTCCGCGCCGCGGTCACGGCGGTCGACCCGGCGGCCGGCACGGTCGAGGTGCGGGCGAACGTCCGCGACCTCGGCAACACGTTCCTCAAGGACGCCGCGGACAAGCCGGCGTGCGAGGCGGTCGTCGTCCTCGCCGACCGCTACCCCGACCCGCCGGACCCGCTGCCGTTCCGCCTCACCGACGAGGCGCCGTGCAGGTCCACCGTCGAGGACCTGCGGCGGAACATGTTCCACGGGCCGCTGTTCCAGATGCTCCGGACGCTCGACCGGGTCGGCCGTGAGGGGATCCAAGGAACCCTGGAAGTGCAGCCGCGGGATCGGTGGTTCCGATCGAACCCGGACCCGGCCGTGGTGATCGACCCGGTGCTGGTGGACGCCGCAATGCACCTCCTCGGGGCCTGGCACCTGGAGCAGCCGGACTGGACCGGCCGGATCCTGCTGCCGATCGGGATGAAGGCGCTGGAGTTCTTCGGCCCGCCGCCGCCGGTCGGCAGTCGCTGCGTGGTCCGCGGGCACAACGAGGAGGAGACGGCCCGGCAGGCCCGGCACGGGCTGGAGGTGTTCGGGCCGGACGGGCGGCTCTGGTACCGGCTCACGTCGGCCGGGTACTGGCGGTTCTACCTGCCGTTCGGGCACGTCAACTTCTTCGGCCCGAAGGACGAGTACTACCTGAGCCGCCGGCTCGCCGACGCCGAGGCGGCGGTGACAGGCCGCTGTCACTTTCTCGAACCGCCGGTCGATCTCACGCAGCCGGTGCTCCGGGCGGCGGGGGCGCGGGTCACGATGACGCCGGCCGAGCAGGCGGCGTTCAACGGGTGGGCCGGGACCGACGCGGAACTGACCGACTGGTTCTTCGGCCGGATGCTGGCGAAGGACGCGGTCCGGGCGGCGTGGGCGGCGCGGCACGGGGAGGCGGTGTTCCCGGCCGACATCGAGACGGAGGCCGTGAACGGGCGGGTGGTGTGCCGGCCGCGCGGCGGGCCGAAGGCGGAGCCGTTCCCGCCGGTCGCGGTGGCGGCGGCGAAGGGGAAGGTGGCGGCGTTCGCGGCGTTCGCCGACCGGGTCGGGGTCGCGCTGGTGCCGGTGCCGAAGGGCGGGGACGAGGCCGAGGCGCGGGCGGCGGCGGCCGAACTCGCGGTCGCCGACGCGGGAGGGGGTAAACTGCGGGTGCGGACCGCCCGGCACAAGGACGTGGTGGTCGCCACCGCCGCGAGCGAGGTCGACCCGTGAGCCCCGACCAACTGTACCGTGACCTCTCCACCGTGATGGCGGCCGCGTTCCCGGACCGCGACCCGCCGGAGGCGGTCGGCCCGGACACCCGGGTGTTCGCCGACCTCGGGATGGCGTCGATCGAGTTGGTCGTGCTCGGCGAGCGGCTGGAGCAGTTCTACGGGCGGAAGCTGCCGTTCGGCCCGTTCCTGGCCGGCCTCCGGAGCCGCGGGGCGGACGACCTCTCCCTCGGCGAGTTGGTCGCGTTTTTGCAGCAACACGTTTAGCACGGTGGGGCAGACATTCCTGTCTGCCGCCCGGCAGGCAAGAATGCCTGCCCCACCGGGGGGGACCGATGCCCGACGTGGTGGCGAACGGGGTGCGGCTGTTCTACCAGCAGACCGGCGCCGGGCCGGACGTGGTGCTGGTCCACGCGGTCACCAGCAACCAGGCGGTGTGGGTGTTCGCCGGGCTGCCGGAGGCGATCGCGGCCGACGGGTTCCGGGTCACCACCTACGACCTGCGCGGGCACGGGGCGAGCGACCGGCCGCCGACCGGGTACACCTCGGCCGACATGGCCGCCGACTTCGCCGCCCTCCACGCCGCCCTCGGCCTCGGGCCGGCGCTCGTGGTCGGGCACAGCTTCGGCGGGGTGGTCGCCTTGCACGCCGCCCTGCTCCACCCGGACCGGGTCGCCGGCGTGATCCTGTCCGACTCGTTCTTCCCGGGGCTGCGGCACGTCGAGCCGAACTACGGCCGGCCGAACGTGTGGGTCGACCTGCGGGAGACGTTCGGCAAGGTCGGCGTCGAGCTCGGCGAGACGGTGGACTTCGCCCACCTGTTCCGGTCCGCCGTCGACCTCACCCCGGACCAGGCGAAGGCGCTGGACGACATCTACGGGGCGGTCGGCCGGGGGTGGTTGCGGCAGTTGCCGAGGCTGGCCGAGACGACGTGCGGGGCCGAGGTGCTGGCCGAGGCCGGGCTGACCGCCGACCGGGTCGCCGCCGTCGGCCGGCCGGTCGTCGCCCTGTACGACGAGTTCTCCCCGTTCCTGGCGACATCCCGGTGGCTAGAACAGCACCTGCCGGGGTGCGCGGCGGAGGTGATCCCGGCGGCGAAGCACCTGGCGGTGGTGGAGAACACGCCCGCGTTCACCGCCGCCGTCCGCCGCCACCTGGCCCGGCTGGCCGGCCGGGCCGATGGCGGGGCCGCCCGGGGTTGAAACCCCGGGCTAATACCGGTGACCCCGTCGGGGTCAACAAACCTCGTGACCTCGACAGGGTCACCACCAATAGACCGGGGTTTCAACCCGGGCGCGGTTCGAGCATGCACTTCGCCACCTTCATCCTGAAGAACCTGACCCGGCGGCGGGTGCGGACCGCTCTGACCGTGGTCGGCCTGGGGGTCGCGGTCGGCAGCATGATCGCCCTGCTCGGGGTGAGCCACAACGTCGAGCGGTCAGTCGAGTCGGCGTTCGACATCCGCCGGGTCGACCTGGTGGTGATGCAGAAGGGCAAGCCGCTGATGACGGACAGCCACATCACCGAGTACCTGGTCGAGCAGGTACGGAAGATGCCCGAGGTGGAGAGGGTGTCGGAGGGGGTCGTGTCCAGCGCCAACGCCGTGCGGAGCGACGGGAAGACCGGCGACCCCTTCCTGGTCCAGGGGTGGAAGCCGGACAACTTCGGGTTCGAGGACATGACGGTGACCGCCGGCCGCCGGCTCCGGCCCGGGGACCGGCACAAGGTGATGCTCGGCCGCATCCTCGCCGGGAACCTGGGGATGGTGGTGGGGGACACGGTCGCGTTCGTCGGGGTCGGCGACCCGTACGAGGTGGTCGGGGTGTTCGACAGCCCGGTGGTGTTCGAGGCCGGGGGGGCGGTCGTCCCGTTCGCCGAGTGGCAGGCGCTGGCGTACGGGTCGGAGAAGCTGGTGACCGGGTTCTCGGTCCGGGTCCGGAAGGCGTCCCCGGACTCGGCCGCCGAGGTCGCGGCGGCGAAGGCCAAGATCGAGGCCCTGCGGGACCCGGAGCGGTCGCGGCTGGAGCTAACCGCCCTGTCCCCCGACAAGTACGTCGACTCCGTCTCCCAGCTCCAGCTCATCCGGGCGGTGTCGTGGCTGGTGACGGCCATCGCCCTGGCGGTCGGGGTGATCAGCCTGCTGAACACGATGACCATGTCGGTGCTGGAGCGGACGCAGGAGATCGGCATCCTCCGGGCGGTCGGGTGGCCGCGGGGGCGCGTGGTCCGGATGATCATGGGCGAGACCCTGGTGCTGGCGGCGGCGGCGGCGGCCGCGGGCGCCGTCCTGGCGCTCGCCGCGATGCGGACCCTGACCCTGATGCCGGCGGTGAACGGGTTCATCGAGCCGGACCTGGCCCCGGGGGTGGTCGCCCGGGGGTTCGCCCTGACCGTGCTGGTCGGGCTCCTCGGCGGGGCGTACCCGGCGTACCGGGCCGCCCGGCTGCTGCCGACCGAGGCGATCCGCCATGACTGACCCGGCCGACCACCTGCTGTATGCCGCGGACGTCCGGAAGACGTACCGGGACGGGGACGTGCACGCGGTGAACGGGGTGACGCTCGGGGTGCGGGACGGGGAGTCGGTGGCGATCACCGGGCCGAGCGGGTGCGGGAAGTCGACGCTCCTGAACCTACTCGGGGCGCTCGACCGGCCGGACGCCGGGGAGGTGTACTTCCGGGGCGAGCCGCTGTCCGGGCGGCGCGACCTGGACCGGTTCCGGGCGCGGCAGGTCGGGTTCGTGTTCCAGTCGTTCTTCCTGCTGCCGACGCTGACCGCCCGGGAGAACGTGCAGGTGCCGATGTTCGAGGGGCCGCGGCTGTCGGCGCGGGAGCGGGCGCGGAAGGCGGACGGGCTGTTGGAACTGGTGGGGATGGGGGGCCGGTCGGGGCACCGGCCGTCGCAGCTGTCGGTGGGGGAGCGGCAGCGGGTGGCGCTGGCCCGGGCGCTGGCGAACGACCCGGTGTTGCTGCTGGCGGACGAGCCGACCGGGAACCTGGACTCGGCGAACGCGGCGAAGGTGCTGGACCTGCTGACGCAGCTGCGGAAGGAGCGGAACCTGGCGCTGCTGGTGGTGACGCACAGCCCGGACGTGGCGGAGCGGGCGGACCGGGTGGTGCGGATGCGCGACGGGCGGGTGGTCGACGACGGCACCCGCCCGGCATGAGGCGACTACTGCTTCTTGGGCAGCGGAGCGAACGTCCACCGCACGACCGGGCTGGGGCCAGTGCTGACGACGGTGACGTTCGTCACCCGCGCCTTGCCAAGCGAGCGGAGGGTGATCTTTAACCCGTCCCTTTCCATCACCCAAGGATGGTCTTCGAGGGAATTAGTGAGGGCGTTAGCCACGTCCTCCGGATTGGCAGCCGCGCCGATACCACACTTCACCACCTCCGGCGGCAGGCCGTCGAGCCCGATGGTGATCGTCAGCGAGTACCCCGGGACGGTGTTGGCCGGGGGCAAGCCGCTGTAGTCGAGGACCGGGGCCGGCGGTGTGCCGTTCAGGACCAGGAGCAGTACGTACCAGTTCATAAGCGCGCCTCACCGAGAAATAATTAAGATGAGCGTATCGGTTGTCAGTCGATACGATCGACCCTGACGCCGTTCACCTTTACGCTGTTCATCTGCGTCTTCGTCTTGAACGTAGGCCCGTCCGGATGAGTACCGTTCGCTCGCGTCGCCACGTACTCGAACCTCCTGAACCCGGTCTTCGAAGGCGTCGTGATGGTGAGCACGTTGTCGACGACTTTGGTCTTGAAATCCGTGCCTTCGAGGGTGTCCACGATAGCCTGAACGAGTTGGGCCCGCGTCGCAGTTGCACCCACGGTGATGGTCAGGGTCTCGCCGATGAGCGTGCCGTCGTCCTTCTTCATGTCGATCGTGATGATGTAGGCTTCCCCGATCGTCACCTGCGAGAAGTCCAGGGTCAGGGCTGAGGTTGAAGCCGCGGCGTTGACGTTGAACGTCTGACCGGCGGACTGCGCGGCGCCGGTCAGCCCGTTCAGCGAGAGGGACGTGTACGGGAAATCGGCCAGCGCCGAGGTGTCGGCGGCGAACGTCACGCCCTGGAACACGCCGAAGGCGAACAGCGCCGTCGGCGCGGTGGCGAAGACACCGGAGGTCGAGGTGGTCAGGTTCCGGCCGGCGATGTTCAGCTTGAAGTCCGTTAGCGTCACCGTCTGGTTGGCCAGCGTCGGGTCCACCGTGTGGTAGGGGACATCGTACGAGACGGCCCCCCGGTCCACCACCGCACTCGACCCCGAGGCGGTCAGGTCGAACGTGATCTGGGTCGCGGCCCCGTCGAACATGATCGTGGCGGCGCCCACCCCGCTGACCTCCGCCTCGTCCGCATTCAGCGCGATGTCCGGACCCGCCCCTGCGGCCGTCGCGGTCAGCCCGACAAGACGCCCGTCCTCGTAGTCGACGAGCACATCGGGACCCATCACGTACACCACGCCAGCATACGTCAGCGTCATGTCGTCGATGACGAACGTGCCGACTCCCGTCGGGTTCACCCCAGCAGGCGTCGCGAAGTGCCCGGACCCGACCGTCCCGTCCGCCAGCCGGAACGAGAACGCCGCCGGCACCACCCGGTCCTCGAACGACTGCAGTTGCGGTCTGAACTTGAGCGACATGCGGCCGACCTCCTGTGCTGTTTTGATGACATGCGTCCGTGTTGTCCAACGGTCATCGTCATAATCTTACGGGTGGTGGTGAATGTCAATCTTTTTCCGAGCGATTTCTCTGACTTCTTTCCGGGCACTCGTCCCGGGTCACGGGTTTCCACCGCCGTCTACAATTCCCACATGACGCCCCGCCTCCGCCTCCTGCCGCTCGCGGCCGCCGACGGGCCGACCAACATGGCCGCCGACGAGGCCCTGCTCGGGGCCGCCGACCGCGGCGCCGCGTCCTTCCGCTTCTACACCTGGTCAGAACCCACCCTCTCCCTCGGGTACTTCCAGCCGTCCGCCGGCCGCGACCACCCGCCCCTCGCCGCCCTGCCGTGGGTCCGCCGCCCGACCGGCGGCGCCGGCATCGTCCACCACCACGAACTCACCTACTGCTTCGCCCTCCCGGCCGAGGCGGCCCGGGCGTCGGCGGACTCGTGGGTGTGCCGGTTCCACCGGCTCGTCCGGGCGGCCCTCGCGGACCGCGGGGTCGCGTCGCGGCTGGTGGTGTGCGGCGAGGAACAGAAGCTCGGCGACGTGCTCTGCTTCCTCCACCACACCCCCGGCGACCTCGCGGTCGGCGGGTCAAAGATCGCCGGCAGCGCCCAGCGGAAGTTCCGCGGGGCGCTCCTCCAGCACGGCAGCATCCTCCTGCGGCGGAGCCTGTCCGCCCCGGAGCTGCCGGGCGTCTGCGACCTCGCCGGCACGGACGTGGTCACCGCCGAAGAGCTGGCCGCCGACCTCGGGCCGCGGTTCGCCGCCGACCTCGGCGCCGCCCTCGAATCCGACGACTGGACGGCCGACGAGTTGGCCCGCATCCCGACGATCCGTACCGAGAAGTACGCGAACCCCGCCTGGAACGACCGACGGTGAACGCACCACACCGGAGGACTCCGATGGCCGCCGCTCCGTCCCGGTCGTACCTCCGCCGGCACGGCGCCCCGATGCTCCTGGCCGCCGTCGTGTCGTCCGCCGCCACGGCCGCGGTGATCGTCGGGGTGCAGCACTACCGGCCCGGGAGTGCGGACGCCCGGGAGCGGGACCACCTCCGGCAAGCCCTGCTCGGCAAGTGGGAGCTGATCGAACCCCTCAGCCCGGGGGTCGAGCCGGGCGACAGGTGGTTCGAAGCCCGGCCCGACGGGACCATGCAGTTCGCGACCGTCAGCGTCGTCCGCGTCGACGGGAGGTTGGCGAGCAAGGCCGTGCGGCTCGAGACCCACGCCTACGAGGTCAAGGACGGGAGCCACTTCCTGCTCAACCCCGGCGGGGCGGAGCACCTGATGCGGGTCGTCCTCGACGGCGACCGGCTCACCCTGTTCAAGATGTACGGGGCGGTCGAGAGGTACCGGCAGGCGGCGGGGCCCGACAAATGACCGCCGCACGACTCGTCTCGATCCAGGTCGGGCTGCCGCGGTTCCACGGCACCCCCGGCGCCGCCGACCCGCACGACCGGCCGTGGAGCACCGGGTTCTTCAAGGAGCCGGTCGCCGGCCCGGTCCGCGTCGGGTTCACCAACCTCGCCGGCGACGGCCAGGCCGACCTCGCCAACCACGGCGGCGTCGACAAGGCCGTCCTCGCGTACGCCGCCGGCCACTACCCCGGGTGGCGCGACGAACTCGGGATGCCGGACCTGCCGTTCGGGGCGTTCGGCGAGAACCTGACGCTGTCCGGGCTGACCGAGGCGGACGTGTGCGTCGGCGACCGGTGGCGGGTCGGGCCGGTGCTGTTCGAGGTGTCGCAGCCGCGGCAGCCGTGCTGGAAGTTGGCCCGGCGGTGGCGGGTGAAGGACCTGCCGGCCCGGGTCGTCGCGACCGGGCGGTGCGGGTGGTACCTGCGGGTACTGGAAGAAGGCGAGGTCGTCGCCGGACTGGCGGCGGAGTTGGTCGGCCGGCCGAACCCGGACTGGACGGTCGCCCGGGCGCACCGGGTGATGTACTTCGGGAAGTTCGACGCGGCCGAGTCCGGCGCGCTGGCGGCCGTCCCCGAGCTGTCGCTCAGTTGGCGGGAGGAGCTGTCGGGCCGGTGACCGCGGCGACGGACGGGGTAGGGTGAGCCGAGCGGGCGCTTCGCCCGCGAGTCCCACCGTCCACCGCCCGGTGGGACTCGTCCGCAGAGCCGGGCTCGGCCCACCCTACGGGTGGCGCGGCGTCAGGCCCGCGGCCCGAGGAGCAGGGTTTGGATCAGCCACCCGGCGGACAGGATGCCGACCGCCGCCAGCACCCCGGCCCGGGCCGGGGCCTTCGGGGGCGGGGCGGACTCGATCTCGGCCTGGCACCCCGAGCAGACCGGCACCGGGCGGCCCCGGCGGGTCGGCAGCCGGCGGATGCGGGCCAGGAAGGACGGGCTGTCGAGGGACTCGGTCTCGACCAGGAACCGGAGTTGCTGGGCCGGTTCGAGCGGGCCCGAGCAGCACGCGCAGCGGCGGAAGTTGGTCACGGCGACCTCGCGCCAGGGCAGGGCCGGAAGGCGGGGGGGCGCCCGGCTGGTGGTAATGTGCTGAACTGGGGAGTGCGGTAACCCTACGTCGGACCGGCACGGGTGTCAACTCCGAGTCCCGCCCTCACCCCATCAACCCCGCCCCCTCCAGGACGGACCGCAGCTTCGCCCGCTTCTCGTCGCCCAGCGGGCCGATCGGGAGCCGGTTCGGGCCGCACGGCCGGCCGAGCAGGGCCAGCCCCTCCTTGATCGCCCCGTTCCCGGTGCCCAGCGCCATCGCCGTCCGCACCGGGTGGAGTCGGGCCTGGTGCTCGCGGGCCGCGGCCATGTCGCCCCTCGCGAACGCCTCGTAGATCCCGACGCACAGGTCCGGCGCCACATTACACGACGCCGGGATCGCCCCTTGCGCGCCGGCCTGCAGCGCGGCCAGGATGAGGGTGTCCCGGCCGTTCAGCACCGCGAACGTCTCGCGCGGCGTGCTGCGGATGATCTCGATCGTGTTCTGCAGGTCGCCGGACGAGTCCTTGATGCCGATCACGTTCGGCACCCGGGCCAGCTTCGACGCGGTGTCCGGCTCGATGCTCAGCCCGCCGCAGGTGGCCGGGTTGTTGTACAGCACGACCGGCAGCGTCGTGCCCTCGGCGACGCGGCGGAAGTGCTCGACCAACTCGGCCTGGCTCGGCTTGAGGAAGTACGGGGTGATGACGGACACCCCGCTGGCCCCTTCCTTCTCGGCCATCTTGGTGAGGCGGACGACCTCGCGGGTGGTCTCGGCCCCGGTCCCGACGAACACCGGCGACCGCCCGCGGCAGTGCTCGACGGCCGCCGCGGCGACCGCCTGCTTCTCCGCCTCGTCGAGGGCGTAGAACTCGCCCGTGGTCCCCAGCACGAAGATGCCGTGGACGCCGCGGGAGAGTTGCCAGTCGATGTGCCGGCGGAGTTGGGGGAGGTCGAGTTCCTGGTCGGCGGTGAACGGGGTGACGACCGGCGGGATGATGCCGCGGAGTTGCATGGGGCACCCGGGGGGTTCCGCCCGGGGTTGAAACCCCGGGCTATTCTCGGCGACCCCTTCGGGGTCCAAGGCATTTTGACCCCGAAGGGGTCACCGGCAATAGCCCGGGGTTTCAACCCCGGGTGCCCGACCAATCAGGGCCGTTCGGTGTGGGGGTTTGGGTCGGTGTCACCCGCTCCCGGACGGTCGCGGTTCGCCGAGCGGTTGGCGAACCGCGACCGTCCGGGAGCGGGTGCGACGCCGCCCAGACCGCCCAACCCCCCACACCGAACGGCCCTGCCCGACCAATGTACCGGAGGCTCACTCACCGCCGCTTCATCGCCCGTCCCGGATGATCTCCCGTGCGTCCTTCCCGAACCGGAGGTCTGTCATGGCGGCGCGTGCGGTGCTGGCGGTCGGGCTGTGCGGGCTCCTTTCCGCCGCCGGGCGGGGCGGCGACTGGCCGCAGTTCCGCGGGGACGGGACCGGCGTCATGGACGCCGCCAAGGTCGCGGACGTGTGGGACGCCAAGAAGAACGTCGCCTGGAAGGCCGCCGTCCCCGGCGTCGCCTGGTCCTGCCCGATCGTCGTCGGCGACAAGGTGTTCGTCACCACCGCCTTCTCCGAGAAGCAGCAGAAGCCGAAGGGCGGGTTCGGCAGCTTCGGGGGCGGCGGGGGCGGGCCGGGCGGCGGGTTCGGGTCGAAGAAGGGCCCGGACGCGACGTACCAGTTCAAGGTGATCTGCCTCGACGCCGGCACCGGCAAGCAGGTGTGGGAGAAGACGGCGGTCGAGGCGAAGCCGAAGGTCCCGACCCACGCCAGCAACACCTACGCGACCGAGACCCCGGTGTCCGACGGCGAGCGGGTGTACGCGTACTTCGGCATGACTGGCCTGTTCTGCTTCGACCTCACCGGCAAGGAACTCTGGAAGAAGGACCTCGGGGCGTTCTCGATGCAGTTCGGGTGGGGCACCGCCAGCTCGCCGGTGCTCCACAACGGCAAGCTGTTCGTCCAGTGCGACAACGAGGAGAAGTCGTTCCTCGTCGCGCTCGACGGCAAGACCGGGAACGAGGTGTGGAGGGAGTCCCGTGCGGAGCGGTCCGGGTGGAGCACCCCGTTCGTGTGGAAGACCAAGGACCGGACCGACCTGGTGGTCGGCGGGAGCCAGAAGGTCCGCGGGTACGACCCGGCGACCGGCAAGGTGGTGTGGGAGCTGGCGGTCGGCGGCGGGCAGTGCTCGGCGTCCCCGACCGGCGACGCGGACATGCTGTACTTCGGCCTCGGTGGCGGGGGGGGTGGGTTCGGCGGCCGGCCGGGCGGGCCGGGTGGTGGGGGCGGTCAGCCCGGCCCCGGCGGGCGGACGGGCGGGGGCGGGCTGTTCGCGGTCAAGGCCGGGGCGACCGGGGACATCACCCCGAAGGCCGGCGAGACGACCAGCGCCGGCGTCGCGTGGTCGGCGAAGTCCGGGCCGTCGGCCCCGTCCCCGCTGCTGTACCAGGGGCACCTGTACGTCCTCGACCGGAACGGCGGGATGGTCACCTGCTACGACGCGAAGTCCGGGAAGGCGGAGTACAGCCGGGAGCGGATCCCGCAGGCGAAGGCGTTCTGGGCGTCCCCGTGGGCGGCGAACGGGAAGGTGTTCTGCCTGGACGAGGACGGGGTGACGCACGTCCTGAAGGCCGGGCCGGAGTTCGAGGTGGTCGGGAAGAACTCGCTCGGCCGGGAGATGTACTGGTCGACCCCGGCGGCCGCCGACGGGAAGCTGTTCGTCCGCGGGGTGGACAGCCTGTACTGCATCAAGCCGTGACGGATCGGGGAACGAAGCGATCGGAACGCGGATGAAGAGGATGAAAGGCGGGATGCAGAGGATCAGACGGGACGTTGATTTTGTCCGATCCTCTGCATCCGGTTATTGATCCTCTTCATCCGCGTTCCGATCGCTTCGTCTGCGGACCCTTCGCGCGGGGCCGGCCGGCGGGTACGCTCGGGCCACCCCGCACGGAGACCGCGCATGACCCGCCGCGTCACCCTCCCCCTCGCCGCCGTCGGCCTCGCCGCCGTCCTCGCGGTCGCCGCCCGCCAGCTGCCGGATGCAAAGCCGCCGACCGGGAACGTCCGCGACCACGGGGCGAAAGGCGACGGGGCGGCCGACGACTGGAAAGCCATCCAATCCGCCGTCGACGCCGGCACCGGGATCGTTCACCTCCCGCCCGGCACCTACCGCATCACGAAACCGGTCGTGATCGACCTCGCGAAGGTCGGGTTCACCGCCGTCCGCGGCGAGGGGAGCCGGGTGGTGATGGCCGGGGACGGGCCGGCGTTCCGGTTCGTCGGCACCCACGCCGGCACCGCCGCCCCGGCCACCGTCAAGGACGCCGTCTGGGCGAAGGAGCGGATGCCGACGCTCGACGGGGTCGAGGTGGTCGGCGCCCACGAGACGGCGGACGGGGTCGAGGCGACCGGTACGATGCAGCTGACGATCACCCGGGTGCTGGTCCGGAAGTGCCGGCACGGCATCCGCCTCACCGGCCGGAACCGCAACGTCACGATCTCCGACTGCCACGTCTACGAGAACCGCGGGGTCGGCATCTACCTCGACGCGGTCAACCTCCACCAGATCAACGTGACCGGCTGCCACGTCAGTTACAACGACGACGGCGGGGTCGTCTGCCGGGCCGGCCAGGTGCGGAACCTGCAGATCACCGGCTGCGACATCGAGAGCAACCAGGGGGTGAACCGGCCGCCGACCGCGAACGTCCTGGTCGACAGCACCGGCGGGTCGAACGCCGAGGTGGCGATCACCGGCTGCACGATCCAGCACAACCACACCGCCGCCGGCGGGGCGAACATCCGCGTCAAGGGGCCGAGCGCGAACCCGGTCAAGACGACGGACGAGCTGCGCGACGGGCACGTCACGATCACCGGGAACGTGGTCAGCGACGTGAAGGTGAACGTCCACCTCGAGCACGCCCGCGGGGTCGTGATCGCCGGGAACACGTTCTGGACCGCCTACGAGCACAACCTGCTCGCCGAGCACTGCGCGGCGGTCACCGTCGGCCCGAACAACTTCGACCGGAACCCGCGGTACGCCGGCGAGGAGAAGCCGGACACGGCGAACGCGATCGTCTTCCGGGACTGCCGCGACTGCACGCTCACCGGGTTCACCCTCACCGGCACCCGCGCCGCCCCCGCCGGCCTCACCCTGGAGCGGTGCGACCGGTTCAACGTCGGCAACCTCACGATCCTCGACTGCGACGGGGTCGGGCTGCTCCTGAAGGACGTGACCCACTCGCGGGTCGGCGGGTGCCTGGTGCGGGACGACCGGGCGGGGGCGAAGGGCGTGTCGGTGCGGGCGGCCGGCGGGCGGGGGAATATGATCGTCGGCAACCACCTCGGCCGGCCGACCGACATCGCGAAGGACATCGGGCTGGTCGAGCGGAACCACGAGACCCGTCCGTGATCCGCCTCGTCACCACCCCGCTCGGGTACTTGTGGGCGCTGCCGAACACCGTCCTGGGGGTGTTCTGCCTGCCGCCGACGCTCCTGTCCGGCGGGCGGGTGCGGTTCGAGCGCGGGGCGATGGAGGTGTACGGCGGGTTCGCGGCCTGGTTCCTCCGCCGGGTCTGCGGCGGGGTCGGGGCGATGACCCTGGGGCACGTCATCCTGGCCCAGAAGCGGGACGACCTGAACTTCACCCGGGACCACGAGCACGTCCACGTCGGGCAGTACATGCGGTGGGGGCCGTTCTTCCTCCCGATGTACGGGCTGTCGAGCTTCCTGTGCTGGCGGAAGGGGCTCAACTGGTATCTGGAGAACCGGTTCGAGAAGGTGGCGTACGCCCTGTTCCCGTGCGGGGTGGAGCTGCCCAACCGCGACGGGTCGAAGCCGGCGTAGCGCGGGCGGCCGCCGCCCCCGCGCCAGGGCCGTCCGGTGTGGGGGGTTGGGTCGGTGTCACCCGCTCCCGGACGGTCGCGGTTCGCCCCGGCGCCCGGCGAACCGCGACCGTCCGGGAGCGGGTGCGACGCCCAGACCGCCCACACCCCCACACCGAACGGCCCTGGTCCCCGCGCCGGTTGCGGTTGCGTCCGCGTTCGGCCGCCGGTATTCCCCGCCCGACGCCGCGCCTTCCCGCGGCGCTCCGACAGGGGGAGTCGGATGGGGGGGGGAGTCCGCCGCGCCGCCGCGCTCTGCGCCGCCGGGTTGACCGCCGCCGGGTGCGCCCACCGCGACCCGCCGCCGCCGGCCGCCCGCGCCCAGGCGACGGCCAAGGCCGCCACCCCCGACGCCCCGCCGCGCGGGTACGCCCCGCCGGCCGCGTCGAACCCGTTCCCGGACGGCCCGCCGGCCCCCGACCCGACCGACACCCCGCTCCCGATCAACCTCGCCACCGCCCTCCAGCTCGCCAACGCCCGCCCGCTCGACGTGCAGATCGCCGCCAAGCAGGTCGAGGCCGCCGCCGCCCGGTACGACCGCGCCCGCCTCCTCTGGGTGCCGAGCATCACCACCGGCGTCGACTACTTCCGCCACGCCGGGCTGCAGCAGAACTTCGAGGGGCGGCTCCCCGAGTCGGACCGGGCGACGTTCATGGCCGGGTTCGGGCCGAACGTCGTGTTCGGGTTCTCCGACGCCTTCTACGGCCCGCTCGCCGCCCGGCAGGAGCTGACCGCCCGCCGGGCCGACCAGCAGGCGGCCGCGAACGACGCGACCCGGGACGTGGCCGAGGCGTACTTCACGGTCCAGCAGGCGCGCGGCGAGCTGGCGGTCGCGCTGGTCGCCGTCCGTCAGGCGGAGGAGCTGACCCGCAAGACCGCGGCACTGGCGAAGGGCCTCGCCCCGCCGGCCGAGGCGAACCGGGCGAACGCCGAACTCGGGCGGCGGAAGCAGGTCGCGGCGGCCGCCCGGGAGCGGTGGCGGACCGCCGCGGCGGAGCTGGCACGGCTGTTGCGTCTCGACCCGGCGGCGGTCGTCGAGCCGGCCGAGCCGCCGTCGCTCCCGGTGACGGTGATCGACCCGTCCGCGACCGTCGACGACCTGATCCCGGTCGCCCTCGGGACGCGGCCGGAACTCGCCGGCAACCAGGCCGTCGTCCAGGCCACCCTCGCCCGGCTGAAGACCGAGAAGCTCCGCCCGTTGGTCCCGAGCCTGGCGGTCCGGAGCGTGTCGACCAACCCGAGCGGGACGCTGGGGTACGGGGCGTTCGGCGGCGGGCGGAACGGCGACCTGCGGGACTTCGGGAGCCGGTTCGACATCGACATCCAGCTGCTCTGGGAGTTCCAGGCGCTCGGGTTCGGGAACCGGGCCCGGGTGGCGGAGCGGCGGGCCGAGTACGAGGCCGCGACCCTCGACCTGTTCCGCACCCAGGACCGGGTGGCGGCCGAGGTGGCGGACGGGTTCGCCCGGGTGCGGGCGGCGGCCGAGCGGGTGAACGCGGCCGAGCCGGCCCTGCGGGAGGCGACCGAGCTGGCGGCGAAGACGGTCGAGGGGCTGGGCCAGACGCGGCGGACCGGGGACGTGCTGTCGCTGGTCGTCCGGCCGCAGGAGGCGGTGGCCGCGGTCCAGGCGTACGCCCAGGCCGGGGCCGACTTCTACGGGGCGGTCGCCGACTACAACCGGGCCCAGTTCCGGCTGTACCGGGCGCTCGGGCACCCGGCCCAGTACCTGGCCGCGGCCGCCCCGCCCCCGCCGGCGGATTCCGACCGGAAGCCGGCGCAACCGCCCGACCGCCTCCCCGTTCCGGACATGGGGGAGCTGGGGCCGCCGCCCGCGGTCCCCGCCCCGCTCCCGGTGGTCCCGGCGGCGCCGGTGGTGAAGCCGGCCGCGGCCGGGGAGCCGGCGTGGGCGCCGGCCGCCCGGCGGCCGACGGTGGTCACCGAGCGGGACTCCCCTTGACGCGGCCGGGTTGAATCCGTACCGACCGCGTGCCAGACTGAACTCGGGGGCACGCCCGCCCCCGCCCGACGCGAGGACGACGACCATGTGGGACCCGCCCGACGGGCATCCGCTCCGGCGGCTGTTCGCGGGGCTGGCCGAGCACGCCTTCTTCTCCCACCTCGGCGTGGCCGACCCGCCCCTCACCGACTACCTGTCCGGACTGCTCGCCCGGTTCCTCCACTTCGACGCCGTCTACCGCCTCCGGGACGGGGCCGGCCGGCCGATCACCGAACTCGCCGGCATGGTGGTCGAGGCCGGGCAGCTGCCGGCCGGCGGCCGGGCCCGGCGGGAGTACTACCGGCACATCGGCGACTTCGCCCTGTTCTGGACCGGGGTGTACCCGGAGGCGGTGGAGCGGCTCCGGAACCGGGCGTGCAAGGACGCGCTGGTGAGTTACACCGCCCAGGGGAAGCGCGGGTACCTGATCACCAGCCGGATCGAGGAGGAGGAGCACCACGACGCCGAGGCCGACCTGTTCCGCCGGCTGAGCGACCAGTTCGAGCTGTGCGCGGTCGGGCTGCGGAAGGTGCGCGAGGAGTGGGAGCACCCGACCGACGGCCGGCTGGTGTCGTAGCAACCCGGGTCCGAGCCCGAGCGCCAGCGAGGGTCCGGCCGACAACCCTCGCTGGCGCTCGGGCTCGGACGCAGCCTCAGCGCGACAGCCCCTTCTCGTCGAGCTTCAGGACGTGGAGCGCGCTGCCGGCCAGGGCGTCCTGGCGGATGTCCAGCGTCTCCCCCGGGGGCCACGCCAGCGGCAGCAGCAGCGACCCGCCCGGGCGGGTCGGGTCCGGGACCAGGTACCAGTGCCGCTCGGTCGCGGCGTGCACCGCCTTCCCGTCCGGCACCCCCGCGAAGGCGAACGGGTACAGCCGCTTCGCCTCCGGCTCGAACTCCACCCACACCACCCCCTTCGTGGTCGCGACGACGGCCAGCCGGTCCCCGGCCCAGTCGACCGCGGCCGCCTCCCCGGCGGCGTCCGCCCAGCGGTAGAACTCCGGGGCCGGCTTGGCCGGGTCCCCCTTCCCGTTCACCAGCATCAGCCCCTTCTCCTTCCGGCCGTTCGCGTCCGTCTCGAACAGGAAGGCGAGGTGCCCGGGCGACCCGGCCGACACCCCCAGGGCCAGCGGCCGGGTCACCTCGCCCCCGAGGGTGATCTTCCCCGGCAGCTCCCGGAGCGTGGCGGTGTCGTACCGGTACACCGCCCCGTACGCGGCCAGCACCAGGACCGACCGCGACTCGTCCGCCGCCACGTTCCGCCCGCGGGTCACCTTCCCGGCCGTCAGCACCCCGGACGGCCCGGTCGCCTGCTTCTTCCGCTCCCCCTTCGGGGCGGCCGGGTCGAACAGGTGGACCACCCCGGCCGAGGTCACGGTCAGCAGGTGGCCCGGGGTCTTGGTGAAGTACACCGCCGCCAACCCGTCGTCCTTGTGCCGCTTCCCGTCCGGCCCCAGCTCCCCGTACGGGTCGAACCCGTCCACCACCTTGGCCCCGTCGGCCAGGCCCCAGACGGTCACCTTCCCGTCCGGCCCGGCGGCCACGAACTGCTTCCCGTCCGGGGACACGTCGCACTTCACCGCCGCCGACCCGTCCCCGTCGAACTCGAACCCCTTCCCCTTGGCCCCGGTCTTCGGGTCGTAGGTGTCGACCGCCACCCGCTGCCCCTTCCCCCCGGTCCCGGGGTTGGACACCCAGACGACGACGGTGTCCCGGTCGCCGCCGTCCGACGGGAACACCTGGCGGACCTTGTCGGCCGGGGCCTCGACCGCCACCTTCGGGTCGCCGGGGGTCTGGAGGACCCCGCCCCCCGGCGGGGCGAGCGGGTTGACCGTCAGTGGCTTCGCCGCCGCCGGGATGGCGAACGCCGGGGCGGCCGGCTCCTTCTTCGCCGGCTCCTTCGGCTCCTTGTCCTTCTTCGGCGGCTCCTTCTCCTTCCCCTTCGGGTCGACCTTCCCCTTCCCGTCGTCCTTCGGCGGCTCGGGCGGCGGCTCCTCCTTCTTCCGCTTCTCCTCCTCGGCCTTCAGCCGGGCCTGCTCCTCCTCCCGCTTCGCCTTCACGTACACGACCACCGCCGCGACCGCCGCCCCGACCGCGAGCACCCCCAGGATGACCGCGTACCGCATCGCGTTGCCGGACTTCTCCGCCCCCTTCCGATACCGGGGGGCCTCGCGGTCCCGGTCCTCGTCGTCCCGCCGCCGGTCCCGGTCCCGGCCGCGTGGGCGGTCGTCCTCGTCGTACCGGTCGTCCCGGCGGCGCGACCGGGGGCGGTCGTCCTCGTCGTCCTCGTCCCGGTCGCGCCGGCCGCGCGGCTCCGCCCGGACATCTGCCGGGCCGCCGAAGGCGAACGGGTCGGCGGCCTTGGCGGGCCGGGTGTCGGTGTCCGGCGCCGCGTCCTCCTCGTCGTCGAGCGGGAGGAGTTCGGCCTCGAGCGGGGCGGGGTCCGGGGCGGGGGCCGGCTTCGGCTTCGCGGCGGACGGCCGGGCCGGGGCGGGGGTCGCCTTCGGGGCGGGGGTGGGCTCGGGCGGGGCAGCGGGCGGGGCCACGGCGGCGGCGGCCCGCGCGGCCCCGAACGCCGGGCGGGAGCCCGGGGGCGGCGGGGCCGGCTTGGGCGACGCGGCCGGCTTCGGCGGGGCGGGGGCCGGCTTCGGGGCGGGCGGCGGGGGGGCGGGCCGGGCGGCCGGGGCGTCGAAGTCGAACGGGTCGGCGGACGGGAGGGAGCCGACGTCCCGGGCCGCCGGGGGGGCGTCGAAGTCGAACGGCGACGGCAGGGCCATCGCGCTGAGCAGCGGCTCGTCCCCGTTGCTGTCGCCCGCCGCGGCCGCACCGGGGACCCGGAACGAGGTCGCGCACTTCTTGCACTTGGCCTTCTTCCCCGTCATGGCGTCGGGGGCCTTCAGCTTCAGCCCGCAACCCGGGCACGACACTTCGACGGGCATGGCGGACCCCGCGACACGGTGATCGGGCGGTGCGACGGCGGCGTGACTTTTCAGACTACCGCCGGCGGCCGGAGGCCGCAACCGCCTCCCGGCCGCGGGCCCGAGTCCGGCGCGGGCGGTAACCGTTCTTTACACCATACAACACGGGCGGCCGGCGGTCACCGGATCGCCGCCCCGGGCGGGCCGCCGGCCGCCGTTACCAACCCGTTACCCACCTCCGTCGTCTGAGTGGGTAGACTGCACGCCGCGGGCGCGGGAGCCCGCCGGCCCTTTCCCTCTCCGGTTCGCGGAGGCACGACGATGACCGCGCTGACCCGTCCGCTGTACCTGGCCGCGGCCCTGGCCGCCGGCGGGGTCCTCGGGACGAACTACCTGCTGGCCGACGAGAAGCCGGCGAAGCCGACCCCGGACGAGATCAAGCGACTGCTGGAGGAGGCGGCCAAGTCCGCCGGCCGGCTCGACAAGGAGCCGGTCCCGGTCGCCCCGGGCCTGCCCGGGCGGGCCGAGGGCCGCGGCCCGGCGGTCCCGGGCGGGCCGGCCGCCGGGGACTCGAAGCCGGACAACACGGTGGCGGCGGTCAAGGTCACCGACGCGATCGCCAAGACCGAGTTCGCGGTGAAGCCGAAGGAGCTGAGCCCGGCGGTCAAGAAGGGGCTGGAGTACCTGGTCAAGGGGCAGCAGGACGACGGCGGGTGGAACCAGGGCGGGGGCTGGCGGAACAACACCGGCGGCGGGCGGGTCGAGGGGAAGAACGTCGAGGACCCGTCGGACATCGGGAACACCTGCTTCGTGCTGCTCGCGCTGCTCCGGGCCGGGAACACCGCGACCGAGGGGGAGTACAAGGACGCGGTGAAGAAGGGGCTGAAGTTCGTCATCACCAAGGTGGGGAAGGCGGACACCGAGTCGCTGTACGTGACCGACGTCCGCGGGACGCAGCTGCAGAGCAAGATCGGGAACTACGTCGACACGTTCCTGGTGAACCTGGTGCTGGCCGAGTACCGGGGCAAGAGCGGGGACCAGGAGAAGGAGCTGGTCGCGGCCCTGGAGAAGACGATGACCAAGATCGTCCGCCACCAGACGGCCGACGGCGGGTTCGCCGGGAACCAGGGGTGGGCGACGACGCTGTCGATGGGGATCTGCAACAAGGGCCTGGTGCGGGCGCGGGAGCGCGGGGCGGTGGTCGACGACAAGGCCCTGGAGCGAGTCCGGGCCCAGGCCAAGGGCGCGGCGACCGGGGCCGCCCCGGTCGCCGTCGCCCCGGCCGTCCCGGCCGGGCCGGTCGACCCGAAGGCCCCGCCGGCCCCCGTCCCGGCCGCCGGCCGGCTGGCCGGAGCCGCCGGGGACGCCGGGGTGACCCTGTACCGGGCCAGCCAGGGGGCCGGCAACTACCAGGACGTGGTGAACAGCCTGCGGGTGGACGCGGAGAAGGCCCGGGAGGTGCTGAAGGACGCCAAGGCCAGCAAGGAGGACAAGCAGAAGGCCGAGGGGAAGCTGGAGGAGGTGAAGAAGGCCGAGGCGGAGAACGACAAGGTGCAGCAGGACCTGGCCAAGAACGTCCGGAACGAGCAGTTCGTCGCCGGGTTCGGGAACAACGGCGGGGAGGAGTTCCTGAGCTTCATGAACATCAGCGAGACGCTGGTGCTGATCGGCGGGAAGGACTGGGACGACTGGGACGCGAAGATGGTGAAGGGGATGGAGAAGGCCCAGGACAAGGACGGCAGCTGGCAGGGCCACCACTGCATCACCGGGCGGACGTTCTGCACCGCCGGGGCGCTGCTGGTCCTGATGGCCGACCGCACCCCGTTCCCGGTCGAGGTGATCAAGGCCGCCAAGGAGAAGCGCGAGGCGAAGCCCGAGCCGAAGCCCGAGCCGAAGAAGTAATCGACCCCGTTTAGCCGCGACGCGGAGTCGGCGGGGCGGAGCGCGGCTGTATGGCCCGCGCTCCGCCCCGCCGACTCCGCGTCGCGGCTACACCGTTCCCTGTCGCCCGCCGCCGGAACCTCCCCATGCCCCGCACGGCCGCCCTCGTCGCCCTGACCCTCCTGGCCGGCTGCTCCCGCCCGACCCCGGAGCCGCCCGTTGTCGTCGTCGCACCCGCCGACGACACCGTCCCGGCCCCGCGGCCGGTCCCGGCCCGCGCCCCCGCGGCGGCGCTCGCGGCCGGGGTCGAGTACCTCCTCGCCCACCAGGCGGACGACGGGTCGTGGCGGTCCGACCGGTACGCGACGTTCAAGGACGGCACCGCCCTCACCCCGTTCGCCGTGTGCGCCCTCCAGGACGCCCTCGACGCCGGGGTCGACAACCCGGAGGTTCCCAAGGCGGTCCGCAAGGGGTGCGACTTCCTGATGCAGTTCCTGAAGGCCCCCGGGGTCGACCCCGGGCCGGACGGGTTCGAGTACCCGCTGTACACCGCCGCGCTGACCCTGAAGGCGTTCTCGCACCCGTCGGCCCGGGAGTTCTCGTCGGCCCGCGGCCCGTGGGTGAAGTTCCTGAAGGAGCGGCAACTGACCGAGGCGCTGGGGTGGAAGCCGGACGAGAAGCCGTACGGCGGGTGGGGGTACTGCCGGGTCGTCCCGCGGAAGCCGGCGGCGGGGGCGATCGCCCCGCCGCTGGTCGAGTCGAACCTGTCGGCGACGGCGTTCGCCCTCGACGCCCTGCGGGCGGCGCGCGAGCTCGACGCCGACACGGCGAAGGCCGCGGCGGTGTTCGTCCGCCGGTGCCAGAACGCCGACGGCGGGTTCCACTTCGTGTACGACGACCCGGTGCGGAACAAGGCCGGGAAAGCGGGCGACGAGCCGCTGACGTTCCACTCCTACGGCAGCACGACCGCGGACGGGCTGCGGGCGCTGGTGCACTGTTCGGCGGACGGGTCGCGGGCGGTGGCCTGGCTGGCGAAGCACTTCCGGGCGGACACCCACCCCGGGGTGTACGTCGAGCGGCACGAGCCGAACCGGGAGGCGGTGTACTACTACTACGCGGCGTCGGCGGCCCGGGGGTTCCGCGACACCGGGCTGTCACTGCCGGGCGGGCGTTCGTGGGCGGCGGAGCTGGCGGGCGAGCTGGCCGGGCGGCAGTGGAGGGACGGGCGGTGGGAGAACCGGGTCGAGCTGGTGCGGGAGAACGAGCCCTTGGTGGCGACGTGCTTCGCGGTGTCGGCGCTGGCGGCGTGCGACCCGTCACGGAAGTAGGTCGCCGACGAGGAGCGAGGCGGCCGGGGCGGCGAGCGGGGAGACGCGGTCGGTCGGGCCGAGGACGGCTTGGGTGCGGTAGGCGGTGGCCCCGAGGCCCTCCGGGAGCGGGGCCGGGTCGCGGAGGACGTGGAGTTGCCGGCCGTTCAGGTCCAGGACCCAGTACTCGGCGATCCCGGCTGTCGCGTACCGCTCGGCCTTCTCCGTCAGGTCGGTGCGGAGGGTGGTGTCGGACACCTCGACCACCAGGAGGGCGGTGGCCGGGTACCGCCCGGGGTAGTCCCGCGGCCCGCCGGCCACGACCGCGAAGTCCGGCAGCGGGTCGTTGTTCGGGTCGACGTGCAGCGGGGACTGGACCCGGACCCACCCGGTCGGGCCGAACGCGGCCTGGAGGGCGACCAGGCCGAGGCCGAGGGCGTTCGCGTGGGGCGGGTCCGTCGGCCCTTGCTCCAGGATGACGCCGTCGAGCAGGAACGCCCGCCGGCCCTCGAACCACCCCATGTCGCCCATGCGGTTGAACTCGGTGACGGTCCACTTGTGCGGCTGCGGCGGGCGGCCGGTCTGGGGCGCGGCCGGGACGACGACGGACATCGGGTAACCCTCCTCCCCGGCACGGTAGCGTCACTCCCGGCCGAGCACCAGATCGACCACCCAGCACCCGCGGACGTGGGCCCGCCCCGCTTCCCGGCAGTGCGACAGCACGTCGTCGTGGTCGCACCCGGCGTCTTGGAGGGCGTCCGCCAGGATCGGCATCGCGGCGAAGTCTCGCCCCTCGTACATCCCGGCCGCCAGTGACACCGCGGTGTCCGTCCGCCACGCCGGGTCGAACGCGGCCGGCCGGAACGGGTTGCCGAGCACCTCCCGCAGCACCCCCGCCTGCTCGGCCGCGACCGCCTCCATCACCTCCCGGAACGCCCCCGGGACCGGGTCGGAGCCGTCGTACCCGAGGGCGAGCAGGGTGCGGGCGTGGACCGCGTGCAGGCACGCTCGGCTGGTGAAGTGCTCGGCGTACTCGCCCGCCTCCCACGGCCGCGGGACGAGCTGCTGCGTCGCCTCGTCCAGGTCCCAGTTCGACTGCTCGGCCGGCGGCCACCCGAGGGAGTCGAACGCGAACCGGGCCACCCCCGCCAGCCGGCCGCCCGGCCCGCCGCGGTCCCGCCGCGGGAACTGGGCCAGGAACTGCTCCGCGGTCAGCTCCCCGTCGGCGAACCGCTCGGCGGCCGTCACCTGGTGCCCGCCGGCGGGCGGCGACACCCGCCCGACCAGCGGCCGGCAGCAGGCGCAGGCGAACAGCCGGAGCTTCCGGTGCGTGACCCGCCCGCGGACCGCCCGGAGCAATTCGTGCGGCGACCGCCCCGCGTCCCACCCGTCGGCCGTCATGTCGCGCTCCCGGACTGCACTCGCCCCGGCCCGCCCCGCCGCGGTATAATCTTACCCGCCCCCGCCCCGAGGCCCGCCGCCCGATGACGGTCTCCCCCCTGCAGGGCATCACCACCGCCTGCTTCGGCCTGAGCTACCTCTGCGCGTTCCTCCTGGAGCTCGCCCGGTACACCCGCCCCGGGGCGGTCTGGCGGTGGGCCGGGGTCGGGTTCGGGGCCGCCGGGCTCGCCGCCCACACCCTGTACCTCGCCCTCCACCCGCCCGCCCCCGCCGCCGCGTACGGCGCCCTGCTGCTCCTCGCCTGGGTCCTCGCCCTCGTCTACCTGTACGGCACCGTCCACTACGCCGACCGGGCGTGGGCGGTGTTCGTCCTGCCGGTGGTGATCGCCCTGGTCGGGCTGTCGCTGGCCCTCGCCGGGACCGGGGCGACCGACCCGGACCTCGGCCTCCCCGGGTGGCTCAGCGGCGACCGGTTCTGGGGGGTCGTCCACGGCACCCTCATCCTGCTCGCCGCGGGCGGGGTGAGCGTCGGGTTCCTGACCAGCGTCATGTACCTGGTCCAGGCCCGGCGGCTGCGGGCGAAGGTGAACCCCGGGGCGGTCGTCCCGCTGCTGAGCCTGGAGCGGCTGGAGGCGTGGAACCGGACGGCGGTGAACCTCGCGTTCCCGCTCCTGACCGCCGGGCTCCTGGTCGGCACCTTCCTCCTCCGCCCGGCCCACGACCTCGGTGACAACTGGCTGTCACTGAAGGTGGTGTCGTCGGCCGGGCTGTGGCTGGTGTTCCCGGTGCTAACGTACCTGCGGTACGCGACCGGGGTGCCGCCGCGGCGGCTCGCGCTGCTCACCGTCGCCGCGTTCGCCCTGACGCTGGTGGCCCTGGCCGCGGCCCACCCGTTCGCCGGGGGTGGCCAGTGAACCTGCGGGCGATCGGGTGCAACGCCGCGTCGGCGGCGGTCGGGCTGCGCGAGCGGCTGGCGTTCGACCCGGCCAAGCGGGCCCGGGCGCTGGCCGAGGTGCCGGGGCGGTTCGCCGCCGAGGCGGTCGTCCTGGACACCTGCAACCGGGTCGAGCTGTACCTCGCCCGGGCGGACGGGGACGCCCCGGCCCACGCCCCGGCGGTCGCCGAGTTCCTCGCCGAGGTGCACGGGGTGCCGGCCGCGGACGTGTTCCCGCACCTGTACGAGCACGCCGACGCGGACGCCGTCCGGCACGTGTTCCGGGTGGCCGCCGGGCTGGACAGCGTGGTGGTCGGGGAGACGCAGGTCGGCGGGCAGGTGAAGGAGGCGTTCGAGGCGGCGCAGACCGCCGGGGCGACCGGCCCGCTCTTGAACGCCCTGTTCCCGGCGGCGCTCCGAACGGCGAAGCGGGTCCGGGCGGAGACGCGGGTCGGGGACGGGCACGTGTCGGTGTCGAGCGCCGCGGTCGACTTCCTCCGCCCGGTGTTCGACACCTTCTCGGACAAGACGGTGCTGGTGATCGGGGCCGGGGAGATGGGCCGGCTGGCCCTGAACCACATCCGAGAGCTGGGCCCGGCCCGGGTGCTGGTAGCGAACCGCAGCCCGGAGCGCGGGGCGGCGGCGGCCGCGGAGTACGGCGGGCAGCTGGTGCCGTGGGACCAGTTGGACGACGCCCTGGCCCGGGCGGACATCGTGCTGAGCACGACGGGGGCGGCGGAGCCGGTGGTGTCGGAGCGGCGGTTCGCGGAGAAGGTGCGGCCGCGCCGCGGCGGGCGGGCGCTGGTGGTGTTCGACCTGGCGGTGCCGCGGGACTTCGCCCCGGAGCTGCACGACGGGGACCGGGTGAGCGTGTTCAACGTGGACGACCTGACGCGGGTGGCGGACCGGGCGGCGGCGGAGCGGCGGAGGCACGTCCCGGCGGCGGAGGCGATCGTCGGGGCGGAGGTCGGGCGGTTCGTGCTGGACTGGAACCGGCGGAAGGACGGCCCGCTGATCGGGCAGCTGACGGCGGAGGTGGACCGGGTGCGGGAGGCGGTGCTGGGTCAGTTGCTGGGGAAGCTGAAGGGGAAGCTGGCGGCGGGGGAGTTGGAGCAGGTGGAGGGGGCGTTCCGGCTGTTCCAGAACAAGCTGCTGCACGGCCCGATCGCGGCGCTGCAGGAGGCGAGCCGGAGCGGCCACGGGGGCACGCTCCGGGAGGCGCTGATGAAGCTGTTCGGGCTGAAGGGGTGAGCGCGGGAGGGCGAGGCTCCCGCCGAGCCGGGGCTGAGGCTCGGCGGGAGCCTCGCCCTCCCGCGCTCACCCCCGCCGGCGGTCAGTCCAGCGACGGGTTCGTCTCGCCGGTGTTCGGGGTCAGCCACTTCCGGAACTCGGTCGGGGTGTACCCGTACCGCACCCCCCGGACCGACCCGTCGAACATCACGAACTGCGCCGCCCCGGTGTGCGCCGCCCCCCAGTTCGTCGCGAAGTACCCGTTGATGTTCGGCGGGCTCTCCTGCCGGTCCTGCTCGATCGCGCTCCCGTTCCGGCTCGTCCCCCCGGCGCTCGAGAAGATCGGCTCGTCCCAGTGCCACCCGCCGACGTTGTAGTACCCCCGGTCCATCGCCTTCTCCCCCAGCATCACCGTGTTCGTCGTCCCGTCCAGGATCGACTGGATGGTCCGCCGGCTCCCCCGCCCGCCGATCGTCACCCCGTTGCACGCGTAGTCGCTCTTGCTCCAGGTCATCAGCCCGGCCGGGGAGGTCGCGTACGTCAGCCCGGTGTAGTACGGGTCGCTCGCCGGGGCCGTCTGCACCAGCTGCCGGGCCCGGGTCGGGCACCCGAACACCGGCAGCGAGAACCCCTGCCCGCCGTTCGCCAGCGCCGTCCCCAGGTCGAACATCCGCGCCTGCTCCAGGTACGGCAGGATCGAGTACGCCCACGACCCGGTCTGCTGGGCCGGGGCCAGCCCCGGCCGGCCCAGCCCCCACCGACACCCGTTCGGGGGCGGGCACCCGAACCCGGGCGGGTCGGTCTTGATCATGTACGGCTGGGTCAGGTCGTTGTCGAACCCGCCGTTGGTCGGGAACGTGTTGAACACGTCGTGGAACCCCTGCATCGCCAGGCCGAGCTGCTTCAGGTTGTTCTGACACTTGGTCCGGGCGGACGCCTCCCGGACCTTCTGGACGGCCGGGAGCAGCAGCCCGACGAGCACGGCGATGATCGCGATCACCACCAGCAGCTCGATCAGCGTGAACCCCCGAGGCGCACGAGGGCGCGGGGTACGGGTCGTCATGGATGAGCCTCGCCTGAGGGAGAAATGAGAAGCCCGATGGGCGGTGAGCAATCTACTCAGGCGGGGATGTGGGGTCAATCGGGAGACTCGGCATGCGGGCGGATTCGGCCCGGGCGCGCCCCGGCGGACGCGCCCCGCCCGACTCCCGCTCACTTCAGCTCCTTCAGCCACGGGTTCCGGAACTCGACCCGCGAGTTGTAGCTCTGGAACCCGACGTGCCCCTTCGGCCGCTGGACCCCGGCGTGCTTCGGGGCCTTCTTCCGCAGTTCCGCCAGGTCCGCCGACACCAACTCCGTGCCGTTCTGTTCGATCGTCACGGCGTCGCCCTTGCACACCACCCGGACCGCGTTCCACTCCCCGACCGGGCTGTTCTTCCGCCCCTTCGCCGGGGCCAGCCCGTACACCGACCCGGTGTGCTGGTAGTCCTTCAGCTCGAACTTGTGCACCTTGGCCCAGTTCTCGTCGTCGATCAGCTGGATCTCCATCCCGACCTGCGACGGGTCGCCCTTGTCGGCCGTCCGCAGGGCGACCCCGCTGTTCCCGCCCTCCTTCGTCCACCGGTACTCGAACCGCAGCTCGAAGTCCGCGTACTCCGCCTCGGTCAGGAGCCACCCGCCGCCCCCGCCCTTGCACGCGATCAGCCCCGGCTCGGCCGACCACTGGTCGGCCTTCCCGGTCGCCTTCCAGCCCTTCAGGTCGGTGCCGTTGTACAGGGCGGCGAACCCCTCCGGCGGCTTCGCCGGCTTGTCGTCCGCCCCGGCCGCCGCCAGTATTGTCGCCACGAAACCCGCCGCGCACGCCGCCCGCATGGGAGATCTCCTCTGGTAGGGTGGGCCGAGGCCGGCTCTGCGGCCGCGTCCCACCACCCCCGTAGCCCCGGTGGGACTCGCCGGCGAGGCGCCGGCTCGGCCCACCCTACCGCCGGGTCCGCGGACCGTAGAATACCGCCAAACGACCCCGTCGGGAGGGTGCGAATGCGGCGGCACATGATGAAGTCGAAGCTCCACCGCGCGACGGTGACCGAGGCGAACCTGCACTACGAGGGGAGCCTGACGGTCGACGCCGACCTGCTGGCCGCCGCCGACATCCTGCCGCACGAGCAGATCCACGTCTGGGACGTGACCAACGGCGCCCGGCTGGTGACCTACGCCCTGGCCGGGAAGCGCGGCAGCGGCGAGGTGTGCGTGAACGGGGCGGGGGCGCACCTGATCCGCCCGGGGGACCTCGTCATCGTCGCCACCTACGCCGAGTTCGACGACGCCGAGGCGAAGCGGCACGAGCCGAAGGTGATCCTGCTGGGCGAAGGGAACCGGCCGAAGGCGAAGCTCCCCGCGGCCGCCGACCCGGGGTCGTGATTCGGGCGAGCCGGGAGCGTGAGCGACCGGAGGAGCTGCCTCCGGTCGCTCACGCTCCCGGCTCGCCAAGATCACCCCCCGCGGTCGAGGAGCAGTTCGCGCCGCCGCAGTTGCTGCACCCGCGGCAGCCCGCCGCACTTCTCCAGGTATCCCGCGAAGTCCGCCACCCCGAGCACGTACTCGTCCAGGAACCGGGCGAACGCCGCCGGGTCGCGCTCCGCGTCCAGCCACGTCCGCAGGTGCTCCTCGTCCGAGAAGTACTCGCCCGGCATGTTCCCCGGGTAGCTCCCGAACGGCACCTCGCACACCGCGTCCACGCAGAAGAACGGGATCGGCGTCCGGTGCGGGTCGCGCCGCATCTCGGCGTCCGGGACCAGCCGCTCGCAGGTGATGATGAGCCGCTTCGCGGCGCGGGCCAGGTCGAAGTCGGCGACCGAGGTGCCGGCGAACCGACAGTTCCCGAACCGGTCCGCCTCGTGGACGTGGATCGCGGCCACGTCCGGGTACAGGGCCGGGACGGCGGCCAGCTTCGCCCCGGTGAACGGGCAGTCGACCACCTTCGCCGGGCCGTGGGTCAGGGTGTCGGTGCCGAGGAGGGAGCGGGCCGGGAGGAACGGGACGCCCATCGCCGCGGCGGTGTACCGCAGGGCCAGGGTGTAGTTCGACCACTCGGCGACCTGAACCGTCCCGGACTCCAGCACCCGCCGGGCGTGCGGCGACAGCCCGCGGGCCTCCAGCCCGACGACGTACGCGGCGTCGACCCGGGCCAGCAGTTGCCCGCGGCCGGTCAGGTTGCCGGCGCAGAGGATCTGGAAGTCGTGGGTGGTGGTGTGGCCGCTGAACCCGAGGTCCCGCCGCCGCTGCCGCAGGATCTCGTGGCAGACGGCGGTCGGGATGCGGTTGGTGCCGAACCCGCCGGTGGCGAGGTAGTCGCCGTCGCGGACCAGCCGGCCGACCGCCTCGGCCACGGTCGTGACCTTGTCGACGAGGCCGCGCGGCTTGGCGGCGAAGGCGGCCCGGGCCTGGTCGGGGTCGGGGTCGGCGAAGAGGGGCGGGGTCATGAAGGGGTGAACGGGTGAGGGGGTGAAGGGGTGACAGACACCGGGACGATACCGTCCGGCCAGGTCTTTGTCACCCCTTCACCCCCTCACCCGTTCACCCCTTCACGTTCCTCCGGTACTCCCGCACCAGGGCGCGGAACCGCGGGTCCTTGCGGATCGAGTCGAGGTCCCGGTCCTCGGCCATGAACCGGAAGTCGCGATACCCCAACTCGACCGCCTTGCGGAGCGACCGCAGGGCCTCGTCCGGCCGCTTCAGCAGGGCGTACCGGCAGGCGAGGTTGTAGTGGGCGGTCGGGTCGGCCGGGCGGGTCGAGACGAGTTGCTCGTCAACCGCCAGGCCGTCGAGCAGCCGGCCGGTGGTGGTCAGGTTCTGGGCCTGGGCCCGGAGCACCTCGGCGAAGGCGGGGGCGGCGGCGATCAGCCGGGCGTAGAACTCGACCTCGAAGTCGAGCTGCGACCGGCCGGCGAGGAACCCGATGGCGGACCCGGGCGGGAAGGCGTTCTCGGAGGCGGGCGGGGTGGGGCGGTTGCTGGGGTGGGGCACGCGGCGATCCCCCTGCGAGGTGGGCGGCCGGGCGAGAGGCACCCCGGCCACCCTACCCGGATTATAACCCCCGCCCCGGGGGGGTCAAACGCCCGCCGCCCGCCGGCCCGGTCAGGCGGGTCGGGTTGTGCGGCCTCTCTGGGGCGCGGGCGTCCCGCCCGCTCCACCGACCCGGCGCGGGGATGTCAACGGTCCGCCCGTATCTGACGGCTCGGGGTCGGTGGAGCGGGCGGGACGCCCGCGCTCCAAGATCACTCCCCGGTCACCCGCGGGAAGTACAGCCGGACGGTCGTCCCGCGGCCGACCTCGCTGTCCACCCGGATGAACCCGCCGGCCCGGTCCACCACCCGCCGCACCACCGCCAGCCCCAGCCCGGTCCCCTTCCCCTTCGGCTTGGTGGTGACGAACGGCTCGAACACCCGCTCCCGGTCCTCCGGCGCGATCCCGGCCCCGGCGTCCGACACGTCCACCCGGACGTACGCCCCGGCCGGCCCGCCGGCCCCCTCGGCCGCCTGCTCGACCGCCACGTGCAGCCCGACCGGGCCGCCGCCGGGCATCGCGTCCCGGGCGTTCAGCACCAGGTTCAACAGCGCCCGCTCCAGGTTCGCCCGGTCGACCAGCACCCTCCCGCCGTTCGGCCCGCGGGTGAAGGTGACCGGATGCGTCGCCCCGGCGGCGGTCCGGAGGAACGGGACGAACCGCTCGACCGCGTCGGCCACGTCGAGGACGGCCGGGCTGCCGTTCGGCGGGCGGCCGAAGTCGAGCAGGTCGCGGACCAGGGCGGTCCCGCGCTCGGCCGCCCCGGCGATCTGGGCGACCCGGGCGGCGACATCCGGCGGCAGGTCCGGGCGGGTGGCGAGCAGCTCGGCGTTCCCGAGCACGATGGTCAACAGGTTCTTGAACTCGTGCGCGACCTCGGCGGCGACCCGACCGACCGCCTCCAGCCGCTCCCCGGGCGGGGCCAGCCCGGCGTGGTGCCGCAGGGCCGAGGTGGCGATCAACAGCTCCGCCGCCTTCATCTTGGCGGCCACCGCGTCGGCCACCGACATGGCGAAGTCGCGGTCCTCGGTCGTCCACTCCCGGGCCGGCCCGACCTGCTCGTGGCACACCACCCCGGCCACCTCCCCGCGGAGCAGGACCGGGGCGTCGAGCATCGAGGTGATGCCGAGCGGGACCAGGTACGCGTCCCGCAGCTCGGCCGTCCGCGGGTCGGTCTGGGCCATCTCGACCGGCAGCACCCGCCGGCCGCCGACCTCCCGGAAGTACCCGGGGAAGTCGGCGACGGACAGGGTCACCCCCTCGGAGTGCTCCCGCCGGGACCGCTCGAACAGGGTGACGCACCGCAGGGCCGCCCGGTCGGCGGTCAGGAGCCACACCCCGACCCGCTCGACCCCGAGGGTGTCGGCCGAGACCTCGCAGAGCCGCCGGAGGACGGCCGGCAGCGGGTTCTGCTCGTTGACGACCAAGCCGGCCATCTCCAAGCGGGCGAGTTCGGTCGGGCGGCGCGGGGGCTCCGGGGCCGGCGGTGGGCACGGGTCGGTCACGGCCGGGCCCTCGGACGAGGCGGCGGCGGGAAGGATGACGGTCGTGATTGTATCCGACCCCTCGGACCCGCGCGTCGGGAATGTCGGGGTCACTTCTCCCGCGGCGGCGGGGCCGGGTCGGTCGCCACCCCGGCGGCGTGCAGCGCCGCCTCGGCCTCGGCGCGGAACGCCGCCAACTCGGCCCGGTCGGTCGGCGACAGGCCGGCCCGGCCCGCCACCCACCCGACCGCCCGGCGGTAATCCGCCGCGGCCCGCCCCACGTCCCCGAGCTTCGCCCGACAGACCGCCAGGACGAACAGGTCGAACGCGTCGTGGGTCCCCTTCCCGGCGGCCAGGCTCCGCTCCAGCACCGGGACGGCGGCGGCGAACTCCCCGGTGCGGCAGTACGCCACCCCGAGGGTGTTCAGGTACGTCGGGTTCCCCGGCTGCCGGTCGCTCGCCCACCTGGCCAGTTCCCGCGCGCGGGCCGGGTCGCGCGCCGCCGGCGGGCCGGTCAGCAGCCGCCACGCGAGGTTGTTCAGGGTCGGCGGCGCGGTCTGCGGCGTCGCCCGCTCCGCGGCCCGCTTCCAGTCCGCGGCCGCGGCGTCGGTCTCCCCGAGGGCGGACCGGGCGGCCGCCCGGTCCGCCAGCATCGCCGGGTCGTCCGGGTAGTACCCCAGGGCCGCGGTCAGGGCCGCGACCGCGTCGGCGTGTCGGCCGAGGAGCACCAGGGCCCGGGCCCGCTGCGCCGTCGTCTGCCGGTCGCCCGGCCAGGCGGCCAGCACCGCGTCGGTGTCGGCGAGGCACCCGTCCCAGTCGCCGAGGCGGAACCGGGCGGTCGCGCGAAGGCGGTGGGCGTTGACCCACCCGGGGCGGACGGCCAGGGCGGCGGACAGCTCGGCCACCGCCTCTCGCGGCCGGTTCGTCCGCAGCAGCCGGTCGCCGAGGTCGCACCGGGCGTCCGGGTCGAGCGGGTTGACCCACAGCGCGGCGAGGGTCCGGTCGCGGTGGTACCGGTCCAGCCGGGCCGGGTCGGTGAACAGGTCCGCCCCGAGGACGCGGGCCGGGAGCGGGCCGACCGGCTCGGCCGGGGGGGCGGGCGGGTACGCCGGGGCGTCCCAGTCCAGCCCCAGTTCCGCCAGCCCGGCGCGGACCCTCCGCAGGTCCCAGGCGCGGACGCAGAAGCTGTCGTTCGTCGCCCCCAGCAGGAGCGTCCCGTCCGGGCTGAACGTCAGGTTGTGCAGCCCGTCCTGGTGCGGGTCCTCGAGCCGGGCCACCTCCCGGCCGGTGTCGGCGTCGGTCAGGACGACGAACCCCTTGCCGGCCCAGGCCGCGAACCGCCCGTCCGGGGAGAACCCGACCCCCCCGGTCCCGGCCGGGGCGGGCGGCCCGTCGGCCCAGTCGGCCACCCGCCACCGCCGCCCGCCCCGCCGGTCGGCGAGCCACCGGCCGTCCGGGCTGAACACCGGGATCGTCGTCCCCTGGTCCGGGATCAGGTCGCGGACGAGCCGGCCGGTGGCCGCGTCCCACACCTTGATCCCCCGGCCGCTCCACGACCCGGTGGCGACCAACTTCCCGTCCGGGCTGACGGAGACGTGCCGGCAGTCCGGGTGGGCCAGCCGGACGGCGGCGTGCGGCCGGTCCCGCGGCCAGGCGGACGCGCCGTCGAAGTACTCGGCCGCGGCCAGGACCGCCCCGTCGGCGCTCCGGGCGACCGTCTCCCCGCGGGCCGGGACCGGGACCAGTTCCGGCGGCCCGACCCGCAGCCCGGACGGGTCGGCCGCGACCGGCCAGCGGAATAGCCCGGAGACCGACTTCACCAGCAGCGACCCGTCCGGCTCGAACAGCACGTCCCGGCAGGCCGGCCCGGGGACGAACGCCCGCTCGCTCCCGGTGGCCAGGTCGAGGAGGCTGAACCCCTGGTACGTGGAGACGGCCACGAGCCGCCCGCCGGGGTGGACGGAGGTGGTCATCAGCCCGTTGACGGCCGGGACCCCGACCCCGACCGGGAGGGTGCGGTACTCCCGGGCCGACTCGGCGACCGTGACCGGGCCGGCCGGCCCGGCCGCGGACGCCGGGAACCGCAGGTCGAGCCGCCCGCCCGGGCCGAACCGGCAGTACCCGCCGGTGGTGACCAGCAGCTCCCGCCCGGTGTGCGGGTTCCACACCCGCACCCGCCCGGTCCACCCGGCGGTCGCCACCAGGTCGCCGTCCGGGCTGAACGCCGCCCGGACGCCCCCGCCGGTGTGCGGCAGCCGCCAGTTCCGCCGCCGCCGGGCCACGTCCCAGATGTCCACGGACTCGGCCGCGGCGACGCCCAGGAGTTCCCCGCCCGGGTGCCACTCCAGCCGCCCACCGGGGGCCGGCAGTGAGGCGACCTCCGCCCCGGTCGCCAGGTCGACGACGGCCACCCGGTTCGGCAGGCTGGTGGCCACCTCAGGCCGGAGCGGGTGGTGCGCGAGGTTGCCCCAGGCGCCGTCCGGCAGGGGCACGGTCCTCACGACCGACCCCGACCCCGGGTCGATCACCCGGACGGCCGGCCCCGCCCCGGCGTCCACCGCGGCGAGCACCTGCCGGCCGTCCGGGGTGAAGGCGACCCCGGCGCACCCCCGGGGGATGTCCACGGCCAGGGTCGGGGTGGCGCCCCCGACCCGCCACACCTGGAGGCGGAGAGTCCGGGCGTGCCAGTGGTGCACCGCCAGGAGCCGGCCGTCCCCGGACCACGCCAGCTCGACCTCGCTGCCGAACCCGGGCAGGCGGGCGACCTCCCCGCAGTCGCCCGGCCCGGTGCCGACCCGGCGGAGGCTCACCGCCCCCTGCTGGTGCCCGAACGCCACCCACCGGTACGTCGGGTCGACGACCCCGTCCGTCCAGTTGTTCCCCAGGTCGGTCGGGGCGCCGACCCAGGCGGCGTCGGGCCGCAGGTCGGGCAGGGCGAGGGCGGCGATGGCCAGCGTCCGCAGCTCGTCGAACCTGGCCGGCGGCTTCCCCAGCTCGCGGCCCAACTCGGCCGCCGCCCGGACCGCCGCCAGGGCGTCGAACCGCTGCCCGACCTGCCGGCTGAACCGCTCGGCCTTCGCCTCCGACACCAGCGCCTGGTACAGCTTCCGCTTCCCCTCGCGCTCGGCGAGCCGGGCCGCGTCCCGGTCCCGCTCCGCCGCCAGCCTGGCCGCCGCCGCGTCGGCCGCGTTCTCGTCCGCCGCCCGCCGGGCGTCGTTGATCCGCACGGCCGCCGCGGTCGCCACCGCCGCCACCGCGGTCAGCAGGGTGAACACCAGCCCGAACAGGGCGGCGACGATCGGGTTCCGCCGGGCCCACCGCACCCCCCGCTCGACCCGCCCGACCGGCCGGGCCGCGACCGACTCCCCGGCCTGGAACCGGGCCAGGTCGTCGGCCAGCTCCTCGGCGGTGGCGTACCGCCGCCCCGGCTCCTTCCGCAGGCACTTCAGGCAGACCGTCTCGAGGTCCCGGGGCACGTCCGGGCGGAGCCGCCGCGGGGCGACCGGGTCCTCGTCGGCGACCATCCGCAGGAGCCGCGGGATCGAGTCGGCCTGGAACGGCGGGCGGCCGGTGAGCAACTCGTACAGGACCGCCCCGAGGGCGTACACGTCGACCCCGGGGCCGATCGGGCCGTGATGGGCGGCCACCTGCTCCGGGGCGGCGTAGGCGGGGGTGCCGACGAAGTCGGCGGTCAAGGTGGCCGTGCCCCCGGTCGCGTCCAGCGACCGGGCCAGCCCGAAGTCGGCCACCTTTGGAACCCCGGCCGCGGTCAGGAGCACGTTCGCCGGCTTCAGGTCGCGGTGGACGACCCGCCGCTGGTGGGCGTGGTGGACCGCCCGGGCCACCGTCTCGACCACCCGGGCCGCGTCCCGGGGCGGCTGCGGCACCCCGGCCACCTTGTCCTTCAGCGTCCCGCCGTCGACGTACTCCAGGACGATGAACGCCCCGGCCGGGCACGCCCCGACCTCGAAGATCTGGACGATGTTCGGGTGCTGGACCCGGGCGACCGCCTCCGCCTCGGTCCGGAACCGGGCCCGGGTGGCGGCCGACGCCGACCCGCCGACCAGCTTGACCGCGACCGTCCGGTTCAGGGCGGCGTGCCGGGCCAGGTACACCACCCCGGTGGTCCCGCGGCCGAGCAGCCCGAGGACCTCGTACCCCGGGAAGGCCGGCAACTCGCCGGGCTCGGCGAACGGGTCGTCCGGGTCCCCGGCCCCGGTCCGGGTGGCGCCGGTGTCGCGGACCCCGCGGTCGGACCGGGTCTGGTGGACGGGGTCGTCGGGCGCGGGCATGTCGGCACACCGGGGAGGGGGGTGGCAGGCCGGCTGGTATGATACCCGGCGGGAGGGGTCATGTGGTATCGCGTGTTCGGACGTTCCGTCTCCGAGCCGGCGCCGGCGGGCCTGGCGGCGCACCTGCACGGCCGGGGCCGGCCGGTCGAGCCGCACTTCCGGGGCGACGACCTCGGGTGGGCCGGCGGCGAGTTGCGCCTGCCCGGGGTCGGGTCGCCCATCTTTCTGGAACGTTACCTGGCGTCCGAAGAGGACATCCGCGACGACCTGAACGCCCACGCGGCCGAGCTGGAGACGATGGACTACGACCCGAACCACGCCCGGCTGATGGAGCACGTCATCCAGACGGCGCAGTTGTTCACCCTCCGGAAGCCGCTCGACGCACCGGACGAGGTGGCGGTGGAGGAGGTGCTGGAGGAGGCGTGCCGGTTCCTGGCGGCGGCGACCGACGGGGTGTACCAGGTGGACGGCCGGGGGTGGTTCGCCGCCGACGGCGGGCTGCTACTGCGGGAGTATTGAGGGATCAAGACGAGCCGGAAGCGTGAGCAACGGTCGAGGCCAAACCCGTCACTCACGTTTCCGGCTCGTCCGTCACTTCGTCTTCGGCTTCACCTCGCCCGCCTTCGGGTTCTTCGGGGGCGCCGGCGGCAGCGGGAGCGAGTACCCGATCTTCCCCGGCTGGCCGAGCGGGTCGGCGACCTGCCCGTCGGCCGCCCCGAGCAGGAACACCAGGTCCTTCGCCGGGTAGCCCGTCTTGTAGAACGTCACCCGGCCGTCCGCCATCGCCGCGTGGAACCCGTCGGAGAACACCCCGCCGAGCTTCGGCAGGTACGACCCCGGGGTCGGGTCGACCGCCGCCTTCAGCGGCAGCGGCAGGTCGCCCGGCTTCGTCCACGGCACCGCCTCGGCGGCCTCGACGAACAGGATCGTGTTCGACGTGCCGTCGTGGAACGAGGCGAGCGAGCGGCCGCGGACCGGGGTGCCGGGCAGGTCCGTCCGGGGCGGCTGCGGCCCGTCCCCGCTCGTCCAGACGATCCCCCCGCCCCCCTCGGTGGTGCGGACGAACGTGTGCCCCTCCGGGGCCGCCTTCCCCGGCGACGCGAACACCTTCGGCACCTTCGGGATCAGCTTCTTGTTGTGCTCGCTGTCCCACGGCTCGCCGAGCTTGAACTCCTTGTACAGCGCCTCCTCGCCGAGGAACGGCAGGAGCTGCACCCGCCAGCTCAGCCCGACCGCCCCCTTGGCCACGACCCCGGCCGGGAAGTACCCGACGGTGTCGTGGTGGTCGTACAGCCCCTGCAGGACCGCCCGGTAGTTCGCCACCGCCGTCTTCCGTGCGGCCGCGTCCGGCAGGTCGGCCGGCACGTCGGCCGGGACCTTCGGCTCGTCCGGGCGGGGCGGGTTCAGGATGTCCGCCGCGTCCGGCCCGAGCACCTCCCCGCCGCTGACCGAGATCAGCGCCCGGAGCGTCGTCTCGCTCAGGGTGTCCGGGAAGAAGCGGACCGACCCGTCGCACATCAGCGCGTGGAACCCGCCGGGGAAGACGCTGCCGAGCTTCGGGACCGGGGGCAGGTCCTTGACCCCGGGGAGGTTGGCCGGGGCGAGGTCGCGGAACGGCAGGTCGTCCGGCCTCGTCCACTCGACCGGCTCGGCCGCCTCCGCGGCCATCAGCGTGTTGCTCGACCCGTCGTGGATGCCGACGATGTTGCGGCCGGGGGCGAGGGTGCCGGCGGGCCGGTTCGCCCACGGGGAGAACGTCTTCCCCTTCGGGTTGTAAGGGCCGGCCGGGATGAACGCCAGGAACCCGGCGAACGACCGGACGTGGGTCTTCCCCGCCGGCGCGGCCTTCGCCGGCGACGCGAACACCTTCGGCATCTGGTCCAGCAGCTTCTTGTTCGCCTCGGAGTCCCACGCCTGGTCGAGCTTGAACTGCTCGTACAGCTTCGCCTCGTCGTCCCCGAGGTACGGCAGGATCGCGACCCGCCAGCTCAGCCCGAGCTCGCCCTTCGGGCCGACGACGCCGGCGGGGAGGAAGCCGTGAGCGCTCTCGACGTTGTGCAGCGCCAGTCCGACCTGCCGGAGCCGGTTGACGGCCTCGGCCTTGGCCTCGCGCTCCGTCAGGGCCGGGTCAGCGGGCGTCGGCTTGGGGTCGGGCTTGGGGTCGGGCCTCGGCTTCGGGTCCGGGGCCACGGTCGCCTCCGGATCGGGGGCGGGCTTCTTCCCGCACCCGGCGGCGAGCGCCAGGGCGAAGAGTAAGGCGGACGCGGGGACGACGCGGGGCATGGAGAGTCCTCCGGGGGCGGAGGACATGACAGCGGCCGCCGCCCCGCCCGACAAGGGGGCGTCCTCCGGTACAATTCCGGCATGAGCGCCGAGAAGTACCTCCGCCCGGAAGTGATCCGCCAGGTCGCCCGCCTCGACCTGCGGGCCAAGTTCATCGTCGAGGGGTTCCTCACCGGCCTCCACGGCAGCCCGTTCCAGGGGTTCTCGGTCGAGTTCTCCGAGCACCGGAAGTACAACCCCGGCGACGACCTCAAGACCCTCGACTGGAACGTCTACGCCAAGACCGGGAAGTACTTCGTCAAGAAGTTCCGGGCCGAGACGAACATGACCGGCCACCTGGTCATGGACCTCTCGCGGTCGATGGACTGGAACGGCCCGGCCGAGGCGAAGCGGGCCGGGGTGAAGATGGACGGCTCCGTCCTCGGGGCGGCCGACGAGACGCTCACCAAGTTCGACTACGCCGTCTGCCTCGCCGCCGCGCTGGGGTACCTGATGATCCTCCAGCAGGACCCGGTCGGGCTGGTCGCGTTCGACTCGAAGCTCGCCACCGTCGTCCCGCCGAAGAGCAAGCGGACGCAGCTCGGGACCATCCTGTCGGTGCTCGCCAACCTGAAGCCGACGGGGGCCACCGACGTGGCCGGGAGCCTGGCGCAGCTCGCCCCGATGCTCAAGGGGAAGAGCCTGGTCATGCTGTTCAGCGACCTGCTCCCGACGACCGACGACTGGAAGGCGGAGGCCGACGCGATGCTCCGCAGCCTGTACCGGCTGCGGTACTCCGGGCACGAGGTGATCGTGTTCCACGTCCTGGACGTGCTGGAGGCGAAGTTCCCGCTGGCCGGGCTGGTCGACTTCCAGGACGTGGAGTCGGACGGGCACAAGGAGATCGACGCCCAGGGGATCCGCGACGACTACGTGTCGTTCGTCGACCAGTTCCGCGGGTACTACAAGCGCGAGTGCGCGGCGGCCAACGTGGACTACGTCCCGATGGACACGTCGGTCGGGTTCGACACGGCACTGCTCGACTACCTGGTGCTGCGGCAGCGGCGGTTCGGGTGACCGCTCCGGCGGAAACCCCGGGACCGCGCTCACGCGATCCTCACGCGAACTCCCGCACATTTTGCTGGCACCCGACCCCGCCGGGTTGGTATCCTCCCGTCGGCCGAACCTCCCTCCGTTCCCGGGACTCGCCGGCCGCTGCCGCCGTTACCTTCTCCCTCGCCCGACGGAGCGCCGTCCGATGACGACCATTTCGCGACGCCGGTTCCTGAAGTCCACCGCCTACGCCGCCGCCGGCGGCGGGGTGGTCGGGACCGCAGCCGCGGCCCTCGCCGCCGGGACCGACTACTCGGTCCAGGGGATCGACGTGGCCAGCTACCAGGGCTACCCGAACTGGCCCAGCGTGAAGGCCGCCGGGATCGACTTCGCGTTCACCAAGGCGACCGAGGGGACGACGTACACCAACCCGTACTTCGCCACCAACTGGGCCCGGATCAAGAGCGCCGGGCTGGTCCGCGGGGCGTACCACTTCGGCCGCCCGGGGACCGACCCGGTGGTCCAGGCGAACAAGTTCTGCGACGTGGTCCGGCCGGGGTCCGGGGACCTGCAGATGGCCCTGGACATCGAGGTGACCGACGGGAAGAGCCCGAGCCAGGTGCGGAGTTGGGTCGTCGCGTTCATCAACCGGATCAAGGCCCGGACCGGCCGGCCGGGGATCATCTACACCGGGTTCTACTTCTGGCGGGACAGCGCCGGGAACGGGTCGAACCTGGACTGCCCGCTGTGGCTGGCCGCGTACACCAGCAGCCCGACCGCGTACGTCCCGGCGGCGTGGAGCACCTGGAGCTTCTGGCAGTACACGTCGTCCGGGCGGGTGTCGGGGGTGAGCGGGAACGTCGACCGGAACGCCTGGAACGGGTCGCTCGCCAACCTGAACAACCTCCGGCTGCCGTGACGGAGTAGCAGGCGCACCCCGCGCCGTGGCGGCTGACGGCACACGGGGTGCGCCTGCTGCGTCGCAGGGCCGTTGGGTTCGTGAGGTCGGGTGGTCTGGGGGGTGTCGCACCCGCTCCCGGACGGTCGCGGTTCGCCGTGGCGGCGGGCGAACCGCGACCGTCCGGGAGCGGGTGCGACACCCCCGCCGAGAACGACACGGCCCTGGCTGCGTCGGAACCCCAGTTGACCCGCGGCCGGGCGGAGGCGATAATCCCGGTGATGCGGGCACTGCTCCACGTCGGGCTGGCGTGGCTCCTGGTCCTGGCCCCAGCCTTCTGCTGCTGCAACGCCCGGCTGTTCGCCGGCCGGGCGGACGCGTCCCCGGCCGACCCACCGCAGAAGTCGTGCTGCCCCGCCCCGTCCGAGCGACCGGCCCCCAAGTCGTGCTGCCACGAGGCCGAGCCGGCGCCCGCCCCGCAACCCCTGCCGGCCCCGCACGCCCCGGCCTGTCAGTGCCGCGCCGACCTGCCGGACGCCACCCTCCCCGACACCCTCCCGGCCGTCTCCGACCCCGAACCCACGGGCGAGCGCCTCCCCGCGGCGGTCCCCGGGCCGGCGGCCGTCCCCCCCGAACACCTCGGCCTGGTCGGCGGCCTCGGGCCGCCGGAGCGGGCCGGCGTGGACGCCCGGTCCGAAGCCCTCTTCGCGCGCCACGTCCTGCGCTGCTAATCGGTGTGGCGTCCCGGGCGCACCCGGACTATCATCTCGATGAAGTCGTCCCCGGGTCGTCGGGTGCGGACCGCCGCGCCGCGAACGGCTCCTGTGTCCGAACGGAACCGAAACCCGAGGTGGAGACACCCATGTTCAAGATCATCGCGGCCCTGGCGGTGGCGACCGGCGGGGCGGGGTACGGGCTGTACACCTACACCGACCTGTTCGGCGGGTCGCACGACTGCCCGCTGTCCGGGAAGACGTGCGGGCTGAAGCCGGCCCCGGCGTCCGCCGGGGCGGACTGCTGCCTGGCGCGGGAGGAGTGCTGCGACGTGGTCGCCCCGTGCTGCTCGGCCGACAAGGCCGTGACCGCCAGGGCGAAGCCGGCCGCCGGCTGCACCGACGCGGTCTGCTGCGCGGCGAAGCCGGCGTCGGCCGCCGCGACCGCCCTGTGCTGCGCCGACCCGTGCCTGCTGTGCGCGTTCCTGGCCTGTGAGGGGTGCGCGGACTGCGCCCTCTGCTGCCTCGGCGGGGCGACCAACGCCCGGGCGGCGGTCGCCGGCCCGGCCGCCGTGCTCGCCACCAAGTGACGTGAGTCAACCGGCCGGCTCGTCCGTCCGGTCGAACTCGGCCCGCCAGACGGGGGTTCCCTTCTGGCGGGCCTTCCGCTCGAAGTTCGTCTCGTACCCCGCCTCCTCGACCGTCCCGGTGCTGGTCTCGGTCCGCCGCTCGCGGAACGCCGGCAGCCCGCGGACGATCCCCGCCATCACCCCGAAGTACTCCTCCACGTCGGTGGCGATGAGCAACCGCCCGCCGGGGGCGAGGACGCGCGCCGCGTCGGCGGCGAACCCGGGGGTGAAGACGCGCCGCTTCTTGTGCCGGGCCTTCCACCACGGGTCCGGGAAGTAGACGTGGACCGCCGACACGCTCCCGGCCGGGACGAAGTTGCGGAACACCCACTTCGCGTCCGCGCAGACGGTCCGGACGTTGGTCAGCCCCCGGCGGGCGAACCGGGAGGTGGCGTACAGCTGGTACTTGCGGACGATCTCGATGCCGAAGAAGTTGGTGCCCGGCCGGGCGGCCGCGGTGGTGAGGAGGAACAACCCCTTCCCCATCCCGACCTCGACCTCGACCGGGTTCGGGTTGCCGAACAGGGCGCCCCAGTCGATCAGAGGCGGCGGGCCTCCGTCCGAGCCGGACGCGTCAGCGACGGCTTCGGCCGGCACCGGTCGCTCACGCTCCCGGCTCGGACGGGCGGCGGGCATCTGCCACTGGTACGGGGCGAGTTCCTCGGGGGTGAGGCGGCGGGGCTTACGCACCGCGCAGCTCCTCCAGCTTGCCGAGCGGGACGCCGGTGACGACCAGCTCGAACGCCCGCTCCCCGCCGACCGTGCCGGCCACCCGGAACCTGGTCATCCGGCGGTGGATCCTGACCCCGGTCCCGACCATGACGAGCCGCTCCCCGGGGCGGACCGGGCGGACGAACCGGGCCTCGTCGAGCCCGCCCAGCCCGAGCAGCACCCCCGGGTCGCCGACCTTCTGGCTGGTGTAGTACCACCCGCACAGCTGGGCCGCCGCCTCGCACATCAGGACGCCCGGGAAGAGCGGGAACCCGGGCATGTGGCCGCGGGCCCAGAAGTCGTCCGCGGCCATGTCCTTGAACCCGACGACGACGTGCCGGGCGGGGTCGACGTGGACGATCCCGGAGAGCATCTCGAACTCGTACCGCTGCGGGTTGACGGCCCGGATCTCGTCCGGCCCGGCGACCGGGTGGTCGAAGTCGAGGGCGGCCAGGTCGACCGCGGCCGGGTCGGCGGACATCCGACACCTCGGGAGCGTTCCGGTCATGCGGCACCTCGTCATCCGATGACGGCGAGCACCTGCGGGAGTTCCGTCAGGAGCACGTCCGGCCGGGTGGCCGGGTCCTTCAGGCCGTCCGGGGCGGCGGCCAGGCTGTCCTTGTCCCCGGCGAACAGGGCGGTCCGGAACCCGGCTTTTTTCGCGGGACCGATGTCCCGCGTCAAGCTCGACCCGACGTGCAGCACCTCGCCGGGGGCCAGCCCGCGGGCCTTGGCCGCGTCGGCGGCCGCCCGGAACAGCGTCTCGGACGGCTTCCGGGCCTTCCGCTCGGCCGAGACGACCCGCAGCCCCGCGGGGAAGACGGCGTCGGTGTCGAACCCCGGGTCCTGCCGGCGGAGGCACCGCCGCAGCTGGGCGGCGGTGAAGCTCTGGCCGTCGGCGAGCAGCCCCTGGAGGACCCCGCGCCGGGCGAGGCCGTTGAGGGCGTCGGCCGCCCCGGGGTACGCCCCCGCCCCCTGGATGCTGGCGTGGTAGAAGTACGCCAGCTTCTGGACGAACTCGTCCACCGACCCGTACGTCCCGGCGTCGAAGGTGTAGTCCTTCTGCTGCAGCTTCTTGACGATGTCGTCCCACACCCGCTCGGCCCGGACCTCGGGGAACTTCTCCCCGCCGCTGCCGGCCAGCCGGAGGCCGGTGAGGGCGCGGCGGAACAGCTCCTTGAGGTACGCGGACGGGGCACCCGGTTTTCGGCTCATGGAGTTCCACATTTTGAACTCCTTGATGACCTTCTCGAGCGCCGCGTCGGTGACGAAGTCGTGGGCGTGCTCGAACTGGAGTTCGCCGGTGGGGACGGCGACCAGGGTGCCGTAGACGGTCCAGAGGACGCACCGGACCGGGAGTTCCTGGACGGCCGGCCTGGCCTTGGGCGGGCGGACGTCCGGGGCGGCCGGCCACGGGAGGTCGTCCCGGGCGTCGAGTCGCTCGGCGTACTGCTCCAGGGTCAGCGGCATGGGTGGGTGTTCGGGACTCTGGAAGGTCGGGCCTGAAATCCCAACCTAGCAGCGGCCCGGGTCGGACGCAAGTTGCCGGGGCTGTCCGAGGCGGAAGCGTCAGCGACGGCCTACGCCAACCCGTCACTGACGTTTCCGGCTCGGAGGGCGCGCTTGCCCTCGCCCCGCGGCGCGGGATAATGGGGCCGTCACCGGAGTACCTCCCCATGCTCCTGATCGGCGACCGGGCCGCCCCGCTCCACCGCCGGGCGGTCCTCCAGGCCGGGGCGGCCACCGCCCTCGGGCTGTCCTGGGCCGACCTCCTCCGCGCCCGCGCGTCCGGCCCGACCACAGCCCGGGCCAGGTCCGTCATCCTCCTGTGGCTGTGGGGCGGGCCGAGCCAGCTCGACACCTTCGACCCGAAGCCGGACGCCCCCCTCGAATTCCGCGGCCCGTTCGGCACCATCCCGACCCGCGTCCCCGGCGTCCGGTTCACCGAACTCTTCCCGCAGCTCGCCAGGCTCACCGACGCCCTCGCGCTCGTCCGCACCCTGGTGACGCCGTCGAACGACCACGGCATCGCCGGCACCGTCGGGCTGACCGGCAGCGGGGCCGGCGGCACCGGCCTCGACGGCAAACCCCTCCCCGGCTCCCCGCGCCCGGCCCTCGGGTCGGTCGTCGCGAAGGCCCTCAAGGCGAGCCGCGACCGCGACCTCCACCCGTTCTTCGTGGTCGGCGGGAAGCTGCATCAGGGGAAGAAGACGATCGTCGGCGAGGGGGCCGGGCCGCTCGGGGCCGGGTGGGACCCGTTCCGGATGGAGTACGACCCGGCCACCGGCACCAAGATCCCCGCCCTGCAACTCCCGAAGGACCTCACCCCGGAGCGGCTGGCCGACCGCCAGGCCCTCCTCGCCGCGCTCGCCCGGGCCGACGCCCGCGCCGCCGACCTGAAGCTCGACGAGCACCGGTCGCGCGCCCTGGCGATGCTCACCTCCCCGACCGCGGCCGCCGCCTTCGACCTCTCCCGCGAGAAGCCGGCGACCGCCGACCGGTACGGGCGGACGCGGTTCGGGCAGTCGTGCCTGCTCGCCCGTCGGCTGGTCGAGGCCGGGGTGCCGTTCGTCCAGGTGAACTGGAGCGACCACGTCGAGGCGGAGGAGGACAGCGGGGACGGCGGGTGGGACCACCACTACCGGAACTTCCAGCTCCTGCAGGACCGGCACGGCCCGTGGCTCGACCAGTCGTTCGCGGCGCTCGTCACCGACCTCCGCGACCGCGGGCTGCTCGACACGACGCTGGTGGTCGCGGTCGGCGAGTTCGGCCGGGAGCCGAAGGTGAACGACAAGGCCGGCCGGGAGCACTGGCCGGGCTGCTACTGTGCCCTGCTCGCCGGCGGCGGGGTGAAGGGTGGCCGCGTGGTCGGCACGAGCGACGCGAAGGCCGCCCGGCCGGCCGACACCCCGCTGACGCCCGCCGACCTGAACGCGACGGTGCTGCAGCAGGTCGGGCTCACCAGCGAGCAGGTCACCGGCCTCGGCCTGACGCCGGCGGGGCGGGTGGTCTCGGAATTGCTGTGAACGGGTGAAAGGGTGAGCGGGTGAAGGGGTGACAAGACACCACGCGGAGGCGAACCATGTGGGTGTTCTTCTTTGTCACCCTTTCACCCCTTCACCCCTTCACCCCTTCGCTTCCCCAAAGGCTCACCACCGACGGCAGCTTCAAGCAGCACCTCCAGTGGTCCCCGGACGGCAAGACCCTCCTGTTCACCCGCATCCACCAGGGGAAGATGGCCCTCTGGACCATGCCCGCCGCCGGCGGCGAGATGACGCGCCTCCTCCCGGAGCACAAGGAGCCGCACTTCGACGGCCACTTCTCCCCGGACGGCAAGCGGGTCGTCTACGTGTACGACCAGCTCCAGGGGACCGACGGCAAGCTCCGGATCAACGTCTGCAACGCCGACGGGACCGACGACAAGACCCTCGTCCCGCACCAGGCGTTCGAGGAGTCGCCGCGGTGGAGCCCGGACGGGAAGCGCGTCCTGTGGGTGTCGACCCGCAACGGCAGCCCGGACCTGTTCGCCGTCGGCGCCGACGGGAAGGACGAGAAGCGGCTGACCACCGACCCGGCCGCCGACCTCCACCCGGCGTGGTCCCCGGACGGCAAGCAGATCGCCTTCACCAGCGGGCGGACCGGGCGGCAGAAGGTGCACGTCATGAAGGCCGACGGGACGGGCGTGAAGAAGCTGACCGACGGCGAGTTCCTGGACGCCTGGCCGGCGTGGCGTCCGGGCGGGAAGCAGATCGCGTTCGTGTCCAACCGGGCGGGCAATTACGACCTATGGTTGACGGACGCGGACGGGGCCGGGGCGGTGAACCTGACCCGCCACCCGGGCCAGGACACCAGCCCGGCGTGGTCCCCGGACGGGAAGACGCTGGCGTTCGTCTCCACCCGCCACGGGGGCAGCGACGTGTACGTCCTCACGATGGAGTGACGGCCCGCCGGGGCCGATTTTCCCGCGTCGCGGCCGGCCCCCCGGCATAAACTCTCTCCGCGCGGTTCCGACACCAGGGGTCCAGTGCATGCCGACCGTTCTCGTCACCGGCGGGGCCGGGTTCATCGGGTCGAACTTCGTCCGCCACCTGCTGGCCACCGACCCCCAGGCCCGGGTCGTCACCCTCGACAGCCTGACCTACGCCGGGAACCTGGCCAACCTCGCCGACCTCGCCGGGAACCCCCGCCACACCTTCGTCAAGGCCGACATCACCGACCGGGCGGCCGTCCGCGCCGCCGTCGGGGCCGGGGTCACCGACCTGATCCACTTCGCCGCCGAGAGCCACGTCGACCGGAGCATCCAGGACTCGGGCCCGTTCGTCCGCACCAACGTGCTGGGCACCCAACTGCTCCTCGACGCCGCCCGCGAGTTCGGGGTGAAGCGGTACGTCCAGGTGTCGACCGACGAGGTGTACGGCACCCTCGGCCCGACCGGCCTGTTCACCGAGGAGACCCCGCTCCAGCCGAACAGCCCGTACTCGGCCAGCAAGGCGGCCGCCGACCTGCTGGTCCGGGCCTACCACCACACGTTCGGGATGGACGTGGTCACCACCCGGTGCTCGAACAACTACGGCCCGTACCAGTTCCCGGAGAAGCTGATCCCGCTGTTCCTCACCAACCTGATGAACGACGAGCCGGTCCCGGTGTACGGCGACGGGATGCAGATCCGCGACTGGATCCACGTCCTGGACCACTGCCGGGGCGTCGAGGCGGCGTGGCGGAAGGGGAAGGCCGGCGAGGTGTACAACTTCGGCGGCCGGTGCGAGATGCCGAACCTGGAGCTGACGAAACTGCTGCTGCGGCTGCTCGGCAAGCCGGAGACGCTGATCCGGTACGTGAAGGACCGGCCCGGGCACGACCGCCGGTACGCGATCGACTGCTCGAAGGCCGAGCGGGAGCTGGGCTGGGTGCCGCAGGTCCCGTTCGACCGCGGGCTGGCCGAGACGATCGCCTGGTATCGAGCGAACGCCGCCTGGGTCGCCGGGATCAAGAACAAGGACTACCTCGGGTACTACGAGAAGCAGTACGGCAAGCTGTGACGGCCCCGGAGTAGGGTGGGCCGAAGCCCGGCGCCTCGCCGGGCGAGTCCCACCACCCGCACCCGGTGGGACTCGCCCGGCGAGGCGCCGGGCTTCGGCCCACCCTACGAGGACCCCCCGATGTCGATCCGCGGCGTGATCCTGGCCGGCGGGAAGGGAACCCGCATGGGCGAGCTGACCAAGGTCACGAACAAGCACCTGCTCCCGGTCGGCCCGTGGCCGATGGTGTACCACCCGCTGAAGAAGCTGACCGGGGCCGGGCTCCAGGAAATCCTCCTGGTCTCCGGCACCGACCACATGGGCGACTTCGTCGAGCTGCTCGGCAGCGGCAAGGACCACGGCTGCCGGCTCACCTACCGGGTGCAGGACGAGGCCGGCGGGATCGCCCAGGCGCTCGGGCTGGCCGAGCACTTCTGCATGGGGAGCCGGTCGGTCGTGCTGCTCGGGGACAACATCTTCCGCGACCCGCTCGTCCCGCTGATCGAGAAGGCGAGCAGCCGGCCGGACTGGGCCTGGATCGGGCTGAAGCAGGTCCACGACCCGGGCCGGTACGGGGTCGCCGAGCTGCAGGGCGACCGGGTGGTCGGGATCGAGGAGAAGCCGAAGGACCCGAAGAGCGACATGGCGGTGGTCGGGATCTACATCTACCCGCCGGACGTGTTCGGGCTGATCAAGACGCTCAAGCCGAGCGGCCGCGGCGAGCTGGAGATCACCGACGTGAACAACCACTACATCAAGCAGGGGCGGATGGGATGCTTCAGCCTGGAGGGGTACTGGACCGACGCTGGCACCCTCGACAGCCTCGACTACTCGAACGAACTCGTCCGGAAAGAGCCGCCGCGGTTCTAAGTTGGTAAAATCTTCCCACATTCCCGACCGGTCCTAAGTTCTGGACCGGACATAATTCCGCAAGTCTTGACGGAATCTCCTGAACCGGTCCCTGCTTTGCATCTTTTTCGACCGCGCCGCGAGTTGACTGCGGCGCGGTTCGGATTTTAGCTTCCTCATTGTTCCATTCCGGCGCGGGCCGTGTTCGATCCTGCGGCGATTTCGCCGGGTGGCCAGAACTCGGCAAGCAGGAGAATGTCTTAATGTCGCACCATGGATTCTCCCGGGCCGTCCTCCGGTCCGTACTCGCGCTCGCCGCCGTCACCACCCTGACCCCCGCCGCCGGGGCCGCGTTCACCGTTATGGTCAACGGGGTGATCGTCGCCACCGACCAGGGGGCCGGCGACCGGGACGCCGACACCGGGGTGATCGAGTTCGTCGACACCGTCGGCAGCCACCAGATCCGGCTGACGGCGCTGATCGACCCGTCGCGGCCCGGGGTCACCCTGTCGGAACTCCAGGTCACCGCCGCCGGCGAGCCCGGCGACCCCGCCGGGGCGCTGCGGGTTTCGGTCACCGGGACGTTCGCCGGCGGCGGGTTCGACCCGGCCGGCGACGGCCGGACCGGGCTGCGGAGCTCCGCCACCCGCAACCGGGTGGGCGGGTCCAACCCGGGCGGGTCGGTCGGGGCGTTCGCCGCCGCGACCGGGTCGGGGGGCCGGGGCGAAGGGGCCGTGCAGACCCCCACGGTCCTGCTCGACCGGCCGGTCGACGCGGACGAGGCCGCGGGCCTGTTCAGCCCGCCGGGCGGGGAGTTCGAACTGACCCAGACGGTGTTCGTCACCGGCCTGGTCGGCGGGGACGGGCTGACGGTCACGGCCGCCGCCGACGTGACCGGCCTGGTCGCGTCGAACGACGACATCGTGCCGGTGGACCGGCTGGGCGAGGTGTTCAACAACCCGGCCCCGGCCGGGGCGGTACTGGTGCTGGCCGGGCTGCCGGTCCTCGCGGTGTTCCGCCGCCGCCTGCTCGGGAAGCGGTGAGGTCGGGAGGCCGGAACGTGTCGCCCACATGGGGACGGACGAACTCCCGTTGATGTTGCGTTGCGCGGTCCGATTCCCACTCGGGGAGTTGGACTGCGCGACTTCCATTTCAGGAACCGGTTGTGGGTCGGGCTGAACTCCGGCCGGCGCACAACCGACTGCCTGGTTGGTGGCGGGAACACGGAGCACCGGCTACTTACACGATCCCGTGGTGGCCGAGGTATCGCTCGGCGTCGAGGGCGGCCATGCACCCGGTCCCGGCGGCCGACACCGCCTGCTTGTAGTAGTCGTCGGCCACGTCCCCGGCGGCGAACACCCCTTCGACGCTGGTGTACGTCCGCCCGAGCGTCGTCCACCGGATGTACCCGGTCGGGTGGAGCTCCACCTGGCCGCCGAGGAACCCGGTGTTCGGGGTGTGGCCGATCGCCAGGAACAGCCCGGCGGCCGGCAGTTCGGCCTTCTCCCCGGACTTGTTGTTCTTGACCCGCACCCCGGTCACCCCCTTCTTCTCGTCCCCGAGCACCTCGTCCACCTCGGTGTGCCACAGGATCTCGATCTTCGGGTTGCCCCGGGCCCGGTCCTGCATGACCTTGCTCGCCCGCAGGGCGTCCCGGCGGACCAGCAGGTGGACCTTGCTCCCGAACTTGGTCAGGTAGCTCGCCTCCTCGACCGCCGAGTCCCCGCCGCCGACGGTCACGATCGGCTGGTTCCGGAACCGTGGCAGGGCCCCGTCGCAGACGGCGCACGCCGAGACCCCGCGGTTCTTGTACCGGTCCTCGCTCGGCAGCCCGAGGTAGTTGGCGCGGGCGCCGGTGGCGACGACCAGGGCGTGGGCCTCGACCGCCTGGCCGTCGTGGGTCGTCACCCCGAACGGCCGCCGCGACAGGTCGACCTCGACCACGTCCTTCGACTCGACCCGGGTGCCGGCGTTGACCGCCTGCCGGCGGCACAGGGCCATGAGCTCGGGGCCGTTGATCCCGTGGGTCGGCTGCGGCTTGTCGGCCGACACCCAGTACGGCCAGTCGGACTCGTCGAGGGCGGTCTTGAGGTACGCCCGGGTGTCGCCGGCCGGCCAGCTCGGGAAGTTCTCGACCTCGGTGGTGAGGGCGAGTTGGCCGAGCGGGAGGGTGCCGTTCTCCTGGTTCTTGCGGTTCGTCGGGTCGCCCTGGAAGACGAGCGGGCGGAGGTTCGCCCGGGCGGCGTAGATGGCGGCCGTCCAGGCGGCCGGCCCGGACCCGATGATGACGACGTTCTCGGGCATGGCGGCACCGGGAGTCAGGAGTCGGGAGTCGGTGGTCAGTCGGCGGGCGAGATGTCGCTCCGCCGGACCGCCTCGGTATTCTAGATGGAACCCGGGCGCTGTCCGGTCGGTCGGACCTTCGCGTCCCATCGGCGGCCGCTGACTCCTGACCCCTGACTCCCGACCCCTATGCCGGAACGGCTGACCCACTTCCGCGAGATCCTGCGGTACGTGCCCGGGTTCCGGGACCGGGTGTTCGTCATCGCCCTCGACGGGGCGGTGGTGGAGGACGACAACTTCCCGAACCTGATGCTCGACATCGCGCTGTTGCGGAGCCTGAGCATCCGGGTGGTGCTGGTGCACGGGGCGGCGCACCAGGTGCGGCGGTTCGCCGCGCTGGTCGGGATGACCCCGTCGGACCTGGACGGGACGGGGGTGACGGACAAGGAGACGCTGCAGGTGGCGCTGACGGCGGCGACCCGGGTGACGCACGAGATCCTGGAGGGGCTGAGCGCCAACGACCTGCGGGCGGCGTGCCCGAACGCGGTGGTGGCGCACCCGGCCGGGGTGCTCGGCGGGGTCGACCACCTGTTCACCGGGAAGGTCGACCGGGTGGACACCGGGCTGCTGCAGACGCTGCTGGAGCACGACGTGGTGCCGGTGGTGCCGCCGGTCGGGATCGACGGGACGGGGGCGTCGTTCCGGCTGAACTCGGACGCGGTGGCGGTGGAGGTGGCGAAGGGGCTGCGGGCGGTGAAGCTGGTGTACCTGAACACCGAGGGCGGGGTGCGCGGGCCGGGCGGGGTGGTGCGGCAGTTGACCGTCGAGGAGGCGGACGCGTACCTGCGGCGGCACCGGGCGGACCTGACGCCGGAGGCGGTGACGAAGCTGGCGCACGCGGTGCGGGCCTGTAAGGAGGGGGTGGAGCGGGTCCACATCATCGACGGGCGGGAGGAGGAGGGGCTGCTGGGGGAGGTGTTCTCGAACGAGGGGATCGGCACCCTGGTGTACGCCAACGAGTACCAGGCGATCCGGCCGGCGCAGCGGAAGGACGTGCGGGTGCTGTTCACCCTGATCCGTCAGGGGGTGCAGAACGACGAGCTGGTGCGGCGGAAGCGGGCGGACCTGGAGAAGGTGATCGGGGACTACTTCGTGTTCGAGGTGGACCGGAACCCGGTGGCGTGCGCGGCGCTGCACGTGTACGCGGCGGAGGGGATGGGGGAGGTGGCGTCGGTGTACGTGGACGGGCGGTACGAGAACCAGGGGATCGGGGGGAAGCTGATCCAGTACGCGGAGGCGGTGGCGCGGGGGAAGGGGCTGCGGACGCTGTTCTGCCTGTCGACGCAGGCGGCGAACTGGTTCGTGCAGAAGGGCGGGTTCCGGCTGGGGACGCCGGACGACCTGCCGGCGGCCCGGCGGGAGCGGTACGAGCAGAGCGGCCGGCGGTCGAAGGTGCTGGTGAAGAGCCTCGGGTAGCGGCCCGGCCGCGGGGGTATGAACGTTGGTGGTCCGACCCAGTGGAGGTCCGTCATGACCGTGGCCGCGGCGCGGGACGCCCGATCGAGTTCGCTCCGTCCGGGTCTCCCGGCGTCGTTCAAGCGGGAGGGGACGGTGTACGCGATCGCCTTCGACATGGACATCGAGCAGCTCCGGGTGCATTACGGCGACCCGTACAACAACGCGTACCTGGAGGTCCGGCGGGTGCTGGAGCGGCACGGGTTCGCGTGGCAGCAGGGGAGCGTGTACTTCGGCGGGCCGGCGGTGACGGCCGCGACGGTGATGGTGGCGGTGATCGACCTGTCGACGCAGCTGCCGTGGTTCGCGGCAGCCGTCCGGGACATCCGGATGCTGCGGATCGAGGAACTGAACGACCTGATGCCGGTGGTCCAGCGGGTGGCCGGCATGACGGCCGTAGAGCCGGAGGCGTGACCGGCCCGTCAGGAGCGGTACGAGCGGAGCGGCCGGCGGTCGAAGGTGCTGGTGAAGGCGCTGCAGTGACGGCAGCCTACGGGGCGACGGCCGGGCCGATCTTGACTTCACGCGGCATCGGGGCGATCCGGGCCCAGTAGGCGTTCTGCTGCTCGTGGTAGGGGGTGTAGCGCCTGTTCGCGATCACGTCCGGAACCGGCCGCCCCGGGTGTCTCGTTTTCCACACCTCGCGACTATCTCTGAGGTCTTCCGCCTCCTTCGGTAGCGGCGGGACCAGCCCATCAGGTCGCCTCCAGATGCGTATGTGGTCGCAGATATCGGCCCCGTTCAGGCGAGCGTAGCCGATCGCGATGGAATCCCCGACCTTGACATCGGTCAGGCGGTACATGTACTCCGGCATGACCGAGTACGTGTACCTAGCGCCAGGTTGTCGCCGTGGTTCAACAGGTACTTTGCCGGCCGCCAGCGTCTCCGACACCCCGAATGTCCACGGCGCGTCCTTTGGGCGGTTGATCGACTGGAGCGTGATCGAGTCCTTGGTCACCTTCGTGACGATACCAGCGTAGTCGTTGTTCACGCTGCCTTCCTTCGGCTCCAGCGGAGGAACGTCCGCCGCCCCCTGACCTCGGGGGATGCCCGCCGCCACCGGCGAGACGATACCCGACGCCAGCAGCGAAACCAGCGTTAAGGACCAGATCGTCCGTGGCATCGGGCTCTCCGCTTGTGGCACGGAGGTATAGCACGGGATCGCACCGGCGGCCTCACCTCGCGATCAACTCCCACCAAATCGGCGGTGCGCCCGCGGCATCGATCTGTAGCCTCCAGATGCCGGGGTCATCGACAGATGGTGCCGAGGCGTCTACGAACCCGCCCCCGGCCCGGAGCACCTTCCACCTATCGCCCGAGGTCGGGAAGGACGATGTACCGTAGTCGGTGTCCAGGTAGATCGGGGCGATGGTGCCCCCGTCGATCTCGAACGTGCCCCCGTCGATCGTCCGCCAGACATCATTCGCAACACCACCGGAATAGACGAACGGGTGGAAAGTACCACCGTTCCACCACACATCGCCCGACACGAGGAGTTCACCGAAATTCACATGCACCGCCTGCCCGTAGTTGACGTAGATGTGGCCACGGTCGATCTGAAGAGTGCCGGTCCTGATGGTGGCACTGCCGGCCACATCGGGCACCCAGACGGTGGCCAGGATACCGTTGTCGATCACGATCTTCTGATCCTGAGGTGTGATGAGTTCGGCGTCTCCCTGAAGGTAGGTGGCCGAACTCGCACCGCCCTGCGTGTAGGCAGGAATGGCCTCTGGGTCGCCCCCGCTGACTTCGAAGATAGCATTCGCCATGATCGTAAGCGTTCCGGCGTTCGTGATCGTGCCCCGCACTCTGAGGTGGCTACCAGACTCCATCGTCCACGACGTGCCTGGGTGAATCTCTCCTTGGAGGAACTGCGACACGCTGAGGATCGCCTCCCAGAGTGGTCCAGTGACCACAGTAAAACTCGCTTCGTCTGTCGTGCTGATCCTGAGCCCCTCGTTGGTGGCATCGATAGTTCCAGCGTTCATCGTCGCAGCAGCACCGTTCGCGAAGGCGAGATGGCTGCCCAGACTCACCTTACCCCTATCTGTCGGGGCGATCAGGGCCGTCGCGCCACTGCCGGTAACCGTGACGGTCGAGACGTTGCTCGTGCTGTTCAGCGTACCGCCGGTCCAGGTGAACTGGTTGGTGACGGTGATGTTAGAGGTGCCGCCGGACACGGCCGGTTGGTCGATGGTCGCCGCAGCGCTCGCCAACACCAGGGTGCCGACGGACACGCTGGTGTTGAGCGTCACCCGGCCGGAGTATCCGCCGATGACTCGAACCGCGTTGATGGAGAAGGCCGACGGGGAGTTCAGTACGGGGTCGTTGACGCTCGAGACGGCCCCGTCGAAGTACAACTCGTCCGCGGGTGACGGGCCGGTGGACGGCGGCGTGGTCGTCCCCCGCAGATACCAGTTGCCCGCGATGAAGACGTTGTCGCTGATGGCCCCGGTCCAGGTCAGGGCGGCCAGCACCTCCCTGCCTTCCAGCGCCTCCATCCCGAGGCGCACCCGCGCCGGGCGGCAGGAGACCCGGGAGAAACGATCAAAGGGGGGGGGCGAACTTCCGGAGCAGGCGGGAGAGGGCGTCACCGAACATCGCAGCCTCCGGGGCGTCGGCGGGTCTGATCCGCGGTGCGGGGCGTGAACTGCGTTGACACTGTAACCGACCCCGCCCGAAAGTGTCAAGCAAATAATCGCAAGTCCCGCCGCCCACACGACCTGTCATTCCCCGGTCCCGGCACGCGTTCTTCCGCATGCGCCGGTTCTCCGGCCGATCCGCCCGCCGCTTCTCCCCCACCCCACTTGCCCCCGTCGCGGCCGTCGGATCGGCCCGCCGATATACGGGTGACCCTCGTCCACCCGGCGGGACCACCCATGGCGACGTTCTACCTCCTGCCGCCGCGCCACTCCCTCGACCAGGCCGTCGGCGACCTCCTCGCCCGCCTCCTCCCCGGACTGCCGCTCCCGGCCGACGCCTGGGACCTCGTCGCCGACCGCGTTGCCGCCGCCGCCGGGTGGCCGGCCGACACCTTCCTCGTCCCCCGCGACGACTTGCCGGACGGCGAACCGGTCGGCGACGCCCTCGCCGCCGCGTTCGGGGCCGAACCCGGGGACCGCATCGTCGAGGTGAGTGCGGCCAGGTCCGCCCGGGCGTGGGTACTCGCCCCGGCCGACGTGTCCGAGCCGGCCGCGGCGCGATAAGATACACCCATCACGGCCCTCCCCGACCGTGTGCCCCCGCCCGACGCGGGGGCCACGGCGTTTTCATTCCCGCCGGTCACCATGCCGACACCCGCCGCCCCCGACGACGACTGGGCCAAGTTCGCCGAGGAACTCGAACTCGACCCCCGGCCCGCACCGGCCCGCGACGAGGCCCCGGCCGACGAGCCCGCCCGCCCCGACGCCGACGAGCCCGACGGCGACGAGGCCGACGAGGCCGACGGCGAGTCCGCGGCCGACGACGGGGCGGGCGGGGACGGCCCGCCCGGCACCGGCCGGAAGCGCCGCCGCCGCCGCCGGCGGAAGAAGAAGAACGGGGCCGGTCCGATCGGCGACGCCCCGGCCGCCGGGCCGGAGGACGAGTCGGCCGAGCCCGACGCCACCCCCGAGGCCGGGGCCGCGGCCGAGCCCGCCGAAGAGGAGTTCGCGGACCAGGCGGACGAGGACGACGGCCCGGCCCCCGACCCGGAGCTGGCGGCCGCCGAGGACGCCGGCGGGGCCGCCCTCCGCGACCTGATCGCGAAGTGGGACGTGCCGTCCTGGGACGAGATCGTCGCCGGCCTCCACCGGCCGGACCGCTGACCGGCTTCCTTCCCCCAGAAGGGCACTCCCGTGGCGGACGCGGTGATCGACGTGGTCGGGATGGACGAGTTGCCGCTGATCGTCGAGATGTACAACCAGATCTTCCGCCCGACCCGGGCGGAGGAGTCGTTCCGCCGCCGGTACCTCGGGCGGCACAACGTGCTCCAGATGGTCGCCCGGGTGAAGGACAAGCCGGCCGGGTTCTTCCTCGGGTTCGAGCTGAAGCCGGACACGTTCTTCGCCTGGTTCTACGGCGTCGTCCCCGACTTCCGGCGGATGGGGATCGGGTCGCAGCTGATGGAGGCGGCCCAGAGCTGGGCGCAGCAGCAGGGGTACGACGCGTTCCGGCTGGAGTGCCACAACAGCCACCGGCCGATGATGCACCTGGCGATCGAGCTCGGGTACGACGTGATCGGGCTGCGGTGGGACGCGGACCGCGGGGACAACCTCGTGATGTTCGAGAAGGGCCTGGCCGGGCGGTGACCGGGCCCGGGGAGTTTTCGTAGTAGGGTGGGCCGAGTCTTCGAGTCCCACCTCTTCCGGAGTCGGGCGGTTCGGGTCTCACCACGAAGCAAGGAGGTGGGACTCGAAGACTCGGCCCACCCTACGAGCTACGAGCGGCCCAGCTCCAGGAAGTTCCGCAGCAGCCTCGGCCCCTCGACCGTCAGGAAGCTCTCCGGGTGGAACTGCACCCCGTGCAGCGGCCACGTCTTGTGCCGCACCCCCATGATCTCGCCCTCGGCCGTCCAGGCGCACACCTCGAAGTCCGGGTTGGCCCACGTCTCCTTCCGGATCACCAGCGAGTGGTAGCGGGTGGCGTCGAACGGGTCGGACAGCCCGGCGAACACGCCCTTCCCGTCGTGGAACACCGGCGACACCTTCCCGTGCATGACGCGCCAGTTCCGAACCACCTCCCCGCCAAAGCTGTGCCCGATGCACTGGTGCCCGAGGCAGACGCCCAGCACCGGGGTGGTCGGGGCGAACCGCCGCATCACCTCGTTCGAGACGCCGGCCTCCTTGGGGGTGCACGGGCCGGGCGAGATGACGACGTGGGTCGGGCGGAGGGCGGCCGCCTCGTCGGCGGTGATGCGGTCGTTCCGCACCACCCGCATGTCGAGGCCCGGGTCGATCTCCCCGAACCGCTGGACCAGGTTGTAGGTGAACGAGTCGTAGTTGTCGATCAGGAGGATCATGGGCCCGCGGTCACTTCGGGTCGCCGAACGTGTACTCCCTCCAGTCTACGCCGTACCGCGGCCCGCGGCTCAGGTGGGCCACCCGGGCGGCGCAGTCGAACACCATCAGGTCGATGGTCGGCCGGCCGACCGACACCCCGCACCCCGGGTCCGCGAACAGGGTCCGGAGCCGCGCCGCGTCCACCTTCCCGGCCGCGGCCGCGAGGTGGTCGTCGGTGACCCGGCAGCGCGGGTGGCGCGGGACCGGCGAGCCGGCGGGCGTGTCGGTCAGGGCGCGGGTGCCGAAGTCGATGCGGACGAGCCGGCCCTTCGCCCACTCGGCGCGGACCCGCTTCGGCGACCCCTCGACCGACAGGAGCCGGCCGGTCGCGTCGCCCAGGACGAAGGTGAACCACCCGGCGTGCCGGTCCCGGGCGACCTCCTCCGCCACCGCGTCCAGGCTCTCCTGGTAGAGCAGGTGGGCGATCAGGGCGTAGCTCGGGACCCCGACCCGGACCCCCCCGGTCGGCTTGCCCCCGGTCGGCTTGTAGTACTCGAACCCGGCGCTGGTCCAGCACAGGGCGACCCCGGCCGAGTTCAGCCCGGCCCCGGCCCACAGCCCCGGGAACCCGTAGGCCAGCACGTCCGGCCCCGACCCGGTCCGCCACTCCACCACCGACGACAACCCGGCGACCGTCTCCATCCAGTCCCAGGTCTGGCCGACCAGCGTCTGCCTCCCGGCGGCGTCCGGCGGGCCGACCCCGACGGCCGTGCAGTGCGGGACCTTCGGCAGCACCTCGCCGCGGGACAGCTCCTCGTGCAGGGTGACGAGGACGACCTCCTCGAAGGTCAGCCCGCTCCCCTCGGCCACCCCGCCCAGCTCCTCGTGGACGACCGGGCAGGCCTCGGCCACCACCTTCCCGCACGCCCCGGCGTACCGCAGCATCTCGGCCTTCGACACCGACTTGTTGGCGACCGCGTAGATCTCCCGGTCGAGGAACCGGGCGATGCCGTCCTTGAACAGCTTGCCGTAGGCCGCGCCCCGCTCCCGCGGCCGCCCGGCGATGACCCGCTTCGGCCCGAACGGCTCCGCCCGCATCACCGGCGGCGGGGCGACCGGGGGGGGCGCCGGCCTCGGGGCCGGGGCGACCGGGAGGGGTTCGGCGGCGCGGGCCGAGGCCGGGGCGGCGGCGCAGGCCGCCCCGGCGGCGACCCGGCGGAGGAAGGTTCGGCGGGACGGGGTGGGTGACACGGGTCGGCTCCGGGGTCGGGTCGCGTCCGCGGGGTCGGGCCGCCCCCGCACCCGATCATAGCACGGCCCGGCCGCCCGGGCGGGGTGGTCATCCCTGTCGGCCCGGGAGTTTCTGGGCGCTGTTGGCCGTCGGGTCGTACTTCCCCTTCGCCTCCTCCGCCGGCACCACCTCCAGGTACTCGGCCGACGCCGGCAGGTCGTACCAGGCCCCGTCCGCGAAGTCGACCAGCGCCTTCCCGTTGTAGTTCACCGTCACCACCCGCCCGACCTTCCCGGCGAACCGCCCGTACCGGGCGTGCCCCGGCCGCACCCGGACGAACACGTCCGTCCAGGTCCGCTTCAACTCTTCGGCCTCGGCGAACGTGGGGAATTGCATCGGCGATCCCGTGTGGTGTCGGGTGCCGTCGAGCCGGGCGCTTCGCCCGGCGACGACGCACCACTCGACCTCACCCGCGCCCCGGTGCGTCGTCGGGTCGCGAAGCGCGACCCCCGACCGCACCCTACGAAACCGGTCAACCCCGGAACGGCTTCGCCGGCGGGTCCAGGTCGACCGCCTTCACGAACCGGCAGGCGTCCGCCGCCCCGGACTCCCGGTCCATCCCCGGGTCGTGCCAGTCCACCGACAGCGGGCCGTCGTACCCGACCTCGTTCAGCGCCCGCACCACCGCCGCCCAGTCCACCCCGCCGTGGCCCGGCGACCGGAACTGCCACCCGGCCCGCACGTCCCCGCTCGGCCAGTACCCGGCCAGCACCCCGGCCCGGCCGTTCAGCGTCAACTGCGCGTCCTTGGCGTGGACGTGGAAGATCCGGTCCGGGAACCGCCGCAGGAACTCGACCGGGTCCACCCCCTGCCAGTGGAGGTGGCTCGGGTCGAACGTCCACCCGAACTCCTCCCGCCCGCCCAGCGCGTCCAGCACCACCTCGGCCGAGTGGAGGTCGAACGCCGCCTGGCCGGGGTGCACCTCGCAGGCGAACCGCACCCCGCAGTCCCGGGCCGCGTCCAGCAGCGGGTGCCACTGGGCCGCGAACCCCCGCAGGGCGTCCGCGATCACCCCCGGCTTCGGCGCCGGGTAGCCGGCCACGTACCCCCAGACCGGCGACCCGGTGAACCCGCTCACCACCCCGGCCCCGAGCCGCTCGGCCAGCCGGAACGTCGCCACCATCTCCTCGGCCGCCCGCTGCCGCACCCCGGCCGGGTCGCCGTCGCCCCACACGTAGTCCGGGACCAAGCCCTGGTGCCGGGCGTCGACCGGGTCGGACACCGCCTGGCCGACCTTGTGGTTGGCGACCACCGGGGCGGACAGGTCGTGCCGGGCGAGGAGGTCGAGCCGGGCCGGGCCGTAGGCGTCGTCGGACAGCCCGCGCTGCACCTCCAGGTGGTCGCCCCAGCAGCACAGTTCGAACCCCCCGTACCCCCACCCGGCGGCTTTCGGGGCGAGCACCTCCAGCGGCAGGTCGGCCCACGGGCCGGTGAACAGCAGCACGGGGCGGGGCATGGGACCGGTGCTCCCGAGTTCGGCCGCGACGCGGAGTCCTCGGAGCGGGTGGGCGTCCGCCGCAAGCGGCGGACGCCCACCCGCGACACCGTCGCCAACAAACGCTCGAAACGTCACCCGCGGGTCACCCCGGCGGGGCGTCCTTGTCGTCCTTGTCGGCCGGCCGGGGCGGCGGCTCCGGGGCGGTGTACGTCGGCTTGGCCGCGTCCGCCGGCGGGCTGAACGGCAAGGTCGCCGGCGCCGGCCGGTCCTCGACGACCGGGATCGGCGGCAGCGGCGGGGGCGGGACCGGCGGCGCCGGCGGGGCGGGGATGACCGGCAGGGAGGCGGCCGGGGCGGGGGCCGCCGGGGGCACGTCCGCCGGCTTCGGCGGGGCCACCGGCAGCTCCGGCTCGTCCTCGTCGACCACCACCTCCTCCAGCCCGGCCTCGTCCACCCGCAGCCGCATCAGCAGGTAGATCATGGTCGCGGCCGACCAGAAGAAGCTGTAGCTGAACCCGAGCATCAGGAGGAAGATCAGGGTGACCCAGAAGCCGACGATGTACGCCCCCCAGGAGTTGTACACGTAGAACCCGGCCCGGGCGTTGTCGTACGCCGCCAGGTCGACCGGCTTGTACGCGTGGACGAACCGGACGGCCTGGTTCTGGTCGGCCGTCTCCTTCCCGTTCCGGTCCAGCCCGACCCACTCCCCGCGGACCGCGTACGGGCTGTCCTTGGTCAGCAGCTCCTTCCACCCGAACGACTCGGGGGCGTAGACGAACAGGTACTCCGGCTTCCGGTCCGTCCACACGGTACTGGCGGTCAGCCCGACCGCCCACTTCCCGACGTACACGGTGAGCGAGGTGAAGAACAGGATGAACAGCGTCACCGCCGCCCCGTACACCACCGCCACCAGCCAGTACCACAGGTAGTGCCACGGGGACTGGTAGACGTAGTTGATGCTCCGCGACAGGGCGTCGAACGTGTCGCTCTGGTCGGCCTCGGCGCTGAGCGTCGGGTACATCAGCGGGTACCCGACCAGCCCGACCAGGAACACCGCCATCACCGCCCCGCCGACGATCACCACCGGCAGCCCGAGCCCGAGCACGAACAGGTCGCCGACGAACGGGATCAGCCCGAGCACCCCGTACAGCACCAGCCCGAGGACGCACGCCCCGATGATGACCAGCGGGACCAGCGGGGCCCCGAGGTACGCGAGGTAGCGGTTCCGGACGAACCGCACCGCCTGGCCGAGCGAGATCGGCCCCTTCCCCGCCAACTGGACGGCCGCCAGCCGGGTGATCACCCCGCCGGCGAACGCCCACACCACCACGTTCGACAGCAGGATCAGGAACAGGTACAGCCGGGTGAGCGGGCTGACCCCGGGGGAGATCAGCTTGGCCACCGGCAGGAGCAGCTTGACCAGCGGCTCGACCAGGACCGGGATCGACCCGGACAGGAACCCGGTGATGGCGTTGGTCCGGTCGGCCGCCGACCCGCCGAGCACGTCGGTGGCGAACAGGAACGGGTTCGGCCCGCGGTACTCCTGCCACGGCAGGGTGCGGAGCCGCCCGCCGGGCCCGGCCAGGGCGTCGAGCACCCGCCACTGCTCCAGGTCGGCCTGGTACCGCCGGTCCCCGATCTGCTTGTAGTCGTCCTCGGTGTACGCCGCCCCCCCGGCCTTCGTCTTCCCCTCGTACTCCTTGATCAGGGTGGCGTTGCTGTACTCGGCCGCGTTCCGGTCCGGGGCCGGGTAGTAGAAGGTGACGGACAGGAGCCACCACATCAGGGACATGACCAGGATGGCGACCGCGGCCACCAGCAGCTTCCGCGGGTCGAGGGCGACCTGGAAGCAGCGGAAGATCTCCGTCCACGGCCCGGGTCGGGGCGGGTCGGCGGGGGTCGGGGCGCGGCCGTCGGCCATGCTGGCTCCTCGGGTCGGGGCGCGGGCGGGGGTTGGGCCGGCCGCGGGACGGGGCAGATTATACCTGCCCCGGCGGGGGCGGCAATCGCGCCCGTGAACGCGGGCCGGCCCCGGACCGGCCCGCTCGCGGGGCCGGCCGGGGCCGGTGGCCTGTTGGGGATGTGGGGGGCGGGCCGCCCGCGGGCCGGGGTCAGAAGAAGAACCCGATCCCGGCGTTGATTCCGTGCAGCAACCGGAACCCCTGGATCCGGTACCGCGGGGCGATGTTCCCGAAGTTCAGCCCGACCGGCTCGAGCATGTGGGTGGTGTTGTAGAACGTCAGCGCCTGGTACCCGACCCGCAGCTGCACCCCCTCGATCGGGTACCACCACAGGTTGGCCGCCGCGTTCACGTTCGGGACGACCCGGAACTCCTCCCGCCCGAACTTCGACTGGATCGTCTGGTCCCCGAGCTTGTACTTGGCCCGCATCTTGACCACGTCCAGCAGGGCCGCCGCGGTCAGGTCCCCGCTGATCGAGAACGCGTCGGCCACGAACACCTCGTGCCCGCACCCGACGAACGGGCCGTACAGCCGCTGGGACAGGGTGTTGGTGTAGAACGCCACGTCCTGCGGGCGGGCGTTCCCGCCGGCGTCCACCGACACCGTCCGCCACTGGAACCGCTCGAAGAACCAGTTGAACTGCAGGCCCCCGGTGGCGTACACCCGGCTGTAGTCGCTCTCCAGCACCGGGACCCGGGCCCCGGCCTGCATCTCCTGGTACCGCTGGGTGAACTTGATGTCCATCTGGCTGGCCGCGTTCCAGATGCCGTACACGGCCGAGTCCGGGACCCCGTTCACCTTCCCGGTCGGGCCGGCGAAGAACTGGTTGAAGTTGAACACCCGGGCGGACAGGAACGAGTCGGCCAGGTCCGGGGTCAGCGCGAACCCGGGCGGGACGGCGCTGGCCCCGAACGAGTAGTGGGCGTCGTACAGGTGCAGGTACCGGTAGAACAGCCGGGTCCCGTCGCCCAGCCGGTACCCGACCTCGAGCTGCCCGCCGGGCTGGAACGTCCGCGGGCTGAAGTCCTTGGTGGACAGCCCGACCGCCCCGCTCCCGACCAGCCGCCCGGGCCGCCCGGTCACCTCCCCGGTCAGGTCGTAGAACCCGCGGACGGCGATCGTCTGGTTCCCGATCGCCCGCGTCTGCCGCAGCATCACGTACTCGAAGCTGGTGTAGAACCCGCTGTCCCCGGCCGCCCCGGTCGGGAGGGGGAACGGGACGGCCGGGTTCCGGGCCGGCTGGAACCCGCCGTCGCTCCCGTCGGTGATTGGCAGCGACGCGCCGCTGAGCTGGGCCCGGGCGCCCCCCGGCCCGGCCAGGACGGCCGCCGCGGCGAGCAGGGCTCCCCCGATCGTCTGACTGCGCATGACCCGCATCCCCCTTCGCGTGACGACCGGCCGGCGGCAGGCTCCCCAACCCGCACCCCGGCCCGGCACCCCGAGAGGCGCCGTTCCCCTGTCGGTTGTTTCGCGCACTGCGGCGGAAAGTGGCGGGACCATACCGGGCGGGGCCGCCCGGTCAAGCCGGTTCGCCCCGAAAACCCGCCCGCCGGGGCGGATTTCCTCACGCCGCGGCGCGAACCTGGGGCGGCCGCCGCCGCCCGGCGAAGCGGGGTCGGCCGGCCCGCCCCGGCGGGGCCGGGAACCCGGGCCGGGCGGGTCGCCAACGGGTTAAGATGGGCGGGGTTGAGGTTGCCGTCCGGGCCGGACGCGTGGGCGACGGGTGTTGCGTTGCGCCGCCGCTCACGCGCCCGGCCCGGACGGCAACGACGCGAGGTCCCCTCATGCCGCCGTCCTTCGTCCTCGCCTGCCTCCTCGCCCCGGCCGCGCCCGACCACCTGGTCGCGACCGCCCTGGCCGCGTGGGACGTGCCCGGGGCGGCGGTCGTCGTCGTCCGCCGGGACGAGGTCCTCCTCTTAAAGGGGTTCGGGGTGCGCGACCGCGGCCGGCCGGCCCCGGTCACCGCCGACACCGTGTTCCCGCTCGCGTCCTGCACCAAGGCGCTGACCACCGCCGCCCTCGCCTCGCTCGTCGACGACGGGGTGATCGGGTGGGACGACCCGGTCCGCAAGCACCTCCCCGGGTTCGGCCTGTCCGACCCGAACGCCGACGCCCTCCTCGCCGTCCGCGACCTCCTCTGCCACCGCACCGGCCTCGCCGGCCACGACCTCCTCTGGTACCGCGCCCCGTGGGGGATCGACGAGACCCTGAGGCGGGCGAAGCTCCTCCCGCTCGACTACCCGTTCCGCGGCGGGTTCCGGTACTCGACCATCCCGTACCTGGCCGCCGGGCGGGCGATGGAGAAGGCCGGCGGGGAGACGTGGGAGAAGCTCGTCCGGGCCCGCGTCTGCGACCCGCTCGGGATGGCCGGGGTGACGTTCACCACGCCCGACATCCCGAAGGGCGCGGACCGGGCCGGCGGGCACAAGGCCGGGGTGGACGGGAAGGTCGGGGCGGTCCCGTGGTACGAGCAGAAGGAGCCGAACCCGGCCGGGTCGGCGAACGCGACCGCCCGGGACGTGGCCCGGTGGCTGTCGTTCCACCTGGCCGACGGGGTCGGGCCGGACGGCCGGCGGGTGATCTCGGTCAAGAACCTGGCCGAGACCCGCACCCCGCACACCCCGGTCCGGCTGGACGCGCTCGGCGAGGCCCTTAACCCGGACACGGTGCAACTGAGCCACGCCCTCGGGTGGCTGGTGTACGACCACCGCGGGAAGAAGGTCGTCTCCCACGGCGGGATGGTCGACGGGTTCCGGGTGCAGCTCACCCTGCTGCCGGGCGAGAACCTCGGGGTCGCGGTGCTCGCCAACCTGCAGGAGACGCGGATGACCGCCGCCCTGGCGAACACCCTCATCGACCACTACTGCGGGCTGCCGCCGCGGGACTGGAACGGGTACTTCCGGAAGGTGGCGGACGACGAGGCGGCGGCCCGGAAGGCGGCCGCGGCCGCCCGGGGGGCGGCCCGCGACCCGGCGGCGAAGCCGGCGCTCGAGGCGTCCGGGTACGCCGGGGAGTACCGCCACCCGGCCTACGGGACCGCGACCGTGGCGGCGGCCGACGGCCGGCTGACGCTGAGGTGGAGCAGCTTCGAGTGCCCGCTGGAGCACCACGCCGGGGAGGTGTTCCGGGTGGCCGGCGGGTTCCTGGAGGACCGGCCGGTGGCGTTCGCGGTGAAGGGGGAGGCGGCGACCGGGCTGACGTTCCTCGACCAGGCGTTCGGGCGGAAGTGAGGTCCCCGGTCCGAGCCCGAGCGCCAGCGAGGGGCGACGTAAGACCCTCGCTGGCGCTCGGGCTCGGACACGCACCCGCACCGCCGGCTCAGCTCACCAGCGCGAAGAACAGCTCCTCGAGGTCGTCCTGGCGGTACATCTGCCGCAGCTCGTCGAGGGTGCCGCAGCACACCACCCTGCCGCGGGCCATGATCGCCACCCGGTCGCACAGCTTCTCCACCTCCCGCATGATGTGGGTCGAGAACAGGATCGTCTTCCCCTGCCCGCGGAGCCGCTTGATGCTCTCCAGCACCGCCCGCTGGACGAGCACGTCCAGCCCGTTCGTCGGCTCGTCGAAGATGAGCACCGGCGGGTCGTTCACCAGGGCCCGGGCGATCGACACCTTCTGCTTCATCCCGGTGCTCATCTTCGCCCCCGCCACGTCCCGGAAGTCGGTCATCTGGAGGGTGGCGAACAGCTCCTCCAGCCGCGGCCGGAGGACGTCGTCGGGGATCTGGTGGAGCTGGCCGTAGTACCGGACCATCTCCCAGGCGGTCATCCGGTCGTACACCCCGGTCCCGGCGGACAGGAACCCGACGTGCCGGCGGACCTCGGACGGCTGGGCGACCACGTCGTACCCGGCGACGGTGGCGGTCCCGGCGGACGGGGCCAGGACGGTGCACAGGATGCGCAGGGTGGTGGTCTTCCCGGCCCCGTTCGGGCCGAGCAGCCCGAACACCTCCCCGGGGCGGACGGTGAACCGGACGGCGTCGACCGCCGCCTTCGGCCCGCCCGGGGCCGGGAACCACTTCGACAGGTCGCGGACTTCGATCATGTTCGGTGGTCGTGGTAGGGTGGGCCGAGCCGGCGCCCCGCCGGCGAGTCCCACCGGGCGTGGCGGTGGTGGGACTCGCCCGCAGAGCCGGGCTCGGCCCACCCTACACCGCGGGGGCCGGGGCCGGCAGCCCGGCCCGCCACCGCTGGTAGTTCGACCAGGTGGCGTCGGCCACCTCGAACTCCGGGTACTCGACCCCGCAGACGGTCAGCCGGGCCTTCCGCCGCCCGGTCCCGTGGTCGGTCTTCTCCCGCAGCAACTCGACCTCGTCCGGCCCGGCCACCCACACCTCGCCCCCGCGGGCGGACACGAGCACCGCGGTCGTGCCGAGCAGCTTCGCCCGCCAGTGCGGGGCGGTCGGCAGGTCGAGGGCCAGCTCGTCGGCCTGCGGGTCGGCCGCCCGCACCTCGGACTCGAGGTCGGCGAACCACGCCATGTGTTCGCGGGTCGGGCGGTCGGCGAACTGCCGCCGCCGCCGCCCGTACTCCTGGAACTGGGCGGCCGCGCTGGACAGCACCAGCAGGCTGATCAGCACGCTGACCGGGTCGAGCCGGGCCCCGGCCCGGACCCGCTCGTACTGCCGCCACCCGTTGAACCCGACGAACGCCAGGAGCACCAGCCCGTCCAAGAGCGCCCCCTCGGCCGATGGGGCCAGCCACTTGTACAGCCCGACCAGCAGCTCCCCGGCCGCCAGGCCGCCGTACAGGACCAGCAGCCACCCGCGGAGCCCGGCCTCGTACTGGAGGTAGGTGAACAGCAGGATCAGGCCGGCGAACAGGACGTTCCACCGCCCGGACCGGCGGACCTCCTGGCACAGCCGCCGGTAGTCGGCCACCTGCTGGAGCCGCAACCGCATGGCGTCGTCGGCGGACATGCTTGTTCCACGGCGGACCCGGCCGGGCGTCTGTCGGGTATTCTCCCGACTCACCCCGGGGCCGGCAACGCGGCCCTCCCGGTGATCGCTCAGTTTGGGAGGGCGAGGCTCCCGCCGAGCCGGGGCGTCGGCTCGGCGGGAGCCTCGCCCTCCCACACCGGGACGCGACCCCCCTCGCCGATCACCCGGTAGAACACGTCCCGCTGCCGCGGCTCCCACCCGGCCTCCCGGATCGACCGCTTGATCTCCTCCAGGGTCAGGTGGTGGACCGTCCCGGCGGACGCCACCACGTTCTCCTCGATCATCAGCGAGCCCATGTCGTTCGCCCCGAAGAACAGGGCGAGCTGGCCGATCTTCCCGCCCTGCGTCACCCACGACGACTGGATGTTCGGGATGTTGTCGAGGTACAGCCGGGCGATCGCCTGCGTCCGCAGGTACTCGAACGCCCCGGCCTCCGGCACGTCGCTCATCTTGTGGCCCGGCTGCATCGTCCAGCAGATGAACGCGGTGAACCCGCCGGTCTCGTCCTGCAGCGCCCGCAGCCGGTCGAGGTGCTCGACCCGGTCGGCATCCGTCTCGACGTGCCCGAACATCATCGTGCACGTCCCCTTCCCCCCGAGCTGGTGCCACACCCGGCAGACCTCCAGCCACTCGTCCGTGAGCGCCTTGTTCTTGGTCAACTCCTTCCGGACGCGGTCCACCAGGATCTCGCCTCCGCCGCCGGGGAGGCTGCCGAGGCCGGCGTCCTTGAGCCGCTGCAGCACCTGGCGGAGAGGCAGCTTGTTGATCTTGTGGAAGTGCCAGACCTCAGGTGGGCTGAACGCGTGGAGGTTGACGTGCAGGTACCGGGCCTTCAGGTCGCGGAGCAGATCCTCGTACCACTCCAGCTTGAGCGCCGGGTGCATCCCGCCCTGCATCAGGATCTGGTCGCCGCCGAGCGCGACCGTCTCCTCGATCTTCCGGTACAGCTCCTCGCGCGGCAGGACGTAGGCGTCGGCGTCGGTCGACTTGCGGTAGAAGGCGCAGAAGTCGCAGACCGCGGCGCACACGTTCGTGTAGTTGACGTTCCGGTCGATGTTGAACGTCCGGTACGGCTCAGGGTGGAGGCGTGTCGTGACGGCGTGGGCGGCGCGGCCGAGCTTGTGCAGGTCGCGGCAGCGGAACAGTTCGGCCCCGTCGGCGGGGGTGAGCCGGGTGCCGGCGACGGCCTTGGCGAGGATGGTGTCGACGGGGGTCACGGGCGGCCTCCGGCAGTGGGCGAGGCACTCCTGCCTCGCTCTTCGTGGCGAGGCAGGAGCGCCTCGCCCACGGGCCAGTTCAACTCCGGCACCAGTCCGAGCTTCGCCGCCTCGGCGTGGAACCGCCGCAGCCCGGCCCACTCCGCCGGGCCGAGGTCGTACCGGATGATGTTCGCCAGGTACCGCCGGCAGTACCCGGGGTCGAGGCCGAGCGCGGCGGCCTCGCGGTGGGCGATCACCCCGGCCCGGGACGTGCCGCACTCCTTCGCCCGGTGGAACGCCCGCCCGGCGGCCGCGAGGTCCACCCCGGGCCGGACGGCCCACGCGGCGTACACCGTCGGCAGCCCGGTCCAGGTCGTCCACTCGTCCCCGAGGTCGTAGGCGTGCGGGTGGCCGGGGAGGCACGCCCGCATCGCCCGGTCGCCGATCAGGAGGACCGCGTCGGTCCCGGCGTCCTCGGCCGGGGCGTCGATCGGGAGCGGCTCGAACCGCGGGCTCACCCCGTGCCTGGCACGGAGCAGAATCCGGGTCAGGGCGGCGCTGGTGCGCGACCCTTCGTCGAGGGCGACGGAGCGGATGTCGGCCCACGGCACCCGGCTGAACAGGGTGACGCTGAGGACCGGCCCGCGGGACGCGATGGCGATGTCCGGGACGAGGGTGTACCCGTCGCCGCGGAGGTACTCGACCACCGGGATCAGCCCGACGTCGAGGTCCCCGGCGGCCATCCGGTCGGCGAGCCGGCTCGGCAGGTCGAAGGTGAGGTCGATGGTCGGGGCGAACTCGGTCAGCCGCTCGACCAGCGGCTTCGCGTTCAGGTAGTTCACCGCGCCGACGCGGAGGCGTGCGGTCATGGGATCGGGCCTTTCCCGGCGTTGCAGCAGCCGTCGTTATAAGAACCGCGGCGCGGCCGGGAACCGCAACAACCCCCGGCACGCGCCGGGGGTTGGGTGGGGCTTACGTTTAGCCGCGACGCGGAGTCCTCGGAGCGGAGCGCGCCACGTCGGCGCCCGCGCTCCGCTCCGAGGACTCCGCGTCGCGGCTAAACGGGGGTGGTCACGGGCACGGGTCGCAGCCCGGCACGCACACCGGGACGTACCGCTTCACGCAGGTGGTGACCGTGTACGGCTCCATCGTGCACGTCTGGACCGGGACCATCCGGCAGTGCGTCTCCGGGATCACCCGGCAGGTGGTGTGCGGGACGTACCGCACCCGCTCCTCGCACACGTAGTTCACCCGGCACTGCCGGACCACGCACTGCCGCTCCTCACTCACCACCCGGCAGGTCGTCACCGGCACCTGCCGAACGTGCTGCTCCGGCACCTGCTCGACCACGCACCGCGTCTCGTACCGGACGTGGTCCTCCTTGACCATCCGGCAGACCTGGTACGGCACCTGCCGGGTGTACTGCTCCGGCACGGTGTAGCAGTGCCGCCGGGTCTCGTACCGGACGTGGTCCTGACGCACCATCCGGCACGTCGTGTACGGGACCGTGACCGTCTTCACCTCCGGGACGGTGTAGCACCGCCGCTGGGTGACGAGCCGGACGTGCTGCTCCGGGACCATCCGGCAGGTGGTGTACGCCTGGTACCGGACCTTCTGCTCCGGGACGGTGTAGCAGCGGGTCCGGGTCTCGTACCGCACCTGCGGCTCGGCCACCATCCGGCAGGTGGTGTACGGGACCTGGCAGACCTTCTGCTCCGGGACGGTGTAGCAGCGGGTCCGGGTCTCGTACCGCATCTGGTGCTCCGGGACGACCCGGCAGACGGTCCGGACGCACGCCCGCAGCTCCGTCTGCGGCACCTTCCGGCAGACCGGCACCTGGACCGTCGTGCAGACCGGCTTGCACACCAGCCGGCAGTCGCGGACGACCCGGCACTCCTCGTGCGGCACCCACACCTTCTTGCACACCGTCTTCCCCGGACACTGGACGGTCTCGCACACCACCGGCCCGGGGCAGTAGTGGCTGGTGCAGGTGCACGGGTCGAACACGCAGGTGCCGGGGAGCCGCACCTTCCGCGTCACCACCGGGCCGGGGACGTACTCGGTCACCGTCTCGTACCGCCCGGTGCACACCTTCTCGACCCGATCCGTGTACACCGGCTCGGTGACGTAGTTCACCCGCGTCTGGGTGACGTAATCCACCTCGGTGCGGTACGTCGTGACCGGGACGTGGTACGTCTGCTGCTCCTGGACCGTCCGGTAGGTGCAGTAGGGGACCGCGACCTGGTACTGCTCGGTCTCGGTCCGGTAGGTGGTGTACCGGTGCTCGCGGACGTGCTGCTCGTACACCGGCCGGTACGTGCAGTAGGGGACCGCGACCTGGTACTGCTCGGTCTCGGTCCGGTACGTCGTGTACGGGATCGCCCGGACGTGCTGCTCGTACACCGGCCGGTTCACCGTGTACGCCACCGGCACCTGGTACTCCTCCACCACCGGGCGGGGGACGGTGTACGAGTGGGTGCGGGTGTGCTGCTCGTACACCGGTCGGTACGTGCAGTACGGGATGGCGACGGTGTACTCCTGCACCACCGGGCGGTGGACCGTCTGCACCACGTCCCGGTAGTGCGTCTCGTACACCGGCCGGGTGGTGCAGTACGGGACCGCCACCTGGAACGTCCGGGTGACCGGCCGCATCACCGTGTAGGCCTGCGGCTGGTAGTGCGTCTCGTACACCGGCCGCTGGACGGTGTACGACCGGACGGTGTCGAAGTACTCGGTGACCGGCCGCTGGACCGTGTACCGCTCGGCGCAGTAGTTGGTCTCGTGGACGGTGCGGTGGGTGGTGACCGTCTCCGGCCGGTAGTGGGTCCGGTACACCGGGCGGTAGCACACCTGCTCGTGCCGCTCGACCACCGGGACGTAGTGGACGGTCGGGGCGGCGGGCGGGGCGCACTGCTCGGCGGCGACGCACCGGCGCGGGTACCGGCAGGCCCCGACGTGGGCGGCGTCGGCCGCGGCCGGGGCGGCGGCGAGGCCGCCGAGGGCGAGCATCCAAACCCGGAACGAAGTCCTCATGCTGGCTCCCGCGGGGGGCGCGTCGTGTTGGCGGTCTCGGTGCGGGGGCGTGCCCGTTCCCGGGCCCGTGAGGGAACTCTGCCCGACGCCGGCCGGGGGCAACAGGCCGGTTCCCCGGTTCCCCGCGGTTCGCACGGCCCCGGGACCGGCGCGACCCGCACCGCCGGCGCGCGCGGCCTCCTGGACCGCGGCCGTCCCGGCCGCTGCGACCCCGGTCGGGATGCGACACGGTCGTCCCGGAGGCGACCCGGGTCGGATCGGTGGAGCGGCCGGGACGGCCGCGCTCCAGGAAGCACCCGGACCGTGTATCCTGAACCGCATGGCGACCACCGCACCCGTCCTCGACCGGGAGGAGTACGTCGAGCAGGCGTACTTCCTCCGCACCCTCCGCGAGCGGCTGGCCGACAACCAGCCGGCCCAGGACGTGCTCGCCCGCGCCCACGACGAGGTGCTGTCCAGCACCCGGCTGCCGTACGCGGTGCAGTTCCTGGCGGTCGAGATGAAGCACACCGGGCTCCTGGGCAGCGGGTTCGCCCGGCTGCCGCACTACTTCACCGCGTTCCAGGCGTTCGTGGTCGGCCAGGCGGAGAAGGAGACGTCGCGGTTCCCGATGCCGACCGCCCTGCTCGTCCTGGAGCGGGAGGCGACGTACCGGGCGGCCGGGCCGACGAAGGCCGGGCTGTTCGTCTACCAGTTCGAGTCGATCGCCCGGAACCGGCTCGGCTACCTCGACGGGTTCGCCGCGGTCGCCGCCGACCCGCTGTACGACGCCGACTGGCGGGCGTTCGTCACCCCGCTCACCCGGCAGATCGGCGACCTGGACATCGGCGACCTGGTGTACGTCCGGTCCGACCTGTACGTGAAGGAGCAGCGGCGGGCGGACCCGGGGTACGAGCCGACCCTGCCGCCGCTGTTCGGGGAGAAGGAGGGGAAGATCGCGAAAGCGAGCCGGGGGCGCGACCCCTTGTACCTGTTCGCGGCGCTGCAGCGGCAGCTCGGATACCCGGAGGTGCCGCGGTACAGCCAGCGGGACGAGGGGCGGACGCGGGTCGACCGGCTGGAGGCGAAGGTGCGGGAGCTGGAGACGCGGCTGAAGCTGGCCGAGGGCGAGCTGCGCGGGAGCATCGACCTCAGCCAGTTCGGGAAGCCGGACCTGCTCAAGGACCCGGAGGACGAGTGACCGGGTGGGAGGGCGAGGCTCCCGCCGAGCCGTCCGCGTACCCCCGCCCTGCGAGCCGGCTCGGCGGGAGCCTCGCCCTCCCGGGTCACGCCGGCCGGTTGCTCCCGGCCCGGAACGTCTCGATCACCTCGTACAGGTCGGTGCTGACCGCCACCTCGTCGTCAAGGAAGTCGGTCAGCCACAGGTAGTTCATCCGCTGGGCGGCGGCGACGAGCGGGAGGAGGTCGCCGAGCCGGACCCGGACATCCGGGTCCGGCGAGGGCGGGGCGTCGTCGCGGGGCGCCGGCGGCGGGGTGTACAGCTTGAGCCGTGCGGACATGTGCGAACCTCCGTGATCCGGGCGGGCGGTCCCGGTCGGGTCATCGGCCGGCGCCGGCCGGGTGCTCCAGAAGCACCCGGCGGTTCCCGGCCCGGCCGGGTCCCGACCCGGTAAAATGTGCCGGGCCGCGAACCAGTTCCGGGTGTGCGGGTCATGCCGACGACGACGTTCGCCATCCTCGGGGCCGGCGGGTGGGGCACCGCGGTCGCCGTACTGCTGGCCCGGCACCAGGCCCACCGCGTCCGGCTGTGGGGGGCGCACCCGGAGTCGGTCGCCCGGCTGCGGGACGAGCGCGTGAACGCCCGGCTGCTCCCCGGCGTCCCCCTCCCGACCGTCGTGACCGTCACCGCCGACCCGGCCGAGGCCGTCGCCGGGGCGGACTGCTGGGTGGTCGCCGTCCCGACCGCGTTCCTGCGCGAGACGCTGGCGCGGTTCGCTGCGGTCCGGTCCGCCGACGTGCCGGTGGTCAGCCTGACGAAGGGGCTGGAGGTCGGGACGTTCCGCCGCCCGTCGGAGGTGATCGCGGAGGCGCTCGGGACCGAGCGGGTGGCGGTGCTGACCGGGCCGAGCCACGCCGAGGAGGTGGCCCGCGGGATGCCGACGTCGGTGACCGTCGCGGCCGCCGACCTCGGCCTGGCAGCGTGGGCGCAGGGGCGGTTCGGGACGGACCGGTTCCGGGTGTACACGAACGCCGACCCGGTCGGGGTGGAGCTGGCCGGGGCCCTGAAGAACGTGGTCGGGATCGCCGCGGGGGTGTGCGACGGCCTCGGGTTCGGGGACAACGCGAAGGCGGCGCTGCTGACCCGCGGGCTGGTCGAGATGACCCGGTTCGGGGTCGCCCACGGGGCGGAGCCGGGGACGTTCGCCGGGCTGGCCGGGGTCGGCGACCTGATCACGACGTGCTTCAGCCCGCACGGCCGGAACCGCCGCGTCGGGTACCGGGTCGGCCGTGGCGAGCCGCTGTCGGCGGTGCTGGCGGGGCCGCAGGTGGCGGAGGGCGTGTCCACCAGCCGGAGCGTGTACGAGCGCGCGACCCGGACGGGGCTGGACGTGCCGATCATGGCGGGCGTGTACCGGGTGCTGCACGAGGGCGTGCCGCCGGCCGCCGCGGTCCAGGAGCTGATGTCGCGGCGGCAGCGCGAGGAGCGAGTCTGATGGGGACGGTCGCGACCGCGTTCAAGGAGTGGGCGGTGGTCTGCCGGGCGCTGGCGGACGGCCGGCAGTCGGTGATCTTGCGCAAGGGCGGGATCGCGGAGGCGGGCGGCACGTTCCGGCCCGAGCACCCCGAGTTCCTCCTGTACCCGACGTTCTTCCACGAGCACCGGGCCGGGGTGAAGCCGGCGTTCCTCCCGCTCCTCGACGCGGCCGAGGCCGACAAGCCCGAGCCGGGGACGATCCGGTTCACGCACCTGGTCCGGGTGGCCGACGTGCGGCACCTCACCGACCTCGACGCGGCCCTCACCCTCGACCCGCTCCACGCCTGGACGCCGGAGGTGGTGCGGCAGCGGTTCCACTACCGGACGCCCGGCCTGTTCGTGTTCGCCGTCCGCGTCTTCCGGCTAGGGGAGCCGGCGGTGCGGGTCGAGCGGCCGGAGTACGCCGGGTGCAAGACGTGGGTCGAGCTGGACGGGCCGGTGTCGACGGACGGCGCCACCCCCGTTTAGCCGCGACCCGAAGGGGAGCGAGAGCCCATGACCGACCGGAACGTCGCCCTGGTCACCGGCAGCGGCAAGCGGCGAATCGGGTACCACGTCGCCGCGGCTCTGGCCGCCCGCGGGTACGCCCTCGTCATCCACTACCGCAGCTCCGCCGCCGAGGCCGCGGAGACGGCCGAGCAGTTCGCCCGCGCCCACGGCACCGCCACCCACCTGGCGAAGGCCGACCTCGCCGACGAGCGGCAGGTGAAGGCGATGGTCGCGGACGCCCTGGCGAAGTTCGGCAAGATCGACGTGCTGGTGAACTGCGCCGCCGTCTGGAACCGGAAGCGGCTCGAGGACACGACCGCGGCCGACGTCCGCGAGCACTTCGACACCAACACCCTCGGCACGTTCCTGACCTGCCAGCACGTCGGTCTGGCGATGGCCGGGCGGCCGGCCGGCGGGTGCATCGTCAACCTCGGGGACTGGGCCGACGCCCGCCCGTACCCGGACTACGCCGCGTACTTCCCGAGCAAGGCGGCGATCCCCGGGCTGACCCGGATGTTCGCGGTCGAGCTCGGGACCCGCAACCCGAAGGTGCGGGTGAACGCCGTGCTGCCGGGCCCGGTCATGCTCCCGCCGGAGATGACCGCAGCCGAGAAGGCCGAGGTCGCGGCGGCCACGCTGGTCAAACGGGAGGGGAGCCCCGAACACGTCGTCAAGGCGGTGCTCCACTTCGTCGACAACGACTTCATCACCGGGGCGTGCCTGCCGGTGGACGGCGGGCGGACCGTGTTCGCCGGCGGGAGCTGACCCGGGCCGCCACGGAGGGCGGCCCTACCGGGTCTGGTAGCCCTCCGTGGCGGCCCGCCACCTTCACCGGGCGGCCGCCGCGACCGCCCGCAGCAGGGCGTCCTCGTCCCGCTCGAACACCGCCCGCAGGTCGAGCAGCACCCGCCCGTCGGCCACCCGCCCCACCACCGCCGGCGACCCCGCCCGCAGCCGCGCCGCCACCTCGCCCTCCCCGACGCCTTCGACTGACACCGCGATGACACTCGTCGGCACGGCCACGTCCGGCAGCGACCCGCCGCCGACGTACGCCACGTCGTCCCGCACCTCGGCCGCGACCCGCGGCACCTCCCGAAGCCGGGCCGCGAACGCCTCGGCCCGGCGGCGCAGCTCCGCGGGCGGGGTCGTCAGCATCCGGAGGGTGGGGATCTCGCGCACCGCCCGGGCCGGGTCGCGGTACAGCCGGAGCGTCGCCTCCAGCGCCGCGAGCGTCATCTTGTCGAGCCGGAACGCCCGCATCAGCGGGTCGCGCTCGACCCGCTGGATCAGGTCCGCCCGGCCGGCGATCAGCCCGGCCTGCGGCCCGCCGAGCAGCTTGTCCCCGCTGAACAGGACGAGGTCCGCCCCGGCGGCGATCCCGGCCGACACCAGCGGCTCGCCCGGCAGCCCGAACGCGGCCAGGTCGACCGCCTGGCCGCTCCCGGCGTCGTCGATCACGGCGACGCGGTGCTTCCGCCCGAGTTCGACCAACTGCGGCAGGTCGACCGACTTCGTGAACCCGCGGACGCGGTAGTTGCTGGTGTGGACCCGCATCAGCGCGGCGGTGTTCGGGCCGACCGCCGCCTCGTAGTCGGCCGCCCGGGTGATGTTCGTGGTGCCGACCTCGCGCAAAGTCGCCCCGCTCACCGCCATGATGTCCGGGATGCGGAACCCGCCGCCGATCTCGATCAACTGGCCGCGGGAGACGACGACCTCCTTCCCGGCGGCGACCGCCCGGAGCACGATCACGGTCGCGGCGGCGCAGTTGTTCACCGCGGTCGCCGCCTCCGCCCCGGTGATGGCGCGGACGCCGGCCCGGACGGCGTCCTGCCGCGACGACCGCTTCCCGGTGGCGAGGTCGAGTTCGAGGTTCAGGTAGCCGCGGGCGGCGTCGGCGGCGGCGCGGGCCGCCTCCTCGTGCAGCGCCGACCGGCCGAGGTTGGTGTGGAGGACGACGCCGGTGGCGTTGATGACCGGGCGGAACCGCGGGGCCGCGTCGGCGTCGAGCCTGGCCGCGGCCCGCTCCGCGGCGGCGAACGGGTCGAGGTCGGGGGCGGCGCCGGCCGCGAGCGCCGCCCGGAGCGCATCAACCTCCGCCCGGGCGGCGTCGGCGACGGCGGCGGGCGGGTGGCGGTCGCGCGCCGCGGCGAGCGGCGGCAGGTCGAGGAGCTTCGCGACGGCCGGCAGGCGGCGGAACGGGTGGTCGCCCATGCCGGCCATCATACCCGCGGCCCACTTCCCGTCCCGCCGGCCGGCTGTTACGATCGGTTCATGCAATCCAAAACCGACACGCCATCGGAACAGGCGATCAACCTCCACCAGCTCCGGTACTTCGTCGCGGTCGCCGAGACCGGCAGCTTCACCCGCGCCGCCGAGCGCGAGGGGGTCACCCAGCCGACCCTCTCCGAGCAGATCCTGCGGCTCGAGGGCAAGGGCAAGGGGATCGGCCGGCGGCTGTTCGACCGCCTCGGCCGGCGGGTCGTGCTGACCGACGCCGGGCGGGTCCTGCTCGGCCACGCCCAGGCCATCCTGGCCGCCGTCGGGGAGGCCGGGCGGGCGGTCCGCGACTCGGCCGAGGGCGGCCGGCTCCGGGTCGGGGCGATCCCGACCGTCGCCCCGTTCGTCCTCCCGAAGGCCGTCACCCGGTTCCGCAAGGACCACCCGGCCGTGCAACTCGAGTTGCGCGAGGACCGGACCGAGCGGCTCCTCGCCGACCTGCTGGCCGGGGAGTTGGACGTCGGGCTGATGGCCCTGCCGGTGCGGGACGACCGGCTGCACGTCGAGAAGCTGTTCGCCGAGCCGCTGGTGGTCGCCCTGCCGCCGCGGCACCGGCTGGCGGCGAAGGCCGAGGTGCGGCTGGCCGACGTGGTGGACGAGCCGTTCATCCTGCTGGACGACGTCCACTGCTTCGGGGACCAGGTGCTGAGCCTGTGCCGCCGCGGCGGGCTGGAGCCGCGGGTGGTGTGCCGGGGGGAGCAGATCGTCACCCTGCTGGCGATGGTGGCCGCCGGGCAGGGGGTGTCGGTGGTGCCGGAGATGGCCGCGGTGGCGGGCTTCGGGGAGGGGTGCGCGTACCGCCCGCTCGGGAAGCCGGCCCCGACCCGGGCGCTGTGCGCGGTGTGGCACAAGCAGCGGTATCGACCGGCGTCCCTGCGTGCGTTCGTTGATGTGGTGCGGGCGTAACCGCGGCCGGGGGCGTGAGGTCGCGGGCCGAAAATCGTGACCGCGGCTGATATCCACTTCAGTCCCTGGTGTCAATAGGTTTTCCCCGTTTTTGCAACTTGACAGTCTCTCACATTGTGTGTAGTACTACCCTGCCGGGTAACTCGCTCCCGGCAGGTCTTTCCGGATCAGATCACCACGCCCTCGACCCGCCGTGCTGCCGCGGCCGGGGTCTGCCGTCGGGGGCCCCGCGGAACGCCCTGCCGCACGCCCGGCGCGTGTCCCTTATTCGGTTCGTCGGCCGCGCCGGCCGCGCCGGCCCCGCGGGGCCCGGCCGCGCCGCACACCATTCCCCCGACCGAAGGACGTGGACCCATGTCCCAGCACCCGCGCGCCCGCGCGCCCCGGCTGGCCCTCCAGCAGCTGGAGGACCGGACCAACCCGGCCGTCGTCGCCCAGTTCCTCACCGACTTCCTGATCGTCACCGGGGACGAGGCGGCCAACAACATCGTGATCTCGGCCAACGCGGCCGGGAACCTGGTGGTGACCAACAACGGGGCGGCCGTCGCCATCTCGTCGCCGTTCGGCCCGGCCACCCGGGCGGCCCTGCGGACGATCTACGTGGACGCCGGGGCCGGGAACGACCGGGTCACCCTGGCCGAGTCGCTGAACAACCGGGCGGACAACGCGAACCGGGCCAGCGCCCTGCTGGCCGCCCCGAACGCCACCCTGCTCGGCGGGGCCGGGAACGACATCATCACCCCGCAGACCGGCGGGTTCCAGGGCGGGGTGATCGGCAACCCGATCCTCGGGAACGTCGTCCAGCGCGGCGGGACCGGGGACGACACCCTGAACAGCGGGTTCGGCAACGACGCCATGTTCGGGGAGGACGGGAACGACACCCTGGTCTGGCTCCCCGGCACCCTGCTCGACACGTTCGACGGCGGGGCCGGGAACGACATCGGGCGGATCGTCGGCAACGGCGGGGCCGCGAACCCGGGCGACGCCTTCCTGCTGGCCGCCAACGGGGACGGGCGGGTCCGGTTCGACCGGACCAACCTCGTCCCGTTCACCGTCTTCATGGACGCGATCGAGACCGTCGACCTGAAGCCGCAGACCGGGAACGACACCGTCACGGTCAACAACCTGGCCGGGACCGACGTCCTCCGGGTGACGGTCGACGGCGGGCTCGGGGACGACACCATCAACGGGTCCGGCCAGCTGAGCACGACGGTCCGGCTGATCCTCCAGGGCGGGGCCGGGAACGACACCGTCACCGGCGGGGCCGGGAACGACACCCTCACCGGGGCGGCCGGGAACGACACCCTCAACGGCGGGGGCGGGAACGACACCCTGGACGGCGGGGACGGGAACGACAGCCTGAACGGCGGGGACGGGGCCGACACCCTGCTCGGCGGGGACGGGAACGACACCCTGAGCGGCGGCGGGGCGGACGGGGACGTGGACACGATCCTCGGCGGCCTCGGGGCCGATGTCTTCCTGTTCTTCGGCCAGACCGACGTGTTCGCCGACTTCGACGAGACCGAGGGCGACACCCAGCAGACCCCGCCGCCGGGCGCCACGACCGCGGCGTGACCGGACGGCGGCAGGCGCGCCCGGTGTGCACACCGGGCGCGCCGGCCACTCACCCCAGCTCGCGGACCGTCTCGCGGTCGTCCAGGACGTGCATCGGCCGCCGCGCGTGGTCCGGGATCGTCGCCGCCGGGTCGATCCCGAGGTGCCGGTACAGGGTGGCGAGCACGTTCGCCGGGGTGTACGGGGTCCCCTTCGCCCGCCCGCCGTGGGCGTCCGTCTCGCCGACCACCTGGCCGACCCGGAACCCGCCGCCGGCCACGACCGCGGCGCCCGCCTCCGGCCAGTGATCCCGGCCGTCCCCGCGGCTGATCCTGGGGGCGCGGCCGAACTCGCCCCACAGCACCACCGCCACGTCCTTGTCGAGCCCGCGGTCGTAGAGGTCGGTGACCAGGGCGTGAAACCCCCGGTCGAGCTGCGGCAGTTGGTCCTTGTGGTCGACGAAGTTCTTCTCGTGGGTGTCCCAGTCCCCGACCTTGCACGTCACCACCGACACCCCGGCCTCCACCAGACGCCGGGCCGCCAGGAAGCTCTGGCAGAACTTGCCGTACCGGTCGTGCGCCGCGGCCGGCTCCCGCGACACGTCGAACGCCTCGCGCGTCTTCGGCGAGGCGATCATTTCGGCCGCCCGGCGGGTGTACTCGTCGACCCCGGCCATCCCGCCGGTGGCGTCGACCTGCCGGCTGAGGTCGTCGAACCCGGCGAGGAGGCGGCGGCGGTCGGCGAGGGTGTCGAGGGTGACGCCCTTCGGCAGGGTGAGGTTGGCCAGGCCCTCGGCCCGCGGGGCGAACGGCCGGTGCGCCGGCCCGAGGTACGTCGGGCCCTCGTTGTCGTACAGCCCCGGCGGCTTGTACATGAGGCTGACGTACGGCGGCAGCCCGTCGGTCCGCGGTCGCAGGTGGCTGACGACGGAGCCGATGACCGGGCGCTTCCCGCGGTCGGGGAAGCCGGTCAGGATGTAGTGCGGGGTGTGGTCGCCGATGTCGACCGACTTGACCCCGCGGAGGATCGCGATCTTGTCGGCGATGGAGGCGGTCCGCGGCAGGTGCTCGCACACCCGCACCCCGGGGACGTTCGTCGGGATCGGCTTGAACTCGCCGCGGACCTCGGCCGGGGCGTCCGGCTTCGGGTCGTAGCTGTCGATGTGGGACGCCCCGCCGCGGAGCCAGATCATGATGACCGACTTCGGGCGGGCGGCGGCCGGCGTCGGGGGCGCGGCCCGGAGGCGGAGGATGTCGGCGAGGGTGAGGCCGGCGAACGCCAGCCCGCCGGCCCGGAGCACGTCCCGCCGCGACGCGGTTCCGCAGATCGTGAGCACGGGTGTCCTCCGGCAAAGGGTGTGAGGGCGGGGTGACCACCGGTTCTACCGCGCCGCGACCGGCCGGGCAACGGCCGAGTCACGGCGTCGGGGGCGGGGCGAGCACGCCCGCCGGGGTCAGCACGATGATCCCGGCGTACCGGCGGAAGTCCGGCTCGTTGAAGGTGAGGAGGTGGGTGAGGCCGTGGGCGTGCATGGCGGCGACGAGCCGGGCGTCGTGGGCCGTCTTCCCGACGACCTTGTAGATGGCCATGAGCCGCCTCCACTCGGCGAACACGGCGGGGGTGTCGGGGAGGGAGTACGGAGAAGTGGGTTTCGAGGAACGCGAACTCGGCGAGCACCTCGGCGGGCGTCCGGCCCCGCCCGTTCTGGGCCGCGGGGCGGGTGGAGACCACCCAGAACTCGTAGAAGTTCTGCGGCACCATCCAGAGGGCGTCCCCTTGCCGGCTGAGCAGGTCGGTCGCGTCCGACGCGGCGGGGTGCTGGGGGTGGGTCCGGTCGGCGAACCGGAGCAGGACGTTCGTGTCGAGGAGGACGTTCATTCCCCTCAGCCTTCGTACATGCTCTCCCGGCTGTCGTCCATCGTCGTGGGGCGCACCGGAAGGCTCGCGATCCACGCCCGGAACTCGGCCGACCACCGCTCCAGGTCGGCCTGTGTGGGGGACCGTGGGTACGGGGCCCGCTTCTCGCGGGCCTCGCGGACGAGCTGCTGGACGTACCGGACGAACCCCTCGGGGAGGCCGGTCAGGTCGAGGAGGACGGGGGTCGGCGGTGGGGTGGTGTCGGTGCTCATGGCGCCAGGATACCACGGCCGGCCGGGGCGGTCACGCCAGGTCGTTCTCGTCGCGCGGGGCGGGGCCGAAGTCGAGCGTCACGCCCCGGACGCGGAGGGCGCCGGCCGACGCGCCGGGCGCCTTCCGCTCGACCACGACCGCGACGCCGAGGCCGTTGCCGATCCGGAAGTTCGCCCCCGGGGCGGACGACCCGAGGAACTTCTCGACCCGGAACGACCCGTCCTTGCCGAACGCCGGGCGGAACTCGGCCGACGCCAGCTCCTCGACATCCCGCGGGTCCTTGTTCGGGTCGCGGAACCGGAACAGCACCAGCCGGCAGGCGAAGTGGGCGAGGAACCCCGTCTCGAACTCCTCCGCCGACGCCGCCTCGCCGCACGCCCGGACCGTGAACGTGTACTGCCCGCCGCGGGCGTTGCGGATCTCCTGCGCCAGCACGCACCGCGCCCCGCCGCCCACCACGACCCCGGCCTCGTCCTTCCGGACGGCCGGGAGCGGGTCGGCGCGCCAGCCCTTCCGCCGGGCCGGCGGGGCGGGCGGCACCAGCGGCAGCGGCTCGCGGAAGTCGGCGTCGAGGAGGAAGCGCGAGTCGTAGGGCGGGACGAAGGCGGGGTCGCCGCCCGGCTCGCACCGGGCGGTCGTCGCCGGTGCAGTTCCCAGTGCGGCGGCGACCGGCTCGCCCTTCGTGAGCGGGTGCGGGCGGTTGGTCTTGTCGACGAACATGCCGCCGGGGTCGATCCCGAGCAGGTGGAAGATCGTCGCCGTCAGGTCGCCGCCGCGGACCGGGTCGGTCTGCGGGTACGCCCCGTTCTTGTCGCTCGCCCCGACCGCCTGGCCGCCGCGCACCCCCGCCCCCGCCAGCGCGACGCTGAACACGTGCCCCCAGTGGTCGCGGCCGCCCTGCTTGTTGATCCGCGGCGTCCGCCCGAACTCCCCGGCCACCACCACCAGCGTCTCGTCGAGCAGCCCGCGGTCCGACAGGTCGTCGAGCAGGGCCGCGAAGGAAACGTCGAACATCGGGCAGAGGGAGTCTTGCAGCCGGTCGGCGTTCTGGGCGTGGGTGTCCCACATCGGGTTGTCCACGGCCGAGTCGCCCGGGTCGCGCGCCCAGTTGACGTGGACCAGCCGCACCCCGGCCTCGACCAGCCGGCGGGCCAGCAGGCACGACTGCCCCCAGGTGTACCGGCCGTACCGGTCGCGGGTCTTCTCCGACTCCCGCGACAGGTCGAACGCCGCCCGGGCCTTCCCGGACGTGACCAGGTCGAACGCGTTCCGCGACAGCCGGTCCCACGTCTCGACGGCCTCACCCGCCCACGCCCGGTCGAGCTTGCCGAGCAGGTCGCGGCGGCCGGCGAGGTCGGCGGCCGGGCCGAACCCCTCGATCCGGTACTCGGCCGCGGCCGGGTCGCCGACGAACCGGGCCGGCTCCCACGCCTTGCCGAGGAACCCGGCCGTCTGCCCGGCGGGGGTGACGCTGTCGTTCAGCCGCATCAGGTCGGGAAGCCAGACCGAGGTGAGGCCGGGCAGCGCGGTGCTCGGCTTCAGCATCTTCACCACCGACCCGAAGTACGGCCAGTCGCTCGGCTTGATCTGGCGGGCACTGCCGGGGCCGTACGGGTAGCCGGTGAGGAGCCAGTACCCGCTGACATCGTGGTTGTCGTCGCGGGTCGAGACGGACCGGATGACGGCGAGCTTGTCGGCCCGGCGGGCGGTCCGCGGCAGGAGTTCGCAGAAGCGGATGCCGGGGACGTTCGTGGCGATCGGCTTGAACGGCCCGCGGATGTCCTCGGGGGCGTCCGGCTTCGGGTCGAACGTCTCGTGCTGCGGCGGGCCGCCCTGGAGCCACAGGTAGATGACGCTCTTCGCCCGGCCGAACGTCGAGCCGAGGCCGCGGGCCAGCGGCCGGGGTTCGTCGGCGCGGAGGAGCGGCGGGAGGGCGAGGCCGGCGGCCCCGGCGCGGAGCCAGTCGCGGCGGGAGACCTGGTCGGTGACGGAGGGCACGATTCGCCTCCGGGTGGTGGGAGTGTCGCCTATACTAACCGTGCCGCCGGTGACCTCCAATCGATTTCGCCGCCCGAGACCCCACCGTGACCTACCGGATCGCCTGCGTCCTCCTCCTGCTCGCCGCCGCGCCGGCGGGCGCGGACGACCGCTTCGACACGGTCGTCAAGCCGTTCCTGGCGAAGCATTGCGTCGGGTGCCACGGCCCGGACATCCAGAAGGGCGACCTCCGCCTCGACACCCTCAAGCCGGGCACCGACAGCGCCGCCTGGAAGGCGGTGATGGACCGCACCCGGGGCGGCGAGATGCCGCCGCCGAAGCGGCCGCGGCCGGCGAAGGCCGACCTCGCCGCGATGACCGGGTGGGTCGAGGCGGAGCTGACGGCGGCGGAGAAGGCCCGGCAGGGGAAGGAAGGCCGGGTGGTGCTGCGGCGGCTGAACCGGACCGAGTACGAGAATACGGTGGGCGACCTGCTCGGGCTGCGGGTCGAGCTGTCGGACATGCTGCCGGAGGACGCGCTCGCCCACGGGTTCGACACCGTCGGCGAGGCGCTGAACATCTCGCCGGTGCATCTGGAGCGCTACCTGGCCGCCGCCCGCAAGGCCCTCGACGCCGGCCTCGTCAAGACGCCGAAGCCCGAGACGAAGTCCGCGAAGCACGCCTTCTACGACCTCCGGACCGGCAAGACGGACGCCGACGCCCGGATCAACGCCGAGCAACTCGCCAAGCTGCGAGTGCTGCCCGACGGCACCCAGGTGACGTTCCAGCCGGGGCAGTACGGCCAACCCGCCCCGGTCGCCCAGAACTTCCGCGCCCTCGCCTCCGGGTACTACCAGGTCACCCTCAAGGGGTACGCGTACCAGACCGACAAGCCGGTCGCGGTCGCACTGTACCACGTCCCGCGCGGCAGCGTCTTCGGCGCCGACCAGCGGCTGCTCGGCCTGGTCGACTACACGCCGGGCGAGGCGCAGGCCCACACCTACCGCGTCTGGCTGAACCCCGGCGACGGGCTGCGGACGTTCTGCTTCGGCCTGCCGGCCCTGCCGTTCAACCCGAAGGGGCACGACTTCGCCACGCACAAGGGGCCGGGGTTCGCGGTCGAGGAGGTCCGGCTCGAAGGCCCGCTGCTGGAGGCGTGGCCGCCGCGCGGGGTGCAGCTGCTGTTCGGGACCGAGGCGGTCCCGCCGAAGGGGCAGGAGAAGAACCAGTACGCGAAGCGGTCGTTCGTCAGCGCGAACCCGAAGGCGGACGCCGCCCGGCTGCTCCCGGGGTTCCTGTCGGCCGCGTTCCGACGGCCGGTGTCGGCCGAGAAGGCCGCACCGTACGTCAAGCTGTTCGAGGCGCAGCTCGCCGACGGCGCCACCTACGAGGAGGCGATGCGGGCCGCCGCGACCGCCGCCCTCTGCTCGCCCGACTTCCTGTTCCTCGTGGAGGCGCCCGGCACGCTCGACGACTACGCCCTCGCCAGCCGGCTGTCGTACTTCCTGACCCGCACCGCCCCGGACGCCGAGTTGCTGAAGGGTGCCGCGGCCGGCACCCTGGGCACCCCGGCCGTACTCCGCAAGCAGACCGAACGCCTCCTGAAGCACCCCGACGCGAAGCGGTTCCACCACGACTTCACCGACGGCTGGCTCGACCTGCGGAACATCGCCTTCACCAACCCGGACAAGGTCCTCTACCCCGAGTTCGACAAGCTGCTGGAGCACTCCATCCTCCAGGAGACGCGGCTGTTCTTCGCCGAGGTGCTGAACAGCAACCTGCCGGCGACCACCTTCGTCGATTCGGACTTCGCCCTGCTGAACGAGCGGCTCGCGAAGCACTACGGCATCCCGGGCGTCGAGGGCGTCGGGTTCCGCCCGGTACCGCTGAAGCCGGAGTACCACCGCGGCGGGGTGCTGACGCACGCCAGCGTCCTGAAGGTGTCGGCGAACGGGACCAGCACCTCGCCGGTGGTCCGCGGGGTGTACGTGGTGGAGCGGTTCCTCGGCCAGACCCCGCCGCCGCCGCCGCCCGGCGTCCCGGCGGTCGAGCCGGACATCCGCGGGGCGAAGACCGTCCGCGAGATCCTCGCCAAGCACCGGTCGACCGAGACCTGCGCGAGCTGCCACCGCGGGATCGACCCGCCGGGGTTCGCGCTGGAGAGCTTCGACGTGATCGGCGGGTGGCGCGAGAGGTTCCGGGTGCTGCCGGAGAAGGGGCCGCGGAAGTACGCCCTCGGGCTGCCGGTGGATGCCAGCGGCGAGTGGCCGGACGGGACGAAGTTCTCCGGGTTCGACGAATTCCGGAAGCAGCTGCTCGCCGACCCGGACCGGTTCGTCGGGTGTTTAACGAAGAAGCTGGTCGCGTTCGGGACGGGTCACGAGGTCGGGGTCGCGGACCGGGCGGAGGTGGCCGCGATCGTCGCCGAGGTCCGGAAGCGCGGGTACGGGTTCCGCGAGTTGGTCCACGCCGTCGTGCAGAGCGAGCTGTTCCGGAGGAAGTAGGGTCGGCCAGCACGAGGCACGCGGACGGCACGGCCCCCCAAACCCAGGCCGTTGGCCTGGGTACCACGTACACGGCCACGCGATCACGAAGACGAACCCAACCACCCGCCCACCCTGGAGCCCCCATGCCGTTCTTCTCGTCCGGCGCCCGCCTGTCGCGCCGCACCTTCCTCCGCGGCGCCGGGGCGGCCGTCGGCCTGCCGCTGCTCGACGCGATGCGACCCGCCTTCGCCAAGGAGCCGCCCGCCCCGCGGCGGTTCCTGGCGGTGATGTACAGCCTCGGGTTCCACGGCCCGCACTTCTTCCCGACGGCCGCCGGCCGGGACTACGTCCTGTCGCCCTACCTCGAACCGCTGAAGGCGGTGCGGGACCAGTTCACGGTGTTCAGCGGGCTGTCGCACCCGGAGCAGGCGGGGGCGAACGGCCACACCAGCGAGTTCACCTGGCTGACGGCGGCGTTCCGGCCGATGCTCCCGGGGTTCAAGAACACCGTCTCGCTCGACCAGCTGATCGCCGCCAAGGTCGGCCCGCAGACGCGGTTCCCGTACCTGTCGCTCGGCACCACCCGCGGCTCGCTGTCGTGGACCCCGAACGGGGTGGCGATCCCCGGCCTCGACTCCCCAGCGGCGCTGTTCAAGCAGCTGTTCGTGAACGGCACGCCGGCGGAGGTGGGCCAGCAGGTGCGGGAGCTGCGGCAGGGGAAGAGCATCCTCGACACGGTGTCCGGGGAGGCGAAGAAGCTGGAGCGGACGCTCGGCCCGGCGGACAAGCAGAAGGTCGGCGACTACCTGGCGGCGGTGCGCGAACTGGAGGGTCAGTTGCAGATGTCGGAGGGGTGGGTGAACAAGCCGAAGCCGGTGGTGGCGGCGAAGCCGCCGACCGACGTGGCCAACCGGCTCGACGCGATCGCCAAGCAGAAGCTGATGTTCGACATGATCGTGCTGGCGCTGCAGACCGACTCGACGCGGACGGTGACGTTCATGACGCACGGGATGAACGCGGTGCCGGTGGTGGAGGGGGTGACGCACGACTGGCACGAACTGTCGCACCACGGGCAGGACGCAGGCAAGATCGACGAGCTGAAGCGGATCGAACTGGCGGAGGTGGCGGCGTTCGCCGGGTTCCTCGGGAACCTGCGGGCGACGAAGGAGGCCGGCGGGACGCTGCTGGACGGGACGGCGGTGCTGTTCGGGTCGAACCTGGGGAACGCGAGCAGTCACGACACCCGGAACCTGCCGGTGCTGGTGGCCGGCGGCGGGTTCCGGCACGGGGGGCACGTGGCGGCCGGGGACGGGAAGGCGAACGTGCCGTTCTGCAACCTGTTCCTGTCGCTGGCCGGGTACATGGGGGTGGAGGCGACGAAGTTCGGGAGCAGCACCGGGGTCGGGGTGACCGGGTTCGAGGCGAAGTAGGTTCGGTCACCGGTCGACTGGCCGAGGCGGCGGGGCGACCGGCACCGGCGGGAGTTTCGCGAGCAGCGGCCCCCACCGCTTCGGGTCGAGCCGGGCGGCCTCGGAGAGGGCGGCCCGGGCGCCGACGAGGTCGCCGGTCTGCAAGAGGGCGAGACCGAGCAGGGCGTGGGCGTCGGGATACTTCGGGTCGGCGGTGATCGCCTCGCGTGCAGAGGCAACCGCATCCTGATACTTCTTCTGTCGGCCGTAAATGCCCCCCAGGGCGGTATGGGCCTCGACGCGCTTCGGGTCGAGGCGGGCCGCCTCCCGGTACGCGGAGACCGCCCCGGGCAGGTCCCCCGCCGCCTGGAGGACGACCCCCAGGTTGTAGTGGGCGGCGGCGAGCTCCGGGTCCAGCCGGACCGCCTCCCGGTGGGCCGCCACCGCCCCCGGCAGGTCCCCCACGTCCCGCAGGGCGTTACCCAGGTTGGAGTGGGCCGGGGCGTACTTCGGGTCGAGTCGGACCGCCTCCCGGAACGCGGCTACCGCCTCCGGCAGGTCCCCCGCGGCCTTCAAGGCGACCCCCAGGTTGTTGTGGGTCAGGGCGTGCTCCGGGTCGAGGCGGGCCGCCTCCCGGTACGCGGAGACCGCCCCGGGCAGGTCCCCCGCCGCCTGGAGGACGACCCCCAGGCTGTAGTGGGCGGCGGCGAGCTCCGGGTCCAGCCGGACCGCCTCCCGGTGGGCCGCCACCGCCCCCGGCAGGTCCCCCCAGTCCTTCAGGGCGAGCCCCAGGTTGGAGTGGGCCGGGGCGTGCTTCGGGTCCAGTTTGATCGCCTCCCGGTGGGCCGCCACCGCCCCCGGCAGGTCCCCCGCGGCCCGCAGGGCGTCCCCCAGGTTGTTGTGGACGGCGGCGAGCTTCGGGTCGAGCCGGACCGCCTCCCGGTAGGCCGCGACGGCCCCCGGCAGGTCCCCCGCGGCCCGCAGGGCGGCCCCCAGGTTGGCGCGGGAGGTGGCGTTCTTCGGTTCCAGCCGGATCGCCTCCCGGAAGGAGGCGACGGCCCCCGGCAGGTCACCCCCGTCCCGCAGGGCGGCCCCCAGGTTGTAGTGGGCGGCGGCGAGCTCCGGGTCCAGCCGGACCGCCTCCCGGTGGGCCGCCACCGCCCCCGGCAGGTCCCCCGCGACCCGCAGGACGCTCCCCAGATCGTCCCAAGTGGTCACGTTCTTCGGCCGCACGGCCAGGGCCGCCCGGCACCACCCGGCCCGGCGGTCGGCGGTCTCCTTGTCACCGATCGGGCCCGCGAACGCCAGGGTCATCAGGAGGATGAAGCTGTCCGGTTGGGCAACGTGTGCGTTCCGCAGGAGGTGCTCCCGGGGGCCGTCGTCGAGCGACATGTCCCCACCGTGTGCGGTAGCGAACCAGAACGGCTGCGCACCCACCGCCCGGCCGCGGAACGCCCACGCCAGCACCGTCCGCTTGTAACCCGCCGCCCGGGCCGTGTCCCGGAACGGGTCCGGGTCGGCGATCGACAGGACCGCCCGCACGTCCGCGTCCCGGGTGAACACGAGCCAGGTCTCGAGGGCGGCGAGCAGCCGCCCCCGGACGAGCGACCCATTGACCCGCCCGGCCGCCTCCCCGGGCGGGGTGGTGCCGGGGGCGACCCCGTACCCGGCCAACGTTTCCCGCCACCGCCGGATCAACGTCTCGGCCGGGGGCAGTTTCCCGGCGGCCACGGTAAAGCGGAAGTCGTCGATGCCGTCGAGCGTCTTGAGGACGGCGAGTTCGCCGCGGGCGCGGTCGAGGCGGGGCCGGAACTCGTCGATCCCGCCCTCGTCCACCCGCCGCCCGGCCTCCGCCAGGGCCGCCTCCGCCCGGTCGGCCCGGTCGGCCCGGAGGGCGTCCTCGGCCTGCCTCAGCAGCACCCCGACCGCCGCCCGCGCCGCCGTCAGCCGGTCGGCCTCCGCCTTCGCCTTCTCCCCCTCGACCCGGGCCTGGTCCGCATCCCGCTTCTCGCTCCACCACGCGAACGCCCCGCCGCCGGCCAGCAGTAGCCCGACCGCCGCCGCCAGAGCCAGCTGCACCTTCCGACGCTTCCGCTGCTCCCGGGCCTCCGCCGCGGCCGCCGCCCGGTCCCGCTCCGTCGCCCGCAGCCGCTCCTCCACCCCCGCCCGGTACGCCGCCACCGCGGCCGCCACCGCCCGCCCGTCCGCCGGCCGGGCCGCCGGGTCCGCCGCCAAGCACCGCTTGCACAGCCCGACCAACTCCGCGTCCGCCCCGCACCCGTCGAGCTTGGCGAGGGCGGCCGCCACGTCCCCGGCCGCCGCCCGCCTCAGCAACTCCTCGACCGTGTCCCCACGGTACGGCAGCTCGCCGGTGAGGATCGTGCAGAGGATGCCGCCGAGGGCGAACACGTCGGCCCGCGCGTCGACGTTCTCCCAGTCGCCGCGGGCCTGCTCCGGGGCCATGTACGCCGGCGTCCCCTTCGCCTGACCCGCCACCGTGGCGCACGTCGGCGAACCCGGAGCGTCAGCGACGGGGTGAGGCGCACCCCGTCGCTGACGCTCCGGGTTCGCCAACTCCTTCGCGAGTCCCCAGTCCATGACCTGGACCTCGCCGAACGCCCCGACCATCACGTTCCCCGGCTTCAGGTCCCGGTGCACCACCCCCTCCGCGTGGGCGTACCCGACCGCCTGGCACACCGCCTCGAACGCCCCGAGCAGGCGCGGCCGGTCGGCCGCCGCCAACTCGTCCGCCAGGGTGCGGCCGCGGATCAGCTTCATCGCCAGGAACGGCCGGCCGTCGGCCAGCACCCCGAGGGCGTGGACCGGCGGCACCCCCGGGTGCGCCAGACCCGCCGTCAGCTTCGCCTCCCGGTCGAACTCGGCCGCGAATCGCCCGTCCCGGGCCAGGTGCGGGAGCACCGTCTTGACCGCCACCTCCCGACCCAGCGTCAGGTCGCGGGCGGCGTACACCGCCCCCATCCCGCCGCGGGCGATCTCCCCGGTGACCTCGTACCCCGGCACTGTCGGCCACGACGGGTCGCGCAGAACCGCCGGCACCCCGTGCTGGAGCACCGTGCCGTCGGGCGCCGGCCCGTGCGGGTCGGTGGGCCGGTCCGCCGGGGCGGTCTCGGGCTCGGCCGCGCGGTGCGGTTCGGGAACGGTGTACGGGTCGCGGGTGTTCTCGCCGGACATGCGTCGCCCCTCGGTGAGAGGGACATCATCGCACCGGGCGGGCGGTCGTGCAACCGTCCGCCCGGAACGGAGCGACGCCGCAGGGCAACCCTGCGGCGTCGTGGGGAGGAGCCGCCTCGGGGATTCGAACCCCGGACCCCCGCTTTACGAAAGCGGTGCACTACCGCTGTGCTAAGGCGGCCAATCGCGACACCCGCCGTGAGCGTGAATCTTAGTGGACCGACCGCCCGACTTCAACCGCGCCGCCCTCCCCTTCCTGCCGCCCCGCCGGCGCCGTATCCTCACCCCTGCCAGCCCCTCGTCCCGCACGCCGCCCCGACCTTCCGGCCGCGGCCGCGGGGGACCGTCTCCGGCCCCGCGCCGACCTTCCGGCGACCCGGCGGGCCAACGCCAACACCACCCGGTGACCCCCGCCATGACCCCCTGGCACCGCAACGAGTACATCCTCAAGGGCGTCTTCCTCGGCCTCTGGGTCTTCTTCGCCCTCCAGGTCCCCGCCGGCCCGGCCGCCTGGGTCGACATCGCCTGGGTCGTCGGCTGGGTCTGCGCCGGGCTGCTCGTCGGCCTCCTCGCCGGCACCGCCCTCCAGCTCGCCCGCGGCGTCCGCCCGTGGCACAACTGGCTCGCCTTCCCCCTCCTCGTCCTCCTCGAGAGCCCCACCTTCGTCTACGGCGGCATCACCCTCGGCCTCGTCGTCGGGGTCCTGTCCGGCACCCCCGGGGCCGAGCCGTGGGCCGGCCCGCTCGCCGCGACCTTCGGCCTCACCTTCGAGCAGATCAAGCACCAGGACCCGGCCGGCGGGTGGCTCGGGTACTGCGCCGCCGCCGGCGCCCTGCTCGGGTTCGCCCTGTACCGCTTCCGCCAGGTCGAGGACTCCCGGTGGCGGTTCTGGGCCGGGCTGCTGGCCGCCGCCGCCCTCGTCTACCTCGCCGGCGAGTACATCCAGAAGCTCCCCAACCTCGACACCCCCGAGGCCCGATTCAACCTCGGCGTCTACATCCTCCTCGGCCTGCCGTTCTTCTACCTCCTCACCTTCTGCGGGGAGGCGGAGGAGTCCGAGGTCGAGATCATGGTGCTGTGCGCCGGGCTGGGGGTCGGGCTGAACCTGATGGGGTTCGCGAACAAGTTCCCCGGGATCGGGCCGGCCGCCGCGTTCCTCGTCCCGCTCACCCTGTACTTCGTCTACGCCACCCGGCTGATGCCGGAGCTGGTGACGTTCAAGCACACCCTCCGCGGGTACAGCTACATGAACCTCGGCCGGCTCGCCCTGGCCGTCCGGTTCTTCCGCCGGGCGCTCGAGCTCGACCCGAAGAGCGCCCTCGCCAACCAGGGCCTGGCGACCCTCCACAACAACCTCACCCTCGCCCAGATCGACGCCGACCCGGCCCTCGTCGAGAGCCTCGACTTCTCCCTCTGCCTCGACCGGGCGACCGCCCTCCTCATGCCGCCGACCCCGCCGCCGACCCGGGACCAGCGCGGGGAAGCGGAACGCTTCCTCGACCTCGTCGAGCGGAAGAAGCCGGCGTACCTCGCCCGGGTCGACTACCTCCGGGCGATCTCGTTCATGCACGCCAAGGAGTACGACCACGCCGCCGACGCCCTGTCCCGGCTGCTCAACCCGGAGACGCCCGGGTACCACCCGGTGGTCCGCAAGCGGGTGCTGTTCGACGCCTGGGACATCGCCCTGCGGCTCCACCCGAAGATGGTCGAGCGGCTCGGGTGGGACGAGCTGAACAAGCCGGGCCGGCGGATCGAGGCGATCGCGGCGACCGAGCGGAAGCTGGCCGCCGAGCCGAGCCACCCGGCGGCGAAAGAGTATCGGACGATGCTGTACGCCCAGTTGCAGGAGGGCGAGTTCATCTCCGCGATGGCCACCGGGCTGCCGACCGACTTCGCCTACGAGTACGTCGAGCAGATGGGGCTGGCCCTGCTCGACGACGCCGACCCGGACCGCCGCGAGCGCGGCATGGGCTACCTCCGGATCGCCGGCCGCGGCCTTCCGGACCGCGCCCCCGGGCTGTTCGCGGCGCTGGCGAAGGTGCACGAGAAGCACGGCGACGGCGAGGGCGCCCGGCGGGCGTACGAGTGGGCGAAGCAGGCGGGGCTGGCGGTCGGCCCACGGAACCTGGCCAGGGACCAGCGGGCCCACTACCACGACGCCCTGCGGAAGCTCGCGGACATGGCGGACCAGCGCGGCGACCCCGAATCGGCGATCGCGGACCTGCGGCAGTACCTGGAGGACGGCGGGCCGGCGGCGCTGGACACGTACAAGCGGCTGGCGGACATGTACGGCAAGGCCGGGGACGCGCTGAACGGGCTGCTGATGACCGAGACCGGGCTGACGTACGACAGCACCGACGCGGCGCTGCTGCGGAAGAAGGACAGCTTCTACTACTCGGTGGAGCCGGAGAAGCTGGAGAAGGTGAAGGACCGGGTGGCGAAGTGGTTCGACGTGAACTACTGCGTGCGGAAGGCGATGTCGGTGTTGAACGCGAAGGACGGGGGGGTGGAGCTGCTGGACTGGGCGACGCACCTGTCGCGGGTGGCGGCGATCGTGAAGCCGCAGAGCAACGGGGTGCGGCTGGTGGCGGCGCGGGTGCTGCTGCGGCGCGGGGAGCGGGACGCCGGGCTGCAGATGCTGGAGGACATGCGGGAGGGGGAGAAGGGGTCGGGGGAGGAGCAGGAGGCGTGGTACAACGGGACGAAGCTGCTCGGGCAGTTGTACCTGGACGAGCTGAACCGGCCGGACCTGGCCCTGAAATGCTTCCTGGACTTCAAGGAATTCCACAAGAGCGGGGCGGACACCTTGTACCAGATCGGCCGGTGCTACGAGGCGACGGGGGACGTGGGCGGTGCGGTGAAGTTCTACGGGGCGGTGACGGCGTACGAGGGCCACGCCCTGTACTGGGACGCGAAGGACGCCCTGAAGCGCCTCGGCAAGGGGTGAGCCGGTCCGAGCCGGAAGCGCGAGCGACGGGTTGCGCGGGGCGGCGGGACCGTCGCACCATGGCGCCGATACAACTCCCGCCCGCCTCGCACTTTCGCAAACAAGTAGAATTTTACGTTTGCGGCCGAACACCCGGCCCGGGTATGTTCACCTCATCGTGGTGGCGGACTCCACCGCCGGACAACCGCCGGCGGAATTATTTTGGCCGGATCGCCACCCGACCCGGATCAACCGTTCGGTTCCCCCTCCCATCCCTCTGTTTCGCCAGGAGTGGACGATGAGCCCGCGCCGACACCTCGGGACCGTCAGCCTCGTCGCGCTCGCCGCACTCGCCTCGCCCGACCGGGCCGGGGCCGCCCCGATCATCACCAGCGGCACCGGGGCCAACGCGGCCGCCATCCAGCCCACGGTCGACGCCTTTCGGGCTGCCGTCGGCGGACCGGACAACGGCAACGCCCCCGGCACGGTCGGCGGCCGGCGGGAGATCAACTGGGACGGCGGCGGGGCGACCGGGACCGCCGCCGTCGGGACGCCGTTCAACGGCTTCCAGAACAACCGCGGCGCCCTGTTCACCACCCCCGGGACGGGGTTCGTCCAGGCCACCCCAGCCGGCCTGGACGCCTTCTTCGGCCGGACCGACGGGCTGTACAACGCCATCTTCGACCCGTTCAGCCCGTCGCGGGTCTTCACCCCGGTCGGCAGCACCATCACCGACGCGACGTTCTTTATCCCCGGTACCGGCGGGGCCGTCCCGGCGACCGTCAGCGCCTTCGGGGTGATCTTCCTGGACGTGGACTCGGTCAACGTGACCTCGCTCCAGTTCTTCGACCAGGGCGGGGCCTCCCTGGGCACCTTCTTCGCCCCGGCCACCGGGGGGAGCAACACCTTCTCGTTCCTGGGCGTGCGGTTCGACGCAGGCGAGCGGGTGGCCCGGGTGCGGATCACCTCCGGGAACGTGATCCTGGGCCCGACGAACACGGCCCTCGATCAGGTGGCGATGGACGACTTCATCTTCTCCGAGCCGCAGGCCGCCGCCGTCCCGGAGCCGGCCAGCCTCGCCCTCCTCGGGGTCGGGGCCGCCGGCCTCGCCGCCTACCGCCGGCGCCGGGTCATCCGGTGACAGCGGGTTGTCACGGCCGGAACCGGTAGGTGCCGAACCGGCCGAGGGCCGGGTCGTACGCCGCCCCGGTGTACCTCTTGCCGAACAGCCCGGTCCGGGACACGCTCCCGACCACCGGGTTGAACCCCGCCCGCGTCGCGGCCGGGGCGCCCAGCCCCGGCACCCCCGCCCACGACAGCCGGCCCGCCGACCCCGGCACGAACCCCGGGGTCGGGTTCGGCGCCCCCTTCGGGCCGTTCGCCGTCGCCACCCCCGCCGCCGTCACGACCAGCACCGCCGCCAGCATCAGGCTCCGCATCTTCCCCTCCGTGTCCGGGCTCGGGTTCCGACACGGGTCATCGGCCGCACGGGGCGGGCGGCGAGAGGGCGGGGCGGGGCGCGGACCAGCCCGCAGCGCCAGCAAGGGGGCGTCGCGCGGCCCTTGCTGGCGCTGCGGGCTGGTGGGGCGGAGGCGACCGGGCGTCAGCCGACCCAGGCGGCGTCCGTCTGGGCGAAGGAGACGAGTTCGTCCGGCCTGAACCACAGGGCGATCTCCGCCGCCGCGTTCTCCGGGCTGTCGCTCCCGTGCACCAGGTTGTTCTGGACGCTCAGCCCGTAGTCCCCGCGGATCGTCCCGGGCGGCGACTTCGCCCCGTCGGTCAGCCCCATCAGCACCCGGCACGCGGCCACCGCCTCCCGCCCCTCCCACACCATCGCCACCGTCGGCCCAGATGTCAGGAACGTCAACAGGCTCTCGTAGAACGGCTTCCCCTTGTGCACCGCGTAGTGCCTCTCCGCGATCTCCCGCCCGGCCGACACCAGCTTCAGGCCGACCAGCCGCAGCCCCTTCCGCTCGAACCGGTCGAGCAACGTCCCGACCAGCCGCCGCTGCACCGCGTCCGGCTTCAACAGGATGAGCGTCTGCTGCATGGGTCGGTCCGCCGCGGGGATGGGAACGGGTGGGTGGGAAGTGCGGTCAGGGTACGGGCGGTCCGGCGGAGCGTCCACCGGCACGACGCCCCGGGCCGGCGTCGCTACACTGGCCTGACCCACCCCGCACCCGGACCGCCCATGCCCGCCGCCGCACCCCCCGCGCCCGAGGTCGACACCCGGGCCGCGACCGACCGCCTCGTCCGCTTCCTCTCCGTCCCCGGGGTCACCGGCAGGGAGGCCGCGATCGGCCGGGAGATCGTCGCCGCCCTGACCGAGGCCGGCGTCCCGGCGCCGGCCGTGTCGTTCGACGACGCCCACACCCGCATCCCCGAGCCGACCCAGACCGGGAACCTGGTGGTCAAGCTCCCCGGGACCGGCCGGAAGGGGGCGAAGCCGGTCCTGTTCATGACCCACATGGACACGGTCCCGCTGTGCGCCGGGGCCGCCCCGCAGGTCAAGGGGCGGCGGGTGGTGAACGCCCACGAGGGGGCCACCGCCCTCGGCGGGGACAACCGGACCGGGTGCGCCGTGCTCGTCACCCTGGCCGCCGAGCTGCTCAAGCGGAAGCTGCCGCACCCGCCGCTGACGCTGCTGTTCACCGTCCGGGAGGAGAGCGGGCTGTTCGGGGCGAAGTACCTCGACCCGGCGGTCCTCGGCGGGCCGGCGATGGGGTTCAACTTCGACGGCCGGAACGCCGCGGACGTGATCCTCGGGGCGATCGGGGCGGACCGGTGGACGGTCGACGTCCGCGGCAAGGCGTCGCACGCCGGGGTGGCCCCGGAGAAGGGGGCGTCGGCCAGCCTGGTGGTGGCCCTGGCGCTGGCCGAGGTGTACGCCGGCGGGTGGTGGGGGAAGGTGGTGAAGGGCGGGAAGGTCGGGACCAGCAACGTCGGGGTGATCGGGTCGGCCGACGGGAAGGGCCCGGCCGGGGACGCGACGAACGTGGTCACCGACGCGGCCCACGTGAAGGGCGAGAGCCGGAGCCACGACGCCAAGTTCGTGCGGGAGATCAGCGCCGCGTACAAGGCGGCGTTCGCGGCCGCCGCCGCCCGGGTGACCGACGACGAGGGCCGGCCGGCCCGGGCGAAGTTCACCTCCCGGCTCGACTACCTGCCGTTCCGGCTGCGGGACGACGCCCCGGTGGTGCGGCGGGCGGCGGCCGCGGTCCGGGCGGCGCTCGGGCGGGAGCCGAACCTGAAGGTGACCAACGGCGGGCTGGACGCGAACTGGATGGTCAAGCACGGCGTCCCGACGGTCACCTTCGGGGCCGGGCAGAACGAGATCCACACCGTGAAGGAGTACGTCGACCTGGCCGAGTTCGAGGCCGCCTGCCGGCTCGCTGTGCAACTGGCCACCGCGGAGGAGTGACCGCGCCGTCTTGTGGCACAGGTCTCCCGACCTGTGCCGGCTTCGCAGGTCCGGAGGCCTTGTGCCACACGACCAACAGCCACCGGCCGGCCCGGTTGGAGCCCCGGGGCGGTGGGCGGTGGGCGGTGGGTCGGGAGGGCGAGGCTCCTGCCGAGCCTCAGCTCCGGCCCGGCAGGAGCCTCGCCCTCCCAGTCAAACGCCTCCCGCCCCGGGGCTCCAACCGAGCACTACCGGATCAGAACCCTTCCTTGTACTTGTCGGCCAGTTTCTTCCGGGCGTCGACCAGCACCGAGTCGATCTGGGCCCACGCCTCCAGCCGCCGCTTCTGGTCGTCGGCGATCACCTTCTGCATCTCGGCCTGGATCTTCGGCACGTTCGTCTGGGTGAAGCTCGGGTTCTGCTGGATGTACGGCCGCCACCCCCACCACCCGGGGACCACCCCGCCGATGCCGTACCCGCCGCCGGTGGTGAACGTGTACTGCTGGTTCGACAGCGCGTTCAGGTCGATCGGCACCCCGCGCAGGCTCGACCCGATCGCCCGCAGCCGCCGGGCCGCCTGGTACCCGGCGTCCCCGGCGACCGGGTCGACGCCCTGCCGGCTCAGGTGCTCGATCTGGGCCGCCGCCCGGTCGTGCCACGTCGCCGTCTTGTCGTAGCTCGGGCTGTCCCGCAGCGCCCGGACGTCGGCCAGGATCACGTCCACCGCCTGCAGGTACCGCCGGGTCGCCCCGGCCGTCGGCTCGCCGGCCTTCGCCCCGGCCTCCGCCTCCCCCGCCGGGCTCGGGAACGCGAACAGCGACACGACCCGCTTCAGGTCGGCGGTGGCCAGCGGGCCGGACAGGGTCATCGTCCGGTCGGTGAACGCCGCCTCCCACCTGTCGATCGCCGGGATCGCCATCCCCTGCCCCTCGAGCAGCTCGCGGAACAGGTCCGGGAGCGTCTTGCGGAACGCGGTCGGGTCGCCGCCGAACTCGACCGTGATGCTCCCCGAGATCCCGTCGGTCACCTGGGCGGCGAACGTCATCCCCTTGACCGTGGACAGGAACGTGGCGACCTGGTTCACGTCCGCCGTCTTCACCTTGTTCACCGCCGGGCTGGCCGGGAGGGTGAGCCGGAGGATCGTCCGGTCGACCACGTCCTCCAGGTCGACGGCGATGGTGACGGTGTTCCCGCCGGCCCTCCCGACCGCCGCCTTGAGGTAGTCGCTGTACTGCCCGGTCTTCCCCGCCAGCGCGGCCTTCAGGAACCGGGCGGTGTACTGCCGGTCGGCCGGGTACACGGCGACCAGCTCGGTGCCGGACAGGGAGGTGAAGTACACGTCCCGCGGGGACAGGGCGGCGAGCCGGCCGGCGATCTCGTCGGTGGTGCCGCCCTCCCGCTGCGCCACCTGCTTCATCCCCGGCATCTCCCGGACCTTGACCAGGCCGACCTGGAAGTCCCGGGCGATGCTGCTCAGGTTCACCTCGGCCGCGACCACCACCGCCTCGGCGTCGGCCGGGACGAACCCGAGCCCGCCGCGGTTCCCGGGCTGGCCCTTCTCGGCCCACTTCTCGGCCTTGGCGAGCGGGCTGGCGTAGGCGGCCTTCACGTCGAGCAGGGCGAGGACGTTGGTGTTCGCGGTGACGTGCTTCAGCAGGTCGTCGAACGGCTTGGGGGCGGGGGCCGGCTGGGCGGCCGCGGGCGGAGCCCACGAGAGCGCGGCCAGGACGAGGCCGGCCGACGGCGCGGTTCGGGACATGGGGGACCTCGGGGACGGTTGGGTGACACTCCCGTTCTCGCGCCGCGGGCGGCCGCCGTCAAGCGGCGGCGGGGTTGTGGGGGCGGATCGGGGGCTGTAGAGTGCGCACCAGTCCGACCGCGACGAGGGGGGCGAGCCATGCGAGCGGTGCTGATCGTCGGGGTGCTGGCCGGGGTCGCCGCCGGCGGGGGTGCCGCCCCGCTGCCGGCCGACTGGGCGCTGCCGAAGGCGGACGGCGACAAGTGGGTCGCCCGCGTCCGGAAGGCCGTCGGCCGCGACGGGTGGTCCGTCGGCTTGAACGGGAACGAGATCACCGTCCGGCGGGACAAGCCGGTCGGGGTGGTGGACAACCCCCCGAACGGCACGTGGCGGTTCCAGCCGGAGGGGAAGGCGGACCGGGAGCGGGAGGTCCGGTTCGTCCTCCGGTTCGCCCCGAAGCTGTCGGCCGACGAGTACGACCGGCTGGCGGCGGTGAACGCGGCGTCCGAGAAGGAGGCGGACAAGCTGTTCGGGACGGTCCGGGACATCCCGCACAAGTTCGACGACTTCCTCGCGAAGACGGCGGACGAGAAGGAGCGGGTGCGGGCGTACCGGGAGGCGGTCGCCAAGCTCCCGCACCACGACCTCCCGGACCTGTACACCCCCGACCACAGCATCTTCTTCCACAGCACCGAGGACGGGTGGTCGCACCCGGCCGACAAGGACATCCTCGCCGAGGTGCTGGGCGTGAAGGACACGCTGAGGGCGTACTTCGGGGTGTACGACCCGAGGGCGTCATCCGGCGGGTGGGGGTTCCGGCCGCTGCCGCGTTGAATGATGGTTCCTGCCGTCCGCCGCCCTCCCGGGTGCTCCGCGACCCCGGGTCACTCCGCCTTCGCGGCGTCGGCGAACTCCTTTAGCGCCTTCTCCTGCTTCGCCAGCTCGGCCCGCAACTCCTTCAGCCGGGCCTGCCGCTTCTCGATCTCCGTCTCCTGGTCGTCGAACTTCTTCAGGTAGCGCTTGAACGTCTCCGACTCCTTCGGGGCGCGCTCGATGTTCTTCCGGATCCGGTCCTGGTCGTCGGCGATGTCCTTCAGGGCCGCCTGCTCCTCGGCGATCCCGGCCCGGGCCGCGTCCACCTTCTCCCGCAGCCCGATCAGCTTCGTGAGCACGTCCCGCACCGCCGCCTTCGCCTGCGGCTGCTTCGCGTAGTGCAGCAGCGTGTCCGGGTCGACGTGGGTGAGGGCGGTGGACGTGTCGGCGACCTCCTCCTCGGCCACCTCCAGCGTCACCAACTCCCCCGCCTTCACCGCCACCTCGAACCGGTAGAAGTCGCGGGTCTGGTCGGCCGGCTTCGCCGGCTCGACCAGCTTCCGCCCGGCCGTCCGCGGGTGCTCGACCACCACCGTCCGGTCGTGCGGGTTGCGGTTGCGCACCAGGTACTTCACCCCGTACCGGTGCCGCGACTGCGTCGTCAGCCGGCCGGGCGCCACCCCGACCGCCAGCAGCGTCGACTTCTCCTCCTCCGGCCGGGCGACCACCTCCGTCCCGAGGTCGATGGCGTAGCTGACCAGCCGGGTCTCGTTCGGCTGCAGGTCGGGGAGCCGGGCGTCGCCGGCGAACGTCCCGCCGTCGTACACCGCCACCGGCCCCTGGGCGAGGTGCAGCTTCGTCTTGTTCGTCAGCCGCAGCCCGAGCAGCGGGTACTTCGCCAGCACCTTGCCGTTGTAGATGCTGACCTTCGACACCTCGACCGCCTCGTCTAGCAGCGGCAGCAGGGCCGACTTCTGCCGCGGCAGGGTGATCGGCTCGGCGATGGTGTACTCGAAGATGTCCCCGAGCTTGCCGTCGGCCGCGGCCAGCGCCCCGGCGTCCCGGTCGAGCGGGTCGCGGACCGGCTTGCCCATGCCCTGGCCCATCCCCTGCCCCTGGGCCATCTGGCCCGGGTTGCGGAGCCGGCTCAGGTACTCCTGGTAGTCGAGCCGCGACCCGTACATGGCCCGCAGGTCCGGCCGGGGGACTCGCGGCAGGTACGGGGAGTACCCGTTGAACCCGCCTTGCAGCCCGAACTGCCCGCCGAGGTTCCCGCCGAACTGCCCTCCGAACCCCTGATTGACCGCCCCCTGGAAGCCCCCGCCGATCCCGCCCTGGAACCCGCCCCCACCGAACCCCTGGTTGACCGCGCCGCCGGGGTTCGCCTGTGGGTTCATCGCCACCCCCATCCCCATGTTCGCCCCGGGGTTCAGCCCGCCCTGGTACATCGGCGGGCGGAGGGACGCGAACAGCTCCGGCTCGACCGTCGGCCGCGGCACGAACAGCGGGTCGTACAGGTCCATCTGGAACGTCATCGGGCGGCCGGCGACGAGCCCGACCTTGACGTTCGTCCAGTCCTCGTCGGTCGTGTTCTCGACCGCCGCCCACCCCTGGATCTTGGCCGCCCCCTTCTCCCCGACGGTCAGCCGGTAGCTCGCCTTCCAGAGCGGGGCCTCGGTCACGTACCCGACCGCGACGTGCCGCTTCCCGTTCCCGCTGAACACCACCGACACCGTCTTCTTGTTGTCCCCGCGGGACGACGCAAGCAGCTCCAGCGCCTTCTTGAACTCGGCCTGCAGCTCCGGGCGGACGAACTTGATCTTCTTCAGCTGCTTCAGCTCGACCGTCTGCAGCCCGTCCTCGGTCAGCAGGTTGACCAGCTCGCTTGGCTCCGGCCCGTTCGCCGGCGTGGCCGGCTTCTCGACGCTGACCACCGACCCGGTGGTGACGACGCCGCCCTTGTCGGTGACCTCCAGCTTCTCGCCGCGGACCTGGTGGATGAGCTGGCCGACGGTCGGGTTCTCGGTCACGTCGACGGCGAACCCCTTCAGGGTGAACTCGACCGGCAGGCGGTTGTCGTAGGTGACGGCCCGGGCCTTCCCGCCGCCGCCGTCGGCCACGACCAGGCTCTTGAGCAGGTCGTTCACGTCCGCCTCGTCGAACCGGAGGTCGAGGCGGGCGTCGCCGGTCACGTCGCCCTCGCGGTGGAAGTACCCGATCCCGGCGGTGAACAGGACGACGCGGGTGACCGGCAGTTCGACGGCCGGCGGCGGCTTGACCTCCGGGGCGGCGGCCTTCGGGGCCGGTTTGGCGGGTTGCCCGCGGACGATCGGGGCGACGAGGAAGAGCACGGCCGCGAGGCCGGCGGCGGGGAGGATGTAGGATCGCACAGGAATCTCCGGTGAAACGGGGCCACAGACGTGAGGCGAAACGGCCGGCGGCAGGCGGCGTTGGTCAGCGCTTCCGCCACACCTGGTCATCGGAGAGGCCGAGCTTCGCCATCGCCGGCTTGATCTCGGCGAAGAACCGCCTGGCGTCGACCGGGTAGCCGGCGGTCGGCCGGATGCCGGGGACGTGCGTCTCCCAGAACCGGTTGAACTGCCGCATGCAGACCTCGCGGAGGTACTTGCACAGCATCGAAGCCAGGGCGACCGAGACGCTGTCGGCCTCGGCCCGCGGGCGGAACGTGACGGTCACCGGGCGGTCGAGCAGCTCGACGCGGTACCGGCTCTCCTCCGCCGACTCGCGCTCGGCAACGACCCACCCGTCCGGGAACGCCTCCTGCAGCATCCCGGCGTAGAAGTTCCGCCCGCCGTGCTTGTCGCAGAGGAAGGCGATCGAATCCGGCTTCGGCTCCGACGCCTGACCCAGGTCGGCGGCGAGGGTTGCGAGGAGGTGAATCAAGCCGCGGCTCAGAACCGTGGCTTTGGACCCGGACTCGTCGCACGTCCGGTTGAACCCGGCCGTCGGGACGACCAACCCCTCCATGCTAACTTTGAACCGGACGCCTTTCGCGTCCATCTGCTCGCCAAGGCCGACGAACGCGTCCCACCACGCCTCGCGGCTCGTCGTCAGCGGGAGGGCCTCGTCCCCCCGGAACCAGCACTCGCCGGCGACCTCGGCCAGCCCGGCGACGCTCGTGACCTTCCGCACCAACTCCGCCACACTCGATGAGCACGGGCCGAGTACGAGCACGGTCCGTTCGAGCGCCGCCAGCCCGCCGCGGGTGTACACCTTCTTCGAGTCGTCGATCAGCAGCCGGCCGTCGGCCTTCTCGCCGCACCGCCGCACCACCGGCCGCAACGTCTCCCACCCGGCCGGGTCGTCGTCCGGCAGGTGCAGCGCGACCGCCGCCTGCACCAGCGGCCCGAGGTTCGGCCCGTACCCGGCCTCGTCGATCCCGACCACCCACGGCATGCCAGTTTCCTCGCGACGCTTCTTCGAAGCGTCGCTAACCGGGTCCGTTGCGACCGCCCCCGCGGCCCGCTATCGTAACCGCACCCCGCGCGAGGGCCAACCGGTGCTGGCCGACAACATCTTCCTGAAGATCCTCGACAAGTCGATCCCGGCCAAGGTCGCCTACGAGGACGACCGCTGCCTCGCGTTCCACGACATCCGGCCGCAGGCCCCGACCCACGTCCTCGTCATCCCGCGGAAGGTGATCCGCACCCTCGACGACGCCAGCCCCGAGGACGAGGCGCTGCTCGGCCACCTCGTCCTCGTCGCGGTGAAACTGGCGAAGGAGCTGGGGCTGGCGAAGGGGTATCGGCTGGTGGTGAACTGCAACGAGCACGGCGGGCAGACGGTCCCGCACCTGCACGTCCACCTGCTCGGCGGCCGCGACCTCGGCTGGCCGCCGGGGTGACGGGCTTCCTGGACCGCGGCCGTCCCGGCCGCACCACCGACCGAGCTCCGTTCGCCGCGGATGACCCGGGTTTGCTGCGGCGCTCGATACGTGGTGCGGCCGGGACGGCCGCGGTCCAGGAGGCGGAACATGGACACGCGAGCGATCCTGACGGAGCGGATCGCCGCCGTCCGCGGGCGGATCTCCGACGCCTGCCGCCGCGCCGGCCGCGACCCCGCCGACGTGACGCTCGTCGCAGTGACGAAGACGGTGTCGGCGGAGGTGGCGGCGGTCGCGGCCGACCTCGGCGTCACCGACCTGGCCGAGAACCGGCCGCAGGCGCTGTGGGCGAAGGCGGAGGCCGTCCCGGCCGCGACCTGGCACCTGATCGGCCACCTCCAGCGGAACAAGATCGACCGCACGGCCCCGCTCGTCTCGCTGATCCACTCCGCCGACTCCGAACGGCTGCTGGAAGCGCTGGCGGCGTTCGGGGTGAAGCGGGGCGAACCCGTGCCGGTGCTGTTGGAGGTGAACTGCAGCCGGGAACCCGCCAAGGGCGGGTTCGCCCCCGAGGCGGTGCCGGCATTGAGTGACAAACTGGTGTCACTCGCCGGGGCGTCGGTCCGCGGGCTGATGACGATGGCGGCGTACTCGGACGACCCGGAGGCCGCCCGGCCGGCGTTCGCGGAGTTGCGCCGCCTCCGCGACGACCTGCGAACCCGGACCGGGCTGCCGCTGCCGGACCTGTCGATGGGCATGAGCGGGGACTTCGAAGTCGGCGTCGAGGAGGGGGCGACGTTCGTGCGGGTCGGGACCACGCTGTTCGAGGGATTGGGGACGTGATCCAAGTCAACCCGCACCCCGACGGGGCGACCGTCGCCTTGCGGGTGCAGCCGAAGGCGAGGCGGGCCGCGGTGCTCGGCGAGCAGGCCGGGGCGCTGAAGGTCGCCGTCACCGCCCCGCCGGAGGACGGCAAGGCGAACGACGCCGTCATCGACCTGCTCCGCGTGACGTTCAAGCTCCCGCGGTCGCGGCTCGAACTGCTCAGCGGGCACACCAGCCGGAACAAGGTGCTGCTCGTCCGCGGAGTCACACCCGAGGAACTGCGAGCGGCGGTCGAGACGGGTTTGTAGGGCACGCACCGCGTGCCGGGCGGGCGGCGCGGCACGTGGTGCGTGCCCTACAAGAGACGGCCTCGATCGCCGCGACGACGACCGCGAACGGCACCAGGCCCGCCGCGATCCCCGACGCGATACCGACCCACGTCGCCTCCGCCGAGGTCGCGGCCCACACGGCCGCCGGGACGCACGCCGCGGCCAGCGGCTTCAGCCAACTCGCCGCCAGGTAGCGGACGGCACCCAGGTCCAGCACCCGGCAGGCGTACCCGATCACGAAGAGGCAGAACAGCACGTTCGGCACCGCCACCGCGACCGCCACGCCCTCCAGCCCGAACGGCCCGACCAGCACCAGGCTCAGCCCGAGGTTCAGCCCGGCTTCGACCAGCGCCAGCCGGGCGAACAGCCGCAGCCGCCCCATCCCGTACAAGATGCGGGACGCGACCGACTGCGCCACCCCGACCGTCAGCGTCGCCGACAGGACCGCCGTCGCCGGGAAGCACAGGTCCGCGTACCCGGCACCGACCCACCGGTCGAGGAACGGCCGGCCGAGGAACAGCAGCCCGAGGTGGATCGGCAGCACCAGGTACAGCACCCACCGGGTGCCGTCGAGGAGCACCCGCCGCACCCCGTCGAGGTCCCCGCCGGCCTCCCGCTCGCTCACCGCCGGGGTGAGCGTCGTCGTCGCCGACCGCAACAGGTTCTTCGCCATCTCCACCAGCCGGAGGGCGACCGCGTAGTGGGCGGCCGCCGCGACCGCCAGGAACCCGCCGGCCACGATCGCCCCGGTCTGCACGGTCACCCGGCCGGCGAGCATCGCCAGGAAGGCGTCGGCACTGTACCCCCGCACCCGCCGCAGCGTGTCGCGGTCGACGAGCCGCCGCGACACCCGCAGGCCCGGCAGGAACCGGAACGCGAGCGCCGCCATCGCCGCGTGCTCCAGCAGGTTCGTGACCGTGAACACGACCGCGAGCGACCACAGCCCGGGTCTCGTCTCCGTGACGTAGACGATCCCGCCGACCCGCACCCCGAGGAACAGGAGCCGTACGGCGCTCTTCGCCGCGAACCGCTGGAGCCCGTCGAGGATCGTCGGGAAGACGCTGAGCGGGAGCGTGACGGCGAGGTTCGCCAGCATCAGCAGCATGAACGCGGACACGTCGCCCGGCTCGCCGAGCTTCCGCTCCAGGCCCGGGGCGACGAGCGGGACGAGCGCCGCCCCGAGCACCAGCACGCACCCGGCGGCGGCCACGAACACCGCCAGGCACGCCGACACGAGCCGGTTCAACTCGTCGCGCTCGCCGGTCGCGTGGAACCGGGCGACGAACCGGACCAGGCAGGCGGCGACGCCGAGGTCGAACAGGGTGAAGTACGCGAGGACGGACTCGACGACGCACCAGACGCCGTACCGGGCGTCGCCGAGGCTGCGGATCAGGTACGGGGCGAGGAAGAAGCTGACCAGAAGGGTGGCCGCGAACGCCGCCCAGTTGGTGGCGGCCCCGACGACGAGCGAGCGGTTGGCGGGCATGGGTGAACGTCCGTGTTCGGGTCGGATGTGCCGGGCGAACCGCGACCGTCAGGGAGCGGGTGTCTTTCTCCCCGACACCCGCTCCCTGACGGTCGCGGTTCGCCCGGTCGGTCACTCGCTGGCCTTGCCGCGCTTCTTCTTCGCCGGCGTCGTCCCGACCTCCTCGCCCAGCGCGGCCAACTCCGCCGCGGCCTCGGCCTCCTCCTTCGCGGCCGCCTCCAACTCCGCCGCCTCGGCCGGCTTCGGCTTCCGCTTCTCCAGGATCGCGGCCGCCAGCTCCTCCCGCACCGCGGCGTTCTCCCGCAGGAACTGCACCGCGTTCGCCTCCCCGTGCCCGATCTGCTGGCCCTTGTAGTTGAACCGCGCCCCGCTCCCCTTCTCCACCAGCTCGTCCTCGATCGCCAGCTTCAAGAGGTCGCCCTCGTAGTTGATCCCCCGGTCGTGCAGGATCTCGAACTCGGCGTTCCGGAACGGCGGGGCGATCTTGTTCTTCACCACCCGCACCCGGGTCTCCGCCCCGATCGTCTCGTCCCCGTCCTTCACGTGCGTCACCCGCTTCACCTCCATCCGCACACTGGCGTAGAACTTCAGCGCCAGCCCGCCGGTGGTGGTGTTCGGGTCCCCGTACATCACCCCGATCTTCTGCCGGATCTGGTTGATGAACAGCAGGCACGTCTTGCTCTTGTTCACCGTCGGGGTCAGGATCCGCATCGCCTGGCTCATCAGCCGGGCCTGCAGCCCGACCTTGGTGTCCCCGATCTCGCTGTCCTGGATCTCGTTCTTCGGCACCAGGGCGGCGACCGAGTCGACGACGATCAGGTCCACCGCCCCGGACTTGATGAGCATTTCCGCGATCCGCAACCCCTCCTCCCCGTACCCCGGCTGGGACACCAGCAAGTCGTTCAGGTTCACCCCGATCCGCTTCGCCCAGGTCGGGTCCAGGGCGTGCTCGGCGTCGATGAACGCGGCCGTCCCGCCCTGCTTCTGCACCTGGGCGACGGCGTGCAGGGCGACCGTCGTCTTCCCGCTCGCCTCCGCCCCGTAGATCTCCACCACCCGGCCGCGCGGCAGCCCCTTCCCGCCGAGGGCCAGGTCGAGCGACAGCGACCCGGTCGAGATCCCCTCGATGTCGTCGACGTTGATGTCGCCGAGCGACATGATCGCGCCCTTCCCGAACTCCTTCTCGATCGCCGCCAGCGCCGTCTTCAGCTCCTTCGCGTCCTTCGCGTCCTTGGTGTCCTTCTCCGCCATGGTCGATCCCCTTCTCGGTTCCCGAGGTGCGTGGTGGTTCCGAACGCGGGTAGGTGAGGGCCGGAACCGGTGCGGTCGGAACGGGGTGGAGTGTACCCCGGGCGGGCGGTGCGGGGGAATGTCAGGAGGCGGGAAATGGTGAGCCGGGAGCGTGAGCGACCGGAGGGCGCCAACCCTCCGGTCGCTCACGCTCCCGGCTCGCCCGGCGGCCGTCAGTTGTTCGGGCCGCCGAACAGCCCGGCCGAGAAGTTGATCGTCTGCCCGCGGTCGAACGGCCCCTTGTTCAGCGGGAACCCGAAGTCGATGGCCAGCGGGAGCGGGCCGAGGGCCGCGATGTTCGCCCGGAACCCGAACCCGACCGCCACCCGGTAGTCCCGGATCGACACCCGCCGCTCCACCGTCCCGTGGTCCGCGAACACGACCGCGTGGAACTTGTCCCGGGCGTCGATCGGGATCTGGTACTCGACCGAGTTCAGGAACGCGAACGTCCCGCCCACCGCCAGCCCGTTCTCGAACGGCCCGAGCCCGCGGAACGTGAACCCGCGGAAGCTCCGGATCCCGCCCCCGTAGAACCGCTCGAACACCGGGGCGTTCGCCCCGGCCACCGACACCTGGGTCCGCAGCCCCAGGACGTGCCGCCCGCTCCCGTCCTCCCGGGCCAGGTACTTCGACGACAGGAACTGGGTGTACTCCAGCGTCCCGACCGGGAACGTGTAGCTCCCGAGCACCTGCTCGAACGCCAGGTCGAGCACGCTCCCGCGGGTCGGGTACAGGTACGAGTCCCGGGTGTCCCGGGTCACCCCCGGCCGCAGCCCGACCAGGAAGTGGTTCCCGACGTCGTCGGTGATGGCCGGGGTGGCGAACCCGGGCACGTCCCCGATCTTCACCCCCTCCACCCGCGTCCCGACCGACGCCCGCCAGATCGGGTCGAGCCGCCGGTCCAGGGTGAACCGCCCGCCGTACCGGTCCTCGTTGTACTCCGCGAACGACCGGTTGTAGTAGAACCCGGACACGGTCAGCCCGAACGGCGTGTCGAACAGGTACGGCTCCCGCAGGGTGGCCGAGTACCGCTGGAACTGGGTGCCGGGGGCGGCCTCCAGCCGGAACTCCTGCCCGCCCCCGCGAAACGCCCGCCCGGCCCGGATGTTCTCCAGCGTCGGCAGCCGGAACAGGTCGAAGTTCCGCTCGTTCAGGGTGAAGTTGCCGGTGATCCCGGCGTCGGTGTTGAAGCTCGCCCCGAACTGGAACTGCCCGGTCCGGGTCTCCTGGACCGTCACCCGGATGTCCTTGAACGCGCTATCGAACTCGTTCGGCAGGACCTCCACCGTCGGCGGGTTCTCCGGGTCGAAGATGCCGAGCCGGGCGAGCCGCATCCGGGCCTCGTCCAGCTTGTTGTACGGCAGGACCTGGCCGGGCCGGAAGTCGTCCGTCAACTGGTTCAGGATGACCCGGTCGCGGGTGATGTTGTTCCCCTCGATGACGAGCCGCCCGACCCGGTCCGCAGTCCCGCGGTCGCCGACCACCTCGTAGTGCACCTGGACCAGGTCCGGGTGGTCCGGGACGGCGTACCGGTGCTCGACCGTGGTCACCCTGTGCCCGCGGCCGCCGTAGTAGTCGTCGATCCGGAACTTGTTCGCCTCCGACTCCCGCCGGCCGTACCGCTGCCCCGGCTTCAGCCCGTCGGTCAGCGGCTGCAGCTTCGCCGCCGGGAACGACCTCGCCCCGTCGATCTGCACCCCGCCGACCTTGTACTGCCGGCCCTCGGCGACGTGGTACACGACCCGCACCTCGCCGACCGCGGCCGTCTGCACCACCTCGGGGGTGACCCGGATGTCGAGGAACCCGAGGTTCTCGTAGTAGTCGGCCAGCCGCTGCCGGTCGGCCTCCAGGGAGGCCGGGTTGAACGTCCCGCCGATCAGCCCGAGGAACGAGGTCTTGGTCACCAGCTGGGCCCGGAGGCGGGCGACGCTGGCGTGGTCCGGGCCGCGGAAGTCGACCCCGACGACCTTCACCTTCGGCCCCTCGACCACCCGGTAGACGACCCGGGTGTCGGTCGGCTTCCTCCCCTCGGCCAGCTCGACGGTGGCGTAGTACCGGCCGTCCGCCTGGTACCGCTGGAGGATGGCGACCCGGCCGAGCTCGTTGGCGACCGGGTTCATCGGCTCGCCCTTGCGGACCCCGGACAGGGTCTGCAGGTCGCTGAGGCGGACGTGCTCGGCCCCGAGGAACTGGAGGTCCTCGACCACCCCGGTCAGCTCGGTCACGAACACCAGCACCTTGACCCGCCCGTCCGGCTCGACCACGGTCTTGATCTGCACCCCGCCGGGGGCGAACCACTTGGTGGCGTGGAGCCGGCGGACGTCCTCCTGGGCGGTCGCCTCCTCGTACCGGGCCCCGGCCCGGGTGTGCATGACCTGGCGGATCTGGTTCGGCGGGTGGACGGCCCGGCCGGCGGTGACCGGGACGACCTCGGACACGACGCGGCCGCTCGGGTTGTCGTCGGCGGCGGCCCGGCCGGCCCACCCGAGCCACGCGGCCACGACCCCGGCCGCGACGGCGGCCAGGGGGAGGAGCGGGCGGCGGAACAGGCGGCAGGCGGTCATCGGGCGTCCCCCGGGTCCCGGAGCGGCGTGCGGCGAGGTCTCGGCGTGCGTCCCCGGGCGATACCCCGGGCGGGAAATGGTGTCAAGATCGCGGCCGCCGGTGCCGACGGGTGCCGCCGCTTGCGGCGTCGCGGGCAATGCCGCAAGCGGCGGCGCGGGTCACTTCTTCTTGAACAGGTTGCCCAGAGCCCCGAGGGCGACCTGGGCGACGTTCCCGATCTGGTCAATCACCTTCCCGACGGGCCGCTCCGACCCGGCCGCCTCGAACGCCCGCAACACCGACGACCCGCGGGCGTGGTCCAGGTGCGCCGCGACCGCCGGCACCAGGCCGTCCCCCACCCCCCACGTCTCGCCCTCCCGAGCACACACCGGCACCACGTCCGTCACCCGCCCGCCGACCTGCTCGCGGACCGCGGCGACGCACTCGCGGATGTTCGCCTCCTTCGGCCGGGTCCCCGCCTTCCAGTCGTACGGCGGCGCCCACTCGGCCTTCGGGCTGAGCAGGTCGACCTGGTTCACCACCGCCACGACCGGCGGCAACTTCAGGTGCGGCTTCCCGCCGAACCACTCCCTCAGCCGGTCGAGCAGGTCCACGTCGGCCTGCCGGCCGGGGACGGTCGCCGGGGTGACGAGGAGGATCAGGTCGGCGTCCCGGGACGCCTCGACCGCGGCGGCGAACTCCTTCTCGTCGGCCCCGGCCTGGCCGTACCCGCTGGTGTCGAGCAGGCTGACCGGCTGGCCGCCGGGGAGGACGAGGTCGTACCGGGTGCCGCCGGCCACCGGGAGGCGGTCGACGGCCGCCGCTTGCCGGCCGAGCAGCGCGTTCACCGTGCTCGATTTCCCCGCCTTCACCGGCCCGAGCACGGCGATCGTGATCGGCTTCGGGGTCGCCGACGCTCCCGGCTCGCCAACACCCGGCGAGCCGGGAGCGTCAGCGACCGGAGTGTTTTCTCCCGCGGGCGGCACGTCATGCTGGGCGAGGATCTCGCGGTACCGCTTCACCCCGACCTTCAGCCGCCCGCTGTTCAGCTCGATCAGGTACCGCCCGAACTGGTGGATGAAGGCGGTGTGGAACCAGAGCAGGAGGTTGCTCTGGATGCGGTCCATCAGGGTGCCGAGGCCGCCGCGGGAGGCGAGGTACCGCAGTCCGGTGGAGATCGGGTCGAACACCGCCGCCCCGGCCCAGTACACGTCCTGCGTCGACTTGTACCAGCCGTACGCCTTCTGGGCCCGCTTCGTGTCGCGGATGCGGAGCAGGTGGACCCCGGGGACGTACTTCCGGACCATCCCGTCGAGGTCGGCGGCGGCCAACTCGACGCAGGCCAGCACCTCCGGCAGGGTGAGGTTGTCGAACGGGTCTTCGGAGTCCGGGTTGTAGACGGCCCCGACCTGGGCGGCGAGGTCGAGGGCGAGGTCGGTGTAGTGCTTCGCGTTGCTGATCTGGTCGAGGGTGACGGCCTCGAACGACTTCGCCTTGGCGTCGACCTTCTGCCAGGCGGCGGTGTCCCGGTCGGTCCAGTACCCCGGGGGCGGCGGGGCGGTCGGCGGGAGGCCGCGGCCGCGGGTCCACCGCCACGCGAGGAAGTAGGTCAGCCCGAACACGGCCAGGAGCGGCCACCACACCCACAGGTATCCGGTGTCCCACAGGTGGTAGCTGCCGACCCCGATCAGCACCAGGAACGGGAGCAAGAACAGGACGGCCAGGAGGATCAACCGGGACCGGGTCATGGGCGACTCCTGAAGACCACGCGGGCCCGCCGGGGGTTGCGCTCCGGCCCGTCCGTGGACGCCGCCGGGGGTTACGCTACGCTCCACCCCCGGCTACCGTCGGTCGCCGCTCCGCGGCTGAAGACCCGGGTTGTAGTCCCGGCGGGACGACCGACGGTAGCCGGGGGTGGAGCGAACGGCCCGCGAGGGCCGGAGCGCAACCCCTGGCGGGCGACGACGGAAGACCGGGAGTGCAGCCCCTACCCCCAGCCCGCCCGGCGGTCACCGCGCCTCGCCGTCCTTCTTCCACTTCGTCTCGGCGGCGGCGTACTGCTCCTGGAAGTACGCCTTCAGGGCGGCGGCGTCCGGGACGTGGCCCTCGCACGCCGCCTGGAAGTAGTAGCAGAGGGCCCGGCCCAGGGCGTAGGTGCTGGCCCCGGCGACCGCCGCCCCGACCGCCGACCCGACCACCGGGATGAACTTCGTCGCCTGCCGGGCCAGCTGCCGGGACACCAGCCCGACCCCGACCGCCGCCGCGATCTCCTTGTACCGGTCGGCGGTCATCGGCTGGCCGTACAGCCCGGCCAGGTGCCGGGCCATCCGCGCCTGCACCCCGGGGATCACCAGCAGGTCGACGAACGGCACCGGCACCGCCCCGGCGGTCGCGGCGGTGGTACTGTACCCGAGGATGACCGGCTCGGCGTGCCGCAGGTGCACGTCCTTCAGCGCGTCGGTCGCCTCCTTCAGCCGCAGGAGCGTCTGGCGGTACGCCCCGGGGAGGACGCGCAGGAGCGTCTGCTTCAGCTGCTCGCCGCCGTAGTCCGGGTCCGGGAACCCGTCCTCGGGCCGGGTCAGGTCGATCGGGACGAGGGCGTCGTACAGCCCGGCGAACGCCCGGGCGTGCTCGTCGATCGACCGGCGGAGGTCGTCCGGAACGGGGGTCGGGAGTCCGGAGTCAGGAGTCGGGGAAGAACCGGCCGGGTCTTGCCGACTCCCGACCCCCGACTCCTGACCCCAGGGGTACGGGACCGGGTGCGGCTGGCGCGGGGTGGCCTCGTGGAGGGTGGTGACGCACAGGACGACCGGGCGCGACGGGTTGGCCCGGCGGGCCGGCTCCAGGACCGCCCGGACGTTCCCCTGGGCCAGGTCGGTCGCCTTGGCGGTGACCACGACGACGTGGGCCTGGGGGTCGAGGGCGGCGAGGTCGGCGGCCGGGTCGTACCCCGGCTCGTCGAGCCCGCGGGTGTCGAGGAAGGAGAGGAGCGGGGCGTCGGGGGTGGGGAACTCGAACCGGCGGGTGGTGCGGGTGGTCGGGCGGAACCCGGCCCCGATGACCGCGTCGTTGGCCCCGGTCAGGAAGCGGATGATCGACGTCTTCCCGGACTGCGTCTTGCCGAGCAGCCAGAACACCGGGGCCGGGGTTTTGGCCCGGAGGGCGCGGAGGGTGGCGTCCAGGTCCGGCGGGCGGTCCGACCCGCCGCCGAACATCCGCCGGATGGTGCCGAGCAGCCGACTCATGCCCGTCCCCCCGGGTCGCCCACCGTTCACCGGACGCCCCGGGCCGGGCGGCTCGCCCGCGGGTCGGGGTTGACCCAGTCCCGCACCGCGGGTATGCGGGCCCTCATCCTACCCCGGTCCCCGGTGCGGGGCGCGTCCATGACCGGCCGGCGCGGCCACCTGAAACTGTTCGCCGCCGACCCCGCCCTCCCGGACGAGGACGGCGGGCCGGCCCCGGGGCCGCCGGCCCGGCCGCTGCCCGACCCGGGCCTGGCCGCCAACCGCGAGCTGATCCGCCCGCCGGACACCCGCCGCCCGGCCGCCGGGCTGGCCCCGTTCACGGCCGCGTGGTTCGACGAGTTGGAGCAAAAACGATACCAGCGGCACGGGGCGTGGCTCCCGTCCGCCCTGGAGTTCGGCCGGCACCCCGGCGAATCCCTGCTGTACCTCGGCCCCGGGATGGGGAGCGACGCCGTCCGGTACGCCCGGGCCGGCACCCCGGTGACCGTCGGCCTCGGCCCGGCCGACCACCCCGACCTGGTCCGCGACAACCTCGCCCGGCACGCCCTCCCGGTGCGGGCGGTCGACCTCGCCGGGCACGCCCTGCCGTTCCCCGACGGGGCGTTCGACGTGGTGACGTGGAACGCCCTGTACGACCCGGACCCGCCGGCCCCGGCCCGGGTGGCGGAGCTGTTCCGGGTGCTGAAGGCCGGCGGCAAGGTGATCGGCCTGTTCCCGGCCCGGTACGACGCCGGGTACTGGCAGGACGTGCTGCTGCCGCTCCAGTTCTTGTACTGGCGGCGGCCGGCCGACCCGACCGCCGGGGCGAAGACGTCCGCCCGGGCGCTCCGCCGGGCGTTCCCCGGGTTCGCGGGGTTCAAGGCCCGGAAGCGGCACCTGCGGCGGGCCGAGTTGCCGCACGCCTGGCGGCTGGTCCCGCTGACGTTCCTGGAGCGGCTGGTCGGGCGGGTGCTGGTGTTCAAGGCGACCAAGCCGCTGTCCGCCCGGACCGGGGTGTCCGTCCCGCTAGCGGCGTGAGGCCGGTGAGCCCGCGGCGCGAGTGCCCACGCCCGTCTCCGTACGCCCACCCCTCACCCGCCGGCG
>PNKH01000003.1 GCA_013822345.1 Isosphaera sp.
CGAACTGTCGTACCTCATCCTTGCCGTGACGGCCAACCCGGCCGAACACCTGGGTCACCCGTCGATCCTGTCCGCGGTTCTGCCGGAGGGGCACCCCGGACGTGACTTGGCGGTAGTGATACCGCTGCTGGGTACCTCCCGGACCTTCTGCCGTCAGTCCGTGCGGGCGGAGTTGGACGGTGGTGCCCGGGCGGTGTGGCTCGTCGACTTCGAGACCCGGACCGTGACGGTCTACCAGGAAGGCAGGCGGGGGACGGAGTTCGACAGCGACGACACCCTCGACGGCGGGGACGGGCTGCCGGGGTTCTCGTGCAAGGTGTCGGACCTGTTCGGGTGACCCGCGGCGCCGACAAGCCCGCGGCGCGAGCAAGGGCAAGCGTAGCCCTTGCTCGCGCCGCGGGCTTGTGACGTGAATCGCCTCATGCCCCCGGGGTCAGCACCTTCTCGATCACCGCCCGCACCTGCGACATCGGCACCCGCTCCTGCTTCAGCGTGTCGCGGTCGCGGACCGTCACCGTGTCGTCCTTCATCGTGTCGCCGTCGATCGTCACGCAGAACGGCGTCCCGGCCTCGTCCTGCCTCCGGTACCGCCGCCCGACCGCCCCCTTGTCGTCGAAGAACACGTTGACGTGCGGCTTCAGCGACCGGTAGAGTTCGAGCGCCTTCTCCGGCATCCCGTCCTTGTTCACCAGCGGGAAGACGGCGCACTTGACCGGCGCCAGCCGCGGGTGGAACCGCATCACCGTCCGCTCCTCGCCCGGCCCGCCGTCCTTCCCCGGCACCGTCTCGACCGTGTACGCCTCGCACAGCACCGCCAGGGTGAACCGGTCGGCCCCGGCCGACGGCTCGATCACGTGCGGGGTGAACTGGTACTTCGCCACCTCCGCCGCCGGCGGGTTCGTCTTCATCCACTCCTTGAACGAGTTCGTGCTGCGGCCGGCGCTGTCGGCGTTCCACCGCTCCTCGTCGAAGTACATGAACTTCTCGCCCATCCCGCTGTGGGTGGCGTGCTGGGTCAGGTCGTACGCCCCGCGGTGCGCCACCCCCTCCAGCTCCTGCGGGTCGGGGGAGAACGGGAACAGGTACTCGATGTCGGTCGTCCCCTTCGAGTAGAACGCGAGTTCGTCCGCCCCCTGCTCCCGCGGCACCAGGTTCTCGGACCGCACCCCGAGCGTGCTGTACCACTTCTTCCGCAGGTCGCGCCAGTACTCGTACCAGGTCATCGACTCGTCCGGGTGGCAGAAGAACTCGATCTCCATCTGCTCGAACTCGCGGCTCCGGAAGGTGAAGTTCCGCGGCGTCACCTCGTTCCGGAACGCCTTCCCGACCTGCGCCACCCCGAACGGCAGCTTCAGCCGGGTGCTGTCCAGGACGTTCCGGTAGTTGGCGAAGATGCCCTGAGCCGTCTCCGGCCGGAGGTACACCTTGCTGTCCTCGGTCTGCTCCAGCCCGGCGTGCGACTCGAACATGAGCGACACCGGCTTGGCCGGCCCGAGCGGGGCACCGCACGCCGGGCACGGGTCCTGAAGCCCGGTCTGGTGCAACTGCTCGGTGGCGATGTACTGGGCGAACTCCTGGAGGGTCGGCGGGGCGTCCGGCTGCCCGTTCACCCGCGTCGCCAGCCACGACAGGGTGACCTCGGGGTTCCGCACCAGCGCCAGGTTCGGGGCGAGTTTCTGGCCCTTCCCCTTCGCCCACTTCATCAGCCGGGCCGTGTCGTACTGGCCGGTGACGGGGGTGAACTCCTGGATCAGCGAGTTCATCCAGTCGCACTCGGCGAGGACCGGCCACAGCTGGTCGGCGCGGGTGAACTTGCCGCACCCGGGGCACTTCCGGGTCGGGTCGGCGAACGCCCCGACGTGCCCGCTGGCGACCCACACCTTCGGGTTCATGATGATCGAGCAGTCCAGCCCGACCATCCGGATCTCCTTCCCGTCCGGCCCCGGCGGCGGGTTCCGGACCATGTCCTGCCACCACGCCTCCTTCACGTTCCGCTTCAGCTCCACCCCCAACGGGCCGTAGTCCCAGAACCCGTTGATCCCGCCGTAGATCTCCGACGACTGGAAGATGAACCCCATGTCCTTGCAGAACTTGGCGAACCGCGCCATGTCGATCTTCGTCGGCATCGGTGGCTCCGTGCGAAGTCCTTGGCCTGGACCCCGCGGGGAAAGAGGACGGCCGCGGCCCGGGGGTTCGCCCCCGCCCGCGGCACGTCCAGTCTAGCGATTCCGAGACCCCAGGCCGGTGGGGCAGGCATTCCTGCCTGCCGTGTTTGGCTCGGCAGGCAGGAATGCCTGCCCCACCGGAAGAGACCACTTCTACGCGAACCTCACCCCGGTCATCCCGACCGCCTCGCGGAGCCGCCGCAGGTACTCGGCCCGCGGCACGTCGGTCGCCCCGAGCCGCTCGGTGTGGGCCGTCTTCATCTGCACGTCGAGCAGGGCGAACCCGCGCTCCCGCAACCGCCCGACCAGCGCCGCCAGGGCCACCTTCGACCCGTCCGTCACCCGGTAGAACATCGACTCGGCCGCGAACAGCCCGCCGACCGCCAGCCCGTACACCCCGCCGGCCAGGTCGTCCCCGGCCCACGCCTCGACGCTGTGGGCGTGCCCGAGCCGGTGCATCTCGGCGTACGCCGCGACCATCTCCGGGATCACCCACGTCCCGCCGTCCCGGTTCTCCCCGCACGCCCGCATCACCGCCCCGAAGCAGCGGTTCACCGTCACCCGGAACCGCCCCGACCGGACCGTCCGGGCGAGCCGGCGGGAGACGTGCAGCCCTCCGTACCCCGGGGTGCCGCCGGCCGCCCCGTCCGCCAGCTCGACCACCGCCCGCGGGTCCGGCGACCACCACAGGATCGGGTCGCCCTCGTTGTACCACGGGAAGACACCGTCCGCGTACGCCCGCAGCAGGGTCCGCGGGGACAGGTCCCCACCGAGCCCGACGAACCCGTCGGCGTCCGCCAGTTCCGGCGGCATCCACGGCACGTCTCGCGGCGGGTGTCTCATGGCGGGGGCGCGGGAACGGGGTTGGGGGTGCCGTCGACGCCGCCGGGGGTTGCGCTGCGCTCCACCCCCGGCTACCGTCGGTCGTCCCTCCGGGACTACAAGACTGGAGCCGCGGAGCGGCGACCGACGGTAGCCGGGGGTGGAGGCACCGCCCGCTTCGGGCGGGGCCGGAACCCCTGGCGGGCGACGGCGGAGGGCCGGAGCGCAACCCCCGGCGGACGTAGACGGCGCCCCCGGCCCCTACTTCTCGAGTTTCCCGAGCAACTCCTTCGCCTCGGCCCCGGCCTTCGTCGCCGGGTACTTCCGGGCCACGATCTCCAGCACCGGCCGGGCTGACTCCGGCTTCCCGGCGTCGAGCAGCTTCTTCGCCAGGCCGAGCTTCCCGGCGGCCTCCGCCTCCTCCGCCGCGTCCGCCGGCGGCGGCTCCGACCCGCGCTCGCTGCCGGTCGTCAGCCGCACCCACCCGTCGTACTTGTCCCCGTCCTTCGACACCACCACGTACCCGCCGCCGGCGAGCGTCAGGAGCTGGTCCAGGGCCGCCTCCAGCGGCACCCCCTTGGCCGCGAACGTCACCTTCTTGCCGAACGCGAACCCGGGGCCGTACGCCCACATCAGCGGCTGCTCCGCCTGCATCTCCGCCTGGTGGGCGAACTCCTTCAGGATCTCCCCGACCGGCGTGTCGGTGTACCCGACCGTCACCCTCGCCTTGAGCAGCTTCGTGCGGGTGTACTCGGCCGCCGGCGTGTCCTTGGCGGCCGCCGGCACGTCCTTCGGGGCCTGGCCCGCGGCACAGAATAACCCCGCCGCAAGCCCCGCGAACGTCATCGCTTGCATCAGTCGCACCGGAGGGTGAAGGTCGGCCCCGGCGGCGCTGTCGGCCCCGCCGGAACGGATTTACTGATTTCGACTTCGGGCGAACGGGAAAGTTCCTCGGAACGACCGACGAAGCTGGTTCGAACCGGGCCCGATCCGTAAAATTCTCGTGTGCCCTTCCGCCCGGGTTGAACCCCCGCGGGGCCGGACAAAACCCCTCGGGTTCGAGCCAGGAGACAGCGTTGGCCGACCCCACCGCACCGCCCCCCCCAGCAGACGGCTCGCCGCCCCCGCCGGCCCCGGTCAACGACCTCGACATCGTCGACGAGTTGCAGACCAGCTACCGCACCTACGCCCTGTCGGTCATCATCAGCCGGGCCCTCCCGGACGTCCGCGACGGGCTGAAGCCGTCCCAGCGCCGCATCCTCGTCGCCATGAACGACCTCGGGCTCACCCCCGACAAGGCGACCAGCAAGTGCGCCGGGATCATCGGCGAGACGATGAAACGGTACCACCCGCACGGCGACGCGTCCATCTACGACTCCCTCGTCCGCATGGCCCAGGACTGGAACCTCCGCTACCGCCTGATCCACGGCCAGGGGAACTTCGGGTCGATCGCCGGCCTCCCGCCCGCCGCCCACCGGTACACCGAGGCCCGGCTCAGCCCGGTCGCCGCCGACCTGCTCGACGACCTGGAGCGGGAGACGGTCGACTTCATCGACAACTACGACGGCAAGTACCGGGAGCCGCTCGTCCTGCCGGGTAAGTTCCCGAACCTGCTGGTGAACGGCTCCGACGGGATCGCGGTCGGGATCGCCACCCACATCCCGCCGCACAACCTCCGCGAGGTCTGCCGGGGCCTGGTCAAGCTGATCGACGAGCCGGGCGTCAGCCTGGCCGAGATGCTGGAGGTCATCCCCGGCCCGGACTTCCCGACCGGCGGGGTGGTCATGGGCCGGCAGGGGATCGTCGACGCGTACAACACGGGCCACGGCAAGCTCACCCTCCGGGCCCGGGCCGAGGTCGTCGAGGACGCGAAGGGGAAGAACCCGTACATCCTGATCCGCGAGGTCCCGTTCCAGGTCAGCCGGATCCCGCTCCTGGACGAGCTGAAGGAACTCGTCCGGGACGAGCGGATCCCCGGGATCAACGAACTGCGGGACGAGTCCAGCGCCCGCGGCGGGGAGCCGGTCCGGGTGGTGGTCGGGCTGAAGCGCGGGGCCGACCCGCACACCGTCCTGAACCAGTTGTACCAGTTCTCGAAGCTGCAGAAGACGGTCAGCATCAACATGTGGGCCCTGGCCGACGGCGAGGCCCGTCGGCTGCCGCTCCTGGAGCTGATGCGGAAGTTCCTCGACCACCGGGCCCAGGTGATCCGCCGGCGGACCGAGTACCTGCTCCGGGAGGCGAAACGGCGCGGGCACGTCCTTGAGGGCCAGCTCATCGCCTTGGCCGACATCGATACCGTCATCAAGGTCTGCCGCGAGTCGCCGAACCGGTCGGAGGCGAAGCGGCGGTTGCAGGAGACGCGGGTGCCGGCGGCTCTCTTGGAGCGGGCGATCGGGGCCGAGCCGTTCGCCGCCCTGCAGCGCGAGCTGGGGGTGTCGGCCGAGTACCAGATGACCGAGGCCCAGGCGGAGGCGATCGTCCGGTTGCAGCTCGGGCAGTTGGCCGCCCTGGAGAGCGACCAGATCCTGAAGGAGTACGCGGCCCTGCGGGAGCAGATCCGCGGGTACGAGGCGCTCTTGGGGGACGAGGCGAACGTCCGGGCGGTGATCCGGGCGGACCTGGAGCAGATGGCGGCCCGGTACGGGGACGACCGGAAGACGGAGTTCAGCGACGACGCCGGGGACGTGGACCTCGAAGACCTGATCGACGACGAGCCGAACGTGGTGACCATCTCGCACCAAGGGTTCATCAAGCGGATGCCGCTGACCGAGTACCGGGTGCAGGGCCGCGGCGGGAAGGGGGTCCAAGGGGGCCTGCGGGACGACGACTTCGTCGAGCACTTCTTCGTCGCGTCCACGAAGGCGTACCTGCTGTGCTTCACGAACACCGGGCACCTGTACTGGCTGAAGGTGCACCGCATCCCGACCGCCCCGCGGACCTCGGCCGGGCGGGCGATCGCCAACGTGCTGCAGGCGCTGAAGCCGGAGGAGAAGGTCGCCGGCATCGTCCCGGTGCGGGAGTTCACCCCCAGCGTCCACGTCCTGATGGCGACCCGCAAGGGGGTGGTGAAGAAGACCGAACTGATGGCGTACAGCAACGTCCGGCAGGGCGGGATCATCGGGGTGACGCTGGACGACGGGGACGAGCTGATCGATGTCTGCCTGACGCAGGCCGGGGACGAGGTGGTGCTGTCGACCCGCGGCGGGATGGCGATCCGGTTCTCGGAGGCGGACGCCCGGGCGATGGGCCGGACCGCCCGCGGGGTGAAGGGGATCGGCCTGGTCAAGGCGGACGAGGTGGTCGGGATGGTGGTCGCCGACCCGGCCGGGGTGCTGCTGACGGTGTGCGAGAACGGGTACGGGAAGCGGACCCCGTTCGGGGCGAACCAGGAGTCGGGGGTCGGGGGTCAGGAGTCGGAAGACGGGGCCGAAGAACCGGCGCCGAGCCGCGACCCGGAGGGCGGCGCGAGTGAGGCCGAGGAGCCGGCGGACGAGAACGACCCGTCGGGGATGCGGTACCGGCGGCAGCGGCGCGGCGGGAAGGGCGTGAAGGACGTGAAGGTGACGGCGAAGAACGGGCCGGTGGTCGGGATCGCGAGCGTCCGGGACGGGGACGAGATCATGCTGACCACGTCCGGCGGGATGGTGACCCGGAGCCGGGTGGACGACATCCGGGTGGTCGGGCGGAACACCCAGGGGGTGCGGGTGATGAACCTGAAGGACGGGGACAAGATCGTGTCCGTCGCCAAGGTCGCCCGGGAGGACGTGGTCCAGGAGCCGGACGAGCCCGAGCCGGAACCCCCGGCGAACGGCCCCGCGTGAGCCGCCCCCGCCAACGGCCGCCCGGCGGCGGTGTTGAGGTCCCCCGGCCACTCCCGAACCGCCCCGCAGGAGTTCCCGTGCTCTCCCTCGCCCTGGCGCTCCTCGCCACCCCCGCGCTGGCCGACGCCGCCGAGGACGCGGCCGTCGCGGCGCTCGAACGGTTCGCCAAGGGGAAGGAAGGCTGTCGCGTCGTCCGCGGCGGGCCCCCCGACGACGGGCCGCCGTGGGTCGAGCTGGCCCTTTACAACCACAAGGTCACCGACGAGCAACTGAGGCTCGCCGGGCGAGTGAAGAGCCTGCGCCGGTTGTCGGTGCAGAGCGAGAACGTCACCGACGCCGGGCTGAAGGAACTCGGCCACCTGGCCCGGTTGGAAGACCTCTGGTTGGACGCGCGGGAGGTCACCGACGCCGGGCTTAAGCACCTCCTCCCCCTGAAGGGGTTGAAGCGGCTGGGGGTCGTGTACGCCCGGGGCGTCACCGACGCCGGGATGAACGCGGTGTCCCGACTCGAGGGGCTGGAGGAGTTGACCCTGAGCGGCGTCGACGTCGGCGACCGGGGGGTGGAGGTGCTGGCGGCGCACGAGTCCCTCCGGCGCCTCGCGCTGGGCACCACCCGGGTCACCGACGCCGGGGTGAAGCACGTCGCCGGCATGACCCGCCTCCGGCACCTGCACCTGTCGGGCGGGGACGTCACCGACGCCACCCTGGCCCACATCGGCAAGCTCGGGCGGCTCGAAAGCCTCGACCTGGGCTCGAACAACCTCACCGCCGCCGGGGTTAAGCACCTCAGGGGACTGAAGCACCTGGTCGAGCTCGACCTGTCGGTGAACAACCTGTACGGGAAGCTGCTCACGGACGCGGCCCTGGACGACATCGCCTCCCTGAAGTCGCTCAAGTCCCTCCGGCTCACGACCTCGGCCATGACCGCGGCCGGGCTCGCCAAACTCGCCAAGCTGCCGGACCTGGAGGAGCTGACTCTCAGGGCCGTCACCCAGGAGCCCTCCTACTGCCGGGTCGGGCAGACGAAGGCGCAACTCCTCGACCTGATCGAGCGGTTCAAGAAGACCCACCCGGACTGCAGGGTCGGCTGTACACATTGGCCCTGATACACCCACCCGGTCCGCGGCGGGGAGCCGCGGGCCGTTCGCCAGGAGTCGCCCATGCGCGTGCTGATCACCGGCGGGTACGGGTTCATCGGGGCGTGGATCGCCCGCGACCTGCTCGCCCGCGGCGACCACGTCTTCGCCTACGACCTCAAGGAAGACCCCCGCCGCCTCCGGCTGATCCTGCCGGAGGCCGAGGTGAAGAAGGTCACGTTCGTCCCCGGCGACGTGACCGACCTGCCGACGCTCTCCAAGGCGGTCGCCGACCACGGCATCACCCACGTCATCCACCTCGCCGGGCTCCAGGTGCCGACCTGCCGGGCCGACCCGATGCTCGGGGCGAAGGTGAACGTCCTCGGCACGCTCGCCGTGTTCGAGGCGGTGAAGGCCGCCGGCGGACAGGTGAAGCGGTTGGTGTACGCCAGCAGCGCGGCGGTGTTCGGCGGGCCGGACAAGTACCCGGCCGGGCCGCTCGCCGACGACGTGCTGCTGGTGCCGAGCACCCACTACGGCGTGTTCAAGATCTGCAACGAGGGGAACGCCCGCATCTACTTCCAGGACGCCGGGATCTCGTCGGTCGGGCTGCGGCCGTGGACGGTGTACGGGGTCGGCCGCGACCTCGGGATGACGTCCGAGCCGACCAAGGCGATCAAGGCGGTGCTCCTCGGCCGGCCGTACCACATCAGCTTCGGCGGGTGGACCGACTTCCAGTACGTCGACGACGTGGCGAAGGCGTTCGTGCTGTGCCTGAAGCGGCCGTACACCGGGGCGAAAAGCTACAACCTCCGCGGGGCGGTCGTCACTCTCGCCGACTTCCACAAGGCACTTTGTGCAGTTCTGCCGGACGCGGCGCACCTGGTGACCCTGGGGACGACGCAGATCGCGATCGCCCACGACCTGTCGGACGCCGGGATCGAGCGCGACCTCGGGCCGATGCCGAAGACGCCGCTCGAGGCCGGCATCCGCGAGACGGTGCGGATCTTCGCGCAGCTCCGCGACGAGGGCCGGCTCGACACCGCCGACCTCGACGCCCCGAAGCCGCCGCCGGTGGTCGTCGCCGACGAGCCGTGACCGCCCAACTTGCGCCGGCCGGCCGGGTTCCCCCGGCGCCGGTTGTCACCGTTGCAACGCCGCGGGCCACGGTTTGTATAGATTCTGTCAAGCCGTAAGAGTTGCAACGGTCCGGCGGGCGGTGCGGGCCCCCTTCCCTCTTCCACTCCGTTCGCGGGCGCCTACGAATCCCAGGCGATGGCGACGTTCCCGGTCGGAATCCGGGCCGACGGCACGGGTGCTGCTTTACCCCCGGTCACGGAGCGACAACCCGCCCGACGCAAGGAGAGCAAACATGACCGCGATCACCGATACCGCCAAGACCGCCCCGGCCGCCCGGACCGCCTCCGCCGACCAGCTCCTCCGCGACCTGGCGTTCGTGCTGCGGATGACCCGGCGGGTGAAGGGCGAGCTGCTCGCCGACCGGCCGGAGGCGGCGAAGAAGGCCGCCCGCAAGGCCCCGGAGCTGGCCGCCGGCCTCGGGGTGTGAGCGGGCCGGGCGAACCGGAGCGCCAACGGCGGGGTGACGCCACCGAGACCCCGTCCGATGTGGGACCCAGGCCGGTGGCCCGGGGTCGACGCCAACCGTTCAGGTCGCGTCGACCCCGCTGCTCACTTCTTCAGCACCTTGATCTCGACCTTCCGGAACTCGACCGGGTGGCTTTCGGCCTGCAGGGCGATGTAGCCCTCCTCCAAGAGCACCTTCCCGCCGCGGGCCTTGACGAGCGGCGCCGCGTCCTTGTCCGCCTCGTCGAGCTGCGGCTCCTTGTACTCCAGCACCAGGTCGCCGTTCACGAAGTGCCGCACCGCCCCGCCGCCGTTCACCTCGATCTCGGCCGTCACCCACTGGTCGCCGTCGTAGGTCTTCGACTTCGAGCTGGTGCAGTGCGTCTTGAACAGCTTGCCGTCGAGCACGACGTGGGTGCCGGGCGAGCACATGTTGTTCGTCGTCCGGTTCCCCTTCCCCAGCCCGCCGAGGAACTGGGCCTCGACCGACACCGGGAAGTCCTGGTCCTTCCGCATCGTCTTCGGGTCCTGGCAGTGGAACATCACCCCGCTGTTCCGGGTCGCCCACCCCGGCCCGCCCTTCGCCTGGTCGCCGACGAACCGGTACTCGACCCGCAGCCGGTAGTGCGAGAACGCGTCCTTGTAGAACAGGTGCCCGAACTTGCCCCCGAACTCGTCGTACTTGTCGTAGTTCACCGTGATCGCGCCGTCCTTGACCCGGAACGTGTCCGCGTGGTTGTCGCCCAGTTCGTACCCCTTGACCTTCGGCGTCCACCCGTCGAGGGTCTTGCCGTCGAAGAGCGGCACCCAGCCGGCGTCCTTCTTCGGCTCCTGGGCCGGGGACGCGGGGAGGGCGAGGAGCAGCGCGAGCGGGGTGAGGCGGAACATGGCGGCGTCCGGTGGGGGAACGGGAACCCCGGACAGTGTACCGCTCCCCTGGGACCGCGGCCGTCCCGGCTGCGGCTTCGGCCTGGACCGCGGCCGTCCCGGCCGCTCCGCCTCCGGGGCGCGGGCGCGTCGCCCGTCCGACACGATACGCCTCCGACCCGCGAAGCAGCGGCCGGGACGGCCGCGGTCCAGGTCACGCCGCCCGCCGCCCCGCCGGCGTCCCGGTCACCCGGTCGAGGTAGCCGAACAACTCCGCCTCGAACCGGTCCTTGCGGAACCGGACCGCCTGGCGGCGGGCGGCCCGCGGGTCGAACCGGTCCGCGTCGCGCTCGAACCGCTCCACGGCTTCGGCCACCGCGTCGACGGTCTGCTCGGCGAAGAACACCCCGGTCGGCTCCGGACCGTCGCCGAGCGGGCGGACCGTTTCCAGCGCCCCACCGCGGCCGAGCGCGACCACCGGGCAGCCGCACGCCTGCGCCTCCAGCGGGACGATGCCGAAGTCCTCCTCCCCCGGGAAGAGCAGCGCCTTCGCCCGCCGCAGGTGGTCGCGGATCACCTCGTCCGGTTGCCACCCGAGGAACGTCACCCCCGGCCCGGCGGCCGCCCGCAACTTCGCCGCGTCCTGCCCGCTGCCGATCACCACCAGCCTCCGCCCGAGCCGCCGGCACGCCTCGACCGCCAGGTCGAACCGCTTGTACGGGGCCAGCGCCGACACCACCAGGTAGAAGTCCTCCCGGCGCTCCCCGGTCGGCGTGTAGAAGTCGGTGTCGACCGGCGGGTAGATCACCTCGGCGTCCCGGCCGTAGCATTCGCGGATGCGGTCGCGGACCGTCCGGCTGATGGCGACGAAGTGGGTGACTCGGTCGGCGGTCCGGCGGTCCCAGGCGCGGAGCCGGCCGAGGAGCACGTCGACGGCCTTCGCCTTCAGCCGGCCGAGCGGCCCGGCGGCGCGGAAGTACGCGTCGCGCATGTGCCAGGCGTACCGCATCGGGGTGAAGCAGTAGCAGACGTGCGGCGCCCCCGGCGGCGGCACCGCCGACTTCGCCACGCAGTGGCTGAAGCTGAGCACCAGGTCGGCGTCGGCGACCCGCCACCCGGCGGCGAGCGGCATCAGCGGCAGGAGGTAGCGGTAGTACCGGTCGACCCCGGGGAGGCGGTTCAGCGGGCTAGCCCGGACGCGCTGCCGCTCGACGACCGGCGACACGCTGCCGCGGCGGTGCAGGAGCGTCAGCAGGCGGGCGCCGGGCCACCGCCGGCAGGCCGGTTCGAGGCACTTCTCCCCGCCGCGCATCCCGGTCAGCCAGTCGTGGACCAGCACCACCCGCCCGGCGTCCATGCCCGTCCCCCTGGAGCGCGGCCGTGCCGGCCGCTCCACGTCGTCCCCGACGGATCGCTTCACGACAACCCCGAACGCCCCACACTTCCGTACGCCAGCGGCCGGGACGGCCGCGCTCCAGGAATGCCGAAAGGTCGTCGAGGCCCGGAGTGTACCGCCTGAGGGCAAGTCCGGAAAGGCGACCCGTGGGCGGCCGGGCAAAAGCCCGAATCGCCCCGGCCGGATTGCGTGCCGTGTGTTACCGTGTAAGCTGACGCTCAGACCGTGCGGTTCGCGCCACGCGGGAATCGCCGTCCACTCCTGCACGTGTGACCCGGCGGGCACCGGCCCGCCGCCCGTCCCGGGGACCGCGCCATGGCCTTCTCGCTGAACGTCGGCAAGTGCAGTCTGCTCGGCAACTACCGGGAGAACAACGAGGACTCGATCGACGTGAAGGCGTTCCCGGACCTGACCGTCGGGATCGTGGCCGACGGGATGGGCGGCCAGGCGGCCGGGGAGATCGCCAGCAAGCGGGCGGTCGAGATCATCCCGCGGGAGCTGCGGAAGAACCTGACCCCGCACCTGAACGGGGACGGGGTGAAGGGGGTGACCCGGCGGGCGATCGTGCAGGCGAACGAAGAGATCATGGCGATGGGTGCCCTCGACAAGGACATGAAGAACATGGGCACGACGGTGGTGATGGCGATCTGGCGGAAGGGGTCCGAGATGTACGTGGCCGGGGTCGGCGACAGCCGGTGCTACCTCGTCCGGAACAAGAAGATCCAGCAACTGACCGTCGACCACTCGCTCGCCCAGGCGCTGGTCGAGGCCCGGACGATCAGCGCGGCCGAGGCGAAGGACCACCGGTTCCGGAACGTGCTGTGGAAGTACCTCGGGAGCAAGGAGGTCGGCGAGGGCCCGGAGGTGACGGTCGTGCCGATCCAGGCCGGGGACCGGTTCCTCCTCTGCTCCGACGGGCTGACCGGGGTCGTGCCGGACGAGCAGTTGGCCGCCGAGATCAGCGCGGCCGACGACATGCAGCAGCTCGCCGAGCGGCTCGGCCAGCTCGCCCTCGACCAGGGCTCCCGCGACAACGTCTCGGCCGTCGTGTTCGACGTGGTCGAGGGCTGACCTGCGGGCTGATTGTAGGGTGGGCCGAGTCTTCGAGTCCCACCGCTGATTGTAGTAGGGTGGGCCGAGTCTTCGAGTCCCACCGCCTGGCGAACCGGAGTGGTGGGACTCGAAGACTCGGCCCACCCTACGAAACCCGAACCCCGTCACCAGTACATCTGCGCCGTCGGCTTGATCACCAGTTCCGGGACCGAAACCCGCGGCGGCAGGGTCGCCACGAACAGCACGGCGTCCGCCACGTCCTCCGGCTTGAGCATCGTCGCCCGGTGCTCCTCGGTCACCGGCTTCGGGCGGACGGCCAGGATCGGGGTGTCGATCTCGCCCGGGTAGATGTTGCTCACCCGCACCCCGCTGTCCTTCTCCTCGTTACTCAGCACCAGGCCGAGCCCGCCCATCCCGAACTTCGCCGCCACGTACGCCGCCCCGCCGAGCGGGTTCGCCCGCTTCCCGGCCACCGACACCACGTTCACCACCACCCCGTCCTTCCGGTCGAACATCTGCGGCAGCACCGCCCGCGTGCAGTAGAACGCCCCGTCCAGGTTCGTCCGGATCATCATGTCCCACGCCTCCGGGGTGAGCTCCCGCAGGGTGCGGTCCTTGATGTTGGTGCCGGCGTTGTTCACCAGGACGTCGACCCGGCCGAACGCCGCGGTGGCGGCCTGGATCAGGGCGGCGCACTGGTCGGCCTTCCCCACGTCGGCCGGGACGGTGCGGAGGGCGTCGCCGGCGGCCAGGTCGGCGGCCACGGCGACGAGCTTGGCCGCGTCCCGGCCGGCGATCACCACCTTCGCCCCCTCGCGGAGGAACAGGGCGGCCGTCGCCTTCCCGACCCCCGACCCGCCGCCGGTCACCACCGCCACCTTGTCCGCGAGCTTGCCCATCGCCGCCCCCGGTCTTCGGCCTTCATCCGGTGAACCCCGCCCGCTATGCTACCGTCTAACCCACGGGGCGGCACGCCGCCGCCCGTCCACTTCCGTCCGAAGGACGACGCCGATGAACCCGGACCTCCGCCGCCGGACCGACGAGCTGTGCGCCCGCCTCACCCAGCTGCGGGACTCTCTTTGACATCCCCGGCAAAACCGCCCAGCGCGACGCCCTCGACGCCAAGCAGTCCGAGCCGGACTTCTGGGGCAACCCGGACAAGGCCAAGGGCGTGATCGGCCAGCTCAAGGTGTTCAACTCGCTGCTCAAGCCGTACGAGGAGCTGACCGCCGCCGCCACCGAGCTGAAGGCGATGGCCGAGCTGGCCGAGGAGGACGAGTCGTTCGAGGCCGAGATGGCCCCCGCCCTGGACGCGGCGGAGCGGAAGTACGAGGCGTTCGAGCTCCAGGCGATGATGAGCGGGAAGCACGACGCGGCGTCGGCGGTGGTGTCGATCAAGCCCGGGGCCGGCGGGACCGACGCCTGCGACTGGGCCGAGATCCTGTACCGGGCCTACGCCCGGTGGGCGAACCGGCACGGGTTCACCCTCGAGGACGTGGACGAGGAGCCGAACCTGGAGGCCGGCCTCCAGAGCGTGTCGTTCAAGGTCGTCGGGCCGTACGCCTACGGGTACCTGCAGAGCGAGATCGGGGTCCACCGGCTGGTCCGGATGAGCCCGTTCGGCAGCGGCGACACCCGCCAGACCTCGTTCGCCGCCGTCGACGTGCTCCCGGAGCTGCCGGACGACATCGAGATCGTCATCAAGGACGGCGACCTGGAGTGGCAGCACTTCAGCACCGGCGGCCCCGGCGGGCAGCACCAGAACAAGACGCAGTCCGGGGCCCGGTGCATCCACAAGCCGACCGGGGTGCGGGCCGAGAGCCGGGTGGACAAGAGCCAGCACAAGAACAAGGACAACGCCCTGAAGCTGCTGAAGGCCCGGCTGTACGCGATCGAGGAGCAGAAGCGGATGGGCGACGTGGTCAAGCACTACGACGCGAAGGGCGAGATCGCGTTCGGGTCGCAGATCCGCAGCTACGTGATGCAGCCGTACACCCTGGTGCGGGAGGAGCGGGACGGGATCGACCTGAAGACCCCGGCCATCGCCGAGGTCCTCGACGGCGGGTTCGACCCGTTCATGCACGCCTTCCTCCGGCACAAGACGGCGAAGCAGAACAAGCAGAAGAAGTAGCCACGGATGGACACGGATGAAACACGGATCAGACAGAAGAGGAAGTCTTGTTCTGTCTGATCCGTGTTTCATCCGTGTCCATCCGTGGCTAACTTGTCTTGATGACCCGCACCATCGACATCCCCGACCTCGCGGCGACCGAGGCGTTCGGCCGGCGGCTCGGCGAGCTGCTGTTCCCCGGGGCGGTGGTCGCGCTCGTCGGCCAGCTCGGGGCCGGGAAGACGCACCTCACCCGCGCCGTCGCCGAAGGGTTGGGCGTGCGCAACCCGGCGGCCGTGACCAGCCCGACATTCGTGCTGATCCAGGAGTACCCCGCCCGCCTTCCGATCTACCACTTCGACGCCTACCGCCTGTCCGGCCCGCGCGAGTTCGCCGAACTCGGGGCGGACGAATACTTCCGCGGCGACGGCGTCTGCTTGGTCGAGTGGGCCGACAAGGTCGAAGCCACGCTCCCGGCCGAGCACGTCCGGGTCGAGATCGCGGTCGTCGACGAGACCCGCCGGCGGTTCGACCTCACCGCGACGGGCGGGCGGTACGAAGAACTCCTCCGCCACCTCACCTCTGGCTGACAACCCATCGCCCCGGCGGGAAGTCGCCCGCCCCGGTTTAGACTTTCTCCCGAACCTACCGCATACTTCCCCGGAGTCTGCCCCGCCGCCCGGACGACGGTGCCCCGAATGTCACGCCCGGCGCCACCGGCCGAGAACCACACCCTCCTCCAGACCACCGCCCCGGTCGGCCCGGCGACCCCCGGCCCGGCCACCTACCCGTTCCTCCAGCCGCCGACCGGGGCGGACGAGCTCGGCCGGGTCGGGAACTACCGCGTCCGCCGGCTCCTCGGGGCCGGCGGGATGGGGATGGTGTTCGCCGCCGACGACCTCGCCCTCGGCCGGCCGGTCGCCCTGAAGGTGATGCGGCCGCTGCCGGCGGCCGAGCAGCAGAGCGGGTGGCGGCGGTTCGTCCGGGAGGCCCGGGCCCTGGCCGCGATCCGGCACGACCACCTCGTCGGGGTGTACCAGGCGTTCCGCCGCGGGGCGGACGTGTTCCTGGCGATGGAGCTGCTGGAGGGCGAGCCGCTCGACGCCTGGGTCCGCCGCCCGAACCGGCCGGCCCCGGCGGAGGTCGTCCGGGTCACCCGGGAGACGGCCGCCGGGCTCGCCGCCCTGCACGCCCGCGGGCTCATCCACCGGGACATCAAGCCGGCGAACATCTGGGTCCAGGCCCCGGGCGGGCGGGTCAAGATCCTCGACCTCGGCCTGGTGCGGGCGGTCCACGAGGACACCCACCTGACCGAGTCCGGGGCGGTCGTCGGCACCCCGGCGTACATGAGCCCGGAGCAGGTCCGGGGCCGCCCGCTCGACGCCCGGACCGACCTGTTCAGCCTCGGGTGCGTCGTCTTCGCCCTGTGCACCGGCCGCACCCCGTTCGTCGCCGACAACCTGATGGCCCAGGCCGCCGCCCTGGCGGCCGACGACCCGCCGGCCGTCCGCGACCTGAACCCGGCGGTCCCGGCCGCCCTGTCCGACCTCGTCGCGGACCTGTTGGCGAAGGACCCGGCCGCCCGCCCGGCGTCGGCGGACGAGGTGATCGCCCGGCTCGACGGGGCGGACCGGCCGTCCCGGACCGCCCGGGCGGGCGGGCCGCGCCCGGGCGATTCGAAGTCGGCCGGGACCCGCCCGTGGGCGGTGGCCTTCGACGTGGCCGAGGTGGCCGGGGGCGCGACCGAGTCGGGGAAGACCGCCCGGTCGAAGCGGAAGAAGCGGCGCGGGCCGCGGCCGTCGTTCCTGCGGCGGCACCGGTTCGCGGTCGCCGCCGGGGTCTGCCTGGCGGCCGCCGGGGTGGGGCTGGTCGCCGTCGCCGGCCGGGGCAAGCCCGCCGCGCCCACGCCCGCCCCGGAGGCGGCGGAGACGACCCCGAAGCCCCCGCCGCCCAAGCCGGCCGAGCCCGAGTTCCTCCGGAACCTCCAGCCGTCCGCGGCGGTCGGGTGGCCGATGCCGAAGCTCCCGCCGGAGGTGGACGGCTCCGTCCGGGTCAACGGGAAGGTGTCGCCGAACGGGATGTTCATGCACCCGACCCCACCCCACCTGGACCCGGTCCGCGTGACCTACAACCTGGGCAAGCGGTACGCCCGGTTCACGGCCGGGATGGCGATGAACGACTCGGCCCCGTACAAGGCGTCGCCGGTCACGTTCGTGGTCCTCCGGGACGGGGTCGAGTGGCGGTCCCGCGAGGTGGGGTTCGCGAACGGCTCCCCGACGTGCGACCTGGATGTCCGCGGGGTCGAGACGCTGACGATCGGGGTCGATGTCCGCGGCGGGCCGTGGGGCGCCCACGCCGTCTGGGTCGAGCCGCTGCTCACGAGGTGACCGCCCGGGCCAGGTCGTCGAGCACGCCCGGGTCCGGGGCCGCCCGCCCCGCCGTCATCGTCGCCACCCGCTCGTACACCGCCCGGTTCAGCGGGCACGGCGCCGCGACCCGGTCCGCGAGCCGGATCAGGTGGCCGTTGTAGTGGTCGAGTTCGGTCCGCCCCTTCTGGATCTCGCCGGCCATCGAGCAGTACGTGCCGCGGAGCGACGGCTCGAAGAACGTCGCCATCAGCCCGGCGAGCCACCGCCGCCGCAGGATCCACGCCACCGTCGACGGGTGGAACGGCCCGACCTTCCCGAGCACGACCCCGGCCGCGGTCAGGACGCGGTGGTTCTCCTGGAGCAGCGCGAAGAACAGCTTCCGGGCGGGCGGCAGCGACAGGAGCTGGCCGTTGTCGAGCCCGGCGGCGGCGGCGAGCGGCGAGATGGCCGCGTTGTACATGAGCTTGGCGTGCTTCACCGGCGCGATGTCGGCGACGTCCACGACGCGGAACAACCCCTCCCGTTTAGCCGCGACGCGGAGTCCTCGGAGCGGAGCGCGGGGCGCGTCGGTCGCGCTCCGCTCCGAGGACTCCGCGTCGCGGCTAAACGGGCGCCGTGGCCCCACATGGAGGACACCCGAGCGCGTGATGCGGGTGTGCGGGCGGTCGGCGGCGCACTCCGACACGAACGACGCGATCCCCTCGGCGGCGTGGCCGCGGGCGTCGAGCTGCGGGTCGAACCCGTTCTGCACCGGGACCAGGTCGGCGCCCGCCGGCAGCCGCGCCAGCACCGCGGCGTTGTCGTAGCACTTGGTGGCGAGGAGGACGGGAACGCCCGGCACCGGTTCCCAGTCGGCGGAGTGGACGAACGCGGCGGCCAGCGGCGGGCGGTCCCCGACCCGCACCCCGTCGCGGCGCCCGGCCTCCACCTTCGCCGGGTTCGCGTCGACGAACGTGACCGGGACGCCGGCCGCCCGCAGGGCGTACCCGATTGCGCACCCGATCCCGCCGGCCCCGACCACCTGAACCGCGTCCATGCCGCACAGTTCTACTGGACCGCGGCCGTCCCGGCCGCACCACCTGTCCGGCGCGGGGACCGTTCGAGAGGTACCGCCGACGTCTCGCGCGGGGGCGACGGGCAGCGGCCGGGACGGCCGCGGTCCAGGAAGAGACCTACCCGCCCTGGTGGATCTGCTCGAACCGGTTGGCGACGGCGGCGAACGCGGCCAGGACCACCGGGTCGAACTGGCCCGGCGACTCGGCGGCGATGATCTTGACCGCGTGGGCGTGGGTCTGGGCCGGGCGGTGCGGGCGGCGGACCCGCAGCGCCTCGTACACCGCGGCCACCGCCACCACCCGGGCGGCCAGCGGGATCTCCGCCCCGGCCAGCCCGTCCGGGTACCCGGCCCCGTCCCACCGCTCGTGGTGGCTCCGGGCCACCTCCGCGGCCGTCGGCAGGGCCGGCAGTTCGGCCACCAGCCGCCCGGCGACCGCCTGCAGCACGTCCGACCCGACGGTGGTGTGGGTCTGCAGCACCTCCTGCTCCCCCGGGTCGAGCTGGCCCGGCTTCAGCAGCAGCCCGCGCGGGACGGCCAGGAGCCCGAGGTCGTGGACCGGGGCGGCCGCCGCCACCAGGTCGAGGAACGCGTCGTCCTTCAGCCGGGCGTACTCCCCGCGGTCGGCCACCGCCCCGGCCAGCGCCCGGACGTACTTCGTCATCCGGTCCCAGTACCCGTCGGCCGCCAGCCCGGTCTCGACCAGCAGCCGGGCCGCGGCCACCGACAGCGCCTCGACCGCGGCCGCCGGGCGGACGGGCGGGGCGGCCGGCGCCGCCCGGGTGGCGGCGGCGGCCGGGATGCGGACGGTCGGGCCGGGGGCCGCGGACAGCGACTCGGGGGCCGGCGCGGCGGCCCCGGCCGCCCGCCGGGCCAGCAGCGCCCGCACCCGGGACGCGAACTCGGCCGTCTTGAACGGCTTCGGCAGGAAGTCGTCCGCCCCGGACAGGGCCAGCCCGCTGAGGGCCTCCTCCGGCAGCATCCCGGACGTGAGCAGGACGCTCACCCGGTCCGACCCGATCCCGCCGGCCCGCACCCGGGTCACCACCTCCGCCCCGGTCAGCCCGGGCAGGTTCACGTCCACCACCGCCAGGTCCGGCGGGTCCCGGGTGATCTCCTCCAGCGCCTTCTCCCCGTCGTCCGCCTTCCGCACCTCGTACCCGTCCCCGAGCAGGGCGGTCATCAGCTTCACCGTCAGCGGGTCGTCGTCGACCAGGAGCACCCGCGGCCGGCGGGCGGCGGCCGCCGGGTCCGCGGCCGGGGACGGCGGGAGCCACAGCCCGAACCCGGCCAGGGCGGCGGCCGCCGCCCGGGCCGACGGGAACCGCTGGTCCGGGTCCCGCTCCATCAGCCGGGCGACCAGGTCGGACACCGCCACCGGGATGTCCGACCGCACCTCCCGGACCGGCGGCGGGGTGCTGGTCATCCGCCGGCTCAGGTCCCGGATCGGATTGCCGGTGTCCGGGTACGGCTCCCGCCCGGTCAGGGCCCAGTACATCGTCGCCCCGAGGCCGAACAGGTCGGCCCGGCTGTCGATCGCGTGCGGGTCCCGGGCCTGCTCCGGGGCCATGTACCCGACCGTCCCGAGCAGCGTCCCCGGCTCGGTCACGTTCCGGTCCGGCACCCGGGCCAGCCCGAAGTCGAGCACCTTGGCCTGCCCGTCCGGGGTGACCAGGACGTTCCCGGGCTTCACGTCCCGGTGGATCAGCCCGTGCCGGTGGGCCTCGGCCAGGGCGTCGGCGACCTGCCGGAACAGGTCGCACGCCCGCTGCGGCGGGAGCGGCCCGCCGCCGTCCCGGACCAGGGCGAACAGGTCCTTCCCGGGGATCAGCTCCATCACGAAGTAGTCGCGCGCCGGCCCGGCCCCGGGCGGGGCGTGCCGCCCGGCGTCGAAGCAGGTGACGATGTTCGGGTGCCGCAGCCGGGCGACCGCCCGGGCCTCGGCGTCGAACCTCCGCAGCAGCCGGGGGTTCATCCCGACCGCCCGGGTCATCACCTTGATCGCGACCGGGCGGCGGAGGTGGAGGTGCTCGGCCCGGTACACCGTCCCCATCCCGCCCTGCCCGAGGATGTCGAGCAGGCGGTAGTGGCCGATCACCAGCTCGGCCCCGCTCCCGCGGCGGATCGCGTCCACCTGGAACGGGGTGAGTAGCCCGCGGTCGGCCAGGCCGGCGAGGAGGCCGTCGGGCGACCCGGCGGACAGCCCGGCCCGGTCGGCGGCCGGCAGGTCGTCCCACTCCTCGGGGAGGAGGACGCGCTGGTCGAGGAGCCAGTCGGCGGTCACCCGGGGGGGAGGGAGGGCGACGGCCAGGGCGGCGGCGCTGAGCGGGTCCCCGTTCGGGGTGATGTCGAAGAGGCTGACCTCGGAGTCGGTCGGTTGGTGGGGCATCAACGGGCACCGGTGGGCGTCGCCGGGGGGCGGGACGTGAACACCGGGAACTGTTGGACGCGGCCCCGGACCGGACAAACCCACGGGCGTCAGAAATGAGCGGCCGCGGCGCCGGCCCGGCGCGGATTGTGCGACCGGGCGGAAATGTGAGGGGGTAGACGGGTCCCCGGGCGGCCGGGTACGATTGTGCCACCCGACCCGTACCGAGGGATCCCGATGCGTCCACTCCTCGCCGCCCTGATCGCCCCGGCCCTCGCCCTGTCGTCGGCGGCCGCCCCGGTCCCGAAGGAGAAGCCGAAGACCGACGCCGTGCGGATCGTCGGGACGTGGAAGATGGTGAGGACGTCGAACGGGGAGGTGAAGGGGCGGACGGTGATCGCCGAGTTCACCAAGAACGGGAAGCTGACCCTGCGACGGTCGGTGAACAAGGTCCCCGGGGAGTCGGAGCAGACCGGCACCTACAAGGTGAAGGACGGGAAGTTGGAGTACACGTTCGGCGAGGGGGACGAGGCGGTGACGGCCACCGACGAGATCAAGAAGCTGACCGACGACGAGCTGGTCGTGGTCGACCCGAACAAGGTCCAGGAGGAGTTCGCCCGGGTCCGGCCGAAGGCGGAGGAGAGGGACGAGAAGTAGTTCGTCGGGGACGTGGCGGGGGTTCGCATCCCGGCCCGCTCGCGCCGCGGCCGCGGCGCGAGCGGGCCGGGAGTCCTCGGCGGGGGTGCGGGCCCCGGACCCGCCGCGGTCACTTCGGCGGGGAGACCGGGTACCGCTTCACCTCGGCCGCCGGCCGGGCCGGGAACAGCCCCGGGCGGTCGTCGCCGAGGTCCGGGATCACCTGCCCGTCCTGGACGTCGAGGAACAGCCGGAGGAGTTCCGGTTTGATGTTCGTCGGCAGGGTGCGGACGCTGCCGTCGAGGAACAGGGCGGCGAACCGGTCGGCCCCGTCCGCCCCGAGCGGCGGCAGCTTCTCCCCGAACGGCAGGTCGTCCGGCTTCGACCACACCACCGGCGTCCGGGCCTCGACCACCCCGATCGTGTTCGACGTCCCGTCCTGGATGCGGACCAGCCCGGTCGGGTCCTTGCCGCCGGCCACCAGCCAGGTGCGGCCGACCGGCCCCCGCGGCGGCGGGGCCTTCCGCGGGTCCGGGGTGACGAACGCCTGGAACACGGTCTGGCCCTTCGGCACGTCCCGGCCGTCGGCCTCGAACACCTTCGGCATGCTGTCGATCAGCTTCTTGTTGGTCGGCCCGTCCCACGCCTCGTCCATCTTGAACTGGCGGTATAGCGCGTCCTGCTCCAGGTACGGCAGGAGGTGCACCCGCCAGCTCAGGAGCGGCTCGCCGTTCGGCCCGCACACGTCCGTCGGGAGCCGGCCGTGGGTGTCGTGGTAGTTGTGCAGGGCCAGGCCGATCTGCTTCAGGTTGTTGGCGCGGGCGAGGGCCGTCTTGCGGCCGGCCATCGCCTCGACCAGGGCGGCGACCGCCTTCACCGCGGCCGGCCCGACCTCGACCTCGGCGGTCGCGACGGCGGACGCCCCGTCGGCCTTCACCGCCGCCTTCCCGACCCCGGCCGCGACCATCTCGACGAGCGGGGCCAACGCCTTCCTCGGCCCCGACCCGGCCTTCATCCGAACGACCTCGTCGGCCGCCGCCGCGGCGAGCGACTTCAACCCCTCCTCCAACACCGGGGCGCCGCGCCGGGCCGCGGCCGCGTCCTCGAAGGTGAGCGTCAGGGTGACCTTCGCGGTCTTCCCGAGGTCGGCGGTGACGGCGGCGACCTTCGCCGCCGCGAGGGCGGTGTACGGGGCCAGGTCGGGCGGCAGGCCGCGGTCGAACCCGCGGAGCAGCGGGGGCAGGTACACGCCGGCCGCGAGGGTGTGGTTCCCGGCCGCCGCGACCGCCCCGGCGAGCGGCCCGCCCGACTTCTTCTGCACCAGTTGCACGACCAGGGCGAGGACGACGAACTCCCGGTCCGCCGTGTCGGGGAGGAACACGAGGGTGCGGTCGTCCGCCAGGATGAGGAGCCCGAACGGGTGGTGGGACAGCTCGTAGAAGAGCGGCTCGCCGGGGAGGGTGGCCGAGATCGGCACCGTCGGTTCGTCGTCTCCGGGCGGCTTCGGGAAGGGGTCCTTCGGCAGCGTCGGCGGACCGACGGGCGGCGGGAAGTTCCCCTTCGGGTCGATCCCCCCGGGCGGGAAGAACGGGTCGAGCTTCGGGCCGGCGCCCTTGGGCCAGGCCGACTTGTCCTCGAACCTCCGCAGCTCGTCGCCGATCTGCTTCAGGTTCTGGATGGCGGCGTCCCGCGCCCGCCGCTCGGCCCCGGCCCCGGCCCCGCGCCCGTCCCCGAACACCGGGTCGGCCTTCAGCGCCTTCAGCACCCGGGCCTCGTTGTACGCCTCCCGGGTGGTGACCACGGCCACCGGGTCGCCCGGGCCGCGGCCGGTGACCGCCGGCCAGAACAGCGTCACCCGCTCGACCTCGTGCGGGGCGACGCCGAATACCTCGGTCACCCCGTCGAGCACGTCGGGGGCCTTCTTCAACTGCTCCAGCGCCGGCTTCAGGTCGGGGTGGTCGAACAGGTCCGCTACCCTCACGGTGACGAACGCGACGGCCCCCTTCGGGACGACCGCCAGGTCGGCTGGCGGCGGGGCGGGCGGTTTCGCCGGCGGCTGGGCCGGGGTCGCCCCCGCGGCGAGGAACAGCCCGGCGGCGAGCGCGGCCGCCGGGACGGTGCGGAGCCTGGTCATGGGTGCGGTCCTCGGGGAAAGGGCCCGTCCGAGCCGGAAGCGTGAGCGACGGGCTAGCGTTCACCCGTCGCTCACGCTTCCGGCTCGGACGGCAGGGGATCACTTATCGTCGATCGGGACCACCTCGCCGCCGGCGCGGGTGATCAGGGCTCGAAGGGTCTGTTCCGGGGTCTTGCGGGACACCGCCCGGACGCTGCCGTCGCCCATCAGGGCCAGGAACCGGTCGGCGTCCTTGTCCCCGAGCGGCGGGAGCGGCAGCTTGCCGTCGTAGGCGAGCACGTCCGGCTTGTACCACGGGACCGCCTCCCCGGCCTCGACCACCAGGAACGTGTTCGACAGCCCGTCGGTGAAGTCGGCGACCCGCGGGCCGCGCTCCCCCTCCGCCAGGGCCGGCCGGTCGTTCCCCTTGGCCCCCTTCGGGAACGAGAACGCGCGGAAGTAGGTGTGCCCCTTCGGGGCCGGCCGGCCGGGGTGCTCGAACACCTTCGGCATCTCCATCGCCTCCAGCACCTTGAGGTTGTTCGGGTCGTCCCACGGCTTCTGGAGGTCGAGCTGGCGGAACAGGTTGTCCTGCTCGAGGAACGGGAGGATCTGCACCCGCCAACTCATCGCCGGGGCCTTCGGCTGGCCGCCGAACGCGTCCCCGGGGAAGTGGTTGTAGGCGCTGTGGAAGTTGTGCATCCCGACGCCGAGCTGCTTCAGGTTGTTCGTCGCCTGGGCGTTCCCCCGGACGATCCCGAGCGACTTCGGCAGGACGGCGGCGAGCTTCGCCACCTCGTCCGCGTACGGGGCGTCGGCGGCCGCCGTCACGTCGGTCCCGGCGGCCGTCACCTTCGCCCCCTTCAGCACGGTCGCGGCCCAGCCGAAGACCAGGCGGCGGGCCGGGTCGGCTTGCGGCCCGTCCGGCCCGACCAGGTCCGCCGCCACGGCATTCAGCCCCTCCTCCAGGGCCGGGGCGGCCTTCCGGGCGGCGTCGGCGTCCGGGAAGTTCATCACGAACCGGACCCGGGCCGTCTTGTCGAAGTCGGCGACGACGGCCGCGGACCGGGCGCGGAGGAGCGGGAGGTACGGGGCGAGCCGCCGGTCGGCGCCGGCCCCGCGGTCGGCGAACTCGCCGGCGAGGGCGCGGACGTCGACCCCGACGGTGAGGTCGTGGACCTGGGCGGCGAGCAGGGCCTGGGCGAGCGGGCCGTCGCCCTTGCGGCCGACCAGCTGGGCGAGCAGCGCCGGGCCGGCGTCCTCCGGGAGCCGCTCCGGGACGAACAGCAGGGTGCGGTCGTCGACCAGGGCGACCCACCCGAACGGGCCGTCGAGCGGGAACACCCGCCCGCCGGGCTTCGCGGGCTGGCCCCGCGGGTCACCCCCCCCGACCCCGAGTGCCTTCAGGACCCGGGCCTCGTTGTACGGCTTGCGGGTGGTGGCCAGGACGAGCGGCTCGCCGCGGTCGAGGGCGCGGAGGGTCGGGGCGAACAGGGTGACGCGGTCGAGGTCGGCCGGCGGCACCCCGAGGATCCGGTCGAGCGGGGCGTCCTTCTGGGCCGCGACCCAGTCCCGGACCGGTTTGGCGGCCGGGTTGTCCCACAGCCGGGACACCTTGACCGAGACGAACGCGAACGCGTCGGTCGGGACCGGGTTGAGGGTCGGGTCGGCCGGCCGGACCGGCGGGAACGGCTGGGCGGCCGCCGGGGCGGCGAGGAGCGCGGCGAGGGCCGCGGACAGGTACTTCGGCATCGGTGCGGGCTCCCGGGCGAGACGTGGCGGACCGAGACGCACGCCGGGGATGATACCCGCACCGCGGGGGAAGGGGCAAGTACCCCGGTTCGCTGGTCGTGTCTCCGTTTCGCCGCTTGCGGCGTTGCGCGCAACGCAACGCCGCAAGCGGCGAAACGGGGGCGGTTCAGTACGCGTGCTTCTGGCGGGCGAACAGCATCCGCCAGACGGTCAGGAACATGATCCGCAGGTCGAACAGCGGGTTCCAGTGGGTGATGTAGTACAGGTCGAACTGGACCCGGCGGCGGAGCGACGAGTTGCCGCGCCACCCGTTCACCTGCGCCCACCCGGTCATCCCCGCCTTGACCGCGTGCCGGGCCATGTACCCGGGCACCGTCTTCGCGAACTGCCGGACGAACACCGGCCGCTCCGGCCGCGGCCCGACCAGGCTCATGTCGCCCCACAGGACGTTGAACAGCTGCGGCAGCTCGTCCAGGTTGGTCGCCCGCAGGAACGCCCCGAGCCGCGTCTTCCGCGGGTCGTTGGCGGCCGTCATCTGCGGCCCGTTCGCCTCCGCGTCGGTTCGCATGGTGCGGAACTTCAGCATGTGGAACGGCCGGCCGTTCAGCCCGCACCGCTCCTGCCGGTAGAACACCGGGCCGGGGCTCGACAGCCGGACCAGGGCCGCGATCACCAGCAGGACCGGGGCGAGCAGCACCAGGGCCGTCGCCGCGAGCACGACGTCCATCGCCCGCTTGACCAGCACGTTTAGCCCGTGGTGCGGGCTCTCGCGCAGGCCGACGACGGTCATCCCGTGCAGCTGGGTGGTGTGGAACGTCATCCCGGCGACGGCGGGGACGTCGGCGACGAGCTGCACGTCGACGGTCGTCTGGCTGAGGGCGTTGAACACCCGCCGGGCGTCGGCGTACCGGTTCAGCGGCAGGGAGACGAACACGTACCCGATGTCGTGCCGGGCGACCAGGTCCGGCAGGTCGGCGATGTTCCCGAGGACGGGGAGGCCGGCGGCCGGGCCGCGGTGGGCGTCGTCCTCGACGAACCCGACCGGCTTGATCCCGGACCAGGACACGGTGCGGAGGGTGCGGACGGTCCGGCGGGCGAGCCGGCCGGTGCCGACGACCAGCGCCCGGGTCTGGTTCCGGCCGCGCTTGCGGAGCTTGCGGAGGACCTGCCACGACGCCCGGCGGGCGGCGACGACCCAGACCAGGGCCGTCCCGACGAACAGCCCCATCGCGAGCCGGGACTCGTAGTGGCTCTGGCGGGCGAAGCTGGTGGCCATGACCGCCAGGGCCATCAGCCCGACGCCCTTCCCGACCGCCGCCAGCTCCTCGCGGAACCGCCGCAGCCGGTGGACCTCGTACATCCCGGCGGCCCGGTAGGCGACGAGGGCGAGGAGGGCGACGAGCGGGAGGCTGGCGAGGTAGAGGCCGAACTCGGGCCGGGGGTCGGTGCCGGGCGGGAGGACGCCGGCGTCGAACCGGAGGTGGTAGGCGGCGACCCAGGCGGCGGCGGTCAGGGCGAGGTCCCAGACGGCGAACCAGGCGGTCAGCGGCTGGCTGGTGCGGTGGGTCATGGCGGGCGGCACCGGTCCTGCGGCGCGGGGCCGGGAACGTACCACCCCCGGCCGGCGGGCGTCAACCCGGGTACACTATCGGCCCGGCCGGGGTGCCGGCGTGAGCCCGAGTGGAGCCGCGAGATGTTGACCGCCGACCAGTTGCTCGCCCGGCTGTACGCCCTCCGCAAGGACTACGCGGACGACCCGGAGGACGAGACGTACCAGGCCCTGCACCACGCGTTCCTGTTCCTGTCGTACAACATGGCGGCATTCAAGGAGTACGTCCGGAAGGAGGCGGAGAAGGAAGGCGACGGGTGAGCGGTCGTGACTCCGTCTCGCCGCTTGCGGCGTTGCGCTCGGGGCGGCGCAACGCCGCAAGCGGCGAAGCGGGGTGACCACCGACCTTGACGCGGCCCGCCCGGCCCGCGACCATTTCCCCGTCGCGGGGCGGACCCGAGCACGCCGCCGTCGTGTCCGCAGGGGCGCAACGGGCCGGCACGCCGGGGTTACCCCGGTGGTCGCACACCACCTGTCCCAGCCAGCGCGCGACAGACTGGGCACTACCGTGCCCGCCGTGTCGCGCCGGACGAGACTCGTCGGGCCGCCCCGCGACGCTCCCCCACCACCGGCAAGGCGGCCGTGCCGACGTTCGACGCGGAACGATTCCTGTTCTCGCTGGCCGGCGGGCTCCGGGCCGGGGCGTGGGCGGACGCCGACCTCCGGGCCGCCCTCCGCGGCGCCGCCAGCGACCGCCCGGTCCGGGCGCCGGGCCTGGTCCCGCGCCTCCTCCGCCGCTTCCACGGCACCCCCGGCTACGGCGAACTCCTGCTGTTCCTAGTGAACGACCCGGGCCTCGCGCGGGCCGTCGACCGCCTGACCTGGTCGCGCCCGCAGCCCGGCCCCGCCAAACCGGCGATGGGTCAACCGCCCCCGCGCCTCGGAACACTCGCCATCCCGGCCCTGGCGACCGAGGCCGCGCTCGGGACCTGGCTCGGCGTCGGCCCGGACCGCCTCCGCTGGCTCGCCGACCTCACCGGCCGGAACCGCCGCCACCCGCCCGGCCCGCTCCGCACCTACCGCCACCGGTGGGTGCCGAAGGCCGACGGCCGGGCCCGGCTGCTCGAGATCCCCCGCCCCGGGCTGAAGCTCGTCCAGCGGAAGATCCTCGCCGACCTCCTCGACGCCGTCCCGGCGCACCCGGCGGCGCACGGGTTCCGCCCCGGCCGGTCGGCGGTCACGAACGCGGCCGAGCACTGCGGCCGGGCGGTGGTCGTCCGCCTCGACCTCGCCGACTTCTTCCCGTCCGTCCCGGCCGCCCGGGTGTCCCGGATCTTCCGCACCCTCGGATACCCCGACCCGGTCGCCCGCCTGCTGACCGGGCTGTGCACCACCCGGGTGCCGGCCGACGTGTGGGACACCCGCCCGAACCCCGGCCCGGCCGACCACCCGGCCCGGGTGCGGTTCGCCGGGCGGCACCTGCCGCAAGGCGCCCCGACTTCGCCGGCCCTGGCGAACCTCGCCGCCCACCGCCTCGACCGCCGCCTCGCCCGGCTCGCGACCGCCGTCGGGGCGACGTACACCCGGTACGCCGACGACCTGGCGTTCTCCGGCGGCAACGCCGTCCGCCGCGGGGCCGCCCGCCTCGCCCGGCTGGTCGCGGTCGTCGCCCGGGAGGAGGGATTCGCGGTGAACCCGGGGAAGACGCGGGTGATGACCCGGGCCGGGCGGCAGACGGTCACCGGCGTCGTGGTGAACGCCCGGCCGAACCTGCCGCGGGCGGAGTTCGACCGGCTGAAGGCGACGCTCACCAACTGCGTCCGGCACGGCCCGGGCGGGCAGAACCGCGGCGGCCACGCCGACTTCCGCGCCCACCTCGCCGGTCGGGTCGCGCACCTGGCGGCGGTTCACCCCGGCCGCGGCCGCAAGGTGTGGGCGCTGTTCGACCGCATCGCGTGGCCCGCGGGCTGAGCCGGGCCGCCCGAGCGACGCCGTCCCAACCCGCTACACCTCCCGGAACCCGCTCTAGAATTGTCGCGGCCCGCACCTCACAGGGTTCCCGACGATGCCCGAGCCGAACGTCCTGATCGTGTCCGTGTCCGGGGTCCGCGGGCTGGTCGGCCGCGGGCTGTCCGCGGACGTCGCCGCCCGGTTCGCCGCCGCCTACGGGTCCACCGTCGCCGGCAAGCCGGTCGTCGTCTCTCGCGACGGCCGGCCGAGCGGCGAGATGCTCAGGCACGCGGTCATCGCCGGCCTCCAGGAGGCCGGCTGCACGGTCGAGGACATCGGCATCACCCCGACCCCGACCGTCGGGTTCGCCGTCCGGCAGCTGCGGGCCGCCGGCGGCATCCAGATCACCGCCAGCCACAACCCGGCGCCGTGGAACGGGCTGAAGATGTTCGGCCCGGACGGGGCGGTGCTGTCGGCGGGCGCCGGGGCGGAGGTGAAGGCGCTGTACGACAGCGGCGACTACGCCCGCGCCGGGTGGGACGGGATCGGCACCACCCGCGTCCCCCCGGACGTGCCGGCCGAGCACGCCCGGGCGGTCCTCGACACGGTCAGCGTCGCGGCGGTGGCGGGCCAGGCGTTCCGGGTGTTCCTGGACGCGAACGCCGGGTCCGGCGGGCCGCTCGGCACCCGGTTACTCCGCGACTTCGGGTGCGCGGTGGTGCAGTTCGAGTGCGAGCCGACCGGGCGGTTCGTCCACGAACCGGAGCCGACCCCGGCCCACCTGGCGGACGTGGCCCCGTGGGTCAGGGAGCACGAGTGCGCCGTCGGGTTCGTGCTCGACCCGGACGCCGACCGACTCGCCCTGATCGACGAGCACGGCATGTGCGTCTCGGAGGAGGCGACGCTGGCGCTGGCCGCCCGCTACCGGCTGCGGCACGAGAAGGGGCCGGTGGTGGTGAATATGTCCACGTCGCGGATGGTGGAGGACGTGGCGAAGGAGTTCGGGTGCCCGTTCCACCGGTCGGCGGTCGGGGAGGCGAACGTGGTCGGGCGGATGCGGGAGGTCGGGGCGGTGTTCGGCGGGGAGGGGAACGGCGGGGTGATCGACCCGCGGGTCGGGTGGGTCCGCGACCCGTTCGCCGGGATGGCGTACATCCTGTCGCTGATGGCCGAGGAGGGGAAGCCGTTCTCGCAACTCGTCGCGGGGCTGCCGCGGTACGCGATGCTGAAGACGAAGTACACGGTGTCGCGGGAGAAGCTGCCGGCGGCGCTGGCGGCGCTGGAGAAGCGGTGGCCGGACGCCCGGGTGGACCGGCAGGACGGGCTGCGGCTGGACGGGGCGGACTGGTGGCTGCACGTCCGCGGGAGCAACACCGAGCCGGTGGTGCGGGTGATCGCGGAGGCGCCGACGGAGGAGCAAACCCGCGGGCTGTGCGACGCGGCCGCGGCGGTCGTGAAGGCGGATTAACCACAGAGGACACAGAGGGCACAGAGGAAGACCGAAGACCGAGGGCAGGAGTTGTTTTGAACCCTGCATCTCTCGGCCTGCTGTCTTCCTCTGTGCCCTCTGTGTCCTCTGTGGTTAATCCTGCTTCCGTCCTACTTCGCCGTGACCTCGGTCGGGACGAGGTGGTTGATCATGTACGTCCGGCGGTCCGGGTCGCGAGCCTCCGGCTGGGTGGTCCCCTTGTCGTCGGTGCAGCGGGCGGCGACCCGCAGGACGCCGGCGGGGGCGGTCAGCGGGCCGGACTCCCACGCCACCCACCCGAGCGGTCTCCCTTTGTCGTGCTTCGCCGGCTGCCACGTCTTCCCGCCGTCGAGGGTGAACTCGACCTTGGCGACGGCGTGCTCGCCGGCCCACGCCCGGCCCGACAGCACGAACCCCGCCGCCTTCACCACCGCCCCCGGCCCGACCGACGTGACCACCGCCTTCGGCTGGATCGCGGTCACCGGGACCAGCCGCGGGCCGGCCGCGGCTCGCTCCCAGACGGAGTAGTCGAACGTCTGCCAGAACCCGGTGTACGGCCGGTCGGTGACGACGACCCGGGTCAGCCACTTGACCGACGCCATCCCGTACCACCCGCCGACGACCGCCCGGAGCGGGGCCCCGTGGTCGGCGGTCAGCGGGGCGCCGTTCATGTGCCAGGCGAGGAGCGTCTCGTCCGCCTTCGCCTTGGCGAGCGGGATGCCGCGGTCGAACGGGATCGGCCCGGGCGTGGCCGGGTCGGCGATCGCCCCCTTGTCCGCCCCGACGAGGACCACGTCGACCGCCCCGGCCTTCACCCCGGCGCGCTCGAGCACCGCCCCGAGCGCGACGCCGGTCCACTTCGCGGTCCCGACCGCCCCGTGCCCCCACTGCAGCCCGCGGGCCGGCGGGACCAGGAACACCCGCCCGTTCCCGGCGCACTCCAGGGTGATGTCGAGGGTCGCCGTCCCCATCTTCTGCAGGTCGTCGAGGCTGAGGGTCAGCGGCTTGCCGACGTGCCCCTCGACGGCGAGGGTGAAGGTCTTCGGGTCGAGGGCCGGCACCGGGAAGTGGTTGCGGACGTAGAACGCCTCGGTCGGGGTGGTGGCCGGGCCGAGGTCGGCGAGCTGCGTCTCCAGGTTCCGCGGCTCGCGCATCCGGACGACCAGGCCGTCGGCGGCGGTGGCGAACTGCGGGACGGCGCCCGCGGCGACGGCGGCCGGGACGGCGCGGAACAGGTCGCGGCGGGAAAGGGGCATGCGGCGCTCCTGATGTGGTCCGTCCGAGCCCGAGCGCCAGCGAGGGCCGGGGCGCACCCTCGCTGGCGCTCGGGCTCGGACCCGTCGGCCGCCGTCAGAACCCGAGGCCCTTGGTGGCCGTCTTCACCCGCACGAGCTTGTCGTTCGCGCAGATGTACAGCACCGTCCCGTCGTCACCCCAGCCGCAATTCGCGTTCCGGTCGCCGATCACGATCTTCCCGAGGTAGGTGTGGTCCGGGGCGAACACGAACACCCCGTCCGGGCCGGTCGCGAACACGTTCCCCTTCTGGTCCACCTTCAGCCCGTCCGGCAGCCCCGGCTTCTTCGCCCTCACCGCCTCGGTCGCGTCGTGGATCTGCTTCCCCGGCCCGGAGATGTTGCCATCCGTCCCGATCGGGAACGCCATCCAGATCGCCTTGTCCGGGTCCGAGTTCGCGACGTACAGGGTCTTCTCGTCCGGCGACAGCCCGATCCCGTTCGGCCGGGTCATCTCCTTGGTCAGCAGCGTCAGCTCGCCCTTCGGGGTGAGGCGGTACACGCCCTGGAAGTCGAGCTCCTTCTTCGGGTCCTTCATCTGGCCGGGGAGGCCGTACGGCGGGTCGGTGAAGTACAGGTCGCCGTTCTTCGCGAACACCAGGTCGTTCGGGCTGTTCAGCCGCTTCCCCATGTACTTGTCGGCCAGCGTCTCGAACGACTTCCCGTCCTTGCCGAGGCGCGACACCCGGCGGTCGCCGTGCTGGCACAGGATCAGCCGGCCGTCCTTGTCGAAGGTGAGGCCGTTGGCCCCCGGCTCGTACCCGGTGAACGGCTCGCTCCCGGTGTACCCGCTCGGCTTCAGAAAATCGGACACGCCGTCCTTGGCCGACCACTTCACGACGCGGTTGTTCGGGATGTCGGTGAACAGCAGGGCGTTCGCCTTCTTGTCCCAGACCGGCCCCTCGGTCCACTTGAACCCGCCGGCGAGCACCTCGATCTTGGCGTCCTTCGGGATCAGGGCGTCGAACCGCGGGTCCTTGCGGTCGAACCCGCCGAGCGTCGCCGGCAGCTTCGGGTCCTGCGCACGGGCGAGCCGGGGGTGTAAGCCCCCGGAGGTCAGAACGGCGGCCGCGAGGAGGGGGAGCGTGCGGAACACGGGAAGCTCCGGAGAGGAACGGGGTGATGGGCAACATCGTACCCGGCCGTGGCGGCGGAGCAATGCGCTACCCGCGCATCTTCCGGAGCGTCTCCCACAGGACGGAGGCGATGTTCCAGGCGTCGTCGTGCCCGCGGTGGTGCGTCCCCTCCAGCGGCAGCCCGAGCAGGGCCAGTGCCTGCGGCAGCCCGACCTCGCTCGGTAACCCCCGTGAGATCGCGAAGAGTGTCTTCGCGTTCAGGTGGCTCGGGCCGAACGGGTACCGCACCCCGGTCTCCCGGCACTGCCGCTCGAACTGCCGGCGGTCGTAGTCCCCGAAGCTCGCCCACAGCCGGTCCGCCGACCGGTACTCGTCCTCCAGCAGCCGGCAGGCGTCCTTGAAGAGGATGCCGCCGTCCACCAGGTCCTGGGTGAGGGTGGTCAGCTGCGTGCAGAACGGGCCGACGGTCGACCGCTCCGGCCGGACCAGGATGCTCCGCTTCTCGAGCCTCCGGCCGGTCGCCACCTCCAGCGGGCACAAGCCGACCTCGATGATGTCGTTCGCCTGGCCCTTCGGCGGGAACCCGCCCTCCCAGCAGGTGGACTCGATGTCGATCACCAGGACGTGGTCGAGCCGCTTCGCCATCGGGTCCGCCCTTCGAGGTGCCGGGTCGCGCCGGGTTTACTGTACGCGCCGGGTCGGGGAGAGAGTCGGGCGGCGCGGTTCCGCTACACCGGCGGGCGCGGGCGTGGTACAGTTCGTCACGCCCACAACCATCTCGAACCGGGGGACGAGCGATGGCGGACGACGACAAGACGACATCCGGGCTGGGGGCGGTCGGGGGGCGGCCGCCGGGGCGGCGGCCGGTTCGATCCTCGGCCCGATCGGGGCGGCGGTCGGGGCGGTGGTCGGGGGGTCGCCGGGGCGAACGCCCGCGAGATCGCGGCCGCGGCGAAGCCGAAGCGGAAGCCGGCGGCCAAGAAGGCGGCCGCGAAGAAGCCGGCCGCCGCCCGGGCGGTCGCCGCCAAGCCGGCCGCGAAGAAGACCGCGGCCAAGTCCGCCGCCCGGAAGGCGGCCGGGAAGCCGGCCGCGGCCAAGAAGACGGCCACGAAGGCGTCGGCCAAACCGGCCGCCGCCAAGAAGGCGACGGGGAAGTCGGCCGGTAAGAAGACCACCGGGAAGCGGTCGAAGTGACCCCCGGAGGCGCCCGATGGACGTGCTCATTTCGGCCGACCAGATCCGCGCCCGGCTGGACGGGCTGGCGGCCGACATCACCCGGGCGTACGAGGGGAAGCCGCTGACCGTGGTCGGGGTGCTGACCGGGTGCCTGATGTTCGTGGCCGACGTGGTCCGGCGGATCGACCTGCCGCTGCGGGTCGCGTTCGTCACCGCGTCCAGCTACCGGGGGGCTGCCACCACCCCCGGGGCCCTGACCATCCGGGACGACTCGCTCCCGGACCTCTCCGGCCGGCACGTCCTCTTGCTCGACGACATCCTGGACACCGGGCGGACGCTCACCCGGGTGGTCACCCACCTGCTCGACCGCGGGGCGGCGTCGGTCAAGGTCGGGGTGCTGCTCCGGAAGGTCGGGCGGCAGGAGGTGCCGTTCGACCCGGACTTCGTCGGGTTCACCATCCCGGACCGGTTCGTCGTCGGGTACGGGCTGGACCACGACGACGAGTACCGGCACCTGCCGTACATCGGGGTGCTGCCGGGGGCCGGCGACCCCGCGGCGTGACACCCTCGCGGACGGACCCCCCGCATGACCCCCGTCTTCTTCCTCCTCCCCGACCTCGACCCGCACGGGGAGGCGGCCGCGGCCCCGGGCCTGGCCCGGCTCCTCCCGGCCGACGCGTTCCGGGTCGCGGCCGGGGTGCTCGGGCCGGCCGGCGGCCCGGCCGCGGACGGGCTCCGGGCCGCCGGCGTCGCGGTCCATTCGGTCCCGCTCCGCCACCCGCTCGACGTGACCGGGGCGCGGCGGCTGCGGCGGGCGGTGCGGGAGTCCGGGGCGGCGGTCGTCCACGCCTGGGGGCCGTCGGCCGTCCGGGCGGCCCGGCTGGTGGTCGCCCGGGACGGCGGCGGGGGGAACCGGCCGCGGCTGGTGGCCAGTGCCGCGGTCCCCGGGGGCGGGCTCGGCGGGTGGGTGGCGGCCCGGGTGCTGCGGCGGGCGGACCGGGTGGTCGCCGGGACGTGGGCCGACGGGGAGCGATACCGGCGGCTCGGGGTGCGGGCCGAGCGGCTGACCCGGATCGCCCCGGCCGCCCCGGACCCCGGCCCGCCGGCGGACCCGGCCGCGGTGTTCGCCGCCCTCGGGGTGCCGCCGGGGTCCCGGCTGCTGGTCGCCGGGGCGAAGGCCGGGCGCGGGGTCGGGCCGCGGGACGCGGTCGTCGCCTTCGACATGCTCCGGCACGACGCCCGGGACATCCACCTGGCCGTGTTCGGGGCCGGGCCGGCGGCGCCCGCCCTCGACCGGTTCGCCCGGGCCCTGGCGTTCGACGACTACCGGGTCCGGTTCGCCCCGCCGGCGGCCGACCGGGCGGCCGCCGTCCGGGCGGCGGCGGCGGTGCTGGTGACCGCCCCGCGCGGCGGGGCGGACGAGGCGCTGGAGGCGATGGCCGCCGGGGTGCCGGTGGTCGGGTGGGCGACCCCGGACCTCGCCGAGGTGGTGGACGACGGGGTGACCGGGTACCTGGTCCCGCCCGGGGACGCGGCGGCGCTGGCGGCGAGGGGCCGGCTGCTGCTGGCCGACCCGGCCGCGGCCGCCCGGATGGGCGAAGCCGGGCGGGCCCGGGCCGCGGACCGGTTCCCGGCCGCCCGCGCCGCGGAGCAGTTGGCGCGGCTGTACCTGGAGCTCTCGGAAGAGAAGGAGTGAGGGGGTGAAAGGGTGAAGGGGTGACGAAGACATGACTGGTCTTGTCACCCCTTCACCCTTTCACCCCCTCACCCCTTCTCTTCCGGAGCGGCCGGCGGCACAATGTCGGCACGAACCGGGGGGCGGACATGCGGGGCGTGCTGACGGTCATCCTGGCGGGCGGGAAGGGGACCCGCCTGGAACCGCTCACCCGGGACCGGGCGAAGCCGGCCGTCCCGTTCGGCGGGCTGTACCGGATCATCGACTTCACCCTGTCCAACTGCCTGAACAGCGGGCTCCGCCAGGTCCTGGTCGTCACCCAGTTCAAGTCCCGCAGCCTGGACCGGCACATCCGGGCCGGGTGGGGGTTCCTGTCGACCGAGCTGGGGGAGTCGGTCGAGGTGCTGCCGCCGCAGCAGCGGATCGACGAGACGTGGTACAAGGGGACGGCCGACGCCGTCTACCAGAACATCTACTCGCTGGAGCGGGAGGACGCCGACCTCGTGCTGATCCTGGCCGGGGACCACATCTACAAGATGGACTACGGGGAGATGATCCGGGCCCACCGGGCGAAGGGGGCGGACGTGACCATCGGGTGCATCCCGGTCCCGCTCGCCGAGGTCCGCCAGTTCGGCATCCTCCGGACCGCGTACGACGACCGGGTGACCGAGTTCCGGGAGAAGCCGCGGGACGCGGAGGAGATGCCGGGGGTGGACGGGCACGCCCTCGGGTCGATGGGCATCTACGTGTTCAACACCCGGCTGATGTTCGAGCTGCTGTGCCAGGACGCGGCCCGGCCCGGGAGCGACCACGACTTCGGGAAGAACATCCTGCCGGGGATGCTGGAGGCCGGGCAGCGGGTGTACGCGTACCGGTTCCGGGACGAGAACCGCAAGGCCGTCCCGTACTGGCGGGACGTCGGGACGCTGGACGCGTACTACCAGGCGAACCTGGACCTGACGGCCATCGACCCGGTGCTGAACCTGTACGACGCGTCCTGGCCGATCCGCACCTTCCAGCCGCAGAACCCGCCGCCGAAGTTCGTGTTCGGGGCGGAGGGGGCGCCGGGCCAGGCCCGCCGCGGGGAGGCCCTGGACAGCGTCGTCTGCTCCGGGTGCATCATCTCCGGCGGGCAGGTCCGGCGGAGCGTCCTGTCCCCGCGGGTGCGGGTGAACAGCTACGCGGTGGTCGAGGACTCGATCCTCCTGGACGGGGTGGACGTCGGCCGGTACTGCCGGGTCCGCCGGGCGATCGTCGACAAGGAGGTGAAGCTGCCCGCGTACACCGTGATCGGGTACGACCCGGAGTTCGACCGCCGCCGCGGGTTCACGATCACCGACAACGGCATCGTGGTGGTGCCGAAGGCCGAGCCGCCGGAGACGTTCCAGGCCCCCAACCCGCTGCCCCACTAGGGATGGCACCGGCCCGTCCGTGTCGGCCGCCAGGGGTTCCGGCCCCGCCCTTCGGGCAGGACCTCCACCCCTGGCGGGCGCACGCGGACGGCCGGGGCCGCAACCCCTGGCGGGCGCACACGTGAACCCCGGCGGCGATCCGCCACTGACCCGAGGTCTCCATGCTCCGACTCGCACTGCCGGCCCTCCCCCTCGCCCTCCTCGCCGCCACCGCCCCGGCCGCCGACGAGGCGAAGGGCGACAAGGTCGAGTACGCCGCCTACCCGGACTACTTCGAGAAGAACACCGCCGGGCTGAAGGGCGAGGCGTCGCACCTGGCGTTCGCGGACAAGGACGCGTTCGCCAAGGTGTTCGCCCTGCGGCCGCCGCTGATGGGCGGGAAGAAGGCCGTGCCGGTGCCGGACGCGGCGTTCGGCAAGCAGGCGGTGGTCGCGGTGGTCAAGCGCGGCAACGCCGTCACCACCTACGCGGTCGAGAAGGTGACGGCCGACGGGGAGACGTTGTACGTGCAGTACAAGGCGGAGGCGGGGAAGCCGGGCACCGCGACGTTCGCCAGCCCGCTGGTCGTCGCCGCCGACAAGGGGAAGGCGAAGAAGGTGGTGTTCGTGGAGAACGGCAAGACCGTCGGCGAGGCGGAGCTGAAGTAGGGTGGGCCGGGGCCGGGCTTTGACGGCCGAGTCCCACCACCGCCCCGCGTGGTGGGACTCGCCGGCGAGGCACCGGCTCGGCCCACCCTACCCGCGGTTCATCCGCTCCCACAGCAGCAGCGCCGTGACCGTCTTCGCGTCCTTGACCTCGCCCGCCAGGCACATCCGCACCGCCTCGTCGAACCCCAGCACCACCGGGTGGAGGTCCTCGTCCGGCTCCGGCCGGGCCGGGCCGGGGGTCAGGTCCTCGGCGACGAACAGGTGGAGCTTCTCGTCCAGCACCCCGGGCGACGCGTACAGGTAACCCAAACTCCGCCACCTCGCCGCCGCGTAACCGGTCTCCTCGGCCAGTTCGCGCTCGGCACACGCCTGCAGCGCCTCGCCCGGCTCGACCGTCCCGGCCGGCAGCTCCCACAGCGTCTCCCCGACCACCCACCGGTGGTTCCGGAGGAGCACCACCCGCCCGGCGTCGAGCACCGGGAGGATGACCACCGCCCCGGGGTGGAGGATCACGTCCCGGCGGACGACGGTGCCGTCGGCGGCGGTGGTGGTGTCCACCGCGACCCGGATCTTCCGCCCGACGTGGACGACCTCGCGCGGCATCGTTACCCCCCGCGGCCCGCGGAATTGCGACGGCCCCCCGGCGAGGGTAGGATAGACCGCGTCCGCCGGCAACCCGCCGGGGGGTCCGAGCGAGGTTGCGATGCGCGACCCGATGGCCTGGTCCGTCCCGCTGTTCCGGGCGTTCGGCATCCCGGTCCGGGTCCACGTCTTCTTCTTCGTCGTCACCCTCGGGCTGTTCCTCCGCCAGATCTCCGTCGGTGGGAAGGACAACCCGTTCCTCTGGTACGACGTCCTGCTGTTCACCGTCGTCCTGCTGTTCGCGGTCATCCTGTTGCACGAGTTCGGGCACTGCTTCGGGGCCCGGGCGGTCGGCGGGGATGCGAAGGAGGTGCTGATCTGGCCGCTCGGCGGGCTGGCGTCCGTCGACGTCCCGCACACCCCGCGGGCGAACTTCATCGCCACCGCCGCCGGCCCGTTCGTGAACGTCCTGATCTGCCTGGGCTGCCTCGCCGGGCTGGCCGCCGGCGGGTTCCTGCCGAACGCGAACCCGCTCGCCGACCCGTACGTCTGTGACACGTACAACTTCCGGGACGGGCGGACGTACACCGCCCCGTACGGGCTGCGGCTGTACAAGTCCGGGACCGCCGAGGCGGTCCCGACCCCGATGGACGTGTACCAGAGGCTGGCCAAGGACGCCGGGCTGGCCCGGAGCCGGGTGTCGTTCGCGGACAAGCCGGAGACGAACGCCCGGCTGGCCGAGGAGGCGGCCGCGCGCGGGGAGGAGCGGGCCCTGGCCCCGCCGCTGGCGGTGTGGCTGAACCGCACCTTCCAGCTGAGCTGGCTGCTGCTCCTGTTCAACCTGATCCCGGCGTACCCGCTCGACGGCGGCCGCCTCCTCCAGTCGGTCGTCTGGGCCCGGGCCGACTACCGCCGCGGGGTGACCGTCGCCGCGTACACCGGGTTCGCGTTCGCGGTGGTGTTCCTGGTCGTGTCGATCTGGTGGACCGAGCCGCTGTTCATGGGCCTGGCCCTGTTCATGCTGTACGAGTCGTCGATGGCCCTGCACCGGCTGGAGGCCGACGACGGCCCGTTCGGGTACGACTTCTCGGCCGGGTACACCAGCCTGGAGAAGGACGACCCGCCGCCGCGGCCGAAGAAGCCGGGGTGGTTCGCCCGGTGGAGGCAGGCCCGCCGGGCCCGGCGGCTGCAGCGCGAGGCGGAGGAGCGGCGGCTGGAGGAGGAGCGGACGGACCAGCTCCTGGAGAAGATCGCCCGGGCCGGGAAGGACTCGCTGACCGACGAGGAGCGGCGGTTCCTGGAGCGGGTCAGCGCCCGCAAGCGGAACATGTCGTAGAACAGACACCCCGTTTAGCCGCGACGCGGAGTCCTCGGAGCGGAGCGCGAGCCACCCGCCCGCGCTCCGCTCCGAGGACTCCGCGTCGCGGCTACGCGGTTCGGAGGACCCGCGTGCCGCCGCTCATCACCCCGCGGACCCTGTCCGGGTTCCGGGACTACCTGCCGGACGTGATGCTCGCCCGGGAGCGGGTCCTCCAGACCGCGCGCGAGGTGTACCGCTCCTACGGGTTCACCCCGATCGACACCCCGGCGTGCGAGGCGCTGGACGTCCTCCTCGGGAAGGGCGGGGACGAGTCGGATAAGTTGGTGTACCGGGTGCTGAGCGCGAAGGGCGACAAGGCGGAGATGGGGCTGCGGTTCGACCTGACGGTCCCGTTCGCCCGGTTCGCGGCGCAGTACGCGAACGACCTCGGGACGCCGTTCAAGCGGTACGCGATGGGCCCGGTGTGGCGCGGCGAGCGGCCGGGCCAGGGCCGGTACCGCGAGTTCTGGCAGTGCGACTTCGACACCATCGGCACCACCGCGAACGCCGCCGACATCGAGACAGCGCTCGTCATCAACGACCTGTTCACGGCGCTCGGGTTCGACCGGTTCGAGGTGCGGGTCAACAACCGGCTGCTGCTGAACGGCCTGCTGGAGCGGAACGGGGTGGCGGACAAGGCCGGGCCGCTGCTGCGGTCGCTCGACAAGCTGCCGAAGGTCGGCCGCGAGAAGGTGGTCGAGGAGATGGTGGCGGAGGCCGGGGTGACGGCCGGGCAGGCGGCGGCGGTGCTGGACCTGGCGGAGACGACCGGGACGAATGCCGAGGTGCTGGACCGGGTCGAGCAGTTCTTCGACGGCTCGCCGAGCGAGAAGGCGGCGGAGGGGGTCCGGCGGCTGCGGGAGCTGCTGGCGGTGGGGGCCGCGGCGGGGGTGCCGGCCGGCCGGTTCCGGGTCGACCTGAGCATCGCCCGCGGCCTCGACTACTACACCGGCACCATCTACGAGACGTTCCTGACGGACCTTCCCGGGATCGGCAGCGTGTGCAGCGGCGGGCGGTACGACAACCTCGCCGGACTGTTCACGAAGCAGGTGCTGCCGGGGGTCGGGGCGTCGCTCGGGGTGGACCGGTTGGTCGCCGCGATGGAGGCGCTGAAGCACCCGTGGCTGACCGGCCGGACGACGCCGGCGGAGGTGCTGGTGGTGAACTTCGACGCCGCCCGGCTCGGCGACTACCAGCGGGTGGCGCGGCTGCTGCGGGCGGCGGGGCTGAGCGTCGAGGTGTACCCGGACAAGCCGGGGAAGGTCGGGCCGCAGTTGGGGTACGCCGAGAAGCGCGGGTTCCGGGCGGCGGTGATCGCCGGCCCGGCGGAGTTCGCGGCCGGCGTCTGGAAGGTGAAGGACCTGGCGAAGCGCGAGGAGGTCGCCGTCCCGGAGGCGGACCTGGCGGCCCGGGTCAAGGCCCTCGCTTAGCCGCGACGCGGAGCGGAGCGCGACCGGATGAACCGCGACAACCACTACGAGGCGGCGTTCGAGGCGTTCCTCCGGGACCGCGGGTCGGCCGTCGTCCCGGTGGACGAGGCGAAGCGGAACCAACTCGACGACGAGAGCACCAAGTCGCCGGACTTCCTCGTCGTCGGCCCGGGCGACGTCCGGCTCGTCGCCGACGTGAAGGGCCGGCGGTTCCCCGGCGGGTCGGCCGCGAAGCCCCGGATGGTCTGGCAGAACTGGTGCGACCGGGACGACATCGACGCCCTCGACCGGTGGGCGGCCCGGCTCGGGACCGGGTTCCGCGGGGTGCTCGCGTTCGTCTACCACGTCCTGCCGCGGGTCGCCCTGCCGGCCGACACCCCCGACCTGTTCACCCACCGCGACCGGGTCTACCTGGTCCGCGGGGTGTCGGCGGTCGAGTACCGGGCGGCGATGGCCCCGCGGAGCAGGAAGTGGGGCACCGTTCACCTGCCGGCGGCCGCGTTCCGGGAGGCGGTGCGGCCGTTCTCGCACTTCCTCACCCCGGCGACGGTAGAATGGAAGGCCGCCCGCGCCCCCACCCCGTCCGCGTCATGACGCCGCTCCGCATCGGGATCGTCGCCGAGTCCACCGGGCTGCCGCTCCGGGCGGCCCTCACCCACGCCGCCCGGATGGCGTCGCAGGGGGTGCAGGTCGATGCCGTCGGGGATGTCAGCCCCGACGCCCTCGGCGAGACCGGCCGGCGCGAGTTCCGCAACCTCCTCCGGTCGTTCGGCCAGGACCTGGCGGCCCTCCACGTCCCGCTCCGCCGCGGGCTCGACGCCGCCGAGAACCTCCAGCCGCGCCTCGACCACCTCCGGAAGGTGATGCAGCTCGCCTTCGACCTCGGCTGTCGGCGGGTCGTGGTGCCGTTCCCGCCGGTCCCGGACGACCCCGCCGCCCCGCGGGCGGTGACGCTCCGCGAGTCGCTGCTGGCGCTGGCGGCCCACGGCGACCGGGTCGGGACGGTGCTCGCCGTGGAGGTCGGGTACGACCCCGGGGAGAAGGTGCGCGACTACCTCGCCGGGTTCGACACCGGCAGCCTGAAGGTGACCTACGACCCGGCGAACCTGCTGGTCCACGGGCACGACCCGGTCGCCAGCCTCCACCCGCTGAAGGGGTACGTGGCCCACGTCCACGCCCGGGACGCCCGCCGGGCCGGACTGAGCCGGGGGCTGCAGGAGGTGCCGGTCGGGGCCGGGGACGTGGACTGGATGGCCCTCACCGCGACGCTCCAGGTACTGGAGTTCGACGGGTACCTGGTGGTCGAGCGGGAGCAGGGCGACGACAAGCCCGCGGACGTGGCCGCCGGGGTGAAGTTCCTCCGCCGGTTCGGGGCGCCGGTCGGGTGACCGGGTCGTCCGAGCCGGAAGCGTGAGCGACGGAAAGCCAAGACCCGTCGCTCGCGCTTCCGGCTCGGACGGAGCTCACTTCACCCCGCGCCACAGCCACCGCAGGGCGTCCGGCAGCGTCGCCCCGCCGTGCCTCCCGTTGTGCGCCCCGTCCCCGTACACCAGCTTGTAGTCGTACTCCATGTGCCGCAGGGCCGCGGCCATCGCCCGGTTCGCCAGCGGCCAGTTCCCGTGCAGGTTGTCCAGGTCCCCGCCCCCGTCCTGCAGGTACACCCGGACCGGCTTCCGCTCCGTCTTCCGGATCAGCCCCGGGTACACGTCCCCGCCGCGGATGTTGGTGAAGCTGCCGATGTGCGACAAGACCTTCCCGAACCGGTCCGGCCGCTCCCACGCGGCGGTGAACGCGCAGATCCCGCCGGAGCTCGCCCCGCAGATCGCCCGCGACGCCGGGTCGTCCCGGAACTTCACCGTCTTCGCCACCTCCGGCAGGATCTCGGTCTCCAGGAACCGGACGTACGCGTCGGACGGGGTGTCGTACTCGAAGCTCCGGTTCGACCGCCAGTCCTTCTCCTCCTTGCCCGGCGTCGGGAACTTCCCCGGGTTGACGAACACGCCGACGGTGACCGGCATCTCGCCCTTGTGGATCAGGTTGTCGAACACGACCGGGGCGCGGTACTGGCCCTTCTCGTTCGCGTAGGTCGCCCCGTCCTGGAAGACCATCAGGCAGGCCGGCGTCTTCCCGTCGTACTTCGCCGGGACGTACACCCAGTAGTCCCGCTCGGTCCCCTCGAACACCTTCGATGTCTTCCACCGGTGCTGGGTCACCTTCCCCTTCGGCACGTCCGGGTGCGGGACCGAGTCCGGGCCGTGGGCGTAGTCGTCGGCGGCCGGGGCCGCGGAGCAGACGAGCAGGGCGGCCAGGCCGGCGGCCGGGAGGAGGCGGGGCATGGGGGGACCTCGGGGTGGGACGACCGGGGGCGCGACCGGGTTACAATACCCCGGGTGGCCGCCCGCGTCCTTGCCCCGCCCCGGGGGTGGCCTAAGAGTACCCGTAGCCCCGCCCACCGCCCGGAGCCCCGGTGATGTTCAGCGAGAACGGCGAGCTCGTCGACCAGATGTTCGGCCGGTGGCGCGAGAGCCCGGAGGCGGTGGACCCGACGTGGCGGGCGTTCTTCGCCGGGATGCAGTTCGCCGGCCGGCACGGCGGCGGGGGCGGGGACGCCACCCCGGCCGACCTCCGCGTCCAGACCGGGGTGGTCCGGCTGGTCAACTGGTACCGCCAGGCCGGGCACCTGGAGGCCCGCACCGACCCGCTGTCCGACGCCCCCCCGCCGCCGTCCCCGCTCCTCGCCCTGGAGAGCTACGGCCTCTCCCCGGCCGACCTCGACAAGACGGTCGACGGGTCGATGGTGTTCGGCGTCAGCGGCCCGGTCCGCCTCGGCGAGCTGCTGGAGGTGCTGCGGGAGACGTACTGCCGGACGGTCGGGGTCGAGTACATGCACATCGACTCCCTCGACGTCCGGTCGTGGCTGGCCGGGCGGATGGAGCCGGTCCGGAACCGCCACCCGATGCCGCTCCGGCGGAAGTACCGCATCCTGATGACCCTCCACCAGGCGGAGCTGTTCGAGAAGTTCCTCCACACCAAGTACGTCGGCCAGAAGCGGTTCTCCCTCGAGGGCGGGGAGACGCTCATCCCGGTGCTCGACGCCCTGGTCGAGGCCGGCCCGGCGCTCGGGGTGAAGGAGTTCGTCGTCGGCATGGCCCACCGCGGCCGGCTGAACGTCCTGGCCAACACCCTGAACAAGCCGTTCGACGAGATCTTCAACGAGTTCGAGGACAACTACCTGCCGCTGTCCACCCACGACGGCGACGGGGACGTGAAGTACCACCTCGGGTTCTCCGCCGACGTCGACACCTCGGACGGCGGCCGGGTCCACCTGTCGGTGGCGCCGAACCCGAGCCACCTGGAGATCGTCAACCCGGTGGTCGAGGGGCGGGTGCGGGCGAAGCAGCGGCAGCACGGCGACACCGAGCGGACGACCGGGGTGCCGGTCCTGGTCCACGGGGACGCGGCGTTTGCCGGCCAGGGCGTCATCATGGAGACGTTCAACCTGATGAACCTGGCCGGGTACAAGACCGGCGGGACGGTCCACCTGGTGGTGAACAACCAGATCGGGTTCACCACCAACCCGCGGGACAGCCGCAGCACCCAGTACTGCACCGACATCGCCAAGTTCGTCCAGGCCCCGGTGTTCCACGTCAACGCCGAGGACCCGGAGGCGTGCGTCGCGGTCGCGCAACTCGCCCTGGAGTTCCGCCAGCGGTTCAAGCGGGACGTGGTGCTGGACATCGTCTGCTACCGCCGGTGGGGGCACAACGAGGGGGACAATCCGGGGTACACCCAGCCGCTGCAGTCGAAGGCGATCGAGAAGAAGAAGCCGCTGTCGCAGGTGTACGCCGCCCGGCTCGCCGAGCAGTCGGCCGGGGACGGGGTGGCGGCGAACGTGTCGGAGGCGATCGGGGCGGCGTTCGCCGACAAGCTGACCGAGGCCCTGGGCGTGGCCGACACCGCGGCCGACGAGTACAAGCGGCGGATGGAGGCGGCGTACGCCGAGACGAAGGCGCTGGTGAAGAGCGGGCGGAGCCGGAAGCGCGGGATGGAGGGCTTCGCCGGGCGGTGGAAGGGGTTCACCCACGACTACCGGCACGAGGCCGTCCCGACCGGCGTCCCGGACGCGACCCTCGACCGGGTCGCCGACGCCATCGGGACCTTCCCCCAAGGGTTCACCCCGCACCCGAACCTGCGGAAGATCCTGGAGGCCAGGCGGGAGAACGTCCGCGGGCGGAAGCACGTCGACTGGGGGACGGCGGAGGCGCTGGCGTTCGGCTCGCTGGTGCTGGAGGGGACGCCGGTCCGGCTGAGCGGGCAGGACAGCCGCCGCGGCACGTTCACCCAGCGGCACGCGGTGGTGGTCGACTTCGAGACCGGGGCCGAGCACTACCCGCTCGGCACCCTCGCCCCGGACCAGGCCGCGTTCGACGTCCACGACAGCTCGCTGTCCGAGGCGGCGGTGATGGGGTTCGAGTTCGGGTACTCGCTCGACGCCCCCGAGTCGCTGGTCCTGTGGGAGGCGCAGTTCGGCGACTTCGCGAACGGGGCCCAGGTCATCATCGACCAGTTCCTGACGTCGTGCGAGTCGAAGTGGAACCGGTCGAGCGGGCTGGTGCTGCTCTTGCCGCACGCCTACGAGGGCCAGGGCCCGGAGCACTCCAGCGCCCGGCTGGAGCGGTTCCTCCAGATGTGCGCCGAGGACAACATCCAGGTGGCGTACCCGACCACCCCGGCCCAGTACTTCCACCTCCTCCGCCGGCAGGTGCGGCGGGACTTCCGCAAGCCGCTGGTGGTGATGACCCCGAAGAGCCTGCTGCGGTTCACCGACAAGAAGCCGCTGGAGCACCAGGCGGCGTCGCCGGTGTCCGAGTTCGCCGCCGGGACGCACTTCAGCGAGGTGCTGGACGACCGGAAGGCGGACCCGGAGGCGGTGACGCGGGTGCTCTTGTGCTCCGGCAAGGTGTACTACGACCTGGCGGCCCGGCGGGACGAGCTGGGGACGAAGGCGGTGGCGGTGGTCCGCCTGGAGCAGTTGTACCCGTGGCCGGCGGAGCAGTTGGCGGCGGCCCTGGGCCGGTATCAACGGTGCCGGGACTGGGTGTGGGTGCAGGAGGAGTCGCAGAACATGGGCGGGTGGTGGTACGCGGAGCCGCGGCTGCGGGGGATGAGCTTCCCGTTCGAGTACGTCGGCCGGGACGCGAGCGCCAGCCCGGCGACCGGCTCGCACCACGTCCACGAGCGGGAGCAGAAGCTGCTGGTGGACGGGGCGTTCGCGTCCGACCCGTCCGGGCCGATCGGCCCGGGGTACGTCGGGTGGGTGGAGTCCGGGGCGGACGGGCACCGGGCCGGGGCGGTGGCCGCGAACGGGACGAACGGGGCCGCTCTGCCGGAGAAGGAGAAGACGGCGACGACGAAGATGAAGTCGGGCGAGGCGTCGGCGTGACGGACGGGTTGTAGGGTGGGCCGAGCCCGGCTCTGCGGGCGAGTCCCACCGGAGAAGCGGTGGTGGGACTCGCGGGCGAAGCGCCCGCTTCGGCCCACCCTACTCCTCCGGCCGCCGCCGGCCGACGAGCACCTCCCGGTCCGGCACCTCGCCGCGGAACCGCCCGACCGACACCGACCCGACCTCCTCCCACGCGAACGGCAGGTCGGGCCGCTTCCCCCGGGTCACGTCCGCGAAGAAGTACGCCCCGGGGGCCAGGTCGCCCGGGTCCGCCGGCCGGCTCGAGATCACCCGTCCGAGACAGAACGGCACCGCCGCGTGGACCGGCCCGAGCCGGACGGCCGGCTCGCCCGGCGGGAGCCGGTCCCGGAGCGCCGCTACCGCCGCCGACACGTCGTGCGTCCGGGCAGCGCGGGCGTCGGTGAGCGGGCCGACGACGGCCACCGCCGTCCCGGCCGCGACCGCCCACACCCCGGCCGCAACCGCCCCGGGGGTCCGCCCGCGCCGCGCCGCCGCGAGGACCGCCGCCAGCCCGAGCAGGACCGCCGCGAACCCGGCCGTCGCCGCCGGCGGGAACGCCATCCCGGCACCCGGCAGCACGAATCGCACCGTCACCACGCCGACCCCGGCCGCACCGACGAGACCCGCCGCCGCGAGCAGGAACCGCCGCCACGCCGCCCCGACCAGTGGGGCCGTGGCGGCCGCGTCGACGACCGCCGCGAGGACGACCGCGAGGCACGGGTACAGCGGGGCGAGGTAGCGGGTCAGCCCTTCGGGCGGGATCCAGATGGTGAGCCACCCGAGGACGAACGCCAGCCCGCAGAACCCGATTCCGCGCTCCGCGACCGCCCGCCGCACCCCGGGCACGACGAACGCCAGCCCGAGCAGCCCCCACGGCATCAGGCTCCCGAACGCCTCGGCCGGGAACTTGACCAGGTGCCACAGGACCGGCCCGGCAGTCCACCCGACGAGCCGGCCGGTGGTGTCGGCCATCCAGACCCGTTCGGTCGTCGCCCACCCGACGCGCTCCGCGCACGGGACCGCCCACACCGCCGCGATCCCGACCCCGACGGCCAGCCCGGCGAGGTGGCCCCACGACAGGCCGAACCGCACGTCGCGCTTCAGCAGCAGGTAGACCGCGACGGTGCCGCACAGGTAGGCCGGCGGTTGGAGCCCGCCCTTGCACAGGCACGCGAGCGCCGCCAGCGCGTAGGCCGCCGCCCACGTCGCCGCCGGCCGCCACCGCCGGACGTAGCCCCAGTGCCACACCAGCAGGCTGCCGGCGAGGAACAGGACGTACACCGCCTCCGTCTCCGCCTGCTGCGACTGCGACAGCACCTCGCCGAACGTCGGGTACGCGAGGGCCGCCGCGGTCGCCCCGACCCGCCCGAGGAACTGCCGGGAGTAGCCGTACAGCAGCCCGGCGGTGAGGACCACGGCGACCGCCGACGGGAACCGGACCGCCCACCGGTCGCGCTCGCCGAACGCCGCCTCGGACGCGGCGACGAGCCAGTTGTGCAGCGGCGGCCGGGTCGGGTACGGCTCCCCGTGCTGCCGCGGCACGACCCAGTCGCCGAAGTGCCGCATCTCGGCCGCGACCTCGGCCCGGGCGTGCTCCTCGCCGCGGAGCGGGACCGCCGCGAGCCGCGGCAACAGGACCGCCGCCAGGCCGAGCACGACCAGCCAGAACGGCCGCTCGGCCCACCAGTGCGGGGCGGGCCGGTTATCGGGGTCGGTCATCCCGTCCTCCGTGAACGCCGCCGGAGGCATACCGTTGCCCGGCCCGCCCCGTCAACGCCGCCCGTACAATGCCCGTACCTACGGGCACGGGGGTGCGGAATGGGCGTCGAGCAGGTGACGGTCCCGCGGGCCGGGGAGTCGATTTCCGAGGGGACGCTGAACCGCTGGCTGAAGCCGGACGGGGCGTTCGTGACGGCCGACGAGCCGCTGTACGAGCTGGGCACCGACAAGGCGACGCAGGAGGTGCCGTCGCCGTTCACCGGGGTGCTGAAGCGGTTGGTCGGCGAGGGTGAGACGGTGCAGGTCGGGGCGGTGGTGGCGGAGATCGACACCTCCGCAAAGGCCCCGGCGAAGAAGCCGGAGCCCGCCGCGGCCCCGGCGCCGAAGAAGTCCGAGCCCGAGCGCGAGCGAGGGACGGCGAAGCCGGACGCGATCCCGTCGCCGGCCGCGGCCCGGGTGCTGGCCGAGGCGAACTTGTCGCCGGCGGACGTAGCCGGCACCGGCCCCGGCGGCCGCATCTTGAAAGAGGACGCGGTGGCGGCCGCGGCCCGGCCGGCGGCGAAGGCCCCCGCGACCCCGAACGGGGCGCCGTCCACCCCTCCACAGCCCACCCCCCACCGCCACTCCCGCCGCGAGGCGATGTCGCACGTCCGGAAGCGGATCGCGGCTCGGCTGCTCGAATCGCAGAACACCACCGCCACGCTGACGACGTTCAACGAGGCGGACATGACGGCGATCCAGGAGCTGCGGGCGAGGTACAACGAGCGGTTCGAGAAGAAGCACGGGGTGAAGCTCGGGTTCATGTCCGTGTTCGTGAAGGCCGCGGTCGAAGCCCTGAAGGCGTTCCCGCTCGTCAACGCCCGGATCGACGCCGCCGACGTGGTGCACCAGCACTTCTACGACGTCGGCGTCGCGGTCAGCACCGAGAAGGGGCTGATGGTGCCGGTGCTGCGCGACGCCGACAAGCTGGGGTTCGCCGACATCGAGAAGCGGATCGGCGAGCTGGCGAAGAAGGCCCGCGACGGGAAGATCACGTTCGCCGACCTCGAGGGCGGCACCTTCACCATCACGAACGGCGGGATCTTCGGGTCGATGATGAGTACGCCGATCCTCAACCCGCCGCAGGTGGCGATCCTCGGCATGCATAATATCACGAAGCGGGCCGTGGTGGTGAACGACCAGGTCGTGATCCGCCCGATGATGTACCTCGCCCTCAGTTACGACCACCGGCTCATCGACGGCCGCGAGGCGGTGCAGTTCCTGGTGCGGATCAAGGAGTGCGTCGAGAACCCGGAGCGGATGTTGTTGGAGATCTGACGGCGTCAAGGAGAACCAATGGCGGACGTGTACGACCTGGTGGTGATCGGCGGCGGCCCGGGCGGGTACACGGCGGCGATCCGCGCCGCCCAGCTCGGGAAGCGGGTGGCGTGCGTCGAGAACCGCAGGAACAAGGCGTTCGGCGGGACGTGCCTGAACGTCGGTTGCATCCCGAGTAAGGCCCTGCTCGACTCCAGTGAGATGTACGAGACGGCCCTGCACAAGATGCGGCGGCACGGCGTCATCGTGAAGGACATCGGGCTGGACCTGGCCGCGATGCTCGCGCGCAAGGACAAGATCGTCGGCGACCTCACCGGCGGCATCAACGGGCTGTTCAAGAAGTACAAGGTGGAGCCGCACCACGGCACCGGCAAGTTACTCGGCGGCGGGAAGGTGGAGGTGACGGCCGCCGACGGCGCGAAGAAGGTGTTGGAGACGAAACACGTCCTGCTGGCGACCGGCAGTGAGAGCACGGAGTTGCCGTTCCTCAAGTTCGACGGCAAGGTGGTGGTGAGTTCGACGGAGGCGTTGAACTTCAACCCGGTGCCGAAGCACCTCATCGTCGTCGGCGGCGGGTACATCGGCCTCGAGCTCGGGTCGGTGTGGAAGCGGCTCGGGGCGAAGGTGACGGTGATCGAGTTCCTGCCGCGGATCCTCAGCATCAGCGACGGCGAGGTGGCGGCCGATGTGCAGAAGCTGCTGACCCGGCAGGGCCTCGAGTTCCACCTGGAGACGAAGGTGACCGGGGCGAAGGTGTCCGGCGGGCAGGCGACGGTGACGGCGCAGGCGAAGGACGGCAAGGAGCTGACGTTCGTCGGCGACCGGGTGCTGGTGGCGGTCGGCCGCCGGCCGTACACCGCCGGGCTGGGCCTCGACGAGGCCGGGGTGAAGTACGACGCGAAGACCGGCATCGTGCAGGTGGACGAGCACTTCCGGACGAGTGCCCCGAACGTGTCGGCGATCGGCGACCTGATCGCCGGCCCGATGCTCGCCCACAAGGCGAGCGAGGAAGGGGTGGTATTCGCGGAGACGCTGGCGGGGATGAGGCCGCACGTCAACTACGACGCGATCCCGAGCGTGATCTACATCTGGCCGGAGGTGGCGGCGGTCGGGCGGACGGAGGAGCAGTTGAAGGAGGCGGGGGTGGAGTACCGGGTGGGGAAGTTCCGGTTCGCGGCGACCGGGCGGGCGAAGGCGATGGACGAGACGGACGGGTGGGTAAAGGTGCTGGCGGACGCGAAGACGGACCGGGTGCTGGGGGTGCACATCCTCGGCCCGCGGGCGTCGGACCTGATCGCCGAGTGCGTGACGGTGATGGAGTACAAGGGGAGCGCCGAGGACATCGCCCGCTGCACGCACTCGCACCCGACGCTGAGCGAGGCGGTCGGGGAGGCGGCGCGGATGGCCTGGGCCGGCAACCCGATCAACTCGTGAGGCCGCGGCCGTGACGGAAGCCGAATGGCTCGGCCCCGCGGACTGTCAGCTCGCGACCGGCCTCCTCCGAAGCGTGGCGAGCGTGCGGAAGCTCCGCCTGTTCGCCTCGGAGTGCGCCCGGCGGGTGGAAGGCTTTGAACGGTTCCCCGCGGCCGTTGACATGGCCGACGCGATCGAAGGCCACCTCGAACGTGGCCGGTCGTTCGAAGAGGTGTGCCGGCGGCGCAACAGCGTCTCGCGGATCAAGGCCGAACTTCGTTTATGGGTCGATGACGGATGTATCGGGGCCCCGCCCCACGCCCGAGGGTCTGACGCGCTCGGCGGCCCGGCGGCGGAGCGCATCTGGCAGGCCCTCGACCTCTTGAGGTGGGCGTCGACCACAGACATCACGGTCCGGTTGGTTCAGGCCTTCCCGAGTTCTCCGGTGGCCCGGCCTGATCTCCTCCGCTGCGTCTTCGGCAACCCGTTCCGCCCCGTGACCGCCGAACCGCGGTGGCTCACGTCCACGGTCGTGCAACTCGCCGCCGGCGTCTACGCCGACCGCGCCTTCGACCGGCTGCCGATCCTCGCCGACGCGCTCCAGGACGCCGGGTGCGACGACGACCAAGTCCTGACCCACCTCCGCGGCCCCGGCCCGCACGCCCGCGGCTGCTGGGTGGTCGATCTGGTGCTCGGGAAGGTGTAGTCGGCACGCGGTGCGTGCCCTACGACGCCCGCCACCAGAACGTCACGTCGAGGACGAGCAGGAACACCCCCTGCACCACCACCGCCCAGCCGAAGCCCGTCATCCGCGGGGTGCCCCGCGCCAGCAGCACCACCCCGGCCGCCACGTACAGCACGTCCAGCCCGCTGTTGATCCGCAACAGCACGACCAGGTCGGCGTTCGACGGCGGGGCGGCGACCAGGCCGTACCACACGATCGCCGCGTCGATCGCCGCCCACAGCCCGGACATGAACCAGAAGTGCCGCCACGCCTCCCGCGGCCGGGCGTACAGCCCGACGAGCGCCGCCGCCAGCCAGACGAGCGCCCACGCCAGCAGCACCGCCAGCAGTTGCCCCGGGAGGGTGGCGAACGCGCTCACGCCGCCCCCGCGACGAGCGGCCGGAACGGCTCGATCCCCTGCTCCGCCCGCAACTCGTCCATCAGCGGCCAGAGCACGTCCACCTCGTCCTTGAACACGTCCCCGATCAGCACGTCCGTCACCAGCCCCTTCAGGTGCGGGTGCTTCTTCACGAACCGGCCGAAGCTCAGCCCGTCGTAGAACTCGCACACCAGCCGGCGGATCCGGTCCATCCCCTGCAGGTACGGCGCCTCCCACTTCCGCAACTGCCCCTCCGAGAAGTCACCCTTCCCGAACGCCTCGACCACCGTGTCCGCCGCCATCGACGCCGACGTCATCGCCAGCAGCAAGCCCGACGAGTACAGCGGGTCGAGGAACCCGAACGCGTCGCCGACCAGGCACCACCCGTCGCCGGCCGCTTGCGCCGCCCGGTACGAGTACTCCTTCTGCACCCGGAACACGTCGCACCGCTCCGCCCCCTTCAGGCGCGGCTGCAGCCCCGGGGCCTTCGCCACCTCCTCGAAGTAGATCGCCTCGAAGTCCTTCGTGTCGCGGTTCTTCAGCAGGTAGTCGTGGTCCGCGACGACCCCGACCGAGATGACGTCGTCGTGCAGCGGGATGTACCAGAACCAGCCCTTCTTCCCCTCCGTCTGGATGACGATCGTCGCCCCCTCGTCCTTGCCGGCGTCGCGGTACGCCCCCTTCCAGTACGTCCACAGGGCGGCCTTCTTCAGCTGCGGGTCCCACGCCCGCAGGCCGAACCGGTCGATGATCAGCGTGCTCTGCCCGCTCGCGTCGATCACCACCTTCGACCGCACCTCGCGCTCCGGCCCGTCCTCCGGCTTCACCCGCACCCCGACCGCCGTCTTCCCCTCGAACAGCACCTCCAGCACCCGCGCCCCTTCGCTGACCTTCACCCCGGTCTCCCGGGCGTGGTCGAGGGCCAGCTTGTCGAACTCGCTCCGCCGCACCTGCCACGTCTGCGACGACTCGTGCGGCTTGTTGTCCCAGAAGTAGAACGGCTCGCTCAGCCGGCCGCGCTGGTCCACGAACTGGACGCTGTACTTCTTGACGAAGTGGCTCCCCTTCATCTTCTCCAGGAGCCCGGTCCGCCGGATCGCGTGGTACGTGTCCGGGATCATCGACTCGCCGATGTGGAACCGGGGGAAGTGGTCCCGCTCGAAGAGCTCGACGTTCAGCCCCTTCTGGGCGAGGAGGGTGGCGGCCGTGCTGCCGGACGGCCCGCCCCCGATCACGACGACGTCGGCGGTGGACGCGGACATGGGGTTCTCCTGGTAGGGCCGGCAGTGCCGGCGGTCTTCGCACCGGCCGGCACAGCCGGCCCTACGAGATCAACTCCAGACGCTGCCGGGCGGCTCGTGCGGGGCGCGGGCGGCCTTCAGCAGGGCGGTCAGACTTTCCAGGTCGGCGGCGGCCAGGTGGCCGAGCTGGCGGCGGTGGCAGTCGCGGAGCGGGCCGGCGATCCGGTCGAGCAGGGTCCGCCCGGCCCCGGTGATGGCGACCAGCACGGCCCGCCGGTCCTTCGCCGACCGGGCGCGGGTGACCAGCTCGCGCTGCTCCAGCTTGTCGAGCATCCGGGTCACGTCCGGGGCGCGGGACACGAGCCGGTCGCCGAGCGTCTGGGTCGGGGCCGGGGTGCGGGCGGCCCGGAGGAGGCGGAGCAGGTTGTACTGCTGGGCGGTGAGGTCGAAGGCGGCGAAGCACTCGTCCTCGACCGCCCGGAGGCGGTCGTACGTCCGCCACAGGGCCAGGTACGCCTCCTGCTCGGGGGAGTCGAACCGGCGGGCGGCGGGGCGCGGCTTCACGGCGGCCTCGGTCATATCGCCGACATGATACCCGTCGCGACGATAGTTGTCCAGACGGGTATTTCCCGGCGGGCGGGTCCGCCCCGGCCGCCCGGCGTCAGGCGTCCCTCCCGCGGATCTGGGCCTTCAGGACGTGCCGCAGCCGGCCCTCGACCTTCTCGTGCGCCTTCGCGATCTCCTTCTCCCCGAGCGTCCGGTCCGGGGCCTGGTAGGTCAGCGCGAACGCCAGGCTCTTCGTCCCGGCCGGGATGCCGTCCCCGGTGTACACGTCGAACAGGTCCGCCCCGACCAGCAACTCCCCGCCGGCAGCCCGGATCTCGGCCAGCACCGCCTCCGCCGGCGTCTCGCCCGGAACGACCACCGCCACGTCGCGCTTCGCCGGCGGCATGATCGAGAACGGCCGGTACGCGGTGCGCTCCGGGACCGCCGCCAGCAGCGCTTCGAGATCGAGTTCCGCGACCTGCACCGCCCGGTCCGCGAGGCCGAACGCCGCCGCCACCTTCGGGTGCAGCTCGCCGAACGCCCCGCACGGCTTCCCGCCCGCGGTCAACTCCGCGGCCCGCATCGGGTGGAGCCACGGCACCCCCTTCGCCGCCGCGAACGCCACCCCCGGCAGGTGCAGGTCGGATGTCAGCGCCTCGACGACGCCCTTCAGGTCGAAGAAGTCGGACTGCGGCGGCTTCACCCCTTGCACGTCGTCCCACGCCCCGGCGGTCCGCCGCCCGCACAGCACCACGGCCAGCCGCCGCGGCTCGTCCGGCAGCTTCTCCCCCTGCCGCGGCAGGTACACGAACCCGACTTCGTACAGCGCGACGCCGTCGGCCGCTTCGAGGTTCCGGGCGGCGACGGCGAGCAGCCCCGGGACCAGCGACCGCCGCATCACCGACCGCTCGGGCGAGATCGGGTTGACGAGCGCGACGTGCTCCGCCGCCACGCCGAACTTCGCCTCGGCCTCCGGCGCGGTCAGCGAGTACGTGACGCACTCCTGCAACCCCTGGTCGGCGAGCTGGTCACGGACCTGGTCCTCGAGTTCCAGCGAACGATTCCCGACCGGCTCGGGCAGTTCCAGCGGCAGCAGCCGGCCCGGCAGCTTGTCGTACCCGGAGACGCGGGCCAGCTCCTCGATCAGGTCGGCGGCCCCGGCCTGGACGTCGAGCCGGGTCCGCGGCACCGTCACCTCCCACCCGGACACCGACGACTTCACCCCGAACTCCAGCGCCGCCAGCACCCGCTCGACCTCCGCCGGCGGGACATCGAACCCGAGCACCCGGGCGATCTCGCTCCGCCGCAACTCGACCACCTGCGGCGGCTGCGGGGCGGGGTAGGCGTCGATCACGCCGGCCAGCACCTCGCCGCCGGCGTGCCGCCGCAGCAGGTCCGCCGCCCGGGCCGCCGCGGTCTTCGCCAGGTCCGCCGGCACGCCCTTCGTGAACCGGGCGCTCGCCTCGCTGAACAGGTTGAACTGCCGGGCCGTCTTCCGCACGCTCACCGGGTCGAACGCGGCCGACTCCAGCAGGATCGACCTCGTCGCCCCGGTCACCTCCGTCTCCGCCCCGCCCATGACGCCGGCCAGCGCGATGGCCCCGAGGCCGTCGGCGATGACCAGGTTGTCCGGGCCGAGCGTCCGCTCCTGCCCGTCGAGCGTCCTCAGCTTCTCCCCGGTCGTCGCCGGGCGGACGGTGATGGTCGGCACCTTCGCCCCGCCGCCCTTCCCGGCCGACCGGTTCGCCCGGTCGACCAGCACGTGGTAGTCGAACGCGTGGAGCGGCTGGCCGAGCTCGAGCATCACGTAGTTGGTCACGTCCACGACGTTGTTGATCGGCCGCATCCCGGCGGCCTGAAGGCGGGACCGCATCCACCGCGGGGCCGGGCCGACCGCGGCGCCGAAGATCAGGGTGGCGGTGTACCGCGGGCAGAGCTTCGGGTCGGCGATCTCGACCGCCACCTTCCCGTCGATCCGCTCGGTCCCCGTCTCGCCCTTCGGCTCGGGCGGGCAGACGGCGGCGCCGGTGAGGGCCGCGACCTCCCGGGCGACGCCGACCAGCGACAGGCACCGGGCCATGTTCGGCAGGACGTCGAGTTCGACCACCACGTCGCCGAGCAGGTCCGCGGCCGGGGTGCCGGGGGCCGGGTCAGCGTCGTCCAGGATGATGATCCCCTCGTGCTCGTCGGAGATGCCGAGTTCGTAGTCCGACATGCACATCGCGTCGTTGTCGATGCCGCGGAGCTTCTTCGGCTCCAGGGTCGCGACCGTCTTCTTCCCGTCCTTGTCGGCGAGGAAGTACCGCGACCCCTTCAGCCCGAGGATCACCTTCATGCCGGACTGCCCGGGGGCGATGTTCGGGGCCCCGGTGACGACCGTCTTCGGCCCGGCGGCCCCGTAGTCGAGCGTCACCAGCTTGAGCTTGTCGGCCTCCGGGTGCTTCGTGATCTCGAGCACCTTGCCGACCACGATCTTGTCCGGCTCCCAGGCGGGGCCGGCGTCCTCCGGCTTGACGCGCAGCCCGGCCGGCACCGGCAGCCCGAAGACCCGGACCCCGGAGGACTCGAGGCCGGCGAGGGTGAGGCGCTCGACGAGGGCGGCCGGGTCGGGGAGGGGGACGTAGTCGCGGAGCCAGGAGAGCGGGACGCGCATGGCGGGACCTGGTGGGGGGGTCGGCCGGGTCGGGACATGGTAGGGGAGGCGCGGGCGGGCGGCACGGGTTCGCGGGGCGGGGCGAACCGGGCGGCGGCCGGCCGTGTCCGGAGGGCGGAGATTCCGGGCGAAGCGCCCTTGAACGCGACCGGGCGACCCCCCAGAATAGTTGAGTGGTTCGGCCCTTTAGCTCAGTTGGTAGAGCAGCTGACTCTTAATCAGCGGGTCGTCGGTTCGAGCCCGACAGGGGCCACTCGGTCAACTCCCAACCCCGCGGCGGCCCGCGGGGTTGCTCCGTTCCTCCTACCGATTCCCGCCCGCCCGATCTTTTCGCGCACTCGCTTGACACCCGCCGGGGGTGACCTACGGTTGTGCACCCGGCACCCGCCCGTCGGGTCGCCCCGGGCCGCCTTCCCCTTCGAGGTGCGCCGCCATGTGGTTCCCGTTCCGGTCCGCCCGCCCGACCCCCGCCCCGCCCCGCCGGGTCACCCTGTCCGTCGAGCCGCTCGAGGGCCGGGCCGTCATGAGCGGGTCGGACTGCGAGGCGTCCGAGCCGGAAGACCCGGCCCCGCCCCCGGCCGCCGAGGAGGTGGTCGTGGCCCCCGACCCGTCCCCCGGCGACTCCGACAACCCCCCGCCCGCGGAGGAGCCGCTCGAGGCCCCCCCCCTCCCCGACCCCGACCCCGACGCGTTCGAGATCGGATGACACCCTCCGGTCGGCGGCCGGCCGCGGCGTACCCCTACTCCGGGTACAGTAGGAACGGCCGTCGGCGCTCGCGGAACGCGGCCTCTTCCGCCTCCCACCCGGCCGCCACCTCCGCCCACGGCCGGCCGGCGTCGAGCGCCACCCGCTCCCGGTCGCTCCCGAACAGCAGGTCGACGGCCGGCCGGTCGGCCACGAACTCGTACTCCTCCGTCCGCCAGGCGAACCCCGGCCCGCGCAGCGCCGCCAGCGCCGCCAGCCCGGTCCGCACCGGCCGGAACGCCCGCCGGTCGGTGACGTGCAGCTGCACCCCGCCGCAGTCGACCCCGGCGAACTTCTGGAACGTCGGCCGGAACCACGCCGGGCGGAACCGCACCCCCGGCAGCCCGTCCGCCTCCAGCCGGGCGGCGGCCGCCCGCGGGTCGACCCACGGCGCCCCGCACAGCTCGAACGGCCGCGTCGTCCCGCGCCCCTCCGACAGGTTCGTCCCCTCCAGCAGGCACTGGCCCGGGTACACGAACGCGGTGTCCACCGTCGGCATGTTCGGCGACGGCAGGACCCACGGCAGCCCGGTCTCGTCGAACGCCTGGCCGCGCCGCCACCCGTCGCACGGCACCACGTCGAGGTCGACCGCCAGCCCCCGCTCGGCCCGGTACAGCCGGGCCAGCTCGCCGACCGTCAGCCCGTGCCGCGTCGGGACCGGGTGCGGGCCGACGAAGCTCTCGAACCCGGGCCGCACCGTCGGCCCCTCGACCGCCGCCCCGCCGAGCGGGTTCGGCCGGTCGAGCACCACGACGCCGACCCCGTGCGCCGCGGCCGCCTCCAGGCCGTACAGCATCGTCGCCTGGAACGTGTAGTACCGGCTCCCCACGTCCTGCAGGTCGACCACCAGCACGTCGAGGCCGCGGAGGTGCTCCGCCGTCGGCCGGAGGCTGTCGACGGAGGCGCCGTACAGGCTGTGGACCCGGAGGCCGGGCGCGTCCGCGTCGCCGACCCCGACCAGGTCCTGGGCGGTGCCGCGGAACCCGTGCTCCGGGCCGAACAGGGCGGCGAGCTCGACCCCCGGGGCGGCCGCGAGCAGGTCGGCCGCGTGACGGAGGCGGGAGTCGACCGACGCCGGGTGGCAGACCAGCCCGACCCGGCGGCCGCGGAGCGGCCCCCAGTCGCGGTCGCGGAGGACGTCGAGCCCGGTGCGCACGGGGGTCACCGCAGGAGTGGCTTCTGGACGGCGCCGTGGACGTCGGTCAGGCGGAACTCGCGGCCCTGGTACTTGAACGTCAGCCGCTCGTGGTCCAACCCGAGCAGGTGGAGCACGGTCGCGTTCAGGTCGTGGACGTGGACCGGGCTCTCGGCCGGGGAGAACCCGAACGGGTCGGTCGCCCCGAGCACCGTCCCGCCCTTCACCCCGCCGCCGGCGAGCCAGCAGGTGAACGCGTCCTTGTGGTGGTCGCGGCCCGGGTTGGTCGGCTTCCCGTCCCCGTCGGCCCCCTGCCGCAGCGGCGTCCGCCCGAACTCCGACCCCCACACCACCAGGGTGTCGTCGAGCATCCCGAGCCGCTTCAGGTCCTTCACCAGTGCGGCGGCCCCGCGGTCCACGTCCTTGCACTTCGCCGGCAGCCGGGTCGCGACGTTGTTGTGGTGGTCCCAGTCCGCGTCGTACAGCTCGACCACCCGGGCCCCGCGCTCGACCAGGCGGCGGGCGAGTAGGCAGTTGTTCGCGAACGACCCCTTCCCCGGCGTCGCCCCGTACGCCTCCAGCACCTCCCTCGGCTCCTTCGACAGGTCCATCAGGTCCGGCACGCTCGCCTGCATCTTGAACGCCAGCTCGTACTGGGCGACCCGGGTGGCGATCTCCGGGTCGCCGGCGGCGTCGAGCTGCTCCTCGTTCAGCTTCCGGGTCGCGTCGAGGATGCGGCGGCGGTCCTCGGCCGACTGGCCGGGCGGGTTGCCGAGGTGGAGGACCGGGTCGCCGGCGGTACGGAACTGCACCCCCTGGTAGGCGCCCGGGAGGAACCCGCTCCCCCACAGGGCGGTCCCCGCCCCGCCGAGCGGGCCGGACAAGAGCACCACGTACGCCGGCAGGTCCCGGGCCTCCGACCCGAGGCCGTACGCCACCCACGACCCGAACCCGGGCCGCCCGCCGCGGCCGAACCCGGTGTGCAGGAACAGCTGCGCCGGGGCGTGGTTGATCTCCTCCGTGTGGACCGTCCGCACCACCGCCAACTCGTCGGCGACGGTCGCCAGGTGCGGCAGCAGCTCGGACAGTTCGAGGCCGCTCTTGCCGTGCTTCGCGAACGTGAACGGCGACCCGGCGAGCGTCATCTTCCCGCCGATGAAGGCGAACCGCCGGCCCTTCAGCAGCTCCTCCGGGCACGCCTGGCCGTCGCGCTTCTGAAGTTCGGGCTTGTGGTCGAACAGGTCGAGGTGCGACGGGGCCCCGATCATGTGCAGGTAGATCACCCGCTTCGCCGTCGGGGCGTGGTGCGGCTTCTTCGGGGCGAGCGGGTCGGCCCGGTCGGCCGCCGGGGCGTCGTCCGCGAGGAGCATCGCGAGCGCGGCCGACCCGAACCCGAGGCCGGAGCGGCGCAGGAACTGGCGGCGGGTCGCCGGGGTCATCGGTCAGCCCTTGGTGATGGTCTCGTCCAGGTTCAGCAGGGCGGCGCAGACCGCGTACCACGCGGCGAACTCGGCCGGCGGCACCCCCGGCGGGGCGGCGAAGTCCTGCACCAGCCGCTTCGCCGCGGCCGGGTCGCGGGCCATCGCCTCCCGCTCGGCGCCGAACAACTCCTTCAGCACCGCGGCCTCGCGGGCGGTCGGCGTCCGCGCGAGCGCCAGCCGGAAGGCGTGCGCGATCTTGTCCTCAGCGCTCGCGTCCGGCTTCTCGGTGACGACCCGCTTCGCGAACGCCAGCGCGGCCTCGACGTACACCGGGTCGTTCAGCAGGGTGAGCGCCTGGAGCGGGGTGTTGGTCCGCGGCCGGGCGACCCGGCAGGCGAACCGGCCGGGGGCGTCGAACGCCACGAACCCCGGGTACGGGGCGGCCCGCTTCCACACCACGTACAGCCCGCGGCGGTACCGGTCCTCGCCGGTGCTCGCCACGTAGTCGTACCGCTCCCCGCCGACCTTCACCCACAGCCCGTCCGGCTGCGGCGGGCGGACCGGCGGGCCGCCGAGCTTCGGGCTCAGCAGCCCGGCGATCGACAGGGCGTTGTCGCGGATCGCCTCGGCGTCGAGCCGGAACCGGGCGCCCCGCGCCAGCAACCGGTTGTCCGGGTCCTTCGCCCGCAGCTCGGGCGTCAGCCGCGACGCCTGCCGGTACGTCGCCGACAGCACGACCGTCCGGATCAGGTGCTTCACCGACCACGGCTCCGCCCCGGCCGGCTCCACGAACTCGACCGCCAGCCAGTCGAGCAGCTCCGGGTGCGACGGCGGCTCGCCCTTCACCCCGAAGTCCTCCGGCGTCGTCACCAGGCCGCGGCCGAACAGCTCGGCCCACAGCCGGTTCACGGTGACCCGGGCGGTGAGCGGGTTGTCGCGGCTCACCAGCCACCGCGCCAGCCCGAGCCGGTTCCGCTCGGCCTTCGGGCCGAGCGGCGGCAGGACGGCGGGGGTGCCCGGCTCGACCCGCTCGCCCGGCGTCCGGAAGTCGCCCCGCTGGAACAGCGTCGTCGGCCGCGGGGTCGGCAGTTCCTTCATGACGAGCGTCTTCGCGGCCGGCAGCTTCGCCAGCTCGGCGTCGAGCCGCCGCTGCTCCGCCAGCAGCCGGCCGTACTCCGCGTCCTGCCCCAGCCGGTGGTCGAGGACCGCCTTCTGCTGCGCCGCCGTCCGCTTGTCGGCGGGGACCGCGAGGGCGTCGGCGACGGCGGCCGGGACCGCGGCCCCCGCCCCGCCGGTGACGGCCGACAGCCGGAGCCGGCCGATCGTCCGGCCACCGCCGAAGTCCTGCACCAGGGTGAACGTGAACACGGTGCCGCCGTCGAACCCGACCGGGGCGGCGGTCCCGAACACCGCCCAGTGCGGCTTGCCGAACTGCGGGTTGATCGCCCACGCCGTCTTCGGGTCGGCGTCGATCGCCCCGTCCGGCGGGAACTTCGCCTGGGCGAAATCGGCCTTCGCCCCGGTGAGCTTCACCGGCTCGGGCTTGCCGCCGGGCCCGGCGGCGGTGACGGTGAAGGTGTTCAGGACGAAGTTCGGCCGGGCGGCGTCGCCGCGGCCCGGACCCTTGCCCGGCAGCGACGGGTCGGTCAGCGCCTCCAGCTTGAACCCGGTGACCGCGGTGGCAGCCGTCCTCGTCGTGACCGTGTACGTGTCCTTGTCCGGCGGGTCGCCGCTGAGGAGCACCGACCCGTCCTTCAGGACCTCGTGCGTCGCCCCGCCGGCCGAGTCGAACCGGGTCACCTCCAGGACGTGCTCCCGGGGCGCCTCGGCCGCGGCCTTGCGGGCGGTCGCCTCCCACGCCGCGTCCGGCCGCCGCAGCTCGTCGGCGCGGGCGGCGAGCTTCTTCGTCAGATCCGCGATGTCGGCCCGGAGCTTCGCGCGGGTGCCGTCCGCCGCCGGGTCGGCCAGCGCCATCGTCGGGCCGAGGAACCGGATCGACCCGGGCACGTTCGGGTTCGCCCGGTCCGCCTCCAGCTCCGTGCTGTTGAAGAACGCGAACAGCCGGTAGTAGTCCTTCTGGCTGAGCGGGTCGTACTTGTGGTCGTGGCACTGGGCGCACTCCAGGGTGCTGCCGAGCCACACCGTGCCGAGGGTGTTCACCCGGTCGAACACCTGGTTGACCCGGGTGTCCTCCGGGTCGGACCCGGCCTCCACGTTGGTCGGGGCGCCGCGGTTGAACCCGGTCGCCACCCGCTGGCCCTCGGTCGCGTTCGGGAGGAGGTCGCCGGCCAACTGCTCGACCGTGAACCGGTCGAACGGCAGGTCCGCGTTCAGGGCGTTCACCACCCAGTCGCGGTACGGCCACAGGTCGCGGAGGTCGTCCCGCTGGAACCCGTGCGAGTCGGCGTACCGGGCGGCGTCCAGCCACGGCCGCGCCCACCTCACCCCGAACTGCGGCGACGCGAGGAGCCGATCGACGACCCGCTCGTAGGCGCCCGGGGCGGTGTCCTTCACGAAGGCGTCGACCTCGGCCGGGGTCGGCGGGAGGCCGGTGAGGTCGAGCGACAGCCGGCGGACGAGCGTCTCGCGCGGGGCCTCCGGCGACGGGGTCAGCCCCGCCCGCTCCAGCCGGGCGAGGACGAACGCGTCGACCGGGGTCGCGGCCGGGTGCCTGGTCTTCGGGGGCTCCGGGCGGCGCGGCGGGACGTACGCCCAGTGCTTGCCGTCGGTCGCGGGCCAGTCCGCGCCGCCGGCGACCCAGTCGCGGAGGAGCCGGACCTGGCCCGCGGTCAGTCGGTCGCCGCGCGGCGGCATCGCGCCTTCGGTCCCCGCCGGCAGCGCGACGCGGCGGAGGAGTTCGCCCGGGTCCGCCTTGCCGGGCGCGACCGCCGGGCCGGCGTCCCCGCCGGCCAGCGCCGCGGCGCGCGAGTCGAGCCGGAGCGACCCGCGCTGCTTCTCCGGGCCGTGGCACTCGACGCACGCCCGCCGCAGCAGGGCGACCGCGTCCCGGGCCGTGGCGGCCTTGTCCGAGGGGTCGGCGGCGGGTGACGGCGCGGCGGCCGCGAGGAGGAGGGCGGCCGCGAGAGCCGGACGCATGAGGGGGGGTCCTGGTCAGGCAGGGCGGGTTGGGAGGTTATTCTCGGCGAACCCCACACAGGTGTCAAACACCGGCGGGCACCCGGAGTATCTCCGCCGGCGGGTCGAGCGCCGGCGGGCCGTCACTTCGGGCGGAGGGTCAGGCGGTGCCGGGTGACCTCGTCCACCTTCGGCCGGGTGAACGCGAGCGGGAAGTACTCCCCCTTCGCCCAGAGCGGGGCGAGGTCCGCGTAGTGCGGGCTGCCCGGCTGCCCGGACTGCCCCGGGGCGCTGGTCGCGAGCCCCCGGTCCCAGTCGGCCAGGTCGAGCAGGTGGCGGTAGGTCGCCCCGTGGACCTGCCGGAACCGGTCGTCGTGGCGGGCGTTGTTCGGCGTGTTCCCGTCCCCGGGGCGCTCGAACGGGCCGACGTCGAGCGCCGTCCCGACCCCCGCCCCGAGCCTCCCGAGCGGGTGCTCGAAGGTCGCGGTGTGCAGCGCCCCCCACCGCCGCTGCTGGCCCTCGGGAAGTTTCTTCAGCTTCCCGACCGCGGCCGCGAACGTCTCACGCAGGAGCTGGTCGCGGGCGGCCGTCGGGTCGGCGCCGAACCACCGGGCGTCCGGGTTCTCCAGCGCCGCGAGCGCGGTCGGCAGCCCGCCGAGCGAGACGGCCGACGCCAGCAGCTCCTTCGGGACGTGCGGTCCGTACAGCCCGTGCTGCAACTCGCGCAACCAGATCGCGTAGAGCGGGCCCGCCTCCGCGTCGACCCCTAGCCGGCCGTCCCACCCGGTCAGCAACTTGGCGTACGGGGTCAGGTCCTCGTCCTTCAGGTCGACGCCCTTCAGGAGCCTCGCGACGGCCAGCCCCGGGAGGGACACGTTGTCGTGCTGGACCGCCCGGAAGTCTTCGACCGCCCACTTGTCCTTCGAAGCGAGCCGGTCGCGGATGCGGTGGAACCGGTACGGGGCGGCGAACTCGTAGCCGATCTGGTGCCGATACCCGTCCGGGATGACGTTGTGGTTGGCGGTCGCCAGCCACCCGGCCTTCGGGTTCCAGCTCTGCGGCAGGTCGCCGACGGCCAGGTGGCCGGACCACTCGAACCCGCCCGCGCCCGGCACCGGGAGGAGGCCGTCGTGCCTCGGCCGGACCGGGGTGCCGGCCGCCGCGACCCACCCGACGGTCCCGCCCACGTCCGCGTAGACGAAGTTCAGCCCCGGCACCTTCCACCGGCCGAGGGCGGCGAGGAACTCGTCCCGGTCCTTCGCCCGACCGACGGAGAGCGACGCGAGGTACGCCGCCCCGCCCGGCTCGTGCCCCACCCACTTCAGCGCGTACGCCCGGTTCCGCGTCTCGTCCCGGAACAGCACCGGCCCGTGCCGGGTGTACCGGAGCTCGACCTCCCGCGCCTTCTCCCCCTTCACGGGGATCGTCTCCCTGACCACGGTCATCCGCTCCCGGCCGCCGCCGGCCGCGTACAGCTCCGGGTCCTTCGGGTCGAGTTCCTCCACGTAGATGTCGGCCTGGTCGACCCCGACGATGGTGAACCCCCACGCGATCGTGTCGTTGTGGCCGATCGCGACCCCGGGCAGCGCCGGCTCGCCGCTGCCGATCACGTTCCAGCCCGGGGCGTTCAGGTGGACAAGGTAGCGCAGCGACGGCAGCGCGGTCGCCCGGTGCGGGTCGCTCGCCAGGAGCGGCTTCCCGGACGCCGACCGCCCGCCGGACACCACCCAGTTGTTGCTCTCCGTCTTCGCCGGCGCGAACCCCATCGCCTTGACCGCCGCCTCGTACCCGGCGAGGACCCGGCCGTCGACCGCCTTCAGGTCCTCCGCCGGCAGGTGGGGGGCGTACGCCCGGGCCGGGTCGACCGGGGCGAGCCACCGGGCCTTCTCGACCCCGACCGCGGCGACGAGCCGGGCCCGGGCGACCTCGGTCCGGAAGTTCTGCGACATGTACACCCCGGACATCCGCCCGAGCACGTCCTCCGGCTTCCACTTCTTCGGGGCGACCCCGAGGAGTTGGAACTCGACCGGCAACTTATCGCCGAACTGGTCGACGGCGGCGTTGATCCCGGCGGTGAACGCGGCGGCGATCTCCTTCGCGTCCGGCGCGTAGCTGGCCCACTCCGGTTCCATCGGTCCGCGGTACCTCACGAGCCGGGCGAAGGCGTCGGCCTCGACGAAGCCCGGGCCGAACGCCTCAGCCATCTCGCCGGCCGCCTGCCGCCGCCAGATGTCGAGCTGGAACAGCCGGTCCTGGGCCGCGACGAACCCCTGGGCGAAGAACAGGTCGGGGGTGTTCTTCGCGTAGATGTGCGGGACCCCCCAGCGGTCGCGCAGCACCTCGACCGGCTCCTTCAGCCCCGCGAGTGTCAGCCCGCCCTCGGTCCGGGCGAGGACCCGCCCGGCCTTCTCCAGCAACCCGTCCGGCGCGGGCGGCTGTGCGGTCGCGCCGGACGGGAGCGAGCCCGCGAGGGCGAGCGCCGTGAGGCCGCAGGTCCGGAGGCTCATGGGTCGTTCTCCTGGGGGCGGACCGGGGGGGCTACCGCTTGACGGCGAGGACGGCGTCCAGCGGGGCGTCGGTCGTCCGCCCGTCGACCTCCGCGAACCCCGCCCGCCCCAAGAGGTCCGCGTACTCCCCGAGTGTCCGCTCCTTCCCCTCCGTCACCAGCAGCATGTTCAGGTCCTGCATCTGGGCCCAGTCCGGGCCGGCCCGGTCGTCGGCGATCAGCTTCTCGGCCACCAGCACCGCCCCGCCGGCCGGCAGCCGGTCGTACGCCCGCCGCAGCAGGGTCAGGATCGTGTCCTCCGCCCAGTCGTGCAGGACCCGGCCGAGGGCGTACAGGTCGGCGTCCGGGAGCGGGTCTGCGAAGAAGTCGCCGGCCGCCACCTCGACCCGGTCGGCGACCTCGGTCGCGGACACCACCTCCCGGGCAAGCGGCACCACCTCCGGCAGGTCGAACACGACCGCCCGTAGGTCCGGGTAGCGGCGGCAGGCGGCGACGGCCAGGTGGCCGGTCGCCCCGCCGAGGTCGGCGAGCCGGCGGAACCGGGACAGGTCGAACGCCTCCACCACCCGCGGGGACGAGATCAGCCCGTACCCGTGCATCCCCATCAGGAACTCGCGCCGCAGCTCCGGGGTGCTGAAGATGCTGGCGAACACCGGCCCGTCCCACCCGAATGTCCGCCCCCACCCGGGCGTCCCGTCCCGCACCCCGGCGGCCAGGTCGGCCCACAGCTTCCACAGCACCTCGTCGGTGAACCGCAGGTACCCGGTCAGCCGGCGCGGGCTGTCCCGGGTCAGGTAGGCGTCGGCCGCCCGGGTGTTGGCGTACCCGGCCGGGTCGCGGCGGAGCAGCCGCAGCCCGACGCAGGCGTCGAGCAGCCGGGCCAGCGCGCCCGGGTGGGCGGCGAGTTCGGCGGCCAGGTCGGGGGCGGCCTTCGGCCCGCCGGCCAGGGCGTCGAACACCCCGAGGGAGACGGCCGCGAACATCGCCTTCGACCGGCGGAAGGCGACGAGCAGGTCGAGAACCGGGGCGGGGTCGGCGGTCACGGCGGAACTCCGGGAGGGGCGGTCGGGTTGATGTACGAGCCGGGTCGGCCCGGGTACAATCTCGGCCGCGGGCCGTCCGCCGACGGGGGAACGCCGATGCGAACCGGGATCGCCGCCGCGCTCGTGGCCGTGTGGGCCGGGCCGGCCGCCGCCGACCCGCCGAACGTCGTGCTGGTGATGGCCGACGACCAGGGGTGGGGCGACATGGCGTACAACGGCCACCCGCACCTGAAGACCCCGCACTTCGACGCCCTGGCGAAGCAGGCGGTCCGGTTCGACCAGTTCCACGCCGCCGCCCCGGTCTGCTCCCCGACCCGGGCCAGCGTCCTGACCGGCCGCACCCCGAACCGGATGGCCGCGTTCAAGTGGGGCCACCCGATCCGCCCCCAGGAGACCACCCTCGCCCAGGTCCTCAAGGCCGCCGGGTACCGGACCGGGCACTTCGGCAAGTGGCACCTCGGGTCGGTCCAGAAGGACGGGACGTGTACCCCGGGCAAGTGCGGGTTCGACGACTGGGTGTCGGCCCCGAACTTCTTCGACCTCGACCCGGTCCTGAGCGACCGCGGCAAGGCAGTCGAGTTCGAGGGGGACAGCTCGGACGTGACCGCCGACCTCGCCGTCACGTTCCTCCGCGACTGTGCCGGGAAGAAGCAGCGGTTCCTGGCGGTCGTCTGGTTCGGGTCGCCGCACGCCCCGCACCAGGCCCTCCCCGTCGACCGCGGCCGGTACGCCGACCGGCCGGCGGACGAGCGCGACTTCCTCGGCGAGATCACCGCGATGGACCGGGCCGTCGGTCGCATCCGGGGTGAGATCAAAACGCTCGGCCTGACCGACAACACCGTGCTGTGGTACTGCTCCGACAACGGGGCGCTGCCGAAGGTCGGGTCGTCCGGCGGCCGCCGCGGGAACAAGGGGCAGGTGTATGAGGGCGGGCTGCTCGTCCCGGCGCTGGTCGAATGGCCGGCCCGGTTCCCGAAGCCGCGGACGATCTCGACCCCGTGCGTCACGTCCGACATCTACCCGACGGTGCTGGAGTGGACCGGGGCTAAGGCCGACCGGCAGCCGCCGCTCGACGGCGTCAACCTCGTCCCGCTCCTCGACGGCAAGGCCGAGTCGCGGGGCAAGCCGATCGGGTTCTGGGACCACCCTGCGCCCGGGGTCGGCGTCCCGGCGAAGGCGTGGATGGACGAGTTGCTCGCCGAGCAGAAGGCCGGCCGCGAGCCGGTCGACCCGAAGAAGCTGTTCGCCGACGCCGGCACGATCGCGGCGAAGCACCCGACCGACCGCTTCCCCGGCCACGCAGCCTGGCTCGACGGGTCGTGGAAGCTCCACCGGGTCGAGGGCCCGAAGGCCGACGCCGTGCGGTGGGAGCTGTACGACCTCGCCGCCGACCCGAAGGAGGCGCGCGACGTGCTGGCCGCCGAGCCGAAGCGGGCCGACGCGATGAAGAAGGAACTGACCGCGTGGCTCGGGTCGGTGGTGCGGAGCCTGAACGGCGAAGACTACCCGGCCAAGTGACGACCCGTCAGGAGGTGTTCCGGTGACCCGCTCCCTCTCCGCCCTCGCCGCGCTACTCGCCGCGTCCGCCCCGGCGGCCGCGGCCGACCCGCCGCGGCCACCGAACGTCCTGTTCTGCATCGCCGACGACGCGTCGTCCCACTTCGGGGCGTACGGGTGCAAGTGGACGAAGACGCCGAACGTCGACCGCGTCGCGGCCGCCGGGGTCGTGTTCGAGAACGCCTACACCCCGACCGCCAAGTGCGCCCCGTCCCGGGCCGCGATCCTCACCGGCCGGTACCCGTGGCTGCTGGAGGAGGCGGCCAACCACCAGCCGTACTTCCCGGCGAAGTACAAGGCGTTCACCGAGGCGCTGGCCGAGGCCGGGGTGTCCTGCGGGTCCGCCGGCAAGGTGTGGGGGCCGGGGTCGGCGACCACCGCCGACGGCAAGGTCCGGACCTGGGGGATGACCCACACCGGCGGGGCGAAGGCCGGCCCGCCCGGCGACCGGTTCAAACAGTTCCTCGCCGCCCGGCCGAAGGACAGGCCGTTCTTCTACTGGTACGGCAGCACCAACCCGCACCGCCCGTACACCGCCGACGCCGGCCTCGCCGCCGGGAAGAAGCCGGCCGACGTCGACCGCGTCCCGGCCATCTGGCCGGACAATGACACGGTCCGCCGGGACATGCTCGACTACGCCACCGAGGTCGAGGCGTTCGACGCCGAGGTCGGGTCGCTCCTGAAGGCGCTGGCCGACGCCGGCGAGGCCGAGAACACCGTCGTGATCGTCACCTCCGACCACGGCATGCCGTTCCCGCGGGTGAAGGGGCACAACTACGACGCGTCGAACCGCGTCCCGCTGGTGGTCGGCGGGCCGAAGGCCGTCGTCGCCGGCGGCCGGCGGGTCGCCGACTTCGTGAACTTCGTCGACCTCGCCCCGACCCTGCTGGAGCTGTACGCGGTGGACGGGGCAAAGGCCGGCCTGGCGGCGCCCTCCGGCCACAGCTTCACCGACCTGCTCCGCGGCAAGGCGGCCCGCGAGCGGCCGGTCGTGGTCACCGGCCGGGAGCGGAACGACGCCTACGCCCGGCCGGGGACCGAGGCGGGGCTCGGCTACCCGGTCCGGGCGGTCCGCGAGGGCGACTTCCTCTACGTCCACAACTTCGCCCCCGACCGGTGGCCGTGCGGCAACCCCGACCTGGGGCTGAAGGACACGGACGCCGGGCCGACGAAGAAGCTGGTGGAAGACCGTGGGGAGAAGGACGCGTTCTGGCAGCTCTGCTTCGGGAAGCGGCCGGCCGAGGAGCTGTTCGACCTGGCGAAGGACCCGGACTGCGTAGCGAACCTCGCCGCCGACGCGAGGCACCGCGACCGGGCGGCGGCGCTGAGGGAGAAGCTGTTCGCCGAGCTGAAGCGGCAGGGCGACCCCCGCGCCCTCGGCAAGGGGGACGTGTTCGACAACTACCCGACGTTCCGCAAGAAGTGACCCGGGTCGCCACGGCCGGGCACCCGGTCACCCGCCGACGACGGCCACCACCTCGATCTCGACCAGCCAGTCCGGGACGACCAGGGCGGCGACCCCGACCAGGGTGCTCGCCGGCGGGCGGTCCGGGTCGAGGTGCTTCCGCCGCACCTCCCGGACCACCGGGACGTGCTCCGGGGCCAGCCCGACGACGAAGTAGGTGACCTTCACCACGTCCTTGAACGTCGCCCCGGCGGCCGCCAGGGCGGTCCCGAGGTTCTCGAACGTCCGCTCCACCTGGGCCCGGAAGTCGCCCTTCCCGACCACCTCGCCCCGGGCGTCCACGCTCACCTGGCCGGACACGTACACCGTCCGCCCGCCGGCCGCGGCGACGGCGTGGGTGAACCCGTTCGGCGGGTTCAGCCCGGGCGGGTTGAAGAACTCCTTCGGCACGGTCGTCCCCCCTCGCGGCGCTACCCCTTCCGCAGCTCGCCGAACGCCAGCGCCATCGCGTCCCTCATCATCGAGCTGTCGTTCGAGTAGACCACCAGCCGGGCCCCCTGGCGGACCGTCCGTAGGGCCTGGTCGGCCTTCCCGAACCAGCACCCGGCGGCGACGTGGTGCTTGTCGGCGGTGTCGATGACCTTCTTCAGTAGGGCGACCAGGTCCTTGTGGTCGTACTCGTTCGGGATGCCCATGGCGGTGGAGAGGTCGTTCGGCCCGACGAACACCGCGTGCACCCCCGGGATCGAGCAGATCGCGTCCAGGTTCTCGATCCCGGCCGGCGACTCGATCATCGGAATGAAGACCGTGTCGGCGCACCGGACGGTGGTGACGTACTCCTTCGTCGCCGCGCTCGGCCACTCGCCCTTGTCGAGCACCCGCTGGAGGGCGCGGCCCTTGAGCGGGCGGTACACGGCGGCCGCCGCCAGGGCCTTGGCGTGCGCCACCTCCTCGACGTACGGGACCACCACCCCGTCGAACGAGTCGCACACCTTGGACACGTCGTCCGGGTCGCGGCTGTGGGTGCGGGCCAGGCAGGCGATCCCCTTCGCGTTCAGGGCGTACCTCATCGGCAGGAAGTCGGCGATGTCGAGGGCGTTGTGCTCGGCGGTGACGATGACGAAGTCGAGCGCCCCCGGCGGGAGGAAGTCGACCACCGCCGGGCAGACCGCGTGCTGGAAGAACGTGCCGAACACCCGGTCGCCCTTGACCAGCTTGTCCTTCAGTGCCTTGCCGCTCATCGCAACCTCCGCGCGTCTCGGCCCTGTAGGGTGCCGTCGAGGGCCGCGCTTCGCGGCCCGACGACGCACCACCCCCACGTCCGCGTGTCCCCGGTGCGTCGTCGCCGGGCGCTTCGCCCGGCTCGACCGCACCCGACGAGACTGGCCGTCGCTCACGCTTCCGGCTCGGACGGGATCACGGGAGTAGGGTCAGCGGGTTGACGCGGGTCTTCAGCGGCAGGTCGACCGGCTTCCCGAGCCGGTGCGACTCGAACACCGCCGCGATCATCCCGACGATGGCGGTCGCGTCCCGGGCTGAACACTTCGTCTCCCGCTCCTTCTCGACCGCCTCGATCAGGTCGGTGATCGCGGCGACGTGCCCGCCCTCGTAGGTGCCGTCGGTCCGCGGCTCCGGCTTGTCGATCCCGGCCGAGGTGATCTTCTCCCACTTCGCCCCGCTGCGGCCCGGCGACCAGCTGCCGTCGCGGAGCAGGTCGGCCCTCACCAGGTAGCCGCTCTCCAGCTCGATCACCCCCTTCGACCCGAACACCTGCACCGCGAACCGGGTCGGCTTCCCGGCCATGCCGCGGCGGCTGGCGAAGTACCCGGTCACCCCCTTCGGCAGGGCGTAACTCGCCTGGACGTGGTCCCCGGCGAGCGGCCCGAGCCCCTCCGCCCCCTCCTTCACGTCCGCCTTGGTCACCGGCCGGCCCTGCTCGGTGACGGTGGCGTAGCACGACGTGGCGTTCCCGCCAGTGATCGTCCGCATCAGGCCGAAGATGTGCGACCCGAGGACCCACAGGTCCTCGCCGCCGCCGCGCTGGTCCTCCTTGCCGCGACCGCGGACCTCCAGCAACTCGCCGATCACCCCGTCGGCGATCACCTTCTTCACCGTATCGAGGACCGGCGAGTACTGGCTGATGTGGGCGATGCCGAGCTTCAGGTGCCGCTTGTCCAGGGCCTCGACGACCGCGTCGCACTCCTTGAGCGTCCGGCAGAACGGCTTCTCCATGTAGACGTGGCAGCCGGCCTCGGCGGCGGCGATCAGCATGTCGTGGTGCTGGTCGACCCACCGCGGGCAGACGGCGACGATGTCGAGCTTCTCCTTGGCGAGCATGTCCTTGTACGCGGCGTACGCGGCCTTCGCCCCGGTCCGCTCCTGGGCCTTCGCCCGGCCGGCGTCGTGCGGGTCGGCGACGGCCGCGACCTGCACCGCCTCCACCTTGCGGAACGCGGCGTCGACCGCGTGCCCGTAGTCGCCGCGGCCGGTGTGGCCGATGATCCCGACGCGGTACTTCTTCGCCACGGGACGCTCCTCCGCGCTGTTCGGTGGGGTCACGCCTGGTGCCGGCGGGGCGGGATGGGGAGAGTGTACCCGACGCCCCGGGCGGGGGTGAAGGGGGTCGCGCCGGATCTGGGGGTGTGGTGAACGGATGCCCGGGAAGGGAGGTGCGTCTACGGCCCCGGGGCCCGACCCGGCCCGGGCACCGCCGGCACGTCGACCGGCTGGCGGACGGCCCCGTCGAGCCCGCCGAGCGCCGGCTGGCCGATCGCCGCGTGGAGCCGGAACTGGGCCCGGTTGAACTCGACCACCTGCTGCAGGTACTGCACCCGGGCGGCGTTCAGGGCCTGCACCGCGGTCAGCGGCTCCAGCGCGTCGAACTGGGCCCGCGGGCCGACCATCCCGAACGACGCGGCCCGGAACTTCCGGTACATCTCCTCCGCCTGCCGGACCGCCTCCTGGGCCGCCCCGAGGGCGTCGAACCGGGCCGCCGCCGTCTCCGCCGCCTCGACCACCTGCGCGGCCACCAGCGCCTCCGCCTCCCGCAGCCGGAGCACCGCGGCGTCCAGACCGGCCCGCCGGGTGCGGACCACCGCCGCCGTCCCCAGCCCCAGGCTCTCCAGGTTCCAGGTCAGGGCGACGCCGGCGTTGTACTGGCTGACGAGCGGGCTGGACTGCCGGTCCGGGCTGTCCCGGAACCCGGTCAGCCCGCCGCCGACGAACTCCGCCTGCACCCGCGGCAGGAGCGGGGCCATCCTCGACTGCCGGACCAGGGCGTCCGCCCCCGCCACCCCGGCGGCCGCGGCCGCCACCTCCGGCCGGGCCCGCAGGGCGGTCTGCGTCAGCTCCTCCAGGGTCGTCTCCCCCGGCACCACCACCAGCGGGACGACCGCCGGCTCGTGCGGCAGCAACTCGACCACCGGGTCCAGGAGCAGCATCCGGGCGAGCCGGGCGGACGCCGCCGCCGCCCGCCCGCGCAGGACGATCCCCTCCTCCCGCCGCAGGTTCACCTCCGCCGCCGCCCGGTTCACGTCCGCCGCCGTCTTGTTCAGCCCGGCCTTCGCCCCCGCCTCCGCGGCCGCCAGGACCTGCTCGGTCCGGTCGAGGATGTCGGCGTTGACCGCCCGCAGCCCGTGCAACTCGACGAGGTCGAGGTAGGCGACGGCGACATCGAGCTGGACCGCGTTGGCGGTCGCGGCCGCCTGGGCGTTCGCCCCCCGCAGGGCCTGGCGGGCGACGAGCGGCAGGTACAGGGCGTCGGCCAGGTCGACCCGCAGGGCGGGGCCGGCCCCGAGGGTGGCGTTCCCGCGGTCGACGACGAACGTGTCGCCCCGGCGGTTCTGGTCGATCCCCTCGTGGTAGAAGAACGTCCCGCCGGCGGTCAGGCTCGGGACCCACGCCACCTTCGCCCGGTCGAGCTGGGCCGTCGCCTCCCGCACCCGGGCCCGGGCCACCCCGACGGTCGGGTTGTTCGCGTCGGCCAGCCGCAGGGCGGTCGGCAGGTCGATCGGGTAGGCGGCGGGGGCCCCCGGCCGGGCGGCCGCCGGGGCGTACGGCCGCGGCGGCTGGGCGGCCGCGGCCGTCGCCAGGGCTAGGCCGGCGAGGGCGACCAGACGGGATCGGGCAGTCATCGCGCCTCCGTGCGGCGGGCGGGTCACCACTTGTCGAAGACCGGCGTCACCCGGGCGTTCTCCCCGACCTCGAGCTGGCGGCTCAGGACGACGACCTCGTCCCCGGTCAACTCCCGGGTCACCTGCCGGCCGCCCCCGCCCGGGATCACCGCGGCCACCTTCGCCAGCGTCCCGTCGTTCATCTGGACGGCCACCGGGACTTGCCGCGTCAGCCCGTTCTCGACCACCAGGAGGTAGGACTGGCCGGCCCGCCCGTACACCGCCCCGGACGGCAGCAGGAAGGCGTCGCCGAACTTCTCCAGGTCGAGCCGCATCGTCGCGGTGGTCCCAGGGACGATGGCCGCGTCCCCGCGCCCGGCCCCGCGGTCCGGGGTCAGCGCCCACCCCTCGTGCCACCCCTTGTGGTCGGCCTTCCCGCGGTACATCCCCGCCCCGGCCGCGGCGACCGCGGCCAGCGGGTCGAGCGGGACCAGCGGGGAGAGCGTCGACTCGACCGCCGCCTCGGTCAGCATCGCCCGGTACTCGTCCCGGGTCCCGTTGAACACGTCCACCTCGACCCGCATCGTCTGGTCGGCCGGGTCGATCACCCGGCTGTACCGGGTGATCGGGCCGCGGACCGTCACCCCCGGGAGTTGGGTGAACTCGACCGTCGCCTCGGTCTCCCAGGAGACGAACGGGGCGGCGTTGTCCGGGACCTTGGCCACCACCGTCACCAGGTCGGTCCGGGCCACGGTGACGAGCGGGTCGGTCGAGCCCCCGGCCCCGGCGGACACGAACCGCCCGGGGTCGGCCGCCCGGGCCACGATCACCCCGTCGAACGGGGCGTACAGCCGGGCGTACCCGACCTGGATGGCGGCCGCGTCCCGGTCCCGCCGGGCGACCTCGACGAACGCGGCCCGCAGTTCGATATCGGCCTGCGCCTTTTCCAGACTTGCGGCCTTCCCGGCCCGGTCCACCTTCGCCTTCTCGACGTCCGCCTCGGCCGCCTCGACCGCCCGGGCCGCGGCCTGGTAGTCGAGGGCGGCCGCGTCGACCCGGTTCCGCAGCACCACGGTCGACCCGGCCAGGGCGGTGACCGCGTCCAGGTCGGTCTTCCGGGCGGCCCGCGTGTCCTGCGCCCGGGCCACGTCGATCACCTTGAACCGGACCGCGACGGCGGCCGCGTCGACCGCCGACCGGGCCACCGCCAGGTCCGCCCGGGCGGCCGCCAGCTCCTTCTCCCGCTGGAGGACGACCGCCTCCTTCTGCTCGACCGCCTGCCGCAGGTCCGGGACATCGATGTCGACCAGCAGCTCCCCGGCCCGGACCGGCTCCCCGATGTCCTTGGTCACCGACCGGACGACCCCGGTCACCCGGGCCCGCAGCCCGGCCTGGTAGTACGGCTCGACGGTCGCGAACTGGCGGGTGGTGATCCGGAAGTTCGCGTCCCGCCGCGGGCGGACCACCTTGACCGACTGCGGCCCGGTCTCGCGCGGCTCCGCCCGGCCGTTCGCCTTCGGGTCCCCGGCGACGACCGGGTTCGGGAGGAACCCGGTCAGCACCCCGACCCCGGCCGCCGCCCCGCCCACCCCGAGGGCGACGAGCAACCCGACCACGAGCCGCCGGCGGGCGCGGCCGGACGGGCGGCGCGGGTGGTGCCCGGCGTGGTGCGGGGAGTGCATCTCGACCGGCCCGCCCGCGGGGGCGTCGGTGGGAACGGGGGTGTCGCTCATCGGGCCGGCTCCGTCTGGGGCGCGGGGTCGTGGTGCCCGTGCGGGTGCCGCTTGTCGCGGATCAGCAGGGTGTACAGGACCGGGACGACGAACAGGGTCAGGACGGTGGACGACACCAGCCCGCCGACCACCGCCCGGGCCAGCGGGGTGAGCGCCTCGCTCCCCCGGCCGAGCCCGATCGCCATCGGCAGGAGGTCGAGGAACGTCGCCAGGAACGTCATCAGGATCGGCTTGAATCGGATCACCGCCGACTGCACGATCGCCTCGCGGACCGTCCGCCCCTGCTTCCGGAGCTGGTTCGCGAAGTCCATCAGCAGCACGCCCTGCGACACGATGATCCCGACCAGGAAGATCACCCCCATCTCGGACTGCACGTTCAGGGTGCTCCCGGTCGCCCACAGGATCACCAGCACCCCGATCAGCCCGAGCGGGACCGTCGCCATGATGATCAGCGGCATCACGAACGACCGCATCAGCGGGACCATCAGCAGGTAGACCAGGACCGACGCCAGGGCCAGCCCGACGGCCAGGCTCCCGAACGACTCCCGCATCCGGGCGTACTCCCCGCGGAGCTCCGCCTTCATCCCCTTCGGCAGCTCCAGCCCCTTCAGCCGGGCCGCGATGTCCGCGGCCAGGCTCCCGATGTCCCGGTTCTCGGTGTTCACCTGCACGTCCACCACCCGCCGCAGCCCGTCGTGGTTGAACTCGACCGGCTGGGTGGCGGCGCGGATCGCGACCAGGGCCCCGAGCTGGACCGGGGACTTCTGGTTCGTCCCGGTCGCCACCACCGTCTGCAGGTCCTCGACCTTGAAGTACGGGTTGTCCGGGTACTGGACGGCGATGAAGTACTGGTTCCCGCTCTTCGGGTCGATCCAGAAGTTCCGGGTCAGGGCGATCGACGAGTTCATCGCCGTCACCACCTGCATCACCACGTCCCGGGCCGACAGCCCGACCGCCTGGGCCTTCTCCCGGTTCACCTCCATGATCAGGTACGGGGAGTCGTTCCGCTGCAGCACCCGCACGTCCGCCGCCCCGGGCACCTCCGCCACCAGCCTCTTGATCCGCCCGGCCGCCTCGAACTTCTGGTCCGACGTGCCCCCGGTCACCTGGATGTCGATCGGCGAGGACGCCCCGAAGTTCAGCGCCGCCGACACCATCCCGCCGGTGTCGAAGCTGAACTCCAGGTCCGAGAACCGCGGGTCCGCGGCCAGGTGCTTGCGGAGCAGGATCGCGTACTCCTGCGCCGACTTGCTCCGCTCCGGGGTCAGTTGCAAGCGGATCACCGTGTCCTGCTGCCCGGCGTTCTGCGAGTACGCCGCCGACCAGTCGTTGTTCAGCCCGATCTCGGACACGGTCATCTGCAACTCGTGGGCCGGGATCACCTCGGCGATCGCCGCCTCCACGTCCACGACCCGCCGCTCGGTGGTGTCCAGGCGCATGTTCGACGGGCCGCGGACCTGGATGGAGATCTGCCCGGCGTCCACGGCGGGGAAGAACTCCTGGCCGATGAGCCGGGCCAGCCCGAGGCTGGCGGCGAACAGCACCCCGACGCCGGCGAGGACGAGGAACCGGTTCCTCAGGGCGACCGCCAGCAGCCCGGCGTACCCCCGGCCGACGAGGTCCAGGGCGGCGCTGATCCGGGCGTACACCCGGTCGAAGAACCCGGGGGCGTGCTCGGGGGCGGAGTGCCCGCCGGGGTTGTGCGCCCCGTGCCCGTGACCGCGGAGCAGCTTCGAGCAGAGGGCCGGGACGAACGTCCAGGACAGGACGAACGAGGCGATCATGGCGAACGCGACCGCCACCGCCAGCGGCTGGAACAGGAACCCGCTCACCCCCGGGGTCAGGGCGACCGGGGCGAGCACGATGATGAGCGCCAGGGTGGCGACGACCACCGGCAGGGTCAGCTCGTTGCACGCGTCGGACGCGGCCTGGGCCGGGGTCTTCCCCATCCCCAGGTGCCGGTGGGTGTTCTCCAGCACCACGATCGCGTTGTCGACCAGCGGGCCGATCGCCAGGAACAGCCCGCCCAGGGTCATCACGTTGATCGTGTTCCCGGTCGTCTTCAGCCCGATCACCGCCCCGAGGATGGCCAGCGGCAGGGACAGCGAGGCGATCAGCGTCATCTTCCAGTTGCCGAGGAAGATCAAGATCATGAGCGACACCAGGATCGCCCCGATCACCCCCTCGTGGACCAGGCTCTCGATCGCCTTGCGGACGTACTCGGACTGGTCGATCACGAACTCCAGCGTGCTCCCCTCGGGCAACTCCGACTCCATCTGCGGGATCGCCTCCCGCACCCCGTCGGTCACGTCCAGGCTGCTCGCCCCGGCCTGCCGGTAGATCGGGACGAACACCTGCTGCCGGCCGTTCACCCGGACCCGGGACTTCTGGATGACCGCGTCGTCCACCGCCTCCCCGACGTCCCGCAGCAGGACCCGGCGGCCGGGCTCGAACACGACCGGCATGTCGTTCAGCTCGTCCACCGTCCGGACCATCATGTTGGTGTCGAGCGACACCTGGTTGTCCCCGAAATAGGCGGTCCCCGGGGAGATCATCATGTTCCCCTTGTCCAGGGCGTTCACCACGTCCACCGCGGACAGCCGGCGGGCCTCCAGCTTCTTCGGGTCGAGGTAGATCATCACCCGCCGGTCCTTCCCGCCGACCACCACCGGGGCGACCACCCCGCCGATCGCCCCGAGCCGGTTCCGGACCTCGACCCGGGCGAGGTCCTTCACCTGCTGCTCGGCCATCGACGGGTTGCTGACGGTGAGGATCCCGAGCGGGAGGGTGCCGGTCGGGTCGAACGGGAGGACGACCGGCGGGAGGGTGTTGGTCGGGAGGTACGGGCGGGCGGCGTCCGCCAGGGTGCTGGACATGGTGATGGCGGTGGTCGGGTCGATGTCCTCCCGGAAGTACACCTTGACCACGCTCACCCCGGACACCGACCGGCTCTCGACGTTCGCCACCCCGGGGGACTGGTTCACCCACCGCTCGACCCGGTCGGTCAGGGTCCGCTCGATCGACTGGGCCGGCATCCCGTTGTAGTACGTCAGCACCTGGACGGCCGGGACGTTGAACGACGGCAGGATGTCGACCGGGATCGAGACGATCGCGACCGACCCGAGGACGCAGATGAACAGGGCGAAGACGATCACGCCGTAGATGTTCCCGAGGGCGAGCTTGACCAGGCCCATCCGTACTCCTCCGTGGCCGCGAGCGCCCGGGGCAGTTTCGCTCCGAGTAGGTATGGTAACCGGCACCGGGACCGAAGTCACGCCGCCCGGCCCCCGAAGGGACCCGCCATGACCCGCGCCTGCCTGATCGGCCTCGCCCTCGCCGCCGCCACCCCGGCCCCCGCCGCCGACCCCGCCCGGCCGAACGTCGTCGTCATCGTCGCCGACGACCTGGGATACGCGGACGTCGGATTCCAGGGGTGCAAGGACATCCCGACCCCGCACCTCGACGCCCTCGCCGGGGGCGGGGTGGTCTGCACCGGCGGGTACGTCTCACACCCGTTCTGTTCCCCGACCCGCGCCGGCCTCATGACCGGCCGGTACCAGCACCGGTTCGGGCACGAGAACAACCCGGCGTGGCTCCCGGACGACAAGGCCGTCGGCCTGCCGCTCGACCAGGTCACCCTGGCCGACGCCCTGAAGAAGGCCGGGTACCGGACCGGGGCGGTCGGGAAGTGGCACCTCGGGGCGCACCCGGCGTTCCACCCGAACCGCCGCGGGTTCGACGACTACTTCGGGCTCCTCGGCGGCGGGCACCAGTACTTCGACCACAACCGGTTCAAGACGGACCCGGACCGGGCCAGGCAGGAGTACTTCATCCCGCTCGTCCGGAACGAGAAGCCGGTCGAGGAAGCCGCGTACCTGACCGACGCCCTCGGGCGGGAGGCGGCGGCGTTCGTCGAGGCGCACCGGAAGGGGCCGTTCTTCCTGTACCTGGCGTTCAACGCCCCGCACACCCCGCTGCAGGCCCCGGAGAAATACCTCGCCCGGGTGAAGGACCTCAAGGACGAAAAGCTCCGCACCTACGCGGCGATGGTGTGCGGGCTGGACGACGCGGTCGGGGCGGTGGCGGCGAAGCTGCGGGAGCACGGCCTCGACCGGAACACCCTGATCTTCTTCCTGAGCGACAACGGCGGGCCGGTGGCGGTGACGAACTGCCGCAACACCCCGCTCCGCGGGGCGAAGGGGCAGCTGTACGAGGGGGGCGTCCGGGTGCCGTTCGTGGTATCGTGGCCGGACCGGCTCAAGCCCGGGAGGTTCGACCACCCGGTCAGCTCGCTCGACATCTTCCCGACCGCGCTGGCGGCCGGCGGGGGCGAGGCCCCGAAGGGGCTCGACGGGGTCGACCTCGTCCCGCACCTCCAGGGGAAGGCGGCCGGGCTCGCCGACCGCACCCTGTTCTGGCGGACCGGCGGGGGGCAGAGCTTCGCCGCCCGGAAGGGGCCGCTGAAGTACGTCCGGGTCGGGAAGCAGCCGGCCGAGTTGTACGACCTGGCGGCGGACGCGGCGGAGGCGGCGGACCTGGCCGGGAAGCGGCCGGAGGCGGTCGCCGCCCTCGGCAAGGAGCTCGACGCGTGGAACGCCGCCCTGGTCGAGCCGCGGTGGCAGAACCCGACGCCGAAGAAGAAGTAACCCCACGAGGACCACCCGTGCCGCGCCTCCTCCTCGCCCTCCTCGCCGCGGTCCTCGGCCGTCCGACGGCCGCCGCCGACCCGCCGCGGCCGAACTTCGTCTTCCTGTTCGCCGACGACCAGCGGTACGACGCCCTGGGTGTCGTGCAGAAGGAGCACGGGGCGAAGGGCCGGTTCCCGTGGTTCAAGACCCCGAACATGGACCGCCTCGCGGCCGACGGGGTGCGGTTCCGGAATGCGTTCGTGGTGAACGCCCTCTGCTCCCCGAGCCGGGCGTGCTTCCTCTCCGGCCGGTACAGCCACGCGAACGGGATCTGGGACAACCGCACCCCGCTCGACGAGGGGCTGGCCACCCACGCCACCCTGCTCCGGGCGGCGGGGTACTCGACCGGGTACGTCGGGAAGTGGCACCAGGGGACGCAGCCGGCCAGGCCGGGGTTCGACTGGTCCGCCAGCTTCACCGGCCAGGGGGCCTACTTCGGGGCGAACTTCCTGGTCAACGGGAAGTCGGAGAAGGCGGACGACTGGACCGACGACCGGTCGGCCGCCTACGCCGTCCGGTTCCTGGAGGCCGACCGGGCGAAGGACAAGCCGTTCCTCCTGGTGGTCGGGTTCAAGGCCCCGCACGGCCCGTTCGACCCGCCGAAGCGGCTGGCCGACGCGTTCGCCGGGGAGGTCGCCCGGGCGGTCCCGAGCCTCGGGCTCCTGCCGGGGTTCAACCCCGGGGTGGGGAAGCCGAAGGAGGTCGGGGAGACGGTCCCGGTGAACCTGAACTACTTCCGCTGCGTCGCCGGGGTGGACGAGAACGTCGGCAAGGTGCTGGACGCCCTGGACCGGCTGAAGCTCGCCGGGAACACGGTGGTCGTGTACTCCAGCGACAACGGGTACTACCACGGCGAGCACGGCCTCGGGGACAAGCGGAGCGCGTACGAGGAGAGCATGCGGATCCCGCTGCTGGTGCGCGACCCGCGGTCCGGGCCGGGGGGGGTGACCCGGGACGACCTGGTGCTGAACGTCGACCTCGCCCCGACGCTCCTCGACCTCGCCGGGGTGCCGGTCCCGAAGGAGATGCACGGGAAGAGCTGGCGGCCGCTGCTGGCGAAGGACCCGCCGCGCGGGCCGTTCCGGGCGAGCTTCTTCTACGAGTACTTCCGCGAGGACGGCCCGAAGAAGGGCGCGCCGGCCGCCACCCCCGGCGGGTACAACACCCCGACCACGACCGCCGTCCGGACCGCGGCGCACAAGCTGATCCGGTACCGCGACCGGCCGGAGTGGACCGAGCTGTTCGACCTCGCCGCCGACCCGTACGAGACGAAGAACCGGTTCGCCGCCCCGGCCCTCGCGGAGGTCCGGGCGGCGCTGGAGAAGGAGCACGACCGGCTGGCGAAGGAACTCGGGTACGCGGTCCCGGCGGGCGTGCCGGCGGAACCGAAGCGGTAGGCCGGGTGCCCGGCCGCGAACCGGGGCTGGTCCGGCGGGGTCTACCGACCGGAGGGGGGTGACATGACCGGCCCGGTCCTGGGGAGCCTGGTCACCGACGGCGACCGGCGGCGGGACGCGGTCCACGTCGCGGTCGCCCCGGTCACCGCCGCCGAGGCCCTCGACCCGGGCCAGCACGTCGGGTTCGCCCCGGCCGGCCAGGCGGAGGTGGTCGGGCCGGCCGACCCCGGCCGCGGCGTCGGGGTGGTCGACCCGTTCCTGACGGCCCCGGTCCGCCCGGGCGAGCGGTTCTGGCTGTTCCTGTACCCGAACACCGTCACCTCCCTGCGGCACGTCTGGACCCACCCGGCGTTCGCCCCCAGGGTGCCGGCCGGGAAGGAGGGCTGACGTGGACGAGCGCCGGGCGTTCCTCGCCGTGATCGCGGCCGCCCCGTGGGACGACGAGTTGCCCCGGGCGGTGTTCGCCGACTGGCTGGACGAACAGGGCGAGCACGAGGAGGCCGACCGCCAGCGGAAGTGGGTGGCGGCCGAGCGGTGGCTGCGGACGTTCGCCAGGGACCACCCGCAGGACTTCTACGGGCACGAGGACGAGGAAGAGCGCGAGGACAACCTCGACTCCGGGTACGGCCGGCTGATGTACTTCCTGAAGCGGCACGCCGACGGGCGGCACTTCCTGCCGTTCGACACCCCGTACGGGTTCGCCGACTACAGCGAGGACCTGTGGCGGCACTTCGAGGTGGTGACCGGGCTGAAGGCCCCGGACGGGGAGTACCGGCACCAGATGCCGCCGTTCCGGTGCGCGTGCTGAGCCCGCCCGGGCCGCCACGGAGGGCGGCCCCTACCGGTGGTCGGTAGGGGCCGCCCTCCGTGGCGGCCCGCGACCGCCTGACCGCCCGCCGCCGGGTCAGGGGACCGACTTCCGCCACGCCACCGCGGCGGCGGCCAGCCGGCGGGCGACCTCCGGCTTCGCGCCCGCCAGGTCGGTCGCCTCCTTCGGGTCGGCCGCGAGGTCGTACAGCTCCGCCCCGCTCCCGTCGGCGTTCACCAGCAGCTTCCAGTCCCCGTCGAGCATCGCCACGTTCGGCGACCGGTCCGCCTTCACCGGCGGGTAGGCGAAGGATGTCGCGTTCCGGCCGTACTCCCAGAACAGCGGCTTCGTCCGCCGCGGCGCCTTCCCGAGCAGGGCGGCGCTCAGGTCCTCGCCGTCCGGCTCGTACCCCTTCGGCCGGTCCGCCCCGCACAGCTTGCACAGCGTCGGGAACAGGTCGACCCCGCCGACGACCGTCGTCTCGTTCGCCGGCCCGGCGGGGACGACGCCGGGTCCCCAGGCGATCAGCGGCACCCGCACCCCGCCCTCGTACAGGCTCAGCTTGCTCCCGCGGAGGCCGGCGGTCCGCTTCCGGTCGAACGTCGGGAGCGGGCCGTTGTCGGACAGGAACAGCACCACCGTCGGCCGGCCCTTCCGCCCGCGGACCGCGTCGAGCAGCCGGCCGACCTGGCGGTCCGTCTCGGCCAGCACCTTCGCCAGCCGCTCCGGGGTGTCGCCCTTCCCCGTTGCCCGCCCGCCCTTCCCCACCTGCTGGTCGTCGGCCGTCGGCACCCACGGGGTGTGCGGGTCGTCGAGCCACAGGTTGACGAAGCACGGCGCGTCGGCGTCGGCCCTGAGGAAGTCGAGGGTGCGGTCGACCATCCACCCGGTCCGGTCCCACCGCTTGACCTTGTCGTCGAGCGACCAGATCCAGTCCCGGGCGGTCAGGTCCGGGTGCGGCTCCGGGCTCTCCCAGGTGCCGACGCCGAGGTCGTACCCGTAGGCGGCGAACTTCGGGGCGTCGGCCACGTCCCGGCCGCCGCCGAGGTGCCACTTCCCGACGTGGGCGGTGCGGTACCCGGCGGCCCTCAGCGCCCGCGGCAGCGTCGGGGCCTTCGGGTCGAGGAAGTCGGCCATCTCGCACGCCCGGTTCCCGGCCCTGGTCTGGAGGAAGCTGGTGACCCGCCACCGGGCCGGGAACTGGCCGGTGAGGAGCCCGCACCGGGACGGGGAGCAGATCGGGGCGGCGGCGTAGTACCGGTCGAACCGCACCCCCTCCTTGGCCATCCGGTCGAGGTGCGGGGTAGCGGCGACGGTGCCGCCGTAACAGGACAGGTCGCCGCGGCCGAGGTCGTCGGCGAGGACCAGGACGACGTTCGGCTTCTCGGCGGCCGCGGCGGGGGCGGTCAGGAGTAGGGAGGCGATCAGGGCGCGGGTCACGTCGTCATCTCCACGGGCCGCGTCGGGTGCCGTCGAGGGTCGCGCTCGCGACCCGACGACGCACCGGGGCGGCCGGCGAGGTGGAATGGTGCGTCGTCGCCGGGCGAAGCGCCCGGCTCGACCGCACCCTACTTCTTCCCCGGCGGGTACGGCAACACGTTGGTCCGCCCCGCCCACTCGTCCCACCGGGCGGCCAGGTCCTTCACCTTCTCGGGCATCTTCGCGGCGAGGTCGGTCGACTCGGTCGGGTCGGCGGCCAGGTCGTACAGCTCCCACGGCTTGCCGCGGAGGGCGACGAGTTTCCAGTTGCCGGCCCGGACCGCCCGGTTCCGCTCGTGCTCCCAGCCGAGGAGGTCCCGATCGACCGGCTTGCCGGCGAACGCCGGGACGAGGCTCTTCCCCTCCGTCGGCGTCACCGCCCGGTCGCCGACCTTCTCCGGGTACCTCGCCCCGGCCAACTCGACGCACGTCGCCATCACGTCGACGACGTGCCCGACCTGGTGGCGGAGCTCGCCCCGCGCCGCGATCCCGGCCGGCCAGTGGGCGACGAGCGGGGTGCGGATCCCGCCCTCGTGGGCGTAGTGCTTGTACCACCGGAACGGCGTGTTCGACGCGTTCGCCCACCCGCTCCCGGTGCTGTGGTACGTCCCCGGCCCGCCCATCCTGTCCAGGTCGGCCCCCGCGTGCAGCACGTTCTTCGGCCCGGACCCGCCGTCGAACCCGAACGAGTCCCACTCGGCACACGCCCCGTTGTCCGACAGGAACAGGATCAGCGTGTTCTCGAGCTGGCCGTTCTTCCGCAGGTCGTCGACCACCCGGCCGACGTTCCGGTCCATCCGGTCGACCATCGCGGCGTACACCGCCATCCGCCGGGCGAGGTCGGCCCGCCGGTCCTCCGGGAGCGTGTCCCACGCCGGGTTCTCCCCGGCGCGGAAGAAGTCGCTGCGGGTCTCGAACGGCGACCGCGGCGGGAGGGCGGTCGTGGCGCCGAACAGCCCGAGCTTGACCTGCCGGGCGAGCCGCTCCTCGCGGAGCTTGTCCCAGCCCTTCGTGTACGTGTCCTTGTACTTCGCGATGTCTTCCGTGCGGGCGTGGAGCGGGAAGTGCGGGGCGGTGTACGCCAGGTACAGGAAGAACGGCTTCTCCGGCGCCTTCCGGGCGTCGGCCAGGAAGTCGAGGGCGTGGTCGGTGAACGCGTCGGTGGCGTAGAACCCGCCGGCCGGGTACTCGCGGGCCGGCCGCCCGGCCGGGAGCCGGACGTACGCCTTCGCGTCCCGGAAGTCGCGGAACCCCTCGACCAGCCCGTAGTACTCGTCGAACCCGCCGCGGGCCACCGGGCCGCGGCCGGCCCCGCCGCCGAGGTGCCACTTCCCGGCCATCAGGGTGCGGTACCCGGCGGCCTTCAACACCTCGGCGACGGTGACGGCGTTCGGCTGGAGCGCCCCGCGGTACCCGGGGGCGCCCTGGTCGGCCAGCATGTCCCCGACCCCGGCCTGGTGCGGGTACAGCCCGGTCATCAGGCTGGCCCGGGTCGGGCAGCAGCGGGTGCAGTTGTAGAACTGGGTGAACCGCACCCCGCCGGCGGCCAGGGCGTCCAGGTTCGGGGTGGCGATCTCCCCGCCGTAGCACCCGAGGTCCGAGAACCCGAGGTCGTCGGCCAGGATCAGCACGACGTTCGGCTTCTTGGCCGGCGGCGGGTCCTTCTTCTTGGGCCGCGGGTCGGGGAGCGCCCGCTCGGTCTTCAGCCCCTCGTCGCCCTGGTCCTTCATCCACGCGTCGAGGTCGGCGCGGAGGGCCTTGAGGGTGTCGGCGTGGGCCGGGTCGGCGGCCAGGTTCCTCAGCTCGTGCGGGTCGGCCGCCAGGTCGTACAGCTCCTCCGCCGGGCGGGTGTGGTACCGGCGGACGACCGCCGCCGCGGCCGGGTCGGTCTTCGCCTTCGCCACCCACGAGCGGAAGTAGTTCGGCCCGTCGGCGTCCGGGTTCGCCCCCTTGTCGACGTGGGTGTGGTGCTCGGCCCCCGGGTCGAGGTTGCGGACGTACTTCCGGTCCCGAATGCGGACCGCCCGGAGCGGGTACCGGTTCATGTCCCCGTCCCCGCTGTGGGTGACGAAGACCTTGTCCCGGTGGGCCGCCTTCTCCCCGCGCAGGACGCCGAGGAACGACCTGCCGCTCAGCGTCTCCGGCGGCTTCCCGCCGGCGGCTTCGAGGCACGTCGGGAGGAGGTCGGTCCAGCTCACCAGCGCGTCCGACGCTGACCCCGGCTTGATCTTGTCCGGCCATGCGGCGAGGAGCGGAGTGCGGACACCGGCGTCGTAGGCGTTCCACTTGCCGAACGGGAACTGGGCCCCGTGGTCGCTGGTGAACACGAACAGGACGTCCGGGCCGAGGTGCTTCCGGGCCGCGTCGTACACCAACCCGAGGTCGCGGTCGGCGTTCGCCACGGCGGCCAGGTAGCGGGCCCGGGCCTGCCGCGTCTCCGGGGTGTCGACCAGGGTCGGCGGGAGGGTCAGCTTGGCCGGGTCGAGGGTCGTCTCCTTCGGCCACGGGACGTGCGGCCAGTTCGTGCCGACGAGCAGGCACAGCGGCTTCCCCGGCTTCCGGCCGGCGAGCCACTTCACCGCCGCGTCGACGCAGTCGTCCTGGTGGTAGTTGAAGTGGCTGGCGTGGTCGAACCCGTAGTCGGTGACCTGGCCGTAGTGGGCGGTCTTGCCGACCGCCGCGGTCTCGTACCCGAGGTCCTTGAAGTACGCCGGCCACCGCTTCACGTCGGCCCGCGGGCGGCTGTGGTTCAGCATCGCCCCGTTCCGCATCGGGTCGAGGCCGGTGAGGAGGGCGGCCCGGCTCGGGGCGCAGCTCGGGGAGGCGACGAAGGCATGGGTCAGGGTGACCCCATCCTTCGCCAGCCGGGCCATGTTCGGGGTCGGCACGTCCTTCCCGCCGTAGGGCGAGCAGTCCGCCCAGCCGAGGTCGTCGGCGAGGAAGACGACGACGTGGGGCGGGTCGGCGGCCGCGGCCGGGCCGGCCGCGGCGGTGAGGAGGAAGGCAACGTGCAGGCGGGTCACGACGGCCTCCGGGGTGTCACGGCTTCGGGGGCATGACCGGCCACGGCCGCACCCCGACCCGGGCCGCCCAGGCGTCCCACGCGGCGGCCATCTCCTTCACCCGCCCGGGCTGGGCGGCCGCGAGGTCGCGCCCCTCCACCCGGTCGGCCGGCAGGTCGTACAGCTCCCACGGATGGTTGTGCTTCGCCACCAACTTCCACCGCCCGTCGCGGACCGCCCGGTTCCCCTCGTGCTCCCAGAACAGCGGGGCCGACCGGGCCAGCGGCTTGCCGGCCAGCGCCGGCCGCAGGCTGACGCCCTCCGGGGCCGGGGTCCCGGCCGGGGGCTTCGCCCCGGCCAGGTCGAGGCAGGTGGCCATCACGTCGACGAGGTGGCCGGGGTCGGTGACCAGCCCGCCGCGGCGGGCGGCCGGGACGCCGTTCGGCCAGTGGGCGACCAGCGGGGTGGAGATGCCGCCCTCGTGGACCCAGTGCTTGTACTCCCGGAGCGGGGTGTTCGACACGTTCGCCCACCCCTCCCCGTAGGCGACGTAGGTGTCGGCCGGCCCGGGCACCACCCCCGGCCCCTGCCGGACCGGGTACCCGTCCCGGGTCTGGACCGGGATGATGCTCTGGGTCGTCCACTCCGGCGGCCGGGCCGGGAACGTCGGCTTGTCCGGCCGCGGGCCGTCGACCCGGTCCTTGGTCTTCCCCCGCCCGACCGTCTCGGCGCACCCGCCGTTGTCCTGGAGGTACAGGACCAGGGTGTCGTCGAGCCGGCCGGTCCGCTTCAGTTCGGCGGCGATCGCCCCGACCCCGCGGTCCATCCGGGTGACCATCGCCGCGTACACCTCCATGCACGCCGCCTCCCGCCGCTTGTCGGCGACCTTGTCCCAGTCCCCGGCCTGCGGGCACATCCCCTGCTTCGGGTCGACCAGGCCGAGCGCCCCGGCCCGCTCCAGCCGGGCCTTCCGGACCGGCCCGTACCCGCCGTCGTACTTCCCCGTGTACTTCGCCACCTCGTCGTCCGGGGCCTGCATCGGCCAGTGGGCGGCGGTGTACGCGACGTACAGGAAGAACGGCTTGGCCGGGTGGTCCTTGGCGTGGTCGGCGAGGAACCGGACGGCGTGGTCGGTGATCGCGTCGGTGTAGTAGTACGCCGCCGGCTTGTACCCGGGGTCGGCGTGCGGGGAGACCGGGGTGTCGTCCCGGACGAGGCCGAACGGGTCGTAGAAGTTCCCGGCCCCGGAGATCGTCCCGTAGAACCGGTCGAACCCGCGGCGGAGCGGCCAGTTGTCCTTCGGCCCGGCGGTCACCGCCTTGGTGACGTGCCACTTCCCGACCGCGTAGCTGCGGTACCCGGCCGGCTTCAGCGCCTCGGCGAGGGTGGCGGTGCGGCGGCCCAGGTCGCCGCGGTAGCCGTCGTGCCCCTTGTCGTCCATCATGTGCCCGACCCCGGCCTGGTGCGGGTACAGGCCGGTGAGGAAGCTGGCCCGGGTCGGGCAGCAGCGGGCGCAGTTGTAGAACTGGGTGAACCGCAGGCCGTTCCTGGCCAGGGCGTCGATGCTCGGGGTGGCGATCTCCCCTCCGTAGCACCCGAGGTCGGAGAACCCCATGTCGTCGGCCAGGACGACGACCACGTTCGGCTTCGCCGGCGGGTCGGCGGCCGCCGCCGAACCGGCGGCGGCCGCGACCGTCGCCACGATCAGGTGTCGCATGCCCGCCTCCGGTTACGCGATCAGTTCCTTGATGACCTGCCCGCCGAACTGGGACAGTTGCTTGAAGCGGCCGCCGTGGAAGTACGTCAGCTTCGCGTCCTCCAGGCCCATCAGCCGGAGGACGGTGACGTGCAGGTCGCGGACGTGGTGGACGCACTCCACCGCCTCCGCCCCGGTCTCGTCCGTCGCCCCGACCGTGTGCCCCGCCTTCACCCCGCCGCCGGCGAACCAGACGGTCATCCCCTTCGGGTTGTGGTCCCGGCCGAACGCCGTCCCCATCCGCACCCCGTTGTCCGGACTCCGGCCGAACTCGCCGCACCAGACGACGAGGGTGGTGTCGAGCAGCCCGGTCCGCTTCAGGTCGGCGATCAAGGCAGCGATCGGCTTGTCGACCTGCCGGACCAGGTTGCCGTGCGCCTTCTCGATATAGTCGTGGCTGTCCCAGGTGCCGGCGTACAGCTGCACGAACCGGACGCCCTGCTGGACGAGCCGGCGGGCGAGCAGGCACCGCCGGCCGAACGCGTCGGTCGGCTCCTCGCCGACCCCGTACAGGGCCCGCGTCTTCGCGTCCTCCTTCGACAGGTCGAGCAGCCCCGGCACCTCGGCCTGCATCCGGAACGCCAGCTCGTAGCTCTCCATCCGGGCGGCGAGGTCGTCGCGGCCGGGGCGGGCGGCGGCGTAGCCGGTGTTCAGGGCGGCGAGGAGGTCGAGGTTCGCCCGCTGGTGGGCGGGGGCCTCGCCCCAGGCCGGGGCGAGGTCGAGCACGGGGGCGCCCTTCGGCCGGAGCGGGGTCCCCTGGAAGTCGGCCGGGAGGAACCCGTTCCCCCAGTTCGCGGCCCCGCCCTGCGGGTGGCTCACCTCCGGCAGCACCACGAACCCGGGCAGGTTGGCGTTCGCGCTGCCGAGGCCGTAGGTGACCCAACTCCCGACCGCCGGGTCGCCGCCGAACCGGTTCCCGGTGTTCATCTGGTACATCGCGGTCGGGTGGTTGACCGAGTCGACCTGGCAGCCGCGGTAGAAGCACAGGTCGTCGGCGACCCCGGCGAGGTGCTCCCAGTTCGCGGCCATGTCCGCCCCGCACGTCCCGGCCTTGACGAACTTGAACGGCGAGGCGACGTAGTACCGCTTGCCGCCGGACATCGCCGACTGCATCTTGTCGGACCGCTGGAACTCCTTCAGGTGGAGGTCGGCGAGCTTCGGCTTCGGGTCGAACGTGTCGATGTGGCTCGGCCCGCCCTCCATCATCAGGAAGATGCACGCGGTGGCCTTCGCCGGGGCGTGCGGCTTCTTCGGTGACAACGGCTTGTCACCGGCGCGCTTCTCCTCGGCGGCGAGCAGCGCGGAGAAGGCGACGCTCCCGAGAGAGGTGCCGAGGCCGTAGAGCGCGTCGCGGCGGGTCGGCATCGTCGGCCCTCTCGACGGAACCGGGCGGGGGGCCCGTTTAGCCGCGCCCCGGAGTCCTCGGAGGGGCGCGGCTCAACGGGTGGCGTGGTCAGTCTAGGTAACAGAACTCGTTCGCGTTGAACAGCACCAGGCACACCTCCATCAGCCCGCGGACCTCGGGTGTCGCGTCGGCCGGGTGGAGGTCCGGGACGAAGTCCTTCGCCGCTGGCAGCACCTCGGTGAACGTGAACTTCTCCCCGGTGTTCTCCTCCACCGCCTCGCGCGTCACCTCGGCCGGCCGCTTCGGCTTCGCGAACCCCAGCCCCTTGTGCCGCTCGGCCATCGCCGCCCAGTGCTTCAGGCACGCCTCCGATTCCGCTGCGGTCGGCGCCCGGCCGAGGGTGCGGCGGAAGGCGAGCGCGACCGCCTCCTCACGCGACTTCGCCTCCTTCGACACCCGCGCCGCCAGGGCCAGCGCCCGGGCGCGGGTCGCCTCGCCGTTGAACAGCGCGAACGCCTGCGGGGCGACGGTGGATACTTCACGGGCCTCGCACGGCAGGTCCGGGGTCGGGGCGTTGAACACCTCCAGCAGTGGGTCGCGGACGCCACGCAGCTTCAGGGCGTACAGCGTCCGCCGGTGCCGCTGCGCCGGCGTCGGCGACGGCTCCCACGCCGGGGCGAATGTGCCCATCACCTGCCGCGGCTGTAGGGCCACGTCCGGGTTGATCTCCGGCCGCACCGGGATGCCGCCGACCGCAAGGTTCAACTCGCCGGACGCCGCCAGCATCGCGTCGCGCAGCTCCTCCGCGGCCAGGCGGCGCGGCTTGATCACGGCGTAGTTCGTCCCGGCCGGGTCCTTCGCCGCGACCGCCTTCGGGTCCGGGTGCCGCGACGAGCGGCGGTACACGTCCGACGTGAGGATGAGCCGCTGCAGGTGCCGCACCGACCACCCGTGCTCGACGAACTCGGCGGCCAAGAAGTCGAGCAACTCGGGGTGCGTCGGCTTCTTCCCGGTCGCCCCGAAGTTGTTCGGGTTGCCGGCCAGCGGGGTGCCGACCGTCCACTGCCAGACGCGGTTCGCCATCACCCGGGCGGTGAGCGGGTTCTTCGCGCCCACGACCCAGTCGGCGAGCGCCGCCCGCCGGCCACCGACTGCCGGCGGGATCACCGCGTTGCCGGCGGCGCTCACCACGCCGGGCGCCACCTTCTCCTTCGGGCTGAACGGGTCGCCGCCGGCCAGGATGTGCGACGCCTCCAGCTCGCCGGCGTCGGGGTTTCCCGGGACGCGGAACGGGGCGTAGATCGCCTTCACGTCCGGCGTCCGCCCGGTGTACACCGACAGGGCGAACGGCTCGTACCGGTCAGCCTCCCACTTCAGCCGCTCCAACCCCTTCCGAGCGATCCGCTCCATCCCGAGGTCGGCGGCCGACAGGAACTCGTGCCGCGGCGGCTTCTGCCCCTTCTTGTCCGGGTTCGCCGCCTCCCACTTCGCCCGCCCGGCGGCCTCGGCCTTCTGCACCTTCTGCAGGTCGGCGTTGAGAACGGCCCGGCGGGCGTCGAGGTATTTCTTCTCGTCGAACCCGACGGTGTTCTCGGCTTTCAGGAACGGGGCGGCCCGCTCGGCGACCTGCGTCGTGGCGAACGCCGCCTGGACGCGGTAGTAATCACGGGTCGGGACCGGGTCGAACTTGTGGTCGTGGCACCGGGCGCACTGGAGCATGTGGGCGAGGAACACCTGCCCGACCTGGTCGGTCACGTCGTCCAGGAACCGCTGCCGGGCGACCTTCGCCACCTCCATCCCGGTCAGCTCCCACGCCCCCATCCGCAGGAACCCGACGGCGACGAGCATCTCCGGGTCGGCAGGGTCGATCTCGTCGCCGGCGAGTTGCTCGCGGACGAACCGGTCGTAGGGCTTGTCCGCGTTGAAGCTGCGGACGACGTAGTCCCGATACCGCCACGCGCTGCCGCGCTCGTAGTCGTTGGCGAACCCGCTGCTGTCGGCGTACCGGGTGACATCGAGCCAGTGGCGGGCCAGCTGCTCGCCGCGGTGCGGGGACGCGAGGAGCCGGTCGACCACCGTGCCGAACGCCTTCGCGTCCGGGTCGGGGTCGGCGACGAACGCCTCGACTTCGGCCGGGGTCGGCGGCAGGCCGGTGAGGTCGAAGGTGACGCGACGGATCAGCGCCGGGCGGTCCGCCGGCGGGGCCGGTGACAGCCCGACGTCACGCAACTTCGCGCCGACGAACGCGTCGACCGGGTGGGCCGCGCCCGCCGGCACGGCCGGCTTCCGGAGCGGCTGATAGGCCCACAGGTCGGCGGGGTTGTAGGTGCGGTCCGTCCAGTCCGGCGACAGCCCGCCGCTCGTCTTCACCGCCACCCCGGCCGGCTTCGCCGCCTTCACGATCGCCGCGACCGCCTCGGCCGACGGCCAGGGGGCGCCGGCGTCGACCCAGTCGCGGACCGCCCTCACCTCGGCGTCGGTGAGGGCGTCGTTCTCCTTCGGCGGCATCGCCGAGAAGTCGTCGTCGGTCCGGAGGACCGCCTTGACGATCGGACTGTCGGCGGCCTTGCCGGGGACGACGCCGGGCCCGCTGTCGCCGCCCTTGAGGAGCTTGTCGCGGGTGGTGAGGTCGAGGCCGCCCTTCACCTTGGCCGCGTCGCCGCCGTGGCAGGCGAAGCACTTCGCCTTCAGGACCGGGAGGACGCGGCTGGCGAACCCCACCTCGGCCGCGGTCGGGTCGGCGGCGCCGGCAGGCCCGGCGGCGAAGAGCACGGCGGCAACCGCGAACAGGCGCGTCATCGGTCGAGCCTCCCGGGACGGGTCACTTCACCGCGGCGTGCTTCCGGGCCAGGGCCGCCAACTCGTCCCGCACCTTCGCGAACGCCGGGTCGGCCGCCAGGTTCTTCGACTCGGTCGGGTCGGCCGCCGCGTCGAACAGCATCGCCCCGCCCTTCCCGTCTTCGTACTCGGCGTACCGGTACTTGTCCGTCCGGACCGCCACCCCGAGGTTCTTCCGGTTCCCCGCGACGGTGTACGCCGGGTGGGCCCACGCCGCCGACGGGTCGTCCAGGAGCGGCTTCAGGCTGTGCCCCTCCAGCCCAGGTGGCGGCTTCAGCCCGCACAGCTCGCACAGCGTCGGGTAGAGGTCCACCGACTGCACCGGCCTCGGGGCGACCTTCCCGTTCCCCTTCGCCCCGGGGGCGACGACGATCAGCGGGACGCGGGTCCCGACCTCGTACAGCGACCCGTGCTTCGACCACTTCCCCTTCTCCCCGAGGTGGTACCCGTGGTCGCCCCAGAACACGACCACCGTGCTCTCGCGCAGCCCGAGCTTGTCCAACTCGGCCACCACCCGGCCGACGTTCCAGTCGGTCCACGACACCGACGCCCAGTACGCCCGGGTCATCTCCTTGGCCTCGGCCTCGGAGGCGTCGCGGCCGATGAACAGGTCGCCGTTCTGCGTCAGGGACCTGGCCGGGAAGCCCTCCGGGATGGTCGGCTTCGGGGCGAAGTCCTTCGGCAACGCGACCGTGTCGGCGGCGTACCGGTCGAGGAACGTCTTCGGGGCGGTCGGCGGGCTGTGCGGCTTGGTGAACCCGCACGCCAGGAAGAACGGCTTGTCCTTGTGCGCCCGGAGGTACTCGACGGCCTTGTCGGCGGTCTTGAAGTCCCCGTGCGCCTCCCCGTCGCCGTCCAGCACCACGACGCGGTCGGACAGCCTGGCCCGCTCCTTCGGGTCGACCTTCGCGGCCGGCTTCTTCTTCGGCTCGCCGCCCTCGGTCCACGCCTCCGGGTCGTCGATCCCGCCGTGGAAGATCTTGCCGGTCCGCAGCGCCGCGTACCCGTTCGCCTTGAAGTGCTGCGGCAGCGACACCCAGTCCGGATGGGCGTCGCGGAACGCGACGGTGTTGTCCAGCACCCCGGTGGTGGTCGGGTGCCGGCCGGTGAGCATCGAGGTGCGGGACGGGTTGCACAGCGGGTACTGGCAATACGCCCGGTCGAACCGCACCCCGGCCTTGGCCAGGGCGTCGAGGTTCGGGGACTTCACGACGGGGTGGCCGTAGCACCCGAGTTCCGGCCGCATGTCGTCGGACAGGATGAAGAGGACGTTGAGCTTCTTCGGCGGGTCGGCGGCCGGGGCGGGCGGGGCCGCGGCGAGGGCGACCGCGGCGAGGGCCAGGCGGGAGAGCGAGGGCATGCGGGGTCCTCCGGGGCGTGCGCGCGTCGTCCCGGGTGGAATACCCCGACCGGCCGCCGGACCTAAACCCGGAACCCCTGGCGGCGGCCCGGGGTTCGGTTAAACTTGGGAGATCGGCGTTGATGTGCCTCCCTCTCCCGGGGTAATCCCTGTGGGGCACGCACACGTCCCCCCGACCAGCCCGTCCCTGCTCGGCCGCCTCCGCCTGTCCCCGACGGACGAGCAGGCGTGGGGCGACTTCGTCCGCCGGTACGCCGCCGCCATCTACGCCTGGGGCCGGGAGTGGGGGCTCCAGGACGCGGACGCCCAGGACGTGTGCCAGACGGTCCTGGCCAAGCTCGCGGTCCGGCTGACCGCCTTCCAGTACGACCCCCGGCGGTCGTTCCGGCGGTGGCTGTGGACGGTCACCCGGCACGCCTGGGCGGACCTCCACGCGGACCGCGACCCGGGCTCGTCCGGGAGCGGGTCGGACGAGGCCGTCGGCCGGCTCGGCACCGTCGCCGCCCGGGACGACCTGCTCACCCGCCTCGCCGGGGCGTTCGACCTGGAGCTGCTGGAGGAGGCGTACGCCCGGGTGCAGGTGCGGGTCGCCCCGAACACCTGGGAGGCGTTCCGCCTGACCGCCCTCGACGGCCGGCCGGGGGCCGAGGCCGCAGCCCGGCTCGGGATGACCGTGGCGGCGGTGTTCATGGCGAAGAGCAACGTCCAGAAGATGCTCCGGGAGGAGGTCCGGCGGCTCGACCCGGACGCCGCGACGGGTTGACCGCCCGGAGGGCGGGTCCTGGTCTTCACCTCTCCCCGCTGGGGAGAGGTCGCCGCCGCGCCTCGCGGCGGCGGGTGAGGGGCGCCACCCACCAGACCCCCGGTCGCGTCGCCCCGGGGCGGGGGGTCGCCGCCGGGTTTCTCCGGAGGTGGTGCCCCTCACCCGGCCGGCGAAGCGCCGGCCGACCTCTCCCCGGCGGGGAGAGGTGAAGACACTGGCCTGTTCGCGTGACCCCGAGTAAGGGGGAGGCCGACCGATGACCCGGTGCCCGACCGGCGACGACCTCCGCCGGATGCTCGACGGGCGGGAGCCCGACCCGCACCTCGCCGGCCACGTCCAGCACTGCCCGGCCTGCCAGGCGAGCCTCGACACCCTCACCGCCGACCCGGCGGTGGTGCCCGGCCCCGCCCGCCCCGGCCCCGACCGGTTCCGCCCCCCGCCCGCGTTCTTCGCCCGCCTCCTCGACACCCCGCCCGTCGCCACTCAGCGACCCGCAGACGCCGACCCGTTCGAACTGCCGGTCCTCCCCGGGCTCACCGTCCGCCGGGTCCTCGGCCGCGGCGGCATGGGCGTCGTGTACGAGGCGGTGCAGGAGTCGCTGCACCGGGTCGTCGCGGTCAAGATGACGCACGCCGGCCGGGACGTGACGGCGGCCGAGCGGGACCGGTTTCGCCGCGAGGCGGAGGCGGTCGCCCGGCTCCACCACCCGAACGTCATCCCGGTCCACGAGGTCGGCGAGGCGGACGGCCGGCTGTACCTGGTGATGGAGTACGCCGGCGGGCCGAGCCTCGCCGACCAGCTGCTCGGCGACCCGTGGCCGGCGCGGGAGGCGGCCGCCTTGGTCGCCGTCCTCGCCGCCGCGGCGCAAGCGGCCCACGACCACGGCGTCGTCCACCGGGACCTGAAGCCGGGGAACATCCTGTTCACCGCCGACGGGGTGCCGAAGATCGCCGACTTCGGGCTGGCGAAGGTGCTCGACGCCCCGCCGGACGGGGCGACGGTCGGCGACCAGGTGCTCGGCACCCCGAGCTACGCCGCCCCTGAGCAGTTGGCGACCACCGCCGCCGCTGGACCGCCAGCCAGGACCGCCCCTGCCGCCGACATCTACTCCCTCGGGGCGGTGCTGTACGAGCTGCTGACCGGCCGCCCGCCGTTCCGGTCCGCCCGCCCGGTCGACACCCTGCTCCAGGCGCTGCACCAGGACCCGATCCCGCCGACCCGGCTCGAGCCGCGCGTCCCGCGCGACCTGGAGACGGTCTGCCTGAAGTGCCTGCGGAAGGAGCCCGGGCGGCGGTACGCCACCGCGGGGCGGCTGGCCGACGACCTGCAGCGGTTCCTCGACGGCCGGCCGATCCTGGCCCGCCCGGTGCCGTGGCACGAGCGAGTGTGGAAGTGGTGCCGGCGGAACCCGCTCCCGGCCGCCACCCTCCTCGGCTTGGCGGCGGCGGCGGGGGTCGCGGCCGTGTCCCTGTTCTGGATGTGGCGGGAGGCGGAGGCCCGGGCCGCGTTGGAGACCGAGGCCCGGCGGGAGACGGAGCTGCGGGCCGACGCCGAGGCCCGGGCCCTCCGCGACACGACCCGGCGGAACGCCGAGCTGCGGATCGACCAGCTCCTGGCGATGTGCGAGCAGGGCGAGGTGGCCCGCGGGATGCAGGGGCTGGCCCAGGTCCACGACGAGCTGCCGGACGACCCGGACCTGCGGCGGCTGGTCCGGCTGAACCTGTCGGCGTGGCGGTACCGCCTGGCGGTCCTGGCCCACTCCCTCCCGCACCCAAGCGTCGTCCGCCACCTCGCGTTCACTCCCGACGGGCAGACCCTGGTGACCGCCGCCCAGAAGCAGGTCCGGGCGTGGGACACCCTCACCGGCCGGCCGCTGTTCGACCCGATCGCCCACGACCGGGCGGTCCGCGGGGTGGCGGTCAGCCCGAACGGTGCGGTCGCCGCGAGCTGGGCCGACGACGGCCCGGCCCGGCTGTGGGACCCGCTGACCGGCCGGCCGGTCGGCCCCGACCCGCGGCCCGGCGAGACGGTCACCGCCCTGGCGTTCGCCCCGGACGGGCGGTTCGTCGTGACCGGGTCGCCGGACGGGACGGTCCGGCTCGCCCCGGCCCCGGGCCGCGACGGCCGCGGGTGGGGCGCGGCCGCCGGCGGGCCGGTCCGGTCGGTGGCCGTCAGCCCGGACGGGAAGCGGGTGCTGACCGGGCGGGCGGACGGGACGTGCCGCTTGTGGGACGCCGGGACCGGGGCCGCGGCGTACGAGCCGTTCGAGGCCGGGCCGGACCTGCACTCGGTCCGGTTCGACCCGACCGGGCGGTACGCGGCGGTCGGGACGGCGGCCGGGGACACCCACCTGCTCCGGCTGGACGACGGGCTGCTCCCGCACCGGGTGCTGAACCCCCGGCTCCCGTTCCGGACGCTGGCGTTCGCGGCCCGGTCCCCGGTCCTGGCGGTCGGGTACGGGGAGGACAAGCCGAACCGCCCGGGCGGGTGCGTCCTGTGGGACGCGGGGTCCGGGCGGCGGCTCTGCACCCTCGACTTCGACGGCCCGGTGTCGGCCGTGGCCCTCACACCGGACGCCGACCGGGCACTGGTCGGCGGCGGGCACCGGCGGTCGAGCCTGTGGTTCGGGCTGCCGGACCGCCCGACCCAGGTGCGGCTCGGGAACGCCGGGCTGGCCCGGGCCCTGGCCCTGAGCCCGGACGGGCGGGTGGCGGCGGTCGGGCGGGACGACACCGGGTGGGCGAAGGACGCGGCCGAGCGGGTCACCCAGGTGTGGGCGCTCCCCCCGGACCAGCGGACCGGGCCGGCCCTGCCGCACCCGGCCGCCACCGCCGTCGCGGCCGACCCGGCCGGGGCGGTGGCGGTGACCGGGGACCGGGACGGCCTGGTCCGGGTCTGGGACCTCCGCACGGGTCTGCCGGTCGGCGAGGGCCACGCCCTGCCGGCCGCGGTCGAGGCGGTCGCGTTCCGCCCGGACGGCCGCCGGGCCCTGGTCGCCGCCGGGCCGGCCGTCTACCCGCTCGACCCGGCGACCGGGGAGGTCGACCGGGCCGCCGCCTTGCGGTTCCCGCTCCAGGTCCGGTGCGTCCGGTACGGCCCGGACGGCCGGCGGTTCGCGGTCGGCGGGAACTGGAAGGGGGTCGAGGTGTGGGACGCGGCCGCCGGGCGGCGGGTCGGCGACCCGATCGAGTTCCCCGAGCAAGTGGTCGAGGTCGGGTTCACCGCCGTCGGGTCCGGGCTGGTGGTCGTCGGGGCCGGCGGGACGGTGCAGGAGCGGGACCTCGGCACCGGCGCCGTGGTCTGGTCGCGACGGCTGCCGCAGGGGGTGAACTCGGCGGCGGTCGGCCCGGACGGGCGGGCGCTGGCGGTCGGCCGGCAGGACCGGACGGTGCGGGTGGTGCCGCTCGGGCCGCGCGGCCCGGAGGGGCCGGTGCACGTCATGCCGGACACGGTCAGCCGGGTGGCGTGGTGCCCGGACGGGCGGGCGGTGCTGGCGGTGGCGATGGACGGGACGGCCCGGGTGTTGGACGTGGCGACCGGCAAGCCGGTCGGGCCGCCGCTGCCGCAGCGGGTGTCGGCGGTGGCGGTGCTGCCGGACGGCCGGTCGGTGCTGGCCGGCGGGCCGGTCCGGCCGGTGACCGGGTGGGCGGTGCCGGCCGCCGTCCCCGACGAGGTGGCCGACCTGCCCGCCTGGTACCGCGCGCTGAACCGCATCGGACACGACGGCGGGTGACCCCGGTCTACACGCGAGGCACACCCCGATGAGCGGCATCACCTACCTGAAGGGCGACGCCACCTGCCCCCAAGCGAAGGGGGTAAAGATCGTCTGCCACGTCTGCAACGACATCGGCGGGTGGGGCAAGGGGTTCGTCCTGGCCCTCTCGAAGCGGTGGGAGGAGCCGGAGGCCGAGTACCGGAAGTGGTACGCGGCCGGGCGGGACGGCGGGTTCGCCCTCGGTGCCGTGCAGTTCGTGGAGGTCGAGCCGTACGTCTGGGTGGCGAACATGGTCGGCCAGCGCGGCACCAAGACGGGCAGCTCCGGCCCCCCGGTCCGGTACGACGCGATCGCCGCCTGCCTGGAGCAGGTCGCGGCCAAGGCGCGGGAGTTGGGGGCGTCGGTCCACATGCCGCGGATCGGGTGCGGGCTGGCCGGAGGGGAGTGGGCGAAGGTCGAACCGCTCGTCGCGGAGCACCTGGTGGCGGCCGGCGTCGCCGTGACCGTCTACGACTTCGAGTAGCCCCGGCCGCCGCGGCCTCACTTCACGACCTCGACCTTCGCCTCGGCGGTGACCAGCGTGCCGGGCGCCTGCACCGTGGCGCGGACGACCAGCGGGGCGTTGAACGGGCCGCAGTCCTTCGCGAACCGCAGCACCAACTCGCCGGCGTCGGCGCCGGCCGGGATCACGACCGGGGCCGCCGTCATACCCCTCCAGTGCTCGGGGGGCACCGCCTCGACCGTCGCTTCCCCGGTCAGGCCCTTCGCGCGGGTCACCGTCACGGCCAGCCGCACCTCGCCACCCGGCGCCGCCAGGACGCTCGTCTTGCCGACGGCCAGGTCGAGCCGGCCCGGCCCGACGACCACGATCATCTGTTGGTTCTGCTCCACCGACCCGAAGCTGACGACGTGCTCCCGGCCGTCGACCGGGTCCTTCACGGTCGCGGTCGCCATCACGCACACCCGGCACGTCCGGCCGAGTTCCATCCACGGCGGGAGGAACGCCGGGTACTCGAACTCCGTCTCGCCGGGCTTGAGGGTGAGGACCGGGCCGGTCACCCCTTGGAGGTGCCGAGCTTGCTTCTCCGCGAGGGCGACCTCGATCGGGCCGTCGAACCCGCCGCGGTCGACCGTGTACTTCCGCCGGTAGACCTCGCCGCGCGGGGCCGAGGTCATGACGTACCGGTCGACGATCTTGAACGGCGTCGGCAGGGCGACCGCGAGCCGGAGGTCGGTCGCGTCCGGGACGAGCCGCGCGCCCGGGACGACGGCCGCCGCGCGGAGGACCTCGCGGAAGCCGTTGAGGCCGGTGCCGGTGACCCGCAGCGGGTGGTGGGCGATCGCGGCGTCCGCCGCGGCGGTCAGTGTCAGGTCGGCGGCGGCCTGGTTCGCGGCGATCACCACCGCGGGCGCGGTCACGCCCTTCGGCAGGTCTTCGACCCCGACCACGATCGCGCCGGCGTACCCGCCGAACCGCTCGGCCGTCACCTTCAGCTTGACGGTCCCGCCGCGCGCGACGGTGACCACCTCGGACGCGACCGTCAGCCGGAACCCGGGGGCGTCGGCCGTGCCGTCCGACACGCGGAGGCGGTAGACGAAGTTCGGGCCGCCGCGGCGGCGGAACTTCTCCGACACGCGGACCGTGTACGTCCCGTCGGCCGGCGGGGCGAGTGGGAGCGGCGCCGGGTCGGCGGTCTCGGTCGCCTCCGCCCGCGCGACCTCTTTCCCCGCCACGTCGGTGACCGTGACGACCCCGCACAGCGGCGACTCATACCGCCGCGCCTGGAGGTCGAGCGCGTACCGCGTGCCCTTCTTCAGCTCGACCTTCCACTCGTCGGCGTCGCCGGGCTTCGCGACCCGGCCGTTCAGCGCGGCCGGGGCGGCCACCACCGCCTGCGGGTCGGTCACGTCCGCGAGGCCGTCGGGCCTCGCCCGGATCGGGAAGTGGAACGCCGGCACGTCGGCGGTCGTGACGGTGAGGCGGTAGACGTAGGCCGGGCCGCCGAGGGCACGGGCGTCGGTCACCCGGACGCGGTACTTGCCCGCGGCCTTCGGAGTGAACCGGACGCTCGCGTCGGTGCCGACGCACGGGTGGGGCGTCGGCTCGGCGACGACGTTCCCGGCGGCGTCGAGGATGTCGAGGCGCGGGACGAGCGGGGAGTTGAGCGCCGCGGCGTGGGCGAACGCGGTCACCGGCTTGCCGGCCTCCGCGTCGAACTCCCACAGGTCCACGTCCTCGCGCGGGAAGACGCGGCCGTTCGCCGTGACCGGCAGCTTGATCCGCTCCGGGATCGCCTCACCGTCAACTTCGTTCTCGACCACCTCCGGCAGCTCGCCGACGACGAACACCAGGCCGCCGGCCCCGCCCTGCGCCGTGAACACCCGGCCGCGGACCGCCCCGGGCTTCGCGTCCCGGTCGACGGCCACCGTGCCGAGCATGTCGGCGGGGTAGTCTTCTTGCTGCTGCGACTCCGGCAGCGGCAGCACGGGCCCCTCGAACCACACCCGCTTGCCGTGGACCAGTTCCGGCGACGACCGCACCCCCGGGCCGGTGACATCGAACTGACACTTGCCGTGGAGGAACAGCCCGCCGACGCGGACCGGGACCGTGGTACCGCGCTGCCCGCCGGCCGGGAACACGTAGCTCGCCGTCGGCGGGTTGGCGAAGACGGGATGAACCAGCGGGCCGCAGAGGGCGACAAGAGGAAGGGCGGCCCGGTTCATGATTTGTCCTGCCTGGCCTGGAGCCCGGGCCGGTGGAACCCAGGCCGTTGGCCTGGGCTGAGGGAGGCCGCCCCTTCAGGGCTTTCCGTCTGAGGGCCGAAGGCCCGCCCTCCCTCAGCCCAGGCCAACGGCCTGGGTTCGGGGACGGGGGCCTGGGGTACCGCGGTCGCGACGTCACACCAACTCGGCCATCACCCGGCCGTTGTTGACCGCCGCCGTCGGGCGGCCGTCCGGGGTGTGGAACTCGCCCCTCGGGTCGACCCCCATCAGGGTGAACATCGTCGCGAACAGGTCTTCCGGGCCGTACGGGTCGCTCGCCGGCCGCTCCGCCCGGGCGTCCGTCTTCCCGACCACCACCCCGCCCTTCACCCCGCCGCCGCCGAGCAGCACCGTGAACGCCGGCCCCCAGTGGTCGCGGCCCGCGTTCTTGTTGACCCGCGGCGTCCGCCCGAACTCGCCGGTCACCACCACGAGGGTGGTGTCGAGCAGGCCGCGGTCGGCCAGGTCGCGGAACAGGGTGCTGATGGCGGAGTCGTACACCGGCAGTAGCGAGTTCTTCAGCGTCGCGAAGTTGCCGTCGTGCGTGTCCCAGTTGCTGTGGTCGATGGTCACGCACCGCACCCCGCCCTCGACCAGCCGCCGCGCCATCAGGCACGACTGCCCGAGCGAGTGCCGGCCGTACTCGTCCCGGAGCTTCTCCGGCTCGGCGTGGATGTCGAACGCCTTCTTCGCGGCCCGCGATGTCATCAGGTCGAACGCCTGGTCGCGGAACGTGGCGACCGCCCCGGCGTGGGCGTTCGCCTTTGCCTCGGCACTGCGGTGAAAGCGGTCCACGGTTTCCAGCAAAGCGCGGCGGTCGCCGAGGCGGTCGGCGGCGACGGCCGGCGGCGGGACGAGGTCGGGGACCGAGAAGTTCGGGGCGCTCGGGTCGGCGTCGATGACGAACGGGGCGTGACCGGCCCCGAGGAACGCCGGCCCGCCGCTCGGGTGCAGCTTCGGCAGGGCGACGTACGCCGGCACCGACCCGCGCGGCCCGAGCGCCTTCGACACCGCCGACCCGACGCTCGGCCGCTGGTTGTTCGGGGTGACGGTCGGGTTGAACCCGGCGGCCGGGAAGAACCCGGTCAGGATGTAGTGGTCGGCCGGGCCGTGGTCGGAGTTGTGGTGGCGGAACGACCGGACCAGGGAGAACTTGTCGACCTGCCCGGCGACCCTCGGCAGCAGGTCGCACATGACCAGGCCGGGGACCTTCGTCTTCGCCGGGTTGAACTCGCCGCGGAACTCGGCGGGGGCGTCCGGCTTGAGGTCGAACGTGTCGAGGTGGCTCTGCCCGCCGTGGAGGAAGACGAAGATCAGCGACACGTCCCTCTTCGGCCGGGCGGTGTCGGACGCCCGGAGGAGGTCCGGCAGCCCGAGGGCGGAGCCGAACAGGGCCGCGGTGCCGAGGCGGAGCGCGTCCCGCCGGGTGGCGCCGTCGCAGAAGGTGGGCATCAGCGTCCTCCGCACATAGCCCGGGGCTTGCCCCGGGTCCGAGCTTCGACCCGGGGCAAGCCCCGGGCTGTATGAACTACGCGAACAGGGCCGCCACCGGCGTGCCGTCGCACAGCCGGTGCGGTCGGTTCTCGCGGTCCGGAATCATCGCCGCCGGGTCCACGCCCATCGCGTGGTAGACCGTCGCCAGCCAGTCCTCCGGTGACACCGGGCTGTCGGTCGGGTACGCGGCGATCCTGTCCGTCTTGCCGTACACCTGCCCGCCGCGGACCCCGCCGCCGGCGAGCAGCGCCGACTGCGCCGCCCCCCAGTGGTCCCGGCCGGCGGTCGCGTTGATCTTCGGCGTCCGCCCGAACTCGCCGGCCACGGCGACCAGGGTGCGGTCGAGCAGCCCGCGGTCCGCCAGGTCGCCGAGCAGGGCGGACAGGCCGCGGTCGAGCGGCGGCAGGCAGTACTTCTCCTTCAGCATCGCGTACCCGGTGATGCCGCCGAGGCCGGCCGTGCCGCCGTGGTTGTCCCAGACGTTCGCCACCCCGCCGTTCGGCATGATGTACAGCCAGATGACGGACACCACCTTCACCCCGCGCTCGATCAGCCGGCGGGCGAGCAGGAAGCTCTCGCCGTACTCGTTCCGGCCGTAGTGGTCGCGCAGCCGCTCCGGCTCGCGGTCCAGGTCGAACGCCTCGCGGACCCGCGGCGACGCGATCATCCGCAGGGCCTGGTCGCGGAACGTGTCGAGGTCGGCGCCGCCCGACTGCTGCAGCGCCGCGTCCTGCCGCTCCAACTGCTTCAGCAGGCCGGTGCGGGCGACCAGCCGCGTCTCGGGGACGTCCGGCGGGAGGACCGTCGGGTGCGCCGCCGGCTCGCTCGACTTGTTCGCGGCGAGCTTCTCCAGCGGGTCGTACTTCGGGCCGAGGAACCCGGCGTGGGTGCCGGCGTAGGTCACCCCGTCGTGCCCGACCGGGCGCGGCACGGTGACGGCGGCCGGCATGTCGGACGGCGGGGCGAAGTAGGCGAGGGCGGAGGCGAAGTTCGGCGGGTGCGACCGCTTCCGCGGGTTGCGGGGCGAGACGAGCGTCGGGTCCTTGTGACCCGTCATCATGTGGTAGACGCTCGGCTCGTGGTTGTTGTCCCGGTGGGACAGCGACCGCACCACCGCGACCTTGTCGGTGTGCCGGGCGAACAGCGGCATCTGGTCGCAGACGCGGATCCCCGGGACGGCGGTGTCGATGGTGCCGAACGGCGACCGGATCCCGTCGGGGGCGTCCGGCTTCATGTCCCAGGTGTCCTGCTGCGGCGGCCCGCCCCACAGGAACACGAAGATGCACGCGTCGGCCGAGGCCGCGCGGGGGGCGGCCGCGCGGGCGCGGAGGAGCGTCGGCAGCGTGAGCGCGCCGGTCCCGAGTTGCCCGAGGCGGATCATCGCGTCGCGGCGGTGGAGCATCGGCCACCGGGGGTCAGTGGTTGAACAGGAACTCGGTGCTGTTGAGCAGCGCCCACGCCAGGTCCTCGGCCGCCGCCCGGCGGTCCGCGGCGTGCTTCCGCAGGTGCTTGCCCGCGGCGTCGGCCTCCGCAGCCGTCGGGTACCGCGCGAAGAACGTCAGGTACAGCTCCTCGACCAGCTTCGCGTCGTCCTTGTGGGCGCGAACGAGGCGGGCGACGCTGCCGGCCTCGTGGGTCAGCTTCGCCTGCAACTCCGGCGAGTTGAGCAGGTTCAGCACCTGGCCGACGCTCGGCTCGCGCGTCCGCTCGCAGTCGCACGCCGTCACCCGGCTCGGCCGGCCGAACAGCTTCAGGAAGTCGCTCCGGGCCTTGCTGTCCCACAGCTGCACCGCCCGCCCCACCCCGGGCGACCCGGGGAACTTCTCCGGCACCCCCAGCGCCTGCCCGATGATGTCGAGCAGCACCTCGGCGTCCGGCCGCTTGAAGTACGCCCGGGAGAAGTTCCGGTCGTCCTTCTCGTTCGTCGCGTTCGGCGCCGCGGACGACTGGTAGACGCGCGACGAGGTGATGAGGACGATCAGCTTCCGCACGTCGTACCCGTTCTCGACGGTAAACTTCGCCAGCGCGTCGAGGAGTTCCGGGTTCGACGGCGGGTTGGTGGCCCGCACGTCATCGACGGGTTCGACCAGCCCGCGGCCGAGGAGCCACGCCCAGGTGCGGTTCGCCAGGTTGCGGGCGAAGTACGGGTTATCCGGTTTGGTCATCCAGTCCGCGAGCGGCAAGCGGCGGTCGCCGGCCGGGTTCGCGGCCGGCATGTCCATGCCGAGGGCGTGGGCGAAGACCGGCTTGCCGGTCCGCGGGTGGGCGACCGGACCGAGGGCGAAGAACGCCGCCATGCCGTGGTAGTCACTCTGCTTCCAGCGGTCGAACGGGTGGTGGTGGCACTCGGCGCACGCGATCCGCACCCCGAGGAACACCTGCGACACCGTCCCGGCCAGCTCGCCCGGCCTGGTCACCACCTTGAAGAAGTTCGCCGGCCCGACCTCGGTCGGCGGCCCCTCCGCGGTCACCAGTTCGCGGGCGAACTCGTCGAACGGCTTGTTGGCGGCGACCGCGTCGCGGACCCACGTGTAGTAGAGGTGCGCCCGCTGGTGCCCGAGCACCTGGCGGTCGACGCGGAGGAGGTCGGCCCACCGCAGCGCCCACAAGTCCGCGAACCCCGGCCGGGCGAGCAGCGCCTCGACCAACTTCGCCCGCTTGTCCTTCGCCTGGTCCGCAAGGAAGGCGCGGGCCTCGTCCGCGGTCGGCAGCGAGCCGGTGAGGTCGAGGAAGACGCGGCGGAGGAAGTCGGCGTCGTCACACACTGCCGACGGCGCCACGTTCAGCCGGGCGAGTTTCGCGTCCACCAGCGCGTCGATGACGTTGAACTGCGGCAGTGCGTTCTTCACCGCCTCGCCGGGCCGCGGGACGACGACGCGGAACACCCCGACCTCGCCGAGGTACGCGGCCATCACCGCCGCCTCCCCCGGCACGTCGCGGGTGGTCACCACCCCGGCCGCCGACACCCCGGCCACCGCCTCCGCGTTCGACTGGAACCGGGCGTGCCGGGTCACGTCCTTCTCGCTGCCGTCGCTGTACCGGGCGGTCACCGTCAGCCGCTGCTCGGCCTTCTGCCCCATGACGCGCTCGGCCGGCTCGACCCGCAGCCCGACCACCCGCGGGGCGTCGGCGGGGCCGAACGGCATCCCGGCGGCGACCCACGCCCGCAGGGTGCGGTAGTCGTCGCCGCCGACCGGGAGCCTGGTGCCGCCGCCGTGGGCGGCCCGGCCGGTGCCTTTTCGGAGCAGCAGGCTGTCGTCCGGGGCGGTCGGGCTGAGCCGCCGGCCGCGCCCCTCCTTCACCAGTGCCGCGTAGTCCGCCTCCGGGTCGGACGCGAACACCGACAGCTTGAACCCGCCCTGCCCCTCGGCCTTGCCGTGGCAGCCGGACGCGCTGCACCCGTGCCGCCCGAGGATCGGCAGGACGTCGTTCTCGAAGTGGAGCGCGTCCGCGGCGGACGCCGGCGACGCGAACAGCAGGAGCAGCAGGCTGAACCGCATGAGGCGGGTCCGGGCGGGAGGCTGGAAGAGAAGGGGTGAGGGGGTGAAGGGGTGACAGAACCGGGGGTGTCTTGTCACCCCTTCACCCCCTCACCCGTTCACCCCTTCTCTTATGGAGCGGCGGGGTCCAACACCCGCTTGTACCACGCCGGCGGGCCGGGGGCAACGACCGAGTTGCTTTCCGCCGGGTCTCCGGGCAGCATGGGCGCCATGAGCACCGCCCCGCACACGACCGTCGCCCGGGTCGTCGCCGCCAGCTTCGTCGGCACCGCGATCGAATGGTACGACTTCTTCCTCTACGGCACCGCCGCCGCCCTCGTCTTCAACCGCCTGTTCTTCCCGACCGCCGACCCGGTCGTCGGGACGATGGCCGCGTTCGGCACCTACGCCGTCGGGTTCGTCGCCCGGCCGGTCGGCGGGGTGCTGTTCGGCCACTACGGCGACCGGCACGGGCGGAAGTCGGCCCTCGTCGCCACCCTCGTGCTCGTCGGCCTGTCCACCTTCGCCATCGGGCTCTTGCCGACCTACGACGCGGCGGGTGTGCTCGCCCCGGTGCTGCTGGTCGCGCTGCGGTTCGTGCAGGGCCTCGGGGTCGGCGGGGAGTGGGCCGGGGCGGTGCTGATGGTGGCCGAGCGCGGCGACCCGCGGTGGCGCGGGTTCTCGGCGAGCTGGGTGCAGGCCGGGGCGCCGGTCGGGCTGCTGCTGGCGACCGGGGCGTTCGGCCTGGCGTCGCTCCTGCCGGAAGCCGACTTCCTGTCGTGGGGATGGCGGGTTCCGTTCCTGCTCGGGGTGGTGCTCACCGGCGTCGGCCTCTTCCTCCGGCTGAAGGTGCTGGAAAGTCCGCTGTTCGAGAAGGCGGAGAAGCCGGCCGGATTGCCGCTCGTGGAAGTGCTCCGCCGACACCCGCGGAACGTCGTTCTGGCGATGGGGGCGCGGGTGGCCGAGAACGGCTACTACTACTTCTTCACCGTGTTCGTGCTGAGCTACGGCACGCTGCAACTCGAAATGCCGCGCGAGTTGCTGCTGAACGGGGTGATGGTCGCGGCGGTCGCCCACCTGGTCGCGACGCCGCTGTTCGGGGCGCTGTCGGACCGGGTCGGCCGCCGGCCGGTGTACCTCGGCGGGGCGGTGTTCCTGGCCGCGTTCGCGTTCCCGTTCTTCCGGATGGTCGGAACGCGCGACCCGGACTGGGTGTACCTGGCGATGACGGTCGGCATGGTCGGGCACGCGGCGATGTACGGCCCGCAGGCGGCGTTCCTGTCGGAGCTGTTCGGCACCCGGGTGCGGTACACCGGGGCGTCGCTCGGGTATCAGCTCGCGGCGCCGCTGTCAGGCGGCCTCGCCCCGCTGGTGGCGACGGCCCTGCTCGAGTGGTCCGAGGGCGATCCGTGGCCGGTCGGCGTGTACCTGGTGCTGATGGCGCTGGTCACGGTCGTCGCGGTGACGCAGGCCGCCGAGACCCGCCGCCGCGACTTGGGCGACAACCCCTGAGGGGCAGCCCGGAAGGACCTGGGGAGCGATGATCGGGAGGGCGAGGCTCCCGCCGAGCCGTGGACGCCCGGCTCGGCGGGAGCCTCGCCCTCCCCCGAGCTGCTCACGGCTTGCGGGGGGTGAGTGCGGTCAGCGGGACGCGGAGGAAGAACACCCCGGGGCCGCCGGGCTGCTTCGCGTCCACGTCGTAGAAGACGGTCCCGAGGGTGTCCTTGTCGAGTCGCACGGTGCGCGGACACGCCCGCCCGCCGATCGCCCGGCCGGGGTCGTAGTACACCACCGCCCCGTCGAGGTCCCACGTCTTGCCGTCGTCGCGGGACACAACGAACCGCCACCGCTCCCCGCCGACGCCCGGCCCGGTCACCTCGCTCGCCACCAGCCAGCCGTTATCCAACGCGACCATCTCGAACCGCCACCCGTTCGCCCCGATCGCCGGGAACGGCGCCACCTTGTCCCACGTCTTCCCGCCGTCGGCCGACCGCAGCCCCGCCCCGCTCACCAGCGTCCCCTTCGGCGTCCGGACGACCGGGACGAGGCCGTGGTTGCGGCCGTCCCCGAACGGCTTCACGTCGCCGGTCTTGGGGCTGTAAACTAACATCCGGTCCATGAGCGGGAACAGCCAGGCGTCGTCGGCCAGCTCCACGAGCGGGTGGCGGACGACGCTCTGGGCGGCCGGGTTCTTCGGCAGGTCCTTCGGCTCGGACCACGTCTTCCCGTCGTCGGAACTGACCGACAGCCGGACGTGCCGCGACTTCTCGCCCTTGTCGTTCTGGTACCAAACGTTCCAGGCGTGGACGACGCGGCCGTCGCGCAGGGTGGTGAGCGCCCCGGGGTAGATGTCTGTCTTCTCGGCCCCGGGGAACGCGACCGGGTCGGCCCACGTCTTCCCGCCGTCGGCCGACCGGGTCAGGCGGAGGTCCTTGAAGTCGGCCCGGCTGAACACGACCAGGACGGTCCCGGCTTTGGTGACGCAGGCCGCCGGGTGGATGTGACCGCTGACCCCGCTCGCGACGCGGACCGGTTTCGGCGGCCAGTCGTCCGCGGCGGGCGAGCCAACGGACAGAACGACGAGCGCGGCGGGCAGCAGGAGCGTGCGGCGGGGCATGGCGACCTCGGGGTGGTGTGTCGGCCCAGCGTACCCCGGCGGCGGGGCGGAAGGAAGGGCCAAGCCGAACCCCGGCCGGGCCGCCGGTGTCGGGTCGGCAGCGTCACATCGACCGTCCCGAACAACCCAACCACCCCTTACCAGGAGCGCGGCCATGTTCAACCCTCGTGCCTTCCTCAACTCGCGTCCCGACGGGTTCGGCGTCCTCGAACTCGCGGACGCGCCCCGGCGGTTCGCCCCCCTCCGCCGGACCGACCTCGCCGGTGAGATCGTCGGACCGCTCGCGGCGCTACGGCTCGCCCAGACGTTCGCCCTCGACGGCGACCCCGACGGCCCGGCCGTCGAGGCGCTGTACCGCTTCCCCCTGCCGGGCGACGCGGCCGTCACCGCCGTCCGGGTGCGGTTCGGCCAGGTCGAGATCCGGACCGCCCTGAAGGAGCGGGCCGCCGCCGAGGCCGAGTACGCCGACGCGAAGCGGACCGGCCGGCAGGCGGCTCTCGTCACCCGCGAGTCGCCGGACGTGTTCACCCTCGCCGTCTCCGGCGTCCGCCCCGGCGAGCCGATCGTCGTGGAGACGGAGTATGTGCAGCTCGCCCGGCCGGGCCGCGGCGGGTGGTCGCTCCGCGTCCCGCTGACCACCGCCCCGCGATACGTCCGGGCCGACGAGGCGGGGTCGCGCCCCGCCGCCGGGCAGCCGCTCGCGGTGCTGCGCGACCCCGGCCACCGCTTCGCCCTCGACCTGGCCGTCCGCGGGGCGGCGGGCGTCACCAGCCCGACGCACCGGCTCGCCGTCACCCGCGAGGCCGACCGCGACCGCGTCCGGCTGCTCGACGGCGACGTGATCCCGGACCGCGACTGCGTCGTCGAGTGGCAGGCCGCGGCGGCCGACCGCCCGGCGCTGTCGGTCTGGCTCCAGCCCGACCCGGCCGCCGGCCGCGGGTACTTCCTCGCCCTCTGCACCCCGCCCGCCGCGGCCGCGCCGGTCGCCCGGGAGGTGGTCCTGCTCGTCGACCACTCCGGGTCGATGCAGGGGCCGAAGTGGGAGGCCGCGGACTGGGCCGTCGAGCGGTTCCTGGCCGGGCTCGGCGAGCGCGACGCGTTCGCCCTCGGGGTGTTCCACAACACCACGCGCTGGTTCGCGCCGGGGCCGCGGCCGGCCACCCGGAAGGCGGTGGGGGAGGCGGTCGCGTTCCTGAAGGCGAGCCGCGACGACGGCGGGACGGAACTCGGGGTCGCGCTGGAGCAGGCGCTCGGCTTGCCGCGGGCGGACGGCACCCCGGCCCGGCACGTCCTGGTCATCACCGACGCCCAGGTGACCGACGCCGGTCGGCTGCTGCGGCTGGCCGACGCCGAGGCCGGCCGGCCGGACCGCCGGCGGGTGAGCGTCCTGTGCGTCGACGCGGCCCCGAACTCCGGCCTGGCTGACGAGTTGGCGGCCCGCGGCGGCGGGGTCGCCCGGTATCTGACCAGCGACCCGGCCGAGGACGATGTGACGACCGCCCTCGACGAGGTGCTGGGCGACTGGGCCGCCCCGGCGCTCGCCGGGCTGGCGCTGGAGGTCGACCGCCCCGGTGCCGAGGCCGCCGGCCGGGCGGTGTCGCTGGTGGTGCCGGGGCCGGGCTCCGCGGTCGACCTCGGCGACCCGCCGGCCGGTCAGCCGGTGTGGGTGGTCGGCCGCGTCCCGCTCGGCGACGGCCCGCCGCGCTTCGGCCTGCGGGCGGCCGGGGCGGGGACGGTCGCGGAGTGCCGGGCGGTCGCCGCCGACGTGCCCGGTGTGAAGGCGCTGTTCGGCGCCGACCGCCTCCGCCGGCTGGAGTACCTGGCGCACTCCGGGCTGACCGGCGACGAGCTGACCGGCGAACTCGCCCGCCTCGGGATCGGCCCGGTCCCGGCCGTGTATGTGGAGAACGCCGCGAAGTCGGTCCGCGGCGTCCTGGTGCGCGAATCGCTCGACAGCGGGCTGCCCTGTTCGGAGACGGCATTCGTCGCCGCGCGGAGCGAGTCGGGGAAGCCGGTCGCGGAGACGGTCGTCGTGGCGAACGCCCTGCCGGCCGGGTGGGACGCGGGGTTCGCGGGCGCCGCCGGGATGACCCTGTCGGGCGCGGCGTTCGGCGGCGCCCTGTTCCGCATGGCGTCTCCGGCCGCAGGGGTAAGGGGGCTGCGGGCGGCGTCCGCCCGCCGCGCCCACGCCGCTCCTCCGCCCCCGGCGCCTCCCCAGCCCGAGGTGCGGTTCGCCGTCCCCGCCGGGCGGCACCCGGCCGCGGACGGGGCGGTGCTGTTCGACGCGGCGGCCGACGCCGGCCTGCCGGACGCGTGCCGGCTCACCGGGCTGTCGGTGGCGTTCGCCGGCGCGGCGGACGCGGTCGACCCCGGGCTGACCCTCTTCGTGTTCGTCGGCGACACGACAACGCCGCGGGCGCGGGTGCGGCTGGCCGACGTGCTGGGCGGCGGCCGGCGGCCGCTCAACCTCCGGCGCGACGCCGGGCAGGCGGTCCGGCTGATGCTGGCGGACCCGGCGGGGGCGTGGGCCGGCGGCGTCCCGCCGCTGGACATCGCCCTCGCCTGGGAGACGTGACCAGCACCGGCCGTCGGCTTGCCGAGTTAGTACACTTTGCCGTGACAAGTATCCAGGCCGTTGGCCTGGGCTGAGGGAGGGCGGCCCTTCGGGCCTCAGACCCAAAGCCCCGAAGGGGCGTACTCCCTCAGCTCAGGCCAACGCCCTGGGTCGCCCGAATGTTCCGGCCAGGGGGTGTCGCATGGGCGGGTTGCGGGAACTCGACCGGGTCCTGCGGGGCGAGGCGACCGACCGGCCGGCGCTGGCGCGCGACGGGCTCGCGGTCCCGGTCGGGCCGCTCCTCCGGGTGTCCGCCCTGCTCGCCGCCGGGTACGGCGTCTGCATGGGCGTCTACGGGCTGGCGGCACGGGCCGAGCCGGAGGTCCGCCAGCTCCTCGCCGACGCGGTCAAGGTGCCGGCCCTGTTCCTCCTCACCCTCGTCGTCACCTTCCCGTCGCTGTACGTGTTCAACGCCCTGGTCGGGTCGCGGCTCGGCGCCCGCGAGCTGGCCCGGCTGATGGCCGCGGCGGTGGCGGTCACCGTCGCCGTCCTCGCCGGCCTCGGCCCGATCGTCGCGTTCTTCTCCCTCACCACCACCAGCTACGCGTTCGTCGTCCTGCTGAACGTGGCCGTGTTCGCGGTCGCCGGCGGGTTCGGCCTGGCGTTCCTCCTCCGCACCCTGGAGAAGCTGACCGCCCGCCCGGCGCCGACCCCCGCCCCGGCCGCCGAGACCGAGTTGGTGCCGGCGGGGGAAGACGAAGCCCCGGCCGCGCCGCCGACGCCGCCTCCGGCCCCGCCCGCCACCGACGTGGGCGTCACGGCCGTGTTCCGGGTGTGGGTGGTGCTGTTCGCGGTGGTCGGGGCGCAGATGAGCTGGGTGCTCCGGCCGTTCATCGGGTCGCCGACCGAGCCGTTCACCTGGTTCCGGCCGCGCGAGTCGTCGTTCGTCGAGGCGGTGCTGCGGTCGTTCCGGGCGCTGTTCGCGGGGTGACCCCGATGACCACCCTGGCGTTCCGGCTCGTGGACGGGCTGTTGCGCGGCGCCCCGGCCGCGGGCGGCTGGGGCGCGGGGCTGGCCGTCGTCGTGCTCGGCGGGATGGCCTACGGGGCGGTGATGGGGGCGTCGGCCGGGCTCGGCGGCGACCGCCCGCTGCAGGTCCTGTTCTCGGCGGTGAAGGTGCCGCTGCTGCTCCTGGTCACCACCGCCCTGGCCCTGCCGAGCTTCTTCGTGATGAACTCGCTCCTCGGGCTGCGGGCCGACTTCCCGGAGGCGGCCCGGGCGGTGGCGGCCGCCCAGGCGGCGGTCGCGGTCGTGCTCGCGGCCCTGGCCCCGTACACCGCCCTGTGGTACGCCACGTCGGCCGACTACCACGAGGCGATCCTGTTCAACGTCGCGATGTTCGCGGCGGCGAGCGCGGCGGCGCAGTGGGTGCTGCGGCGGCGGTACGCGGCGCTCGTGGCCCGGGACCCGCGGCACCGGGCGATGCTCCGGGCGTGGCTCGGGGTGTACGCGTTCGTCGGCGTCCAGATGGGGTGGGTGCTCCGGCCGTTCGTCGGCCGGCCGGACCGCCCGGTCACGTTCTTCCGCGACGACGCTTGGGGCAACGCCTACGTCGTCGTCCTCGACCTCGCCTGGCAGGCGCTGACGCGATGGCCCGGGTGGTCTTTCCCGTAGCACAAGCGTCCTCGCTTGTGCCGCGCCGGGGGGCACAAGCGAGGACGCTTGTGCTACGGGGAGACGCCCACGCCCGGCGGGGGCGGCTCGTCGAGCCGCATTTCCGCCACCTCGTCGACGTGCCCCGGCGAGCCGAAGCCGACGATCGCCGACGACACCGCCGGGTGCGCCAGGGCGAAGCGCACGGCTAGTTCCGACACCGGGAGCCGGCCCGCGACTCGGTCGCGGAGCCGGCGGGCGCGGGCCAGGTCGCGCTCGTACAGGGCGAGCGGGAAGAACGGCGTCTTCAGCGTGTGGGCGCTCGGCGGCCGATCGAGCAGGGCCCCGCCGGCGAACACGCGGATCGCGAACACGCCCATCCCGACGGCCGCGCAGTCGGCGATCACGTTCCCGTAGTCCGCCTCGCCGTCCGCCGACCACGGCACCCCGGCGCTCGGGTTCAGGACGTTGAACGGCACCTGCACCGTGTCGAACGCGCCGGACCGGATCACCTCGCGCATCGCGTCCGCCCGGCCGGTGCCGGTCAGCCCGACGAAGTCCGCCAAGCCCTCCGCGCACACCAGGCGGAACGCCTCAACGACACCCCCGAGCACGTCGCCGGGGGTGAGCGAAGACAGCTCGTCGCCGCGGTGCGCGGTGACGCCGTTGTGCAACTGCAGGAGCGTGACCCGCGGCAGCCGCAACCGGGCCAGGCTCGCCTCGACCGACCGGCGGACGTAGCCCGCGGCGTCCGTCAGCGCCTCCGGCGGGAGCCGCACCTTCGTGGCGACGTGGACGCCGTCCGCGACGCCGAGTCCCGCCAGGACTCGTCCGAGGTTCGCTTCGGACGACCCGTCGCCGTACCCGGCCGCGGTGTCGAACCAGTTGACGCCGACCTCGACCGCTCGGCGGACGGTGGCGAGTTGGGCGGCGTGGTCGGCGCCGGTCATCAGCCCGGACACCGGCCCGGCCCCGAACGACACGGCGGACACACGGAGTTTCGTCCCACCGAGGGTGCGGTACATCATCCCGCGTCCTCGTCGAAGGCCCGGACCACGGCGCTGTTGTCGAGGTCGCCGAGCCCGCGGGCCACCAACCCGGCAAGCAACCCCTCGTGCAGGCGGCTGACCGGCAGGCTCGCCCCGGCCCGGGCCCCGTACTCCAGGATCAGCCGCACGTCCTTCAGGTGCTGGGCCAGCTTCGCCTCGGGGGCGAAGTCGCCGTCGATCATCTTGCGGCCCTTCGCGTCCATCGCCCGGGAGTACGCCGCCCCGCCGCGGAGGATGTCGAGCATCTCGCGGACGTCCAGCCCGCACCGCCGGGCGAACTCCAACCCCTCCGCAAGCACCAGCCGGTTCAGCCCGAGCACCAGGTTGACGGCCAGCTTCGCCCGCGCCCCGGCGCCCCACGGGCCGACGTGGTACCACGCCTTCGCGAACAGCCGGAACAGCGGCTCCGCCCGCGCGAACACCGCCGCCGGCCCGCCCGCGGTCACCACCACCTCGCCGGCCGCCGCGACCGCGCTCGACCCGGTCAGCGTCGCGTCGAGGTAGTCGGCCCCGCGGTCCGCGAGTCGCTTGCCGGTTTCCGCCGTCTCGTCCGGGTCGCCGGTCGTGGTGTCGACCACGGTTGCGCCCGCGACCGCTTCCCCGACCTCGTCGAGCACCGCGGCGACGACCGTGCTGTTCGGCAGGCTCAGGACGACCGTCCGCGCCGCGGCGAACACGCCGGCCACCGAACCCGCCGCTTCGCCGCCGAGGTCCGCCAGCCGCTGCCGACACTCCGGGCGCGGGTCGAACCCGACGACGCGCCGGCGGCCGGCGCGGAACCGCCCGGCGAGCGCCCCGCCCATCAGCCCCAGCCCGACCACCCCGACCGGTTCCACCGTCAGTCCTCCAGCTTCCCGGCGGCCGTCGCCGGCACGAACCAGATGACGACCAGGCCGGCGGCGTACACCGCCCCGCTCCACAGCCCGACCCGGGCGTAGTCGCCGGAGAACTGGTCGAGCAGGAACCCGGCCGACAGCACCACCGCCGCCGCCACCACCCGCCCGGTGTTGAACGAGATCCCGGCCCCGGTCGACCGCACCCGCGTCGGGAACAGTTCCGGCAGGAACAGCGGCAGCCACCCGAAGTAGGCGATGCCGACGAACCCGAGGAGGAAGGTGAAGAGCTGGAACTGCGGGTGGAACGGGTCGAGGACCGCGAACAGCCAGGTGCTGACGGCGAGCGCCGCCAGGCTGATCAGGAAGTAGCTCCGCCGCCGCCCCAGGGCACTCGCCACCACCCCTCCGAGCAGGCTCCCGAACACCGCCCCGCCGGACCGTGTGATCTGCGTCTCCGCCTTCTTCCGCGGGTCCGGGTCCTTCCGCTGCGCCCCGGCTTGCGCCGCCGCGTGATCCGCCCACGGCACCACCCAATTCGCGTTCGCCGCCGACCCGACCACCGGGATCGCCCCGAGCATGACCCCGAGAACGGTCCGCGACAAGAGCGGCGGCCGCAAGACCTCGCGGAGCGGCGACGCGGCCGCCGGCCCGACCCGCCGGGCGGCCCGGTTGGCGAGCCACCGCGGCGACTCGGCGACGAGTACGAGGATCACGACCCCGAGCACGGCCGGGGACGCGGCGACGAGGAAGGTCCACCGCCACCCGTCGGCGGTGATCGGGTGGTAGTACCCGACGGCGCCGAGGAGGACGAACCCGACGTTCGCGGCCGCCCCGAGCAGCCCGGCGAGGAGCGGGCGGGAGGCGTCCGGCCACGCCTCGGCGACGAGCGCGACGGCGTTCGGCCACACCCCGCCGACCCCGAGGCACGCCAGCGCCCGCAGGGCGAGCATCTCTCCGGCGGAGGTGGCGAAGTAGCACGCCAGGGTAAGGAGGGAGTAGCAGAGGACGGCCCCGCCCATCGCCCGGGTGCGGCCGGCCCGGTCCCCGAGCCACCCGAACAGCCACCCGCCGGCGGCCGCCCCGAACAGGAACGCCGCCTGGTACCACGCGAACCACCGGGCGACCACCGCCTCCGGCGTGTCCGGCCCGAGCAGCCCGAGCGCCATCTGCCGGTGGACGAGGACGAACAGCGAGATCTCGAGGCCGGCGAACATCCACGCCAGGAACGCCGCGACCAGGACGCCGGCGCGCTGGTGGCGGGAGAGCGGCGGGGGCGGAGGCGCGGTCACGGCGCCCAGCGTAGCCGGGCGCCCGGCGATGTCCAGCGGTCGCGGAGCGGTTCAAGTAACCGACCTCCGATGTCGATAGAGGACAGGAGTATACTTCCCCACCGTGGGGGGCGTACTCGGTTCCACACCGACGGGAGAACGACATGACGCGACGGATGCTGGCCGGCGGCCTGGTGATGGTCGCCCTTTCGGCCGGGGCTTCCGCGGGCGACAAGCCCGCGCCCGCCTCGCCCCCGCACCCGCAGCTGGAGCGGCTGAAGAAGCTCGCCGGCACCTGGGTCGCGGCCGACAAGGACGGGAAGCCGACCGACCAGGTGGTGTCGGTCGTCCGGGTGACGGCGGCCGGCAGCGCCGTCCACGAGACGCTGTTCCCCGGCCAGCCGCACGAGATGGTGTCGGTCTACCACCTGGACAAGGGCGAGCTGGTGATGACCCACTACTGCGCCCTCGGGAACCAGCCGCGGATGAAGGCGGACCCGAAGTCCGGCCCGAACCAGCTCAAGTTCCTATTCGCCGGCGGGACGAACTTCGACCCGGCCAAGGACATGCACATGCACGAGGCGACCCTCACCTTCGTCGACGACGACCACCTCGAGTTCAGCGGGGTCGCGTGGGTCAACGGGAAGCCGGCGGAGGACCACTGCCCGACGTTCAAGCTGGTCCGCAAGAAGTGACGGCGGACGCCGGGATTCGGCGCGTACAGTAGGGGTAACTCCGGCACCAGGCCGCTGGTTAGCGACGCGTCTGCGACGCGCCGCTAACCGGGACCGGAACCACTTCTCGCGGGCGTGACCCATGAACCACCCAGACTCCTCCCGGCGCGACTTCCTCCGCGGCGCCTCCGGGGCCGCCCTCGCCGCCGCGCTCCCGGCCGGGGCCGACCCGGCCGAGCCGGTGGTGACGGTCGCGCCGGACCCGCTCTTCGAACTGTCGCCGTACCTGTACATGCAGTTCATGGAGCCGCTCGGCGCCACCGACGGGTCGGTCGAGGCGTCGTGGGACCACCTCAGCGCCCGTTGGCGGCCGGACCTGGTCGAGGCGACGAAGGCCCTCGCCCCGCCGATGCTCCGGTGGGGCGGGCTGTTCAGCGCGTACTACCGGTGGCGCGAGGGCGTCGGCCCGCGGGACCGCCGCAAGCCGATGCACAACCTCGTCTGGGGCGGGGTCGAGTCGAACCAGGTCGGCACCCTGGAGTTCCTCGACTTCTGCGAACAGGTCAAGGCCGAGCCCCTGATGTGCGTCAACTTCGAGGCCGAGGGCTACCCGCCCTGGGCGAAGAACGCGCTCGGCGAGGTCCGGGCCGGCGACGCCCGGGAGGCCGCGGACTGGGTCCGGTACTGCAACGACCCGAAGGACCGCGACCGCATCGCCCACGGCCGGCGCGAGCCGGCGCAGGTCAAGTTCTGGCAGATCGGGAACGAGACGTCGTACTCGGCGGAGCGGTTCAAGAAGGCCGACGCGGTCGCCAGGACGCTCGAGTTCGCCCACGAGATGCGGAAAGCCGACCCGGCGGTCAAGCTGATCGCCTGGGGGGACAGCGGGTGGGCCGCGGACATGGTCAAGGAGGCCGGCGGGCGGGTCGACTACCTCGCCTTCCACAACCTCTTCGACCCCGGCCCGCCGTGCAGCGACCGCGAGTTCCGCAAGGACCCCGACAAGACCTGGGACGTGCTGATGGCGGCGGTGGGCCGGCAGGAGAAGAAGATCGTCGAGGTCCGGCAGCAGGCCGGGAAGTTCCCGCTGGCGCTGACCGAGAGCCACTTCGCGATGCGCGGCCGGGACCGGTGCGACCTGAACTCGGCGTGGGCCGTCGGGGTGGCGTACGCCCGGTTCCAGAACCTGCACCAGCGGCACGGGGACGTGCTGAAGATCGCCAACCTCGGCGACTTCTGCGGCACCCGGTGGCAGACGAACGTGGTCATGATCCCGACCCCGGGCGGGAAGGCGTACCTGATGCCGGTCGGCAAGGTCGCGGCCCTGTACCGCCGCCACACCGGTACCCACGCCGCCCGGGTCGGCGGCGCCCCCGCCGGGTTGGACGTGGTCGCCAGCCGGGCCGGCGACGCGTTCTTCGTCCACGTCGTGAACACCAGCCGGACGAAGTCGCAGACCTGCCGCCTGGCCGTGACGGGGGTGCCGATGAAGACCGGGAAGGCGTTCGAGATCACGGCCGGCGACCCGTTCGCGGAGGTCACCTCGGCCCAGGACGACCCGGCGGCGTTGAAGACGCGGGACGTGGACCCGGGGAAGGCGATCACGTTCCCGCCGGCGTCGGTCACGGCGGTGGAGCTGCGGGGGTAGTCTTCGTAGGGTGCGGTCGAGCCGGGCGCTTCGTCCGGCGACGACGCACCGCGCCACGCGAACGTGGTGGTGCGTCGTCGGCCGCGAAGCGCGGCCTCGACGGCACCCTACTCGAACAGGCCCCGGACCTCGCGGCTGACCGTCTCGATCACCGTCTCCAGCGCCCCCGGGGCGACGGCCGCGATCACCTCCTGGTAGATGCCGTACCCGTAGCTGCCGGCGGCCGGCAGGTAGCCCGGCTGCCAGTCGTTCGCCACGGTCGCGACCACGACTGCGAGGTGCGGGAACCGTGCCCGGAGCGTCGTCTGGAAGACCTGGTACAGCTCGCCGGGGCAGAACACCCAGACCGAATCCCCGAGCCGCACCACCGCCACCCGGTACGGGTACGCCGGGCCGGGCGGCATCGCCGCGAGCCGGGCAAGTTGCCGCGTCATCCGCTCCGACCGGGCCCGGCACTCCGACACCCGGGCCGTGTCGCCGGCGGCCCGCGCGGCCGATTCCTCCGCCTCCCACTTCGCCAACTCGGCTTTGGTGTCGTCCGCCGTCGGCAGGTCGAGCCGGTACGGGAGCGGCACGACCGCCTGCCGGGTGCCCCACGCCGCGAACCGCTCCCGGTCCGCGTCCCCGGCCGGGACGTGCTTCCACGTCCCGAGGGTCGCCCCCGACACGACCGCCCCGGCGTACTCGAACCGGGTGCCCGGGGGCGGCAGCCCCTCCAGCGCCGCCAGCGCCGCGTACCCGAGCCGCCGGCCGTTCCGGTCCGCGACCGCCGGGTCGCCGACGAACCCGTCGGCCGGGCCGAGGTCGCCGGACGCTCCCTGGAGGAACAGGCACGGCGCCCCGGTCGCCCCCTCGACCACCTCCCGCGTCGCCCCGACGTAGTCCGGGCTCAGCAGCGTGTTCTCCCACGCCAGGGTGGTCGGGTGGCACGCGTAGTTCACCACCGTCCCGAGTGTCACCCCGCTGTCACTCACCGCCCGGGCGACGAGCACCGCGTCGTCCGCCGGGCCGTCCGGGTGGAACCCGCACACGATCCGGCCCGACCCGGACTCGGGGAAGTCGCGGTGCCGGGCCAGGTCGCACCGGCCGGTCCCGAACACGAGCGTCGCCGGGCGGGCGGCGGCCGCGGCCTCCCGGGCGATCCGGCCGCAGGCGTCGGCGAGCGCGTCGAGGTACGGGCCGATCAGGTCGCCACCGGGGAGGTCGGCCCGGGCCCGCGACATCCACCCCGACCCGTGCGTGTGCGACAGGGCCACCGCCACCTCGTCAACCGCGCACCCGGCCCGGCCGCGGATGCGGTCCTGCTCGGCCCCTTCGAGGATGCAGTGGTCGAGGCCGAGGACGAGCTGCCGGCCGCGGCCGTCGAGGGCTTCGAGGTACAGGGCCGTCGCCGTCAGCGGGCGGTGGACGCCGGTCGCCCGGTCGTGCAGGGCGGCGCCCCACATCCGGTGGTAAATGCCGACCGGCGGGGTGACGTCGGCCCGGGCGAACCCGGCCCGGCACCGGGCCTGCGGCGCATCGACGCGGGCGGTCATGCGTCCTCCTCGAACAGCTTCGCGGCCGGGTCGAGCAGCGCCCAGCAGACGGCCGTCCCGGCGAACAGCGCCGCGAACAGCAGGATGGCGGCGTTCCAGTCCCCGGTCGCCCCGACCAGCTGGCCGACGGCGAACGGGAAGAACCCGGCCCCGACGTTCCCGGCCATGTTCATCGTGGCGAACACCGGGGTCGACCGCGTGCCGCCCATCGACAGCGCGACGGCGTAGGCCGACGGGCCGGCGACGTAGGCACAGAACGCGGCGACGCTCACCATCGCCACCACCGCCGTTGCGGTGTCGGCCCAGTACGCGGCGAACGAGATCCCCGCGGCCAGCACCATCGCCCCGGCCGGCAGCCCGGCCCGGCTCACCCACTCGCGGCCGGTCCGCCGCAGCACCCAGTCGGAGACCACGCCGCCGAGCAACCCACCGGGGATGCCGGCGAGCAGCGGCCACGAGGCGTAGCTACCGGACTCGGCCGGGGTGAGGTGCTTCGTCTCCTGGAGGAACCGCGGCAGCCAGGTGAACAGGAACGCGGTCGCCGCCGCCCGCTGGAACTGCTGGGCGCAAAGCAACACCATGTTCCGGTCCCTCAGCAGCCGCGCCCAGTCGGTGCGCGGGCGAGGGCCCTCCGGGTTGCGGGGCGCGTCCGGCCGCGGGACGAGCAGCCCGAACGCCACCGCCCAGACCAACCCGGGCAGGGCGTACACGGCCAGGACCTGCTGCCAGGTGAGCGGGCCGAACAGCCGGCCGGTCACCTCCTGCGACAGCGCCGCCCCGCCGGACATGCAGCACGCGAGCAGCCCGGACGCCACCGCCTGCTCGGTCCGCGGGAACGTCGCCCCGATCGCCTTCGTCGCGCACGGGAACACGCCCGCCTGCGCCGCCCCCATCAGCCCCCACAGCAGCGCCAGCCCGACGAACCCGGCGGCCAGCCCGACGACGGCCGTGAGGCCGGACCACGCGACGGCGAACACGACCAGGGCCGGCTTGCTCCCGAGCTGGTCGGCGACCCAGCCGGACGGCAGCTGCATCGCCGCGTACCCGGCGTACCACGCCAGCCAGACGAGCCCCATCGCCTGCGGGGTGAGGCCGAGCTCGCCCTCGATCGCCTTCGACGGCACCCCGAGCGCCGACCGCTGGAGGTAGGCGACGAGGGTGACCAGGCAGAGGAACGCGAGGAGGGTGTAGCGGGTCACCGCGGCGGCCCGTGGAGGGTGTCCTGGAGGCGGGCGAACAGGCGGTCCACCTCGGCCGCGGTTTCGGGGTCGAGCTCCCACCCGACCGGGCCGCGGCGGCGGGCGGTCGGGAACAGCCCGCGCCGCACCATCAGGTACTTCTCGACCGCCAGGAACCCGTCGAGCCCGGCCTGGAGTTGCAGGGCGACCAGGGCGCACACCGGGAAGTACACCCGGTACGCGGCCGCCTCGTCGCCGGCCCGCAGCGCCCGCCACACCGCCACCACCCCGTCGAGCAGGTCCATGCCGGGCATCGTGCCAGCGATCCCGCGGCGGAAGCTGTCGACGAGGAAGATGCCGCCGGACCCCTCGAACATCACCGCCCGGCCGCCGGTCGCGTCCCGCAGGGCGGACAGCGTCGGCCCGTTCGGCGCCGCCTCCGGCTTGAACAGGATCTTGTCCGGCCCGTACCGGTCGAGCAGCTCGACGCACGCCGGGATCGGGATCGCCTGGCCGACGTACCCGGACGCGTCCTGGACGATCACCGGCAGGGCGGTGGCGTCGGCGACCGCCCGGAAGTGGCAGACCAGGTGGGCGGCGGTGACCCGCCCGGCGAGCGGCGGGGCGGCCATCACCGCGTCGCACCCGGCCCGCTCCGCGGCGGCCGCGAGCGCCACCGCCTGCCGGGTGCCCTCCGCCCCGACCGCCGCGAACACCGGCCCCCGGCCGGCGGCGAACTCGACCAGCATCCCCGCCAGTGACACCCGTTCGTCACTGGTGAGCTTCGCCGACTCGGACACCATCCCGGTGCCGACCCCGTCCGCTCCGACCGCGAACGCCCAGTCGACCGCCCGCCGGAGCGCGGCCGGGTCGATCTCGTCGGCGTCGGTGAACGGCGTGTGCGCGACCGCCAGCACGCCGCGGAGGGGCTTGGGCATGTCGGCTTTCTCCTGGGACCGCGGGCGTCCCGCCCGCTGCGTCGACGCGCGTGCCGGTTCCGGACTGAACCGTGAGGCATCGGCACCTGGGCCGCAGCGGGCGGGACGCCCGCGGTCCCGGGTTCACCAATCCCCCACGCTGCCGTCGGTGTAGAACACGCGCTGCGGCAACTCCTGCTGGAACGGGTGCTTCCGCACCTCCGCCTCGTCGATGTCGACGCCGAGCCCCGGCCGGGTGTTCGGCCGCACCACCCGACCCTTCGGGTCGACGGTGAACCCTTCCCGGACCACGTCCGCCCGCCACGGCACGTCGGCGTGGACGGTCTCGCAGATGACGTAGCTCGGCTGGGAGAAGCCGAACTCCAGGCTGGCGGCGGTGCTGACCGGCCCCTGCGGGTTGTGCGGGGCGAGCGCGATCCGGTGCGCCTCGGCCAGGGCGGCGACCCGCCGGGCCTCGGTCAGCCCGCCGCAGTGGGTGATGTCCACCTGGCACACCTCGCACGCCCGGGTCGCGAACAGGTCGCGGAACGCCGCGAGGTTCGTCACCCGCTCCCCTGTGGCCACCGGAGTGCTGACCGCCTTATTGATCATCGCCAGCCCGTCGACGCTCTCCGGCCAGCACGGCTCCTCGAGGAAGTACAGGCCGTACGGCTCCAGCGCCTTCGCGAACTGCAGCCCCATCGCCGGCGACGGCCGGGCGTGGCAGTCGACCATGATGTCGACCCCCTCCCCGACCGCCTCGCGCATCGCCGCGACGCACCGCTCGGCCGCCCGGACCGGCTTCAGCCCTTCGAGCGGCAGGGTCGGCGGGACGGCCATGCACTTGAACGCGGTGAACCCGTCGGCGACGGCCTGCCGGGCGAGGTCGGCGAACCGCTTCGCGTCGTCGGCCGCGGTCTCGTAGAAGTCCTCCATCCGCCCACCGCCGAGGTGGCAGTAGGTGCGGACGTGGTCCCGGACCGGCCCGCCCCAGAGCTTCGAGCACGGCACCCCGCACACCTTGCCGAGGATGTCCCACAGGGCCAGGTCGATGCCGGCGATGGCGGTCGCCCGGACGATCCCGTGCCCGTGCCAGAAGTGCTGCCGGTGCATCATCTGCCACAGGTGTTCGACCCGGGTCGGGTCCTCCCCGACGACCAGCTCGGCGCAGTCCTCCACCGCCCCGACGACCGCCCGGGTGTGCCACTCGAGGGTCGCCTCGCCCCACCCGAACAGCCCGTCCCGGTCGGTCACGACCTTGACGAACACCCAGTTCCGCATCCGGGCGTGGCAGACGTGCGTCTCGACGCGGGTGATCTTCATCGCCGCCCATTGTGCCGGGTGCGCCCGGGGAACGCTAGCGCCGAGTCGGTCCGGACGGGTCGTCGGGTGCCGTCGAGGGTCGCGCTTCGCGACCCGACGACGCACCGGCGCCGCATGGTGCGTCGTCGGGTCGCGAAGCGCGACCCTCGACGGCACCCGACGAGCTTCTCCCGATCACGCCGGTTACACCGCCCCGAACCGCTTCAGCGCATCCCGGTTCAGCTCGATGCCGAGTCCCGGCGCGTCCGGGATGGTGAGCAGGCCGTCGGCGTCCGGGCGGAACGGGACGGTGACCAGGTCGTCGACGTACGGCGACGGGGTGAGGAACTCGACGTACCGGGCGACCGGCATCGCGGCGGCGAGTTGCAGGTCGGCCGCCAGCCCGACGGCCGTGTTCCACCCGTGCGGCACCCACCCGACGTGGTGCTCGTGCGCCATCCACGCGACCCGCCACGCCTCGGTCAGCCCGCCGCACTTGGTGCAGTCCGGCTGGACGATGTCGACGCACTTCTGCTCGAACAGCGGCCGGAAGCTCTGCCGGCGGGTGAGCACCTCGCCGGTCGCGATCGGCAGCGGGGCGTGCCGCCGCAGCTCGGCGAAGCCGGCCAGGTCGTCCGGGGACAGCGGCTCCTCGAACCACGTCACGCCGTACCCGGCGAGCATGTGGGCGGTCCGCAGCGCCCACTTGTACCCGTGCGGCCAGTGGGCGTCGCTGCCGCCGGCGTCGACCATCAACTCCACGTCCGGGCCGACCGCGTCCCGGGCGGTCCGGACGAGCAACTCGTCCGTCTTCGCGTCCCGCCGGCCGAACGGCCGCCACCCGAGCTTGATCGCCCGGAACCCCCGCGCCACCGCGGTCCGCAGCTTCTCGCGGAGCGGGTCGGGCTCGTCGAACAGGAGCGACCCGTACGGCTTGATCCGGGTGCGGTAGTTCCCGCCGAGGAGCCGGGACACCGGCTGGTTCGTGAGCTTGCCGAACAGGTCCCAGAGGGCGATGTCGATGCCGCTGATGGCGTGCTCGACGCTCCCGCCGCGGCCCTGCCAGAAGGTGTTCTGCCGCAGCTTCTCGCTGACCCGGGCCGGCTCGTCGGCCCGCTCGCCGATCAGGAGCGGGCGGAGCAGCCGGACCGCGGCGGCGACCAGGTGGCTGCTCGTGAACGTGCTGCCGACGCCGACCAGGCCCTCGTCGGTGAGCACCTCGACGACGGTGTGGACGTCGTCCTCGGGGGTGAGCTCCGCGGCCCACCCGCCCTCGACCGTCCCGCCGGTCAGCCCGGTCAGCCGCACGTCGGCGATCTTCACGCCCCACCCCCGATCGGCCGCTGCCCCCACGGGATCGGCATCGTCGGCGGCTTCCGGTGCCGGTCCTTGCGGACGTCCTTCGGCCGGTCCTTCCACCACGTCACGAACCGGACGAGCTGCTTCACCGCCTCCTCGTAGACCTCCCGCCCCTTCTCCGCGGTCGCCAACTCCGCGTCGCCGAGAACGCCGGTGTCCGAGTAACTGCTCGTCCACGAGACGACCGTCGCCGGCCCGGCCGCGAACAGGTCGACCCAGTTGAACGGGCTGTCTTCGTTGTTGAAGCTGATGGTGTCGCTCTTGATGAGATCCTTCCGGACGTTGTCGCCGTCGAGGTAGAGGTACAGGCTCGTCTCCAGCTCACACGCGTGTGAGCACCCGCCGGGGAACTTGCTCTGCCGCCACCGCGGCATGAAGGTCTTGTCCACGGACAGCAGGTTCCACCACGCGACGACGCAGCACTCGGCGTCCGTCTCCAGGTTCGTCCGCCGGGCCACGAGGTCCAGGTTCGGCATGTTCGAGCCGTGGCCGTTCAGCAGGACGATCTTCTTGAACCCGTGGTACGCGAGGCTCTTGGTGATGTCGAGCACCTGGTGCATGAAGTGCTCGAAGTCGGTGTTGATGGTCCCGGGGAAGTCCATCACGTGCCCGGTGTACCCGTAGGCGACCACCGGCAGCACCAGCATCTTCTCCGCGATTTCCCGGCCCGCCCCCGACGCGACCCCGCACGGGCAGACGAGGTCCACGTCGAGCGGGAGGTGGGGGCCGTGCTGCTCGACCGCCCCGCACGGCACGACACACACTTTGCCCATCTCGACCGCGTCGTTGATCTCGGGCCACGTCAACTTCTCGTAACGATACTCAGTCTTCGCACGACTCATGGCGGCCCTCACTTTGATTCCGCGACGAGGTACTTCTTCACGAACGCCTCGTCGATGGTGACGCCGAGGCCGGGGCGGTCCGGCACCTCCATCCACCCGCCCACCGACTGCACCTTCTCGTGCGTCAACTCGTGGCGGAGCGGCGAGTCCTCGACGCAGTCCTCGAACAGGAACGCGTCCCGGCACGTCGACAGCCAGTGGATGCTCGCGGCGACGGTCAGCGGGCTGGTGTAGCAGTGGTTGCACAGCCGGCCGCCGCCCTCCTCCACCCGGCCCCGGATGTACGCGGCGTCGGTGAACCCGCACCGGGAGATGTCGACCTGGTACACGTCGAGGGCCCGGCGGTCGATGAGCGGGCGGAACGACTCCCGCCCGCACTCCCCCTCCCCGGCCGCGATCGGGACCGGCGACCGGTCGCGGAGCCACACGTACCCGTCGATGTCGTCCTGCCGGAGCGGTTCCTCGAACCACTCGGGCCGGTACTCGGCGAACGCGTGCGCCCGCCGCAGGGCGGTCCGGGCGTCGTACACGCACCCGGCGTCGATCAACAGCGTCGCGTTGCCGAGTCCCTCCCGGGCGCCCCGCACCAGGTCGATGTCGACCGCCTCGGACGTGCCCATCGGCTCCCACCCGAACTTCACCGCCGCGTAGCCGGCGGCAACCCACCGCCGGGCGATGTCGGCGGTCTCCTTGCCGTCCCGGCCGAACAGGATCGACGCGTACCCGCGGACCCGGTCGTGCTGCTTCCCGCCGAGCAACCGGTGGACCGGCTGGCCGAACGCCTTCCCCTTCAGGTCCCACAAGGCCATGTCGACCGCCGCCATCGCGGTGACCCCGAGCGCCTTGCGGCCGAAGTACATCGTCCGGCGGTACATGGTCTGCCACAGCCGCTCGTGGTCGAGCGGGTTCTCGCCGACGAGCAACTGCCGCAGGCCGCAGGCGATGTTGTGGCTGAACGGGGCGTCGACGATCGCCTTCACGCCCTCCGGGGACGAGTCCGCCTCGCCGACCCCTTCGAGGCCGTCGTCGGTGCGCACCCGGACCAGCACCGAGTCCTGGCTGCTGGCGGTCTTCGCCTGGACGTCCGGGATGCGGAGGACCTGGCAGACGACTTGCGTGATCTTCATGCGGCGCCCGGAGAAGAGTTTCGACAGGATAACAGGATGAACGAGATCAAGAAGCCAGAACACTGCCCGCATCAATCCTGTCCGTCCTGTTATCCGTTCGAAATGCGTTATGTGACGATCTCCTTCACCACGCGGCCGTGCACGTCGGTCAGGCGGAAGTCCCGACCGGCGTACCGGTACGTCAGCTTCTCGTGGTCGAACCCGAGCAGGTGCAGCATGGTGGCGTGGAGGTCGTGGACGTGCACCTTGTTCTCGGTCGCCGCGAACCCGAACTCGTCCGTCGCCCCGACGACCGTGCCGCCCTTCGCCCCGCCGCCGGCGAGCCAGCAGGTGAACCCGTAGTGGTTGTGGTCGCGGCCGTTCAGGGCTGGCAACTCCGCGACCGGCGTCCGGCCGAACTCGCCGCCCCACAGCACCAGCGTGCTCTCGAACAGGCCGCGGTGCTTGAGGTCGCTCAGGAACGCCGCGACCGGCCGGTCCCACTGGTCGGCGAGCTTCCGGTGCTGGGCCGCGAGGTTGTCGTGGTTGTCCCACGGCTGCCCGGCCCCGCTCCAGAGCTGCACCACCCGCACCCCGCGCTCGATCAGCCGCCGCGTCAGGAGCAACTGCCGACCGATCGTGGTTTCGCCGTACCACTCGCGGACCTTCTTCGCCTCGCGGCTCAGGTCGAACACGTCCGCCGCCTCGGACTGCATGCGGAACGCCAGCTCGAACGTGCGGACGCGGGCCTCCAGTTGCGGGTCGTCGGCGCGGTCCTCCAGGTGCTTCGCGTTGAGGGCCGCGACCAGGTCGAGCTGCTCGCGCTGCCGCTCGGCGGGGAGGTCCGTGTTGCGGATGTTCGCGATGAGTCGGTCGACCTGGGTGTGTTGGCTGTCGACGTAGGTACCTTGATACACGCCGGGGAGGAACGCGGACCGCCAGTTCTGGGTGGTGACGATCGGGTACCCGCCGGGACACATGACGACGAACCCCGGCAGGTTGCGGGACTCGCTCCCGAGGCCGTAGGTGACCCAACTCCCGAGGCTCGGCCGCGGCTGCCGGCCGTCGCCGCAGTTCATCAGCAGGAGCGACGGCTCGTGGTTCGGCACGTCGGCGTACATGCCGCGAATCACACACATGTCATCACTGTGATCCGCCGCGGTCTTGGCGAACAGCTCGCTCACCTCGATGCCGGACCGCCCGTACTTCCGGAACGCGAACGGCGACCGCATCGCGGCGCCGGTCTTCCGCTCGGTGCGGAGGTTGCCGGTCGGGACGGGCTTGCCGTGGTACCTGTCGAGGGCGGGCTTGGGGTCGAACGTGTCGACGTGGCTCGGCCCGCCGTTCATGAACAGGTGGACGACGTGTTTCGCCTTCGCCGGGAAGTGCGGGGCCTTCGGAGCGAGCGGGTCGGCGGCGGCCCGGGCGTCGTCGGCCAGGACGCCGGCGAGGGCGACGGTACCGAGGCCGGTGCCGCACCGGGCGAGCACGTCGCGGCGGGAGAGCGGGAGCATGGGCTCCTCCTTCGAGCGCGGGCGGTCCGGCTGCCGTCCTGGAGCGCGGGCGTCCCGCCCGCTGCTACCCGGGTCGTGACGTCTCACGGTTCGGTCCGAAGCCGACACCCGCGCCGACGCAGCGGGCGGGACGCCCGCGCTCCAGGAATCTCAGTCCACGAACGCGAACTCGTTGGTCAGCAGCAGGGCGTGGGCCAGGTCGGCCCAGCGGTCGCCGCCCTTCCCCACGAACGCCAGGGCGAGGGCCTTCTCGTCCGCGGCCGGCGGGCGGCCGTACACGGTCCGGTAGAGTCGGTCGAGCCGCTCGCCGGGGTCGGCGAGCTTCTGCACCGCGGGGAGGGCGACGAGCCTCTTCGCGGCGTCCCGGGCGAACGGGCCATTCATCAGGAACAGCGCCTGCGGGGCGACCGTCGTGCCGGTCCGCTCCGGGGAGAGGCCGGCCGGGTTCGGCACGTCGAACGTGGTGAGCAGCGACGGGAACTCCAGCCGGTCGACGTACCCGTACACCGCCCGCCGCCGGTTCCCGCCGAACAGCCGCACCGCCGGCCCGCCGACCTTCGGGTCGAGCTGCCCGCTCACCGCCAGGACCGCGTCGTGCAGCGGCTCGAACTCCAGCCGCCGGCGGTTCTGCCGCCACAGCAGCCGGTTGTCCGGGTCGGCCGCGGCCGCCGCGGGGCGGTCGACGCTCGCCTGGGTGTAGGTCGCGGAGGTCATGACCAGCTTGTGGAGCCGCTTCACCTTCCACCCGCCGGCCACGAACTCGGCCGCCAGCCAGTCGAGCAGTTCCGGGTGGGTCGGCGGGTCGCCGCGGAGGCCGAAGTCGCCCGGGGTGCCGATCAGGCCGCGGCCGAAGTGGTGCATCCACACCCGGTTCACGAACACCCGGGCGGTCAGCGGGTTGTCCTTCGACACGATCTCGCGGGCCAGTTCCAATCGGCCGCTGCCGGAGGCGGGAAACGGCCGCCGGGCCGGGTTCGCGATCCGCACCATCTGCCGCGGGACCAGGTCGCCCGGCCGGCCGGGGTGGCCGCGGTCGAACACCCGCGGGTCGTACGGGCGGGGGGCGTCGTACAACACCATCGCCCGCGGCGGCCCCTTCGCCAGCCAGGCTTCGAGATGCCGCAGCCGCTTCTGGTACTCGCCCTGGGTGGCCCGGTCCGGGAACAGCGACAGGAAGCCCCAGTCGAGCGCGAGCGGGGCGTCGGCCGGGGCGTCGGGTCCGTACAGTACGCCGCGCAGCTCCTCCGCATCCGGGTCGTCGAGCCGCGCCGCTCCCTTCGCCGCGGCTTCCACCCATTGCTTGTCGATGTCGGTGAAGAGTCGCCCGTAGGCGGCGGCGACCTCGGCCATCGACCGCGGCGGGGCGGCGAGCGCGGCGGCCACGAGCCGGTTCCCGCCGGCGACCGCCTTCAGGGCGGCCGGGGCCTTGGCGGCGAACTCGGCGTCGGCCAGGTCCGCGGCCGCGTGCCAGTGGCGGAACGCCGGGTGCTTCCGCTTCCGGGCGTCGGCGAGGAACTGCCGCCACCGGGTGACCATGCTCGGGTTCAGGTCGCCCGGGTCGGCGAGGAGCATGAAGTCGTCGGCCGGCGGGTGGTGGCGGGCGGCGTGCGCCGCCCGCAGGTACTCCGCGGCGCGGGCGCGGGCGCCGGCCACCAGGGCGGCGTGCTTCGCGGTGACGAAGCCGACCAGGTCACGCTCGCGGATCGTCAACTCCGCCTCGTACAGTTGGTGCTCCGGCTCCGCCGGCCGCGGCCCGGCGAGCGGCGGGACGGTCGGCTCGACCGAGCTGCGGAGGACGCCGTAGAGCGAGTAGTAGTCGGCGGCGGGGATCGGGTCGAACTTGTGGTCGTGGCAGCGGGCGCAGGTGACGGTCAGCCCCATCAGCCCGCGGGTGACCACGTCGATCCGGTCGTCGACGATGTCGTGGGTGTTGTTCATGAAGTGCCCGCCGACCGTGAGGAACCCGAGCGCCGCCTGGGCCGGCACGTCGTCGGGGCACAGCAGGTCGGCGGCGAGCTGCTCATGCACGAACCGGTCGAACGGCTTGTCCTCGTTCAGCGAGCGGACGACGTAGTCGCGGTACGTCCACGCCCACGGGTACTCCTTCCCCTCGAAGAACACGTACCCCTTGTTGTCGGCGTACCGGGCGAGGTCGAGCCAGTGCCGGGCCCACCGCTCCCCGTAGGCGGACGACGCGAGGAGCCGGTCGACCAGCTTCTCGTAGGCGTCGGCGGCCTGGTCCGCGACGAACGCCTCGACCTCCTCCGGCGTCGGCGGCAGGCCGAGGAGGTCGAACGTCGCCCGGCGGATGAGGGTGCGCTTGTCCGCCCGCGGGGAGAGTGACAGCTTGCTGTCACTCAGCCTGGCGGTGACGAACGCGTCGATCGGGTTCGCGGGCTGAGGCCGGAGCGTCGGGACGGGCGGCCGCGCCACCGGCTTGAACGCCCAGTGCTTCGCCGCGGCTTGCACGATCGCGGATGGGGCGGCGAGCGTTACCTGGTCCGGCCACGGGGCGCCGCGCCGTACCCACTCCGCGAGCGCCGCGAGGTCGCGGTCCGGCAGCTTGCCCGCGGGCGGCATCTTCAGGTCGCCGTCGGCGTGGCGCAGCGCCTTCAGCAGCAGGCTGTCGTCCGGCTTGCCGGCGGCGACCGCCGGCCCGCGGTCGCCGCCCTTCAGCATCCCGGCGCGGGTGTCGAGCCGCAGCCCGCCCTTCGCCTTCTCCGCGTGGCACGCCAGGCACTTCTCGACCAGCACCGGCCGCACCGACTTCTCGAAGAAGTCCGGCGGGTCGGCGGCCGCGGCGGCGGCGAGGGCGGTGAGGAGGAGGGGTGTCATCGGGGCGGACCCGGCGGGGTGGGCGATGGTCTCTCGTAGCACAAGCGTCCTCGCTTGTGCCCCCTCGGCGCGGCACAAGCGAGGACGCTTGTGCTACGAGAAGCGGGCCCGTCCGGGCCTTTCAGACCCGCCAGCGGGCGACGGCGGCCTCGTCGAGTTCGACGCCCAGGCCGGGGCCGTCGGGGACCGTCGCGTAGGGGGGGCCGAGGTCGAGCGGGCGGGTGACGACTTCCCCGTCATGATAGAACGGGCCGATGGTGTCGGCCGGGAAGGCGTCGGTGTCCACCTCCGGGAAGGCGGCGGCGACGTGGAGCATGGCCGCGGTCCCGACGCCCAGCTCCAGGTTGCTGCCGATCGTGCAGCGGAGCCCCGCCGCCTTCGCCACCGCGACCACCTCGGCCGTCGCGGCGATCCCGCCGTGCTTCCCCGGGTAGACGCTGAAGATGTCCGCGGCCCGGTGGGCGGTGAGTTGCCACGCGTCCTGGAGGGTGAACACGCTCTCGTCGGCCATGATCGGGGTCGGGGTGTCGCGCCTCAGTTCCGCGAGGAGGAGGTTCACGTCGGCCAGCGCCCGGAGGCAGTGCTTCGCCTGCTGCAGCGTCCACCCGCAGTTCGAGTCGATGGTGACCGGGATGTGGCGGGGCGTCACCTCGCGGACCGCCCGCACCCGGGCGATGTCCGTCTCCGGGTCGAGGCCGGTCTTCACCTTCACGCAGGTGACCCCGCGGGCCAGGTGCTCCTCGGCCATCTTCCGCGACCCGGCCACGTCGCGCGCCCAGACGACGAGCTTGATCCGGACCCGATCGCGAACCTTCCCGCCGAGGAGGCGGTAGACGGGCACCCCGGCGGCCTTGCCGGCGATGTCCCACAGCGCCATCTCCACCGCCGCCTTCGTGAACGGGTTCAGCTTGATGACGAAGTCCATCGCCCGCCGGGCGGCGGTGATGTCGCGCGGGTCCTTCCCCACGAGCTGCGGGGCGATGTACTCGGTGATCGCCGCGACCGTCCCGGCCTGCGTCTCCCCGGACCACAACCCGGAGATGGTCGCCTCCCCGAGGCCGACGTGCCCGCCGTCGGTGTGGACCTTCACCAGCACGTAGGGCGACGTGGCGTGTTCCCCGTGCGCGGTCTTCGCCGTCATCCCCTTCTTCAGGGGGACGCACACCGGGATGGTCTCGATCCGGGTGATCTTCATGGCGACTCCAGCATCCGCCGCAGCACGTTCGCGGTGACCCGCGACACGCCCTCGTCCACCGGCAGCGACGCGACGTAGTTGATCGACCCGGCGGAGAACACCAGCCCGCCGGACGGGGTGCCGAACACCACCATCTCGGCCCCGCCGCCGTCCGGGTTGAGGCCCTTCGCGATCACCCACACCTGGCTCGGGGAGCTCGGCGACAGCTTGTCCGTCTCGTGCCCGGACGCCCCGCCGGGGCAGCGCATGTGCAGGCACCTCGCGCCGAACACGTCACCGGTCTTCAGCCCGGTGCCGGCGAACGCCCAGTGGCCGCCGTCGACGACGCGGTACGGGGCCCCGGTCATCGCCCCGGCCGGGGTGAACACGACCCCGAGCAGGTTCGCCTCCGACTCGTGCCGGATCGCCAGGCGGCTCTCGAACCCGCCCATCCCGGCGGTCGTCAGCCCGGCGATCGCCCCGTTGTGGCAGACCATCGTCCCGTCGCCCGGCAGCTCGACCTCGCAGTTCAGCCCGTTCCCGCCGAGGTACGCGAGCCGGCCGCCCTCCTCGAACACCCACCGCTTCACCCGGTCGTACATCCGCCGCGTCCAGTACTCCGGGTGGACCGCGAGCACCAGCACCCGGTAGCGGTCGAGCGGGAGGGTGCCGTCGTCGAGCTGCGGCTCGGCGTAGAGGTCGTGGGCGAACCCGTGCCGCTCCAGCCAGCCGAGGAGCCGCCACTCCGCCGGGGCCAGGTGGCACACCTGCCGGCCCTCGATCGGGTCGGTGATCCGCTCGCCGAAGTCGATGTGGTTGAACGGCTCGGGCCGGTCGAACGACAGCGGCGGGTAGTCGCCGGCCGCCCAGGTGAAGAACCCGGCGTCGGAGTACCGCTTCAACTCGGCCCGGGCGTGGACGGTCGGGGTCGGCGGGAGGCCGTCGGCGTGGACGTAGTTGCTCCGCCCGCCGAAGTTGTTGTACGCGTTCCAGGTGAGGCACGACGCGAGTACCGCGATCTTCGCGGACGGCTCGGCGGGGGCGACGACCCACGGGAAGGCGAACCGCCGGCCGGTCGCGGTCGACGCCCGGAAGTAGTACAGCCCACTCCGCTCCGGCGCCGCGACGTGCTGCGAGTGGACCGAGTTCGCGTACCCGACCGTGTTCCACCCGACGCCGGTCCGGGTGTAGTCGCCGTCCGGGGTGACCTGCCGGACCGCCTGCGGGGCGTGCTCGTCGTGCCACCCGAGGCCGCGGACGAACTCCGGATCCCACCCGTACCGCCACAGCTCCAGCTTGTACGGCTCGACCGAGTGGACCCGGAACTCGGACGCCCCGCCGCCGCGGACCCACTTCGGCCAGGCGTACCCGAGGAGGCCGTCGGAGAGCAGCCGGAACTGATGCGGCGGGTCGGCCGGGACGCGGACGCGGCCGAACTTCGCCCCGTGCCCCGGGTGCTGGACGACGGCGGTGTACTCGCCCGGCGGGAGGTCGGCGTGGACCGACCCGGACGCCCGGGACCGCGCCTCCCACGAGTCCCCGCGGGCGTTCACGAACTCGACGAGCGCGCCCGGCAGCGCCGCGTACCGCTCGTCGCTGACGTAGCCGATCAGCATGGCAGGGGGCGCCTGCAGCATGTGGGGTGCCGTCGCGGGCCGCGCTTCGCGGCCCGACGACGCACCGGCGCCGGGTGGTGCGTCGTCGCCCGGCGAAGCGCCGGGCTCGACGGCACCCTACAGCGCCGAGCCGAGGACGCGCCATTTCACCACACCCGCCGCGGGAACGCGAGCGCCTTCCCGCGGCGGCCGGGGTACAATCGCCCGACACCCGTCCCCGACGGACCGCCCATGACCGCCCCCGACGCCCCGCCGTCCCGCGCCCGGTTCGCCGTCGCCGGGTGGCTCTCCGGCCTGGCCGTCGTCCTGTACCTGGACCGGTTCTGCTTCTCGCAGGCGGTCAAGACGATGCAGGCGGACCTCGGCCTGTCGAAGACCGAGATCGGCGACGTGATGGTGGCGTTCACCCTCGCCTACGGGCTGTTCGAGATCCCGACCGGGCGGCTCGGGGACCGGTTCGGGCCGCGCCTCGTCCTCGTCCGGATCGTGCTGTGGTGGGCGGCGTTCACCGCCCTGACCGGGGTCGCCTGGGGGTTCGCCTCCCTCCTCGTCATCCGCTTCCTGTTCGGGGCCGGCGAGGCCGGGGCGTACCCGAACGCGGCCCGGGTGATCGGCCGCTGGTTCCCGGTCGGCGAGCGCGGCCGGGTCCAGGGGGTGATGCTGACGGCGGCCCAGTTCGGGGCGTTCGCCGCCCCCCCGGTCATGGCGTACCTGATGGCCGGGATCGGGTGGCGGTGGGCGTTCGCCGTGTTCGGCCTGTTCGGGGTCGTCTGGGCGGTCGGGTTCTGGTGGTGGTTCCGGGACGACCCGGGCGACCACCCGGCGGTGAACGCGGCGGAGCTGGCGGCGATCCGGGACGGGGCCGGTCCGCCGCACGCCGACCCCGGCCCGGTCCCGTGGCGGGCGATCCTCACGAACCGGGGCGTCCTGGTCCTCGGGACGATCCAGATGCTCGGGGCGTTCTACACCTACCTGTTCTTCTCGTGGTTCCCGGCGTACCTGGAGGACGGGCGGGGGATGGCGGCGGTGGACGCCAGTTGGCTCGTCTCGCTGGCGCTGTTCGGCGGGGTGGCCGGGGTGTTCCTCGGCGGGTTCGTGTCCGACCGGGTCACCGCCCGGTCGGCCGACCCGTGGCGGGCCCGCCGGCGGCTCGCGGTCGGGTGCTACCTCACCGCCGCCGGGTGCATGTTCGCCGGGGCGCGGTGCGACGACCCGGTGGCGATGGCGGCGGTCTTCGGGGCGGGCTTCTGGGTCATGCACGTCACCCTGCCGAACTGGTGGTCGTGCGCGATCCCGCAGGGCGGCCGGCACGTCGGGGTGGTGTTCGGGCTGATGAACGGGATGGGGGTGGTCGGGGCGATGGTCTCGCAGGGGTTCGTCGGGCGGTTCGCCGACTGGCAGGCGGCCCGGGGGCTGACCGGGCGGGCGCAGTGGGACCCGCTGTTCGACGTGTACGTGGTGGTCCTGCTGCTCGCCGCCGGCGTCTGGTCGCTGTACCGGTTCCGGCCGCTCGACGACGCCCGGGCGGCCGTGTAACGGATTGTAACACCACCTTCGGCCCAAACCCGGGGCGGGTCGGCCTCGTCGGATAAGGTACGATCTACGGCGGCGTGTGAACCTTTCCCGGCCCCGGCACCACGGGGCGCGTCCGCGGAGGCAGCGTGATGGCGAGCAAGTGGCTGTGGGCGGCCCCGGTGGCCGGGGCGGTCGGGGTCGGGGTGCTGGCGGGGGTCGGGGCGGACCGGCTGGCCGGGGCGGCCCCGGAGGCCGCCAGGCAGGACGTGAAGCCGGCGGTGTCGCTCCCGCTCACCCGGGTGGTGCTGTTCAACAGCGGGGTCGGGTACTTCAGCCGCAGCGGCGAGGTGACCGACGACGCCCGGGTCGACCTGTCGTTCCAGGAGGACGACATCAACGACCTGCTCAAGAGCATGGTGCTGGAGGACTTCGACAAGGGGCGGATCGCCGCCGTCAGCTACGACTCCCGCGAGCCGATCGCCCGCACCCTGGCCAGCTACGCCGTCAACCTGAACGGCAACCC
>PNKH01000004.1 GCA_013822345.1 Isosphaera sp.
CACTGGGTGATTCCCCACGAATCTGTACAAGTTCACGTCGCCGGCCTGGAAGCCGATGGGGTCGTTCGAGATGAACCGGCCGAGGGTCGGGCTGTACATCGTCAACTCCTTCAGGACGCCGGGAACAGGAAGTCGTAGTCCGCAGTGATCGAAGCCGGCACTGGGCGGATCGGTGGACGGCCTTGCCGCAGCAGATCCCACCACGTCGCACGGGCCTCGGGGTCATTCAAACTGTAATCGATCACCCGGAGCGCCGCCATCTCTTTTTCCACTTCCCACGGGACCGTCCGCCACCGGCGTCGGTCCGGCCTCAGCAGCACGTCGATCCGGCGGGGGAAGCGCGGCGGGTATAGGCTCTGGAGGTGCCGCTTCCACTCGGCGATCGTGCCGAGGACGCAGCCCGGGTACCCGGCGGATTGCGGCGTCAGTTCCGCCGCGGCGCAGAAGCACTCGGCGGCCTCGCGGTAACGCTTGTGGTCTTGGAGCACGAACCCCCGCTGCCCGACGGAGGTCGCCAACTCCCGCCGCGGCGAGAACGACTGAAGGTAGCCGAACAGTCGCTCCTCGTCGGCGTTGGTGATCGGCAGCGGCCACGCCCGGTAGCGGTCGTCAGGCGGGTCGTCGAACCCCACGCCGGAGCACTCGATGTTGAATCGCTCCCCGGCTGCCGGGTCGTCCCACCGGGCGAACAGGTGCCGCTTCGCACAGACCAGGCGGATCGGGTAGCCGAGCCGCCGGCCGATGCTCGCATAGACCACCGGTAGCGTTGCGCACGTCCCGCCCGGGCCCTGAATGACTCCGTGGACGAACTGCTCGTGGAACTCGAACGGGACTTCCGGACCGGCACCGATCTTCGACGCGTCGAAGCGGACCCCGCAGTGCCGCTGCAGCACGCTCGCCAACGCGAGCACCCGGAAGTACGCCTCCGAGTTCTTGAACTCCGCCGGGTTCGGCCGGAAGAACTCGTCGAGCCCCGCCTCGGTCCACCGCCGTACGAGGTCCGTCGCTGCGTCGAGCCACCGGAGGCAGCCCTCGACGTCGATCGCTTCCGCACCCGGCAGGCCCGCCGCGCAGGCCAGGTTCATCGCGGCAATGTCGTAGTGGCCCAACTCCTCGTCGGTGAGCGAGACCAACTCCCGCCACTCCGGGACGAGCCGAGGTCGCGGCGAGTGCGAGTAGAACGTCTCCGTCACGACTTGCCCACCACGATCGTTCGCGCGGCGGTGTCCCGGCCTCAACACGAAAACGGCCGGGGTGAACCCGGCCGCTCGCGCCCTCACCACCTCACCACCCGGAGCGTCACTTCTGGTAGATCGGCAGGTAGTGGGTCGGGACGCTCAGGATCAGGACCGCGATCGACGTCTGGTACGCCGCCCCGTACGCCGCCTCCCGCCGCTGGTCGTACCACGACCCGTTCGCCAGCTGGTACCCCGGGGCCAGCAGCCGGTCCCGCATCCGCTTGTAGTACTTCTCCCACACCTCCCCGCCGACCTGGTTCAGGGCGTGGGCCGCGTAGTAGTGGCCGTACCAGTAGTGCCCCTGGTCGTCCCCGGTCCGCTCCAGGTAGTCGACCGCCGGCTTGATGTCCTTCGCCTCGAAGTCCGCGCACAGGTACAGGACGCACACCCCGGCCGCCGTCCGGGCGTACCCCGGGCCGCTCGAGTACGGCTGGTACTTGTACCCCCCGCTCCGGGCGTCCCGGCACTTGTTGATGTACTTCAGGGCGTCGGCCATCACCTTGTCCGGCACCTGCAGCCCGGCGTCCTTCGCCCCGCGCAGGGCCATCACCTGCATGATCGTGACCGAGATGTCCGCCCCGGTCGGGCTCGGGTCGTACCGCCACCCGCCCTCGTTGTTCTGCGTCTTGACAATCAGGTCGATCGCCTTCTTCGTCGCCTTCTTCACGTCCGCGTCCCCGGTCATCCCGTACACCTGGGTCAGGGCCAGGGCCGCCATCCCGTGGCAGTACATGTTCCCGCCCCGCGAGCCGACCACGTACCCGTCCTCCCGGGTGCTCGCCAGCAGGTACCGGACCCCGGCCGCCACCACCTTCCCGTGGTCCCCCTGGTTCGGCAGGTGGCCGTTGGCCATGAACGCCAGCAGGGTGAACCCGGTGATCGCGGTGTTCCCCCACGACCCGTCGGCCGCCTGGTCCTTGGCCAGGAACTTCAGCGCCGCGTCCACCGCCCGCTTCGCTTCCGGGTCCATCTTCACCTTGTCCTCCGGCACCGTCCCCTTCGGCTCCTCCCGGGCGGCGGGCGGGTCGGCGGGGGTCGCGGGCACGGCGGCGGCGAGCCCGAGGACGGCGGCGAGCGCGATCAGGCGGACCATGTCGGGGTCTCCGTGGGGTTCGGGCGGCGGCCGTCAGCGGGGCGGGCCGGCGGGCCGACTCGGTCGGCCCGCCGGCCCGGGGGTGTTAGCGCTCGGACATCACTTCCCGCCGGCGCCCGGGGCCGCCGGCTTGGCGTTCTTGATGTTCACGTTGTACTGCTTGATCAGCTCGCGGAACTCGGCCGGGAACTGGGCGTCGGGACCCTGGTTCACACTCTCCCGGTCCTTCTTCCGGAGGTTGAAGAACGTCCCGTCCCCGGTGGCGACGACCCCGGTCGACCCCTTGGTGTTGAGCTTCTCGCCGCCCTGCATGTCGCCCTCACCCATCCCCATGTTCATCCCCTGCTGGGCGTTGCTGCCCATCCCCATGCCCATGCCCATGCCCATGCCCATGCCTTGACCCATGCCCATGCCCATCCCCATGCCCATGCCTTGACCCATGCCCATCCCCATCCCCATGCCCATCCCCATGCCCATGCCTTGACCCATGCCCATCCCCATCCCCATGCCGGGCATCATCCCCATGCCCATCATGCCCGCCTGCTGGGCGGCCTGGAGGGTGTCGAGGGCCTGCTGGAGGGACTGGGCGGCCTGCTGCTGATTCATCCCGGCCTGGCCGGGTTGACCCTGCTGCAGTTGCTGCTGGGCCTGCTGCAACTGGTTCTGGGCCTGCTGCAACTGCGGCTGCACGGCCATCGGGGCGTTCGCCTGGGCCTGCTGCAGGGCGGCCTGGGCGGCGTTGTTCGCCTGCTGCGACTGCTGCAGCGCCTTCGTCTGGTCGAGCAACTGCTGCTGCTGCTGGGCGAGCTGCCCGGGGTTCTGACCCATCATCCCCATCATGCCCATCGGCATCCCGTCCTTCGCCATCGGCATGCCCCCCATGGGCATCCCACCGTCCTTCGGCATCGGCATCCCGCCCATCGGCATCCCGCCGTCCTTGGGCATGGGCATGCCACCCATCGGCATCCCATCCTTCGGCATCGGCATCCCGCCCATGGGCATGCCGTCCTTGGGCATGGGCATGCCACCCATCGGCATCATCCCCATCGGCATCCCGTCCTTGGGCATCGGCATCCCGTCCTTGGGCATCATCCCCATGGGCATGCCGCCCATCGGCATCATGGCGGCCTGCTTCAGCTGGTCCAGCGCCTTCTGCTGGTTCTCGATCGCGGCCGGCAGGTCGTTCTTCTTCAGCGCCTCGGCGGCCTTCTCGGCGGCCTTCGCCGCCTCCGGCAGCTTCTGGTCGGCGGCCTGCTTGGCGATCTCCTTCTGCAGGTCGGCGATGTTCGGCATCCCCTTGTTGTCCATCGGCATCATGCCCATCGGCATCATCGCACCCATCGGCATCATCCCGGCCATCATCATGCCGTCCATCGGCATCATGTTGGCCATGTTCGCCGCCTCCATCGCCTTCTGGGCGGCCATGTTCGCCTGGTCCAGCGCCTTCTGCACCTGCTGGGCGGCGTTCATCGGGTCGACCTTGTTCGGCTGCAGGGCGGCCTGGTCCTTCGCCTCCTGGCCCTTCTTCTGGTCGAGCTGGGCCTGCACGTCCTTCGCCGCCTGGTCGAGCTTGTCGGCCGCGTCCTTCGCCTTCTCCCCGCCGGCCATCGGCATGTTCATCGCGAGGTCGTTCTTCGCCCCCTCCTGCTTCATCCCGGCCATGTCCACCTTCTCGGCCGCGTTCTTCAGGGCGTCGGCCGCCATCGGGTCGGACATCTTGGCCTGGTCGGCGAGGTCCTTCAGCTGCTGGGCGGCGTCCTTGGTCGGCGGGGTCAGCTCGTCCTGCTTCTTGGCGATCTCCCCGGTGTCCGGCTTCTTCGGGTCGGCGGCCGCCTTGTTCGCCTCCTTGGCCACGTCCTTCTCGTTCTTGGCCAGCTCGTCCAGCTTGTTCTTCAGGTCCTCGAGCCGGGCGATGTCGGCCCGCCGCTGCTCGATCTCCTTCGCCTGCTTCTCCAGCGCCGCCTTCGCCTCCTGCAGGTCCTTCAGCGCCTGCTGCTGGTCCGGCTTCGCCCCGGCCGGGTTCTTCTCGTCCAGCTTGTCGGACGCCTGCTTGGTGTCCTGGGCGGCCCGGTCCAGGGCGGCCTTGGCGTCCGGGTTCGGCGGCAGCGGCAGGTTCTTCACCGCCTCCGCCTCCTTCGCCACGTCCTTCTGGGCGACCTTGGCGGCCGGCAGCTTGGCCGGGTTGGCCTCGGCCTTGTCGGTCTTGGCCATCGCGTCGGCCTGGTCCTTGATGAGCTGGTCGACCCGCTCGGCGGCCTGCTTGACGGCGGCCAGCGGGTCCTGCTTGGCCAACTCGGCGGCGGCGATCTGACGGTCCAGCTCGGCCTTGGCCGCCTTCAGGTCGTCCAGGGCCTTGGCCTGCGGCTCCTTGGCCGCGTCGATGTTCCCCTTCCGCAGGTCGTCCTCGGCCTTCCACTGGTTCTTCTCGGAGGTCTGGCCGAGCATCTGGGCGACGTCCGGGGCGACCTCCAGGGTGGCCCGCTGGGCGTCCCGGGTGGCGAACTCGGCCTTGGTCTGCTGGTTGGCCAGCTCGTTCCCCTTGACCACCTTCGGGTCGAACCCGCTCTTGGTCGCCTTGTTCGCCTCCTCCTTGGTGATCGGCTCGGCGGCGTCGTTGTTGACCTTCTGTTGGAAGTCGATCGCCTTGTTCACCTTGTCGGCGGCGGCCCGCAGGGCCTCGACCCGGCCGACCGGCGGGTTGCGCAGGGCCGCGGCCAGGTCCATCAGCTCCTTGGCGTGCCGCCGCTGCCGCTCGCCGGCGTCCCCGAACGCCCCGTCCCGCAGGGTCCGGGCGGTCAGGTCGATCTCGGCCACCAGCCGGGCCCCGCGGACCAGCACGTCGGCGGCGGCCAGCCGGTCCTTCTGCTCCGGGGTCAGGCTCTTGGACACCACCGGGTCGGTGACCAGCACCTCGATCTGCTTGAAGACGGCGGCCACCTCGCCCCTCAGGTCGGTCTCCTGGAGCGACAGGTCCTCGCGGTCGTCGATCACCTGGCGGCCCGGCCGGCGGGGCAGGCGGGCGTTGGTCAGGGTCTCGGCGTTGATGACCAGCTGGGCGTCGGCGGCCCGGTCCAGGCGGACGGCGGCCTCGTCCAGGTTCTTCACCACGTCCAGCTTGAACAGCATCCCGCGGAGTTGGTCGATCACCTGCCGCTGCTTGGCGAACGCCTCCCGCTGGGCGGCCGTCGCCTTCTCCGGGTTCGGGGCGGCGATCGCGTCCTCCAGGTGCTTGAGCACCTCCCGGAGTTGCTCGTCGGACAGCCCGCGGAGGCCGCCCGCCACGTCCTCGAGCATCTTCCGCTCGGCCGTCGGGGAGAGCCGCTGGTACGCCATCGCGTCCAGGGTCGACCCGGCCCGGCGGGCGGCCTCGTCCACCCGCTGCTTGATCTTCCGCTGCTCGTCCCGCTGCTTGGCCGGGTCGACGTCCTTGGACGTGGCCAGGGTGGCGGCGGCCCCGACCAGCAGGGCGACGGTCAGGAACCGGGTGCGACTTCCGGCGGGCATCGGCGGGCCTCCTTCGGAGGGCAGGGCGGGGGGTCGGGGGGGCGACCCCGGCAGGGTTCATCCACTATCGGACCGTTTCCGGCCGATTGCAACACGAAACATCGGCAGCGTTACGTTACATCTCCCGTGCCGGGGCGGGCGAACCGCGACCGTCCGGGAGCGGGTGACGCCCACGGACACCCGCTCCCGGACGGTCGCGGTTCGCCCGGCCGGCGCCGGCCGTCAGTTCTTCGGGCGGAACACGTCGGCCTGGTCGTCGGCGATCTGGCGGAGCTTGTCCTGGAGCTTCTGCTTGGCCTCGTCCCGGGCCTTCAGGGCCGCGTACGCGTCCGCCTCGGTCACCACGATCTTCCGCACCGCCGTCTTGGTGTACCCGGCCGGGCGGTCCGGGTCCGGCTTCCCGTCCGGGCCCGGCAGCTTGTCGAACACCTCGACGTACACCTCGACCGTGTCCCCGATCTCGATCGGCCGGTTGACCAGCACGGTCCGGTCCCCGACCCGCTCGGGCACCTTCTTCAACAGCCCGGACACCTCGAAGTTCCGCCGCCCGCCGGCCCCCAACTCCCCCGGCTCGTCCCGCGGGTTCCGCGACGGGAGCGGGTAGAACTCGACGTTCACCTTGTTCCGGTCGGGCCGCGGGACGCCCCGGAACGAGTCGAGGAACAGGCCCAACTCGGGGACGAACGGGGGCGGGTCCTTCTCCTTCGGGTCGCGGGAGAACCGGGTCAGCGGGAGGCGGTCGAAGATGAGCAACTCCGGGTCCTTCGCCGGGTGGTCGATGGGCGCCTCCGTCCCGTCCGGCAACTTCTTCTTCGGGTACGCGGCGAAGTCGACGCCCCGGGGGATGACCCGGTACCGGATGTTGGCGGCCCGCACCCCGACCTCCGACCGGGCGGCGAACACCACCTGGATCAGCCCGTCCGCGGTCAGGGCCATGTCCCACTCGTAGTCCTTCGGGTTCCCCTGCCCGTCGACCACCGCCGGGTCCGGGTTCCGGGTCGACTCCGGCTTGAACTCGACCGCCGGCGGCCGGTCCTCCCACATCCGGACGTTCCGCCGGATCTCCACCGGGTTGCGGAACCCCAGGTCGTCCTCCAGCAGCAGCCGGTACCCGACCGTCCGCGGGGTGGCCGGGAAGACGAACGCCGCCCGCTTCCGGTTCGGGTCGATCTCGCCCGGGTCGATCGGGTCCCGGGCCCGCTCCTCGGTCACCCCCGGCCGCTTCGTCGGCACCCGCTCGATCGGCACCAGTTTGGCCGCCCTCACCGGCTTGTTGAACCGGGCGTCGACGATCACCTTCGACCCCGGCAGGGCGTCGACCACCTCGCCGCGGTCCCACCCGCCGGCCCGGCGGACGAACGGCTGGCCCTTCCGCGGCCCGTCCGGGACCCGGCCGAGGAAGTCCGGCAGGACCTGCTCGGCGGTCAGCGGCGGGTCGCGCGGGTCGTCCGCGCCGAGCTGCGGCGGGGCCTCGAACCGGACCCGCCCGGGCTCCCTCGTCCGCCCGTCCCCGAGCCGGGCCTGGTACTTGAAGTCGAGCGACGCCGGCGGGAGCTTGACCGAGAAGAACGCGGTCGGGTTGCCGTCGGCGTCCGGCTCGTTGGTCAGGGTGTAGTACTCCTCCGGCTCGTCCTCGAAGACCGGGTTCCCGTCCTGGTCCGTCGCCTGGCTGCCGTTCTTCAGGACCGGGCGGCTGGAGATCGGGACGACCCGGAGGGTGCCGGTGGCCGACGGACTGTACTCCCCGGACGCCTCGAACCGGACGACCACCTCGGTCCCGGTCGGGTGGACCGGGGCCGTCCGGTCGGCGAGCTGGGTGCGGCGCGGGATCTCGGCCGGGAGCAGCGCCTGCCGCTTCAGCAGAACCCCGGCCAGGCCCGGGTTCACGGCGAGGAACAGCCCCCACAGGAGCAGGACCGGGACGAGGACCGCGGCCGCGTACCCGGCCCGGCGGTACTCGACCAGGGCCATCACGTCGTGGTCGGCGGCGATCTCGCCGGCCTCCCGGGTGACCTCCCGGATCAGCGGCTGGGACATGCCCCGGGTGTCGGCGGTCGGGCGGTTCAGTTGCAGGGCGGTGACGAGCCGGTGGTCGAACACTGGGAATGCCTGCTCGGCCCGGGACGCGAAGTCGTCGACCGGCGGGGTCCGCCGCCACGGCCGGACGAGGAGGAGGTACGCGAGGAACCCGGCCAGGGCGAGCTGGCCGAACGTCATGAGCACCCGGAGCCCGAACGGCGTCTCGCCGACCGACAGCGGGTCGGACGGGGCGAACACCCGGGTCCGCCGCATCTGCCGCCGCCACCACTCGGACCCGGAGTACCGGTCGAACACCCAGTCGACGAGGCAGGCGAAGGCGAGGACGGTGCCGGCGACCGCGACCAGGCGGGCGGCGCCCCACAGGAGGAGGACGACCCGCTCCCGCGAGCGCCACCGGTCGAGCTGGCGGAGGACCGATTTCATCTTGAGTTCCTGCGCTCGTTGGCGCCTCGCCGGGGGTCGATCGAGTCCGCGTCCGCAACCGCCGCGGCCGGGCCGGGGGTCGCCGCCGGCCGCCTCCTCAGGTGGCGCCCCTCACCCGGCCCCGACCGGGTCGGGGCCGACCTCTCCCCGGCGGGGAGAGGTGGGGGCCGCCGTGCCCCTCGACAGCTCCCCGGGTCGGCGACGTTTCGAGGGGCCGCACCACCCCCACCTCTCCCCGCCGGGGAGAGGTCGCCGGCCGGCGCTCCGCCGGGCGGCGGGTGAGGGGCCGCCACGCACCGAGACGGCCCGCGGCCGACCCCGACCCGGTCAGCTCAGCCCGTTGAACTTCCGCAGCACCCACTCGACGGTCAGCAGCACGATCAGGGCGATCATCGCCCACTCGTTCCACAGCAGGGTCTCGGCCCGGGCGGTCTGCGGCACCGCCTGCGGCTTCACCTCGGCCGGCAGCCGGTGCAGCGTCTCCTCCCGGTAGAACCCGGCGTCGGCGTCCGCCCCGCGGGAGTCCCGGGTGAGCTTCCGCAGGGCCGGCTCGTCCATCGGCCCGGGGGCCAGCTCGTGGGTGTCCGGGTACGTCACCGGGAAGTTCAGCACCGCCAGGCTCTTGTTCTTCGGGTCGACCGTCAGCCGGAACTGCCCGGCCCTGTTGTACGCCAGGGTGGCGACGTACTCCCCGGCCACCCCCGGCACCTTCCGGAAGGTGACCGGGACCGACCGGTCCTTGTCGTCCGGGCCGGCGTCCAGCCGCTCCAGCGTCCCCTCCACCTCGTCCGACCCGAGCGGCTGGTAGTCGGCGTTGAACGCCCGCAGGTACACCTCCCCGGCCGTCCCGACGGTCGGGGCCGGGGTGTTCGACGACACCTGGGTCTGCTTGGTCCCGACGATCCGCGGGATGCCGGCGGTGTACACCGCCTGGGTCCAGAACCGGCCGAAGTACTTCTCCTGGGTGTTGAACCGCCACCGCCAGGTGTCGTCGAACCCGACGAACAGGACGTACCCCTTGCCGAACGTGTGCCCGGCCAGGAGCGGCATCGGCTTGTCCTCCGGGGCCGGGGTGCGGGCCGTCGGGTGGGACAGGAACACGTCCGCCGCCGGCTTCGTCCGGACCACCGGGTAGTGCCAGTAGAACGGCTTGAGCTGCTTCGGGTCCTGCAGCGCCGGGGGCGGGCCGGGCTTGCCCCACAGGTCGGCGTTCTCGACCACGTCGTCCTCCAGGGTGACGATCTGGGTGCGGGCCGACGCCGGGGCCAGGACCGGGACGAACCCGACCGGGTTGTCCAGCGCCTGGACCGGGAACCGGACCGGCTCGACCTCGACCGGCAGGACGTCGGCGATCGGGCTGGTCTCGGCCGCCCCCTTGGCGGTCGCCCACTCGGCCGGGCCGTGCCACCGCCCGGCGACGTGGATCAGCCCCCCGCCCTCGGTCACGAACTCCTTGATCACCTCCTGGTGCGGCCGGGTGAAGTACTTCCCGGGCACGTCCCCCAGGATCAGCAGGTCGAAGTCGAACAGGGTCTTGCGGAACTCGTCCTTGTCCATGTTCAGGACCCCGTCCACCTCCTTCGAGAAGTCGACCATCCACGGCGGGCCGGACCGCATCGCCGCCTTGTCCCCCTCGGTCAGGTAGAACTTCGCGTCCACCCGCCGGTCCCGCAGCAGGGCCCGCTGGAGGAACTTGAAGTCGTAACGCGGCAGCCCGTCGACCACCAGCACCTTCAGCTTCCGGTTCACCACCTGGGCCGGGCGGGAGACGGTGCTGGACAGGGCCTCGGCCCCGGAGGTGATCGTCACCGTCGCGCTGTACTCCTGCTTCTTCGACTCCGCGTCGTCCTTCGTCGGGACGAACTTGACCACGGTCGCGAACGTCCGCCCGGCCCGCACCTCCTCCGGGGCCAGGGAGAACGACTCCTTCTTCGTCGCCACCTCCCGGTCCCCGTACCGGACGACGATCTCGGCCGTCCCGGCCGGCACCCCCTTGACCGTGTACCGGACCGGGATGGCGGCCGTGTCGTCGACGAACAGGGTGTTCGGCACGTCCACGTCGGCCCCGGCCCGGGACACCCCGGGGGTGCCGGCCGGGGCGGCCGCCGCGGTCGCCCCGCCGAACGCCGCCTGGAGTTGGCCGACGGTCGTCGCCCCGACCCCGTACACGTAGACCGGGATGTTCCGCCGGTAGCACTCCCGGGCCAGGTCGTCCAGGCTCTTCGGGCCGCCGTTCTCCCGCCCGTCGGTGACCACCACCAGCGCCGCCGGGGCGTCCGTGTCGTCCCGGTTCAGCAGCTCGAACCCGGCCGCCGCCAGGGCGGTCCGCGGCTCCTTCGCCTCCAGCCCCCTCAGCCACCCGTCGGACCCGGCGTCCCGCCCGGTCCGCCGGTCCCCGAACGTGTACACCTCCAGCGGGCCGACCGCCTTGAGCCGGTTCAGGATGTCGAACCGCGGGTTGGTCAGGGTCGCCCGGGCGATCTCGACCCGCTTCGCCTTCTCGGCCGGCAGGAGCTGGTCCCGGGGGACCAGCGACGACACGTTCTCGGCCGGCAGCCCGCCGATCGGGAGGAGCCCGAACGCGATCGCCGCCCGGGCCTGGTCGTCGTTCCCCGGGCGGGGGTCGACCGCGTCCATGCTCTGGGACACGTCGACCAGGACGACGACCGGGCGGAGCTTCTCGGTCGACTCGTCGGACACCAAGACCGGGCGGATCAGGAGGAAGGCGACGGCGGCGACGATCGCGACCCGGACGGCGGCCATCGCGACGCGAGCCCCGACCGGGATCCGCCCGGCCTCCCGGACGTACAGGTAGACCACCGCGGCGACGGCGAGGATGCCGAGGATGAGCGCGGCGACCGGCCACAGGGCGCCGCCGCGGCCGAAGTCGAGGCCGGCGAACAGGGGTGCGAACGCGGACGCCGTGTGCATGTCGTGGGACTCGCGTGAAACCCGTCGGTCCGAACCCGCCCCGCCGTCCGAGCCGGAAGCGTCAGCGACGGGCAAACGCGGCCGTCGCCGACGCTTCCGGCTCGGACCGACCCCCCGTCACCGCGCCAGGCCGCAGAACCACGCCCAGGCGGACTCCGCCACCAGGAAGATGAGCAGCCCGAGCAGCGCCCACTCGGTCCACTCGCTCCGGGTCCGCAGGTTCTCCACCGCCGTCTCCGTCCCGGCCCCGGCCTGGACGATCGCCGGGGTGAACCCGACCCACTCGGCCACCTCCCGGTCGGCCGGCGGGGCCACGTTCTGCCCCTCCCGCGGGTCCGGGTTGACCGCGAAGATCGGGCCGGCCTCGTCCGCCTTCCCGGCCGGGACGATGTGGTACACCCCGGCCCGGCCGGTGTCCGTCCCGGTCACCGGCCGCCGCCCGTCCGGCCCTGCCGGCCCGGCCGTCAGCTTGGTCCGCGGGCGGAACCTCTCGTCCGGCAGGGCCGGGCCGACGAGGTCGAACGCCGCTCCGGGGTCGGCCGCCGTCTGCCACACCAGCGGGGTGCCGGCGGTCTCGGTCCCGCCGGCCACCTTCCGCCCGGTCAGGTGGGTGACGGTGAACACCGCCAGCGGGACGTGGAACGACCCCGGGTCGGCCGAGAAGTTCCCCCACTGCTCGTCCAGCGCCCCGGCGACGAAGATCACCTCCCCGGCGTCGACCACCTTGCTGGCGACGTACGGGAACCCGCCGGTCGTCCGGGCCAGCACCCGCCCGCCGCCCGGTCCGGACGCGTCCAGCATCCGGGTGATCGCCACCCGCTGCAGGGCCTCGGCGTACGGCGACTTCCGGAACGGCCCGAGGAACGAGGCCTCGTCCACCTGGTCGGCGGCCGGGTAGAACGGGGCCGCCTCGGTCGCGGCGTGCAGCTCCTTCTTCAGGTCGAACGGCAGCAGCTTCGCCCCGCGCGACCCGAGCGCCTTGTTGTAGTCCTCGGGCTCGACCAGGTCGCCGCACGAGATCACCAGCCCGCCCCCGCCGCGGACGAACCGGGCCAGCTCGCGGAGGAAGTCGGGCGACAGCCCGGCGGTCGGGTCGGTGGTCCGGACCGGGGCGTTCAGCAGGTACACGATCTCCTTCCCGTCCAGGTCCTTCGGCCCGGCCTCGGCCGCCGACACCGTCTCGGTGTCGATGTAGTAGTTCGGCACCTTCCCGGGGTTCAGGGCGGTCTTGACGAAGTGGTCCCCGGACCCGGTCGGGTTCTCCGGCTTCGGCGACCCGTCGACCAGCAGGATGCCGACCTTGTCCCGGACCAGGATGGTCTTGTACAGGACGTTGTCCCCCGGCAGGTCGTCGCCCTTGACGGTCACGCTCACCACCCCGACGCCCGGCCGGTCCAGCCCGCCGGTCAGGGTGACCGGGTACGTCTGCCCGGGGTCGATCTGGTCGACCTGGATCTCGTCCTTCTCGACCATCTTGCCGTCGAGGGCGAGGGCCACCTTCACCCCCTTGACCGGCTCGGCCCCGGTGTTCCGCAGGCTGACGACGAACGGGACGCTGGTCTTGGTGTGCGGGATCTCGGTCTTCCACGACACGTCGGCGACGGCCACGTTCGGGACCGCCTTGCCCGGGACCCCGCACCGGACGAACACGAGGTTGGCGACCTTCTTGATCTCGTCGCACCGGCCGCGGACCGCCCCTTGCTGACGGTTCAGGGCGTCCTCCTGGAGGTCGGAGAAGACGTACACCTCGCGGGCCCGGTTCGACTCGGCCTTGACCGCGGCGAGCGCCTCGGTCAGGCCGGGGAACAGGTCGGAGGAGAGGCTGGTGGACTTGACCCGGGCGACCAGGGCGCGGGCCTCGTCCAGGTTGAACTTGTCGCGCGGGCCGAGCAGGGCGGCCCGGTCGGAGCAGGTGATGACCTGGCAGGACGACCCCTTCGGGAGGGTGTCGAGGACGGCGGCGGCGGCCGCCCGGGCGCGCTCCAGCCGGGTCTTGTCGCCGTCCCGGGCGTCCATGCTGTAGGACGTGTCGAGGACGAACACGGCGTCGATCGCCCCGCCCCGGCCGGTGCCGGAGAGGGAGCTGGACGCCGGGCGGGAGATGGCCAGGGCGAGGAGGAGCAGGGCGAGGCAGCGGAGGGCCAGGAGGACCCACTCCTGGAACTTGAGCCGGCGGCTGGTCTGCTCGATCGCTTCCTTGAGGAACCGCATCGGCGCCCACGGGAGCGGCCGGTACCGGGCCTTGTAGAAGAAGTGCAGGGCGATCGGGATCGAGACCGCCGCCGCCCCCCACATCATGCTCGAAGCCAGCAGTTGCATCGCGGATGAACCTTGGGGTGCGTCTCGGCGGGGGCGCGGTTACTTCCCGGGGTCGGGCTTCGCGCGGGTGAAGACGAAAACCGTGTCGCAGGTGCCGGGCTTGGTCGGGTCGACCGCCTCCTGGAGCTTCCCGCCGCCCGGGAGCCGGTAGGCCAACGTCAGCCGGTCGCCGTCGAGCGCGTACCCGACGGCCGCGTCCGGTTCCGGGTCGGGCTTCCCGCCGGTGAACCGTCGCCCGCCCGTGAAGCTGAGGCGCTTCACCCCGCCCGCGGTGTCGAACGTCACCTTGGCGGTGACAGCCAGTTGGGCGACGCCAGCCCGACTCACCGTGGCGGTGTACTCGTCCCCGCGGAACTCCACGACGGTTTCGAGGCCGCCGTCCCTGGTCTGCACCGAAGACCCGGACCGAACGGACTCGGCCTGCCACCGCCCCTGAAGCTTGTCCCGGTCGTCCCCGCCCTTCATCAGGTGCTTGGGGACCGGGGCCGCGGCGGTCGGCGACCCGGCCAAGTAGACCGCGAGGTCGGACAGGGCGGCGAGCAGCAGTGCGGTTCGCATCGCGTCACCTCCTGGGGGCGGGCTCCACCTTCACCCGCGTCAGCACCCAGCCGGGGTGGTCCGGGTCGTCGAGCGTCCGCGGCCGCGGCTCCGTCGTGTCGCCCACCCGCACCCGGACGGTCGACCGGCCGTCGAACGCGTACACCCCGTGCAGTTTCGGGATCCGGCCCACCAGGTTCGCCACGTCGACCGGGTCGAGGTCGATTTCCTTCGGGTCGGCGGCCTCGTTCAGGGTGATCCGGTACGCCCGCCCGGCGACGCCCGCGGCCGACGACTCCCACCGGTCCCCGGCGACGGTCACGACGTTCGGGGTGGTCCGCCCGCCGACCGCGATCTGCCAGTCGCCGCGGAACCGCTCCAGGTCGGTCCGCGGCTCCGGCTCGTGGATCAGGAAGAACCAGGCCGCGAACCCGGCGGCCGCGCCCAGTACGACGACCGCGGCGGGGAGGGCCAACCGGCGGGCTCGCGGCGAGCGGGGGGCGTGAGCCCCCTGATGCGTGGACGGATCAGGGGGCTCACGCCCCCCGCTCGCCGGGGAAGCGTCCGTCATCGGCGGCCCGTCTGCAGGCGGCGGACGAGGTACTCGGCCAGGGCGTTGGCCAGCGGCCGGTCGGTCGGCATCTGGACGTAGTCGACCCCGCTCCCGTCGCACCCGCGGCGGAGGTCCTCCAGGTACTTGCCGACGATCCGCAGGTACGCCGGGCGGAGCAGGTGCGGGCGGGTCATCAGCTCCTCGAACCCCTCCAGCCCGATGAACCGGACGTTCCCGTCGAGCGGGAACCGGACCTCGTCCGGGTGCAGCACGTGGAACAGGACCACCTCGTGCCCGCGGAACCGGGCGTGCCGCAGCCCGGCCAGGGTCGGCTCGATGTCCTCCAGGCAGTCGGAGATGAGCACCACGATGCCGCGGCGGCCGGTCCGGTCGGCGACCTGGTCGAGGACCGGGCCGATGGAGGTCTTCTCCCGCGGCTGGGCGTCCTCCAGGATGTGGGTGATGGCGTGGATGTGGCCGAGGTTGCTGCTGGTCGGCAGCTCGGCCACCACCTCGGTGTTGAACACCCGCAGCCCGGCCGAGTCGCGCTGGCGGATGACCATGTACGCCAGGGACGCGGTCAGGAGCTTGGCGTACTCGAGCTTGTTCGTCGCCCCGCTCCCGTACCGCATCGAGTTCGACGCGTCGAGCAGCAGGTGGCAGGCGAAGTTCGTCTCCTGCTCGTACTGCTTGATGGTGTACCGCTCGCTCCGGCCGTAGCTCTTCCAGTCGATGTGCCGGATGTCGTCGCCCGGGACGTACTCGCGGTGCTGGACGAACTCGACCGAGAACCCCTTGTACGGGCTCTTGTGGTCGCCGACCCGCAGCCCCTCGACGAGCTGCCGGGCCTTCAGCCCGAGGGCCTCGGCCCGGGCCAGGACATCGGGCTTCAAGTAGGTGGGCATGGTGATCCCGTAGGGTGGGCCGAGCCCGGCGCCTCGCCGGGCGAGTCCCACCAGGCGCCTCACGGTGGGACTCGGCCGCGAAGCGCGGCCTCGGCCCACCCTACCGACTCAGGCCGCCACGGCCTTCGCCGCCGTCTTGACCAGCTCGCGGATCACCTGGTCGATGGTCACGCCCTCGCTCTGGGCGGCGAAGTTCAGGATCAGCCGGTGCCGCAGGATCGGGGTGGCGACCGCCACCACGTCGTCCCCGGCGACGTGGTTACTGCCGCGGAGCAGGGCGTGGGCCTTGGCCGCCAGGATCAGGTTCATGCTCGCCCGCGGGCCGGCGCCCCAGGTCAGCCACTTCGACACGAAGTCGGCCGCCTCCGGGGTGCCGGGCCGCGAGAGGCGGGTGATCCGCTTGGCGAACTGGAACACCTTGTCCGACACCGGCACCCGGCGGACGATCTGCTGCAGCCCGAGGATGTCCTCCCCGGTCAGCACCGGGGAGACGGTGGTCTTGGTGTCGGAGGTGCCGATCCGCATGATCTGCTCCTCCTCGGCGTCGGTCGGGTAGTCGACCTTGATGAGGAAGAGGAACCGGTCGAGCTGGGCCTCGGGGAGCGGGTAGGTCCCTTCCTGCTCGATCGGGTTCTGGGTGGCCAGGACGAAGAACGGCGACTTCATCGGGTGGTCGGTCCCGCCGATCGAGCACTTCCGCTCCTGCATCGCCTCCAGCAGGGCGGCCTGGGTCTTCGGCGGGGTGCGGTTGATCTCGTCGGCCAGGACGATGTTGGCGAAGATCGGCCCGGGCAGGAACTTGAACATCCGCTCCCGGGTGACCGGGTCGTCCTGGATGACCTCGCTCCCGGTGATGTCCGACGGCATCAGGTCGGGGGTGAACTGGACCCGCTTGAAGGTGAGGGCGAGGGCCTGGGCGAGGGTGCTGACCATGAGCGTCTTGGCCAGGCCCGGGACGCCCATGAGCAGGGCGTGGGACCGGCAGAAGATCGCCATCAGCAGCTCGTCGACCACCTTCTCCTGCCCGATGATGACCTTGCCGATCTCCTTCCGCAGCTTCTGGTGCGCGGCCCGGAGCTTCTGGATCATCGCCACGTCGTTCTCGGCGGTCGGGCTGGTCGTGCTCATGCGTGTCTCGGGGTGCTGGGCGGGCGCGTACCGTTCCGGGGATTCACCGGGGGTGGGTGATAACCAATCTAAACACACGGGGCGGGGGGAGGCAAACCGTTCAACACGGGAAAAGCGGGAAAGTTACGGCCGGCGCGATCCGGCCGCGGCTCCGGGTGTCAGGAATTGCCCCGTGCAGGAGGCGTCGGTCCGGAATTCCTACGCCGCCGGGGCGGCCGGGGTTCGGGGGCCGCACTTCCGTCCGGCCCGGACGGACGCGCTCAGTCGTCGTCCTTCTCGGCCGGCAGCGGGTTGCCGGCCAGCACCCCGGCGACCGCCTTCCGGTCGGCGGTCATCCGCAGCCGGACCGGCGTCCGCTCCCTCAGGTCGGCGAGCCCGGCGTCCTTCCCGGCGAGCCGGACCTTGGCGTCGGCGTTCACCGGCAGGCACAGCGTCACCCGCCGGCTGACGTCGTTCGCGTCGGCCTCGAACTCCACCACGATCGTCAGCGCGACCGGGTCGCAACTCTTCACCAGGGCCGGGATGTCGCCCTTGTCCCCGTCGGCGTGGACCGCCGTCACACTCTTCTTGTCCAGGGTCAGTTCGAGTTCGACCTTCCGCCCGGTGGGGACGTCCGCCAGCCCGGCCGGGAGGCGGTCCACCATAACCTCGGCGTCCGCGGCGACGGCCAGCGGCACCTCGAAGTCGACCCCGCCGTTCTCGACCCGGATGCTGATCGTCCCCTTCGCGGCGTCCACGGCCCGGACCTGGGACCCGGTCCGCGGCCACGACGCCCTCACCTCGGACGGGGTCTGCTCGTTCCCGACGTAGGTCAGGGCCACCCGCATCCCGGGCTGGAGGTCCGCGACGGCGACCGGCCGCTTCCCGAACAGCACCTTGGCCGCCGCCGGGACCGGGACGTCCGTCTCCCCGCCGTCCTCGTCCGGCTTCACCCGGATGCTGTTCTTGTCCGCGGCCACGGCCTTGATCCACCCGCCGATCGTTTCGACCCGCCGGGCCGGGTCCGGCTTCTTCTCGTCGTTCTGGCGGACCGGCGCCGGGGCGGGCGGCCTCGGGAGCGGGACGGCGGCCGCGGGCGCGGCGGGGTCGGCCCCCGGGCCGGGCCGGGCGACCAGGCCGGCGGTGCCCAGCCCGAGCAGCCCGGCCAGGGCCAGTGCGGCGAGCGGCTTCATCGTGAGGTTCATGTCTCGGATCACTCCGTGCGAGAGTTCGAGGACCGCGGCCGGGGCCGCGCCGGTGGGTGCGGAACAGAGCCGCAGGGTGGCGGTGGCGAGGACCGCCGGAACGGCGGACGCCCGGCCCCCGACGGTCAGGGCCAGGAGGACGGCGGTCAGGGTGAACCCGCGGCGGACGAGCCGCTCCCGGACCCGCTCCTTGGCACGGTACAGCCGGCCGCGGAGTTGGCCGTCGGACAGCCCGAGGTGGCGGGCCACCTCGTCCTGCGACAGCCCTTCCAGGTGGCACAGGACGAGCGGCGACCGGAGCTTCTCGGGCAGCCGCGCCAGCTCCTCGTCGAGCGCCGCCTGGAGGGCGGTGAGGTCGGCGGGCGCCGGCGGGACCGGGGCGGCCGGTTCGGGCGCGGCGTCGGCCGGCGACCCCTCGCGGGCGGCCCGCCGGGCGGCCTGGCTCGCCGCCTTGCGCGACACCCTCGTCGCCACCTCGAACAGCCACCCGCCGAGGCTCTCACGCCACCGCACGGACCCCGCCTTGCGGGCGAGGACGAGGAACGCCGCCTGGAAGGCGTCGTCGGCGGTGTGCGGGTCGCGGAGGTGGCGGCGGCAGACGGCCCGGACCATCGGCCCGTGCCGGGCCATGAGGTCGGCGAACGCCCCCTCGGAGCGGTCGCGGACGAACCGCTCGATCAGCTCGCGGTCGGTCGCCGACCCGCCCGGGGAAACGCCCGCGAGCTTCATCAGCCGGCGGACGGCGGACGGGTCGGGTCGGCCGGAGGCCATGGGCGTGCGTCCCGGTGGCGGGGAACCGTTCCCCTCATTGTGACATGCCGGCCCGCGGCCGGGGCGCACGGGAAATGTGCCGGTGGGCCATCACGGCTCGCCGCGCGGGTTCGGCACCCCGCCGTACAGCCGACTCTTCCACCACTTCCGGTACTCCTTCGCCCGCCGGATCTCGGTGTTCCGGACGAAGTGCGGCTCGTACCACCACGGGGTCGGCTTGTGGGGCTTGCCCCTCCGCTTGTGCTGCTGGACCAGCTTCTTGAACCGCCGAAGTGCGTGCGCGATCGGCTCCCCGTCGTGGAGCCGCATGCGGAGACCCATGACCGTGCGTCTTCTCGGCTGACGCGGTACCGGTGGATGGTGCGGCCGAACGGCCGCGGAGGGAGCGGGGTCGGGATGACCCCGGTGGGTGTGGAGTGTAACGGCCGGCCGAGGGAAGGGCAACGGCGAACCCGGAGCGTGAGCGACGGGGTGACGTCACTTGGACCCGGTTCGACGTGGGACCCAGGCCGGTGGCCTGGGCTGAGGGAGGGCGGGCCTTCGGCCCTCAGCCACCCCAAGCCCCGAAGGGGCGGCCTTCCTCGGCCCAGGCCGCCGGCCTGGGTTCGGTTGGCTCCACCCCGTCGCTCACGCTCCGGGTTCGCCGGGGCCGTTACACTCCTCCCGGTGGCAATCGGTCCGCCGTTGTGGTACGTCGGATAGTGGAACCACCCGCGCCCCGGGGAGCCGCGATGACCCGCCTCACCTGTCCGCTCGCCGCCGCGCTCGCCGCCGTCGCCTGGCCGGCGTCGGCCGCCGACGACCCGAAGGCCCTCGCCGCCGCGGCGCACACCGTGTTCCAGGCCCACTGCTACCGCTGCCACGGGCAGGACGGGTCCGTCGAGGGCGGGCTGAACTTCGTCAGCGACCTCGGCAAGCTCGTCGCCCGCAAGAAGGTCGTCCCCGGCGACCCGGCCGCCAGCCGGCTGTTCAAGCGGATGGACGACGGCAGCATGCCCCCGCCGGACGAGAAGCCCCGGCCCACCCCGGCCGAGTTGGAAGCGGTGAAGAAGTGGATCGCCGCCGGCGCCCCCGCCGGGGCGACGATCGAGGTGCGGCAACCGGTCGCCACCTCCGACGTGTACGCCGCCGTCCTCGCCGACCTCGAACCGATGGAGCGGCGGTCGCGGCGGTTCCAGCGCTACTTCTCCCTCGCCCACCTGCACAACGCCGGCCTGTCCGAGGGCGAACTCCAGACCTACCGGAACGCCCTCAACAAGCTCGTCAACAGCCTGTCGTGGGGGTCGAAGGTCGTCAACCCGGTGCCGGTGGACGCCGCCCGCACCGTCTTCCGCATCGACCTCCGGTGGTACGTCTGGGACGCCACCATCTGGAACCGCATCCTCCAGGAGTACCCCTACGGCGTGCTCGACGACACGACCGCCGCCCGGGCCGCGTCGGTCGGGACGCTCACCAAGGTGCCGGTCATCCGCGCCGACTGGTTCGTCGCCACCGCCAGCCGCGCCCCGCTCTACTACGACGTGCTGCAACTCCCCGCGAGCCTCACCGAGGTGGAGAAGTTGCTGCGCGTCGACGCGGTGCAGAACGTCCAGCAGGAGCGGATCGCCCGGGCCGCGTTCAACGGGTCCGGGGTGTCGCGGTTCAACCGCATCCTCGAGCGGCACGACTCGGCCCACGGCATGTACTGGCGGACGTACGACTTCGACGAGCCGCCGCAGAACCTTGCCGACCGGCTGAACGGCAACCTCGTCCCGGACCCGCGGAACGTGTTCGCGTTCCCGCTCGGGCCGGCGGGCTTGGCCGAGTTCCCGTTCCGGCACGCCGGCGGCGAGGCGATCTTCGCCCTGCCGAACGGGCTGCACGCGTATTACATCGCCAACGCGATCAACGCCAAGCTCGACAAGGCCCCGGTCGCGGTCGTGTCCGACCCGCGGCGGCCAGACCGGGCGGTCGAGGCCGGGGTGTCGTGCATGTCGTGCCACGTGACCGGGATCCTGCCGAAGGCGGACCAGGTCCGCGACCACCTCGGCAAGAACCCGAAGGCGTTCTCCCGCGCCGAAACGGACCTGATCAAGGCGCTGTACCCGGGCAAGGACGCGGTGCTGAAGCTGATGGAGGACGACGCCAAGCGGTACGCGGAGGTGGTGGCGAAGACCGGGGCGAAGGTGTCGAAGTTCGAGGCGGTGAGCACCATCACCCTGCGGTACGAGGCGGACCTCGACCTCCCCACGGCGGCCGCCGAGGTCGGGCTGGAGCCGGAGGCGTTCCGGGAGCGGATCAGCCGGTCGGAGACGCTGACCCGGCACTTCGGGGCGCTGCGGGCCGGCGGCACCGTGTCGCGGCAGATCTGGCTGCAGGCGTTCGGCGATCTCGTCCGCGAACTCCGCCTCGGGACGCTGTTCCTCGCGAGCCTGAACGGGCCGACGAACCAGGACAACACCGGCGAGCTCGACCCGCTCGAATCCCGCGACGGGGCGGCGAACGGGATGGCGTTCACCCCGGACGGGCTGCGGGCGGTGGTCGCGGCGGCCGACCGGAGCGTCCGGCTGTGGGACGTGGAGGGCCGGCGCGATGTCCGCCGGTTCGTCGGCCACACCGCGAGCGTGTGGGCGGTGGCGCTGTCGGCGGACGGGCGGTGGGCGATCAGCGGGGGGATGGACGGGACGGCCCGGGTGTGGGAGGTGGCGACCGGGCAGGAGCGGCGGAAGTACGCGGAGCACGGGAGCCTGGTGAGCGCGGTGGCGTTCAACCCGAACGGCCGGTGGGGCATCTCCGGCGGGTTCGACGGGGTGGTGGCGGCGTGGAAGGTGGCGACCGGCGAGGAGGTCTGGCGGGTCGAGGGACTGGGAGTGGTGACGGCGCTGGCGGTGGACCCGACCGGCGGTTTCGTGGCGGTGGCGGCGAACCGGACGGTGCAGTTGCTCGACCTGAACACGGGTCAGCCGGTCCGGGCGCACGGGCCGCTGCCGGCGCCGGTGGTGAGCCTCGGGGTCAGCCCGGACGGGAAGTGGTACGCGGCGGGTGACGACGCCGGCGCGACGCGGGTGTGGAAGCTCGGGGAGGCGAAGGCGGCGTCGGTGCTGACCGGGCACGACGGACCGGTGCGGTCGGTGGCGGTGAAGGACGGCGGGCGGTGGGTGCTGACGGCGGGTGCGGACCGGACGGTGCGGCTGTGGGACGCGGCCGGCGAGCCGGGAGCGTTAGCGACCGGGGGGACGGTGTTCCGGAAGCACGGGGCGCCGGTGGTGAGTGCGGCGTTCCTGGCGAACGGGACGCAGACGCTGTCCGGGGACCGGGACGTGACGGTGCTGCCGTGGAAGATCGACGCGTTGCTGAAGGCGGCCCCCACCCCGCCGAAGCCGCCCGAGACGCCGAAGGCCCCGCCGGACATGATCCCGTACGCCAAGCCGTGACGGTCAGCGGGCGCACCGGGGTCCGAAGTTCGAACGCCCGGGACCTGCTCCTTCACCGGCCCTCGCCGGGGCGGGCGAGGTCGGCCGCATCGGTAAGTTGGGAGGCCAAGCAGTCGGGGCAGATCCCGTGCGTGAAATCGCCCTCCGTGTGGGTGCGCAGGTAGTGCTCGAGGGACTGCCAGAAGCCGCCGTCGTCCCGCATCTTCTTGCACCACGCGCAGATCGGGATGAGCCCCCGGAGGGTTTTCACCTCGGCCAGGGCCCGCCGGAGTTGCTCGATCAACTCGGCCTTCGCAGCCTCCACCTCCCGCCGGTCGGTCACGTCCCGGGTGACGCCGATCACCCGGCACACCCGGCCGTGGTCGTCGCGCAGCGGGAAGGCGCGGGCGCTGACCCACCGGACCGTCCCGTCCGGCCGCACCACCCGGAACTCGTGGTCGTGCGGCTCGCCCACCCGCGCACGGTACGACTCGAGGACCCGCCCGCGGTCGTCCGGGTGGATCCCGTCCAGGAGGGAGCCGGGGTTGTCGTACACGCCCGCACGGGGGCGCCCCCAGATCGCGTCGTAGGCCGGGCTGAGGTAGACCACCCGGCCGAGGTCCGGGGTGACGACCCAGAACACCTCCTCGATCGTGTCGGTCACCTGCCGGTACCGCTCCTCGCTCTCCCGCAGGGCGGCCAAGGCCCGCTCCCGCTCCCCGAGCGAGACCGCGAGCACCAGGTTCCCCACGCTGAGCACCACCAGGAAGAGTTGCGCCACGATCAGGCGGTGGGCCGCGGGGACGGACGGGTCGGCGAACGGCCCCCGCCCGCGGCCGGTGTTCCACATCGCGACGAGCGCCACGAGGAGAACGGTGGCCGTCGTCCCCGGGGTGCCGAACCGCAGGGCCGCCCAGAGGATCACGGGGAAGATCGGGAACGGGTACCCCGGAAGGTTCGGTCCGCCCGCCGGCGCTGCGAAGATCAGGAGCGACACGGCGGCGGCGGTCGCGGTCAGCCCGGCCGCCTCCACCCCCCGGGCGACCGACACGGCCCCCGGCCGCGCCCGGGCGACATCGGCCCAGCCAACCAGCACCGGGGTGACCAGCACCGCCCCCATGCAATCGGCCAGCCAGAACGTCAGCCACACGGACCCGAAGTCCGGCGCGCCCAGCCCGAAGACGACGACGGCCGACCCCGGCAGCGCCGCCGCGGCGCACGTCGCCACCGCGACGGCGTAGAGCGAGAACACGTCCCGGGTGGTCCCCAAGGGGGCGGACGCGCCGCGCCACCGCCGCCACAGCCCGGCGGTCAGACAGGGCTCCGCGACGTTCACGGCCGCGAACCCCAGGCAGACGGCCGGGGGGATCCCTTCCAGCCAGTTGACCAGCAGACAGGCCAGGGCGGCGACCAGCACCAACCCCCTCCAGTAGCGCCGGTCGCTGACGAGCAGTGCGCCGAGGAGGAGGCCGTTCGGCGGCCAGAAGACGGCGAACTTCTCGGGTTCGGTGCGGAACGCCAGCCCCAACTGGGCCGCCGCGACGTAGGCGAGGAGGAGGACCGCCGGACGTGTCAGTCGGGCCGGCGGCTGGGCGGCTGTGGCGTCGGATGGGGGCAACGCGACGCTCCAGGCCCCACACCGGAGGGGGTCGTGCGGCGGACGTGGCGGCCGCGTGCTGTGTCGGGTTCGGAGACCATAGTGAAATGACCCCCAGACCGCAACGAACTTTCACTAAATCATCACGATTTCTGAATGGAACCGGTCCGGTGGCCGGTACCACCCGGGCGAACGGTCCGTCCGGGACGTGGGCCCGCGGCTCAGGTCCCCGGGGCTCGCTCGAACTGCCGGTCCCAGTCCGGCAGCTTCTCGGCCAGGTCGTCCGCGCTCGCGGCCCGCAACGTGACGTGCCCGACCTTCCGCCCCGGCCGCGGCGACTTACCGTAGGTGTGCAGCTTCGCGTCCGGGTTCGCCAGCACCTCCGCCGCCGGCGGCACCGACCCGATGAAGTTGTACATCGCCGACCACCCGACCGCGTCGCACCGCCCCAGCGGCAAGCCGCACACCGCCCGCAGGTGGTTCTCGAACTGCGACGTCACCGCCGCGTCGATCGTCCCGTGCCCCGAGTTATGCACCCGCGGGGCCATCTCGTTCGCCAACAGCCGCGGCCCGTCCTGGAACCACTCGACCGTCAGCACCCCGACGTAGTCCAACTCCGCCAGCACCCGGCTCGCGTACTCCGCCGCCCGCTCCGCCAGCTCCTCGCCGGTGTTCGCCGCCGGGGACACCGACCGGTGCAGGATGCCGTCGCGGTGGACGTTCTCGATCAGCGGGTACGTGGTGACCTGACCGTCGCGGCCGCGCACCGCGATCACCGACAGCTCGCGGTCGAACGGGACGAACCCTTCGAGGATCAGCGGCCGGCCGCCGAGCCGCTCCCACGCGGCGTCGCAGTCGGCCGGCGTCCGGAGCACGGCCTGCCCCTTGCCGTCGTACCCGAACCGCCGCGTCTTCAGCACCGCCGGCAGCCCGATCTCGCGCACCGCGGCGTCGAACTCGGCCCGCGAGTCGACCGCGGCGAACGGCGGGGTGGGGATGCCGAGCGAGGCGAAGAACTCCTTCTCGGCGAGCCGCTCCTGCGACACCTCCAGGGCCCGCGGCGGCGGGAACACCGGCACCCTCTCGGCCAGCCAGCGGGCACTCTCGACCGGCACGTTCTCGAACTCGAACGTCACCACGTCGGACGCCCGGGCCAGTTCGTACAGCGCCCGGAAGTCGTCGAACTCGCCGCGGATCTGCGGGCAGACCTGGCCGGCCGACGACTCCGCCGCCGGGTCGAGGACGGTGCAGCGGACGCCGAGCGGGTGGCCGGCGAGGGCGAGCATCCGCCCGAGTTGTCCGCCGCCGAGGACGCCGACGCGCATGGGTCACCTCGCTCCGCCCGGGTCGCGGCCGAACGGTTACCATACCATGTCCCCGAGTCACCACTACCTCCGGGGTCGCACGCATGGCATCGCCGCTCACGGTCGTCATCATCGGGGCGTCCGGGGACCTGACCTACCGGAAGCTCGTCCCGGCCCTGTTCAACCTCGCCCGGAAGGGCCGGCTGCCGGCCGAGGCGCGGGTCCTCGGGGTGGCCCGGTCGGAGTACACCGACGACTCGTTCCGGGAGCACCTGACCAACAAGTTCCGGTACGAGCTGTCCGGGGCCGGGGAGGCGTTCGACGCCCCGGCGTGGGACGAGTTCATGAGGCGGGTCCGGTACCTGGAGGCGGACGCCGGGGACGCGGCCGGGGCGAAGGCGCTGGCCGACCGGCTGGCCGCCGACGAGGGGCCGGGCGGCGGCCGCCGGCTGTTCTACCTGTCGGTGTCCCCGAAGTACTACCCCGCGATCGCCGGGCACCTGGCCGGGGCCGGGATGACCCAGGAGGTCGGCGGGTACCGGCGGGTGGTGATCGAGAAGCCGTTCGGCCGGGACCGGGCGTCGGCGGTCGAGCTGAACGCCGCCCTGCACCGGCACTGGCGGGAGGACCAGCTGTACCGGATCGACCACTACCTGGGGAAGGACACGGTCCAGAACATCCTGGTGTTCCGGTTCGCCAACACCCTGTTCGAGCCGCTGTGGACGGCCCAGTACGTCGACCACGTGCAGATCACGGTGGCGGAGAAGGTGAAGGTCGGGCGGCGGGGCGACTACTACGACAAGAGCGGGGTGCTCCGGGACATGATCCAGAACCACCTGCTCCAGATCCTGACGATGGTGGCGATGGAGGACCCGAGCCGGTTCACCGCCGACAACCTGCGGAACGAGAAGCTGAAGGTGCTGTCGGCCGTCCGGGTGCGGGAGCCGGGGGCGGCGGCCCGGGCCGGGGTCGCCCTCGGGCAGTACGACGGGTACCACGCCGAGCCGGGGGTGCCGGCGGACTCGAAGACCCCGACGTACGCGGCCGTCCGGCTGGAGGTGGAGAACCGGCGGTGGCGCGGGGTGCCGTTCTACCTGCGGAGCGGGAAGGGGCTGGCGGACCGGTACAGCGAGGTGATGATCCAGTTCCGGTGCCCGTCCCACCTGCCGTTCTCGCTCCCGGCGGGCGAGGTGATGCAGTGCAACCGGATCACCATGGTGGTTCAGCCGAACGAGGGGATCAGCCTGAACTTCCAGACCAAGGTGCCGGACGTCGACGGGGTCCACCTGAAGCCCCGCGACCTGGCGTTCGACTACAAGCGGTCGTACGCCGACAAGGCCCTGCCGGAGGCGTACGAGCGGCTCCTGCTGGACGCGATCCAGGGGGACGCGTCGCTGTTCATGCGGGCGGACGAGATCGAGCGGGCGTGGGAGGTGATGGACCCGATCATCGCCGCGGCCGAGGCCCCCGACGCCCCGCAGCCGCAGAGGTACGCGGTCGGGTCGCAGGGCCCGGCGGCCGCGGACGAGCTGCTGAAGGCCGAGGGCCGGGCGTGGCAACAGGTCGGGTGAGCCGCCCCGTCGGGTGCGTCGGGGTCCGCTTCGGACCGACGACGCACCCGCGGCCGCCGGTGCGTCGTCGCTCGAAGACTCGCCCGACGGCACCCTACGCGGGCGCCGGCCGCTCCCGCCGACTCCCGACGTACAACAGGAACGCGGCGAGCAGCCCGAACACCGCCACCGCCACCACCTTCGCCGTCCCGTCCGCGTCCGGCTTCCACTCCGGCTTCCCCGTCTCCGGGTTCGGGGCCGCGAACAGGTGGAACCCGAAGTTCAGGGCCTGCGTCAGGTCGTCGGAGAACGAGAAGAACGCGATCAGCAGCCCGCACAGGGTGCCGCCGGCGATGTACCCGCTGGCGAGCAACACCCCCGGGCTGGTCTCCGCCTCGGCCTCCGACCGCGCCCCGCCGCCGCGCAGCCGGTCGGCCAGGAGCCGCACCATCCCGCCGACGAAGATCGGGACGGTCGAGGCCAGCGACAGGTACATCCCGACCGCGACCGGCAGGGCCGACACCCCGCACAGCTCCAGGGCGACCGCGATCGTCACCCCGGTCAGGATCAGGCTCCACTCCAGCGTCCCGCCCAGGATCCCCCGGATGATGTTCGCGAACAGGGCCGGCTGCGGGGCCTCCGTGAACCCCTTCGGGGCGTCGTTCCCCGCGTCGTCGGTCTCCGCCACCCGGTCGATCGGCACGTCCGCCCGGTACGCCGGCCGGCCGGCCTCGTCCACCAGGTACCGGCCCGGCTTGAGCCGGTCGTGCTCGTCCTTCCGGACGTGCACCACCCGGTACTCCTTCGTGTCCGCCTCCCACCCCGGGCGGGTCCCGTCGGCCTCCACCTTCCGGTCGTACGGCTTGCCCGGCCGCTCGGCCGGGGCGCCCTCCGGGACCTTCACCACGGCGTCCGCCGGGAACCCCTTCTTCGTGTAGTGCGTCCCGCCGCGGTTCAGGTAGAGCATGGTCGCCCCGATCACCAGGGCCGACGTGACCGCCCCGATCAGGATCGCCCACTGCTGCTTCGACGGGGTCGCCCCGACCAGGTATCCGGTCTTCAGGTCCTGCGACGTGGTCCCGCCGTTCGACGCCGCGATGCACACCACGGCCGCGACCATCAGGGCGGTGAGCCAGTAGTCCGGCCCGTTCCGGCCGAGCACCAGGAAGATCAGGCAGACCATCAGCAGGGCGGCGATGGTCATGCCCGAGATCGGGTTGGACGAGCTGCCGACCTCGCCGGTCAGCCGGCTCGACACGGTCACGAACAGGAACCCGAACAGGAGCATCAGCCCGGCCCCGAGCAGCCCGAACGGGTTCAGCCCGAGGCCGAGGCCGGGCACCGCCGCGAGGACCAGCACCAGCGCCAGGCTGCCCCACAGGACGACGGTCATCGGCAGGTCGCGGTCGGTCCGCCCGGCCGACACCCCGCCGCCGGCCCGGCTGGCCCGCAGGTCCCGGAGGCCGGCGGCGACCGACCCGAAGATCAGCGGCAGGGCCCGGCACATGCTGATGATCCCGCCGGCCGCCACCGCCCCGGCCCCGATGTACCGGACGTAGTTCTCCTTCAGCCCGCCGGGCGACATGTTCCGGATCAGCCCCGGGTTGTTCAGGTCCTGCGGCTTGTCCGGGTTCCACTCGGCCGGCGGGACCGGCTCGGTCAGCTTCTCGCCGAAGGTGGCGATCGCCGGGGCCAGGGCGAAGTACGACAGGACCGCCCCGGCCATCATCAGGCAGGCGATCCGCGGGCCGATCAGAAACCCGACCCCGATCAGCTCCGGTGCGAGTTCGCCACTGAGTTGCCCGCCCTTCAACCCGCCCTTCGCCCCGGTCGTCGGGTCCACGGTGTACAGCCGGACCGACGGGACCGACGCCCACAGGTTCGCCGCCCCGGTCAGGAACTTGTGCACCAGGGCGATCCCGAACCCGACGAACACCATCTTCGCCGTCGCCCCGCCCTTCTCCCCGGCCACCAGCACCTCGGCGCACGCCGTCCCCTCCGGGTAGATCAGCTTGCCGTGCTGCTTGACGATGAACGCCCGCCGCAGCGGGATCATCATCAGGATCCCGAGCACCGCCCCGAGCACCGACACCGTCATCACCCGCACCGGGTCCATCTCGAACCCGAGCAAGAGCAGTGCCGGCATCGTCACCCCGACCCCGAACGCGATACTCTCCCCGGCGCTCCCGGCCGTCTGGACGACGTTGTTCTCCAGGATCGTCGTCTTCCGGACGTTGAACGCTTTCGAGATCGCCCGGAACAGGGTGATCGACAGGACCGCGATCGGGACCGACGCGGAGACGGTGAGGCCGACCTTCAGCACCAGGTACAGCGACGATGCCCCGAAGACGATGCCGAGGACAGTACCGGCAAGGATCGCCGGCAGGGTGAACTCGGGCGGGGACTCGGCCGGCGGGACGAACGGCTGGTGCGGCGGCGCCTCGGGGGCGTCCGCCCCCGGCGGCTTCGGGTCCGACATGGCGGGACTCGGTTCGGGTGTGGACGGGGAGATGTGCGAAAGCTTACCCGCCGCGGCGGAGAAGGGAAGGGCCGAGCCGGGCGCGTGGGCGACGGGCTTCGGCTTCCGTCGCTCACGCGCCCGGCTCGGACGGGTCGCCGAGGACCAGGTCGAGGACCCAGCACCCGCGGACGTGCTCGCCGCCGGACCGGCAGTGCGACAGCAGCTCCGCTTCCTCGTCCGGGCACCCGGCGTCCTGGAGGGCGTCGGCCAGCACCGGCATCCCGGAGAAGTCCCGGGCTTCCCACATCCCGCGGGCCAGGGACAGCACGGTGCCGGTCCGCCACCCCGGGTCGAGGGCGGCCGGGCGGAACGGGTTGCCGAAGATGTCCCGGGCGGCGAGGCGGTGGGCCGCCTCCTCCGTCGGGACCACGTTCCACCAGCCCTGGAAGTGGTCGGCCGCGGCCCGGGCCAGGGCCTCGTACGCCGCCACCCGGGCCGGGTCCGGCGACCGGCCGAGGACGCCGTCGGTGTGCGGGTCGGCCATCCCCCGGGCCACCGCTGACAGGTGCGGGGTCAGCCGGTCGCCGGGGCGGAGGGCGTCGGTCCCGGCGTCCGGGAAGGCGTTCCGGAGGGCGTCGATCACCCCGGCGCGGTGCGGCTCCAACTCCGGCGCGAGCGGGAAGGCGGCCAGCGACCGCGGCGGGAACCGGCGGTCCCGCTCCGCCTCCCGGCACCCAGTCGCCACCCGGGCGACCCACTGCTGGAGGTCGCCGGTGTCCCCGCGCGCCCACGCCCCGGCGACGCCCCACACCGCCCGGGCGACGTCCGCCGCCGGGCCGCCGGCGACGGCCGGCGGGTCGTTCAGCAGGTCCGCGGCCGCCCGGTCGAGGGCCGCCGGGTCGTGCCGGCCGAGCGCCTCGGCCGCCGCGGCGGCGCTCGGCCGGCACGACCCGGCCCGGCGCAGGCATTCCGCGGCGAGGGCCAGCAGGGCGCGGGTGGTGCGCTGTCGGCGGGGCCGGTCGGGGAAGTCCGGGATGGGGCCGGCCAGCCCCCACAGCGGTTGGCCCCCGGCCGGCGGGGCGCAGTGCCAGCACCGCCGGCCGTCCCAGGCGTAACTGAACCCGCACGACCGGCAGCGGGGCGTCGGCATGGCGGGCTCCGGGCCGGGGGCGGACACCCGGTCATGCTAGCAGACCCGCCCGCACCCTACCCCTTCGGCTTCTTCTTCGGCGGCTTCGGCGGGTCGGGGTCGCGGTCCGGCTCCGAGTCGCCCTGCCCGACCTGGTCCTCGGCGAACCGGAACGCCTCCCGCTCCGCCCGCTCCCACTCCCCCGAACGGGCCATGGCGACGATCCGGTCGAACCCGGCTCGCTCCTCCGGCGTCATCTTCCCCTCCCGGGTCAGTTGCTCCAGCCGGGCCTCGACCCGCCCCAGCCGGGCCTCGTCCCGGGTGTTGCACGCCGCGTACAACAGCCGCATCAGCGACAGCGACTCCCGGCTCGTCACCGGCGGGTACTGCCGGCACCCGGGCCACCAGATCACCACGAGCGGGACGGCCAGCACCGCCGCCGCCCCGACCAGCCAGCGGAGCCGCGAGCGCGGCGCGTCGTCGTCGGGGTTAGTGGTCACCGGGAACGTCCCCCAGGTTCATGCTCGACAGGGCTGCCCAGGTGTTCAGGTTGACCCGGGTCGCGATGAACCGCACCGACCCGTCCCCGAACAGCACCTGGCCGCCCGGCCACGGGGCGTACATCTGGCAGACGTGACACGTCGGGAAGCTCGGCGGGTGGACCACCCCCGGCTCGCCGTCCGCCGGCCCGCTGTGGCACAGCACCAGGGTGGCGCCCGCGTCGCACTCGGTGAACGGGAACCGGCCCGGGTCGTTCGGGCAGACCTCCGCCCCCGGCACCACCCCGACCCACGTCTTGTCGCTGACCGTGGTGTGCTCCCCGACGAACACCGTCTGGCTCAGCCCGTCGGTGACGTTCCCCTTCCGGGTCCGCGAGTTGCGGAAGAACGGCCCGGTCCCGGGGATCCCGGACAGGTCCGCCAGGTCGTACGCCCACGACTCGTCCTGCCCGTTGTTGGCGACGTAGTGGCTGATGCCGAACTCGGCGAGGACCGCCCCGCCGGCGTCCCGCACCCGCATCGTCGGCCCGGCGTTCGGGGCGCCCGGGTTGACGAACACCTTGACGGTGCTCCGGACCGCGGCCGCGTTCGTCGGGTGGTCACACGGGAGGTCGAGGCGGAGCTGGCGGAACAGCGGGTCCTGTTCGAGGTACGGCAGGAGGAACGTGCCCCACGCCCACCCCGGGCCGGTGTCGACGGCCGGGACCGGCTGACCCGGGAGGCCGGCCTGGTAGCCCGGCGGGTAGCGGCCGGTCACGCCCTCGGAGTTGTGCAGGGCGACGCCGATCTGCTTGAGGTTGTTGGTGCTCTGGGTGCGGGCCGCCGCCTCGCGCACCTTCTGGACGGCCGGGAGGAGGAGGCCGATCAGCATCCCGATGATGGCGATGACCACCAGCAGCTCGATCAGGGTGAACCCGGGTGATGGGCGGTGGCGTGGGATGTGCGGCATCGAATGCATCAGTTGATAGAGGAAGGGCGAAGTCGATCATTAGTTTAGACTAAACAAATGCTTCGTCAACACTTGTTCTGCTACAGTGGTGATCGGGTACGTCGAACCCAGGCCGTTGGCCTGGGCTGAGGGAGATCGGCCCTTCGGGCCTGAAGAGTCTGAGCCCCGAAGGGGCGGCCTCCCTCAGCCCAGGCCAACGGCCTGGGACCCACGTCCACGGCCCGGAGTCGACCAACACGGCCCGGGCCAATGACCCGGATGTGAAAGGGCAGGGCGGTGACCGAGGCGGAAGCGTTCCTCCAACGGGTTCGCGCGTTCCCGGACGACGACACCCCGCGCCTGATCTTCGCCGACTGGCTGGAAGAACAGGACGGCGGGGTGGCGCGGGCCACGTTCATCCGCGTCCAGGTCGCCCTGACCCGGCTCGGGGACGAGGCGGACACCGTCCGCGACCGCCTCCGGGCCGCCGAGCGCGACCTCCTCGACGCCCACCGCGAGGAGTGGACGGCGGCGTTCCGTGGGCTGGCGACCGGGCTCGAGTTCCGCCGCGGGTTCGTCGAGGAGGTGAAGGTCGCGGCCCGGCCGTTCGTCCGCCGGGCCCACGAGCTGTTCGCCGCCGCCCCGGTCCGGCACGTCCACCTGCTCGACGCCGGCAGCAGCCTCGACGCCGCCCTACGCTGCCCGTACCTGTCCCGCCTCACCGCCCTGACCGTCTACGCCCAGCACGCCGGCGAGCCGCTCGCCCGGGCGGTCGCCGGGTCGGAGCACCTGTCCGGGTTGAAGGCCCTCCACCTCGGGCGGAACCGGCTGGAGGACGACGCGGCCGATCACCTCGCGGGGAGCGCCGTGCTGGCGAACCTGGAGGAGTTGGACCTGGCGGAGAACGAGCTGGGGGAGACGGGGGCGGCGGCGCTGGCGGCGTCGCCGCACCTGGGCGGGCTGCGGCGGCTGGAACTGGGCGGCAACCGGCTCGGGCCGGCCGGGGCGGAGGCGCTGGGGGCGTCGGAGCGGCTGGCCGGGCTGCACCGGCTGGGGCTCCGGGGGAACGAGGTCGGGGCCGGCCGGCTCTACACCCTGACCCGCGCGTCCGAACTGCTCCGCGTCCCGGAACTCGACCTGTCCGCGAACGGGCTGACGGCGGCCGGGCTGCGGGTCCTGCTCACCCGCCGGCCCGGCCCGGCCGCGGTGCGGCTGCGCGACCTCGACCTCGGGCACAACGCCGGCCTCGGGGACGACGGGGCGCGGGTGCTGGCCGGGTGCCCGCACCTGGCCGGGGTGCGGGCCCTGCGGCTGTCCGACTGCGGGGTCGGGAACGACGGCGCCCGGGCTCTGGCGGAGAGCCCGTACCTGGACCAGCTCGCCACCCTGGACCTGTCGAACAACCCGGTCGGCGACCCCGGGTTCCGGGCGTTCCTCGACACCCCCCACCTCCGCTCCCTGTGCCGCCTCACCGCCCCCACCCTCGGGGTCTCGTCCCGGATGCAGCACGCCCTCGACGCCCGGTTCCGCCGCGGTCCAGGTTTGCCTTGCCCCTCGCCGACCGGCGGGTATAGTCCCGGCCCCCGACACCACGGACCCGAGCGATGACCCGAACCCCGCCCCGCCGGGCCGCCGGCCTCTTGCTCGTCCTCCTCACCGGGTGCGGGACCACCCGGATGACCGACTCCCCGCGGGCCGCCACCGAGATGCTTCTCATCTCCCAGGCGGCGGACAACGCCGTCGCCCAGATCGACTTCACCCCGCTCGCCGGCAAGGCGGTGTTCCTGGACGCCTCGGGGGTCCCGGACAAGGAGGTGGACAAGGGGTACCTGGTCAGCCTCGTCCGGCAGCAGCTGGCCGCGGCCGGGGCCCTGGTGTTCGACGACAAGACCCGGGCCGAGTACGTCGTCGACCTCCGGTCCGGCGGGCTCGGGACGGACCGGCACAGCATGCTGGTCGGCACCCCGGCGGTCCAGCTGCCGGGCGTCGTCCCCGGGCTGCCGACCAACCTGAGCGTCCCGGAGCTCGCCCTGATGAAGAAGAACGACCAGCGCGGGGTGGCGAAGGTGGCGGTGTTCGCGTACAGCCGGGTGACCGGGCGGGCGGTGTGGCAGTCCGGCACGTCCGAGGCGATCAGCCAGGCGAAGGACACCTGGGTGTTCGGGGCCGGGCCGTTCAGCCGCGGGAGCATCCGGAAGCGGACCGAGCTGGCCGGGGAGCCGCTCCCGGCGATCCCGACCCTGTTCGGCAGTACCACCCCGACGGGGCCGCCGGCCGGCCCGGTCGGGGAGCAGTTCTTCCCGAACTTCGAGGCCCCGGCCCCGCCGCGGGTCGTCCCCGCCGGGCTGCTGGGGGTGACGGGTGCGGCGGCGGTCGCGGATCAGCCGGTCGTGCGGTGACCCGGCCGGCCACGGCGGCGGGAACGCCCGGGCGGGGTGAAGTCGGCCCCCCGGCCGGCCGAAGTGTGGACGTGGCGGGGCGGAGCGGACCGCCCGGCCCTCGACCGACACCCCCCGGGTGCCCCATGCAACCGTCCGTCCCGAGCCCGTCCGCCCGCGACGCCGAGCCGAACGTCGAACTCCTCCGCCGCACCGGGTGGTCGGTCGGGGTGTCGGCCGGGGACTACTGTGTCGCCTGGCGGGGCCGGGACGAGGCGGTGTTCGAGTGGCGGTCCGGGGGGTGGCACCAGATCGGCGGCCGCGGCTCCCCGGACGGGTTGTGAGACCGGTCGGAAGAATCCTCACAATCCGGTTGACCCCCCGCCGGGGGCGGGTTAGGGTGGGGTTTGATTGTCCCGTCAGATCGCCCTCCCTCCCCAAGGGTGACACCATGAACGTCGCACCCCGCGACCCCGCGGTCCTGGAGTCGTACCCGACGTTCTGGGACGCCGCCCCGGTCCCGGCCCCGGTCGCCCCGGTCGCCGCCGAGGACGCCTACACCGCCTTCGTCGCCCGGGCCGAGGACGACCTGCCGGACGAGCCGCCCGCGGCCGAGACCACGTCCGAGTCGTAACCCGGCCCCTCATGTCCGACCGGTTCTACACCCCCGACCCGCTCGGCCCCGGCGAGTACGTCCTGTCCGGGGCCGAGGGGCACCACCTCGCCGCCGTCCGGCGATTCGGCCCCGGCGACCGGGTCACCCTGTTCAACGGCGACGGGCACGACTACCCGGCCGAGGTGCTCGGCGCCGGGAAGAAGTCCGTCACCCTCCGAATCCTCCGGGCCGAGGCGGCCGACCGCGAGTTGCCGTTCCCGCTGGTCGTCGGGTCGGCCCTGCCGAAGGGCGACCGGGCCGACTTCCTGGTCGAGAAGCTGACCGAGCTCGGGGTGACCCGGTTCGTCCCGCTGGTGACGGCGCGGGCGGTGGTCCGGCCGAAGGCGTCGGTGGCGGAGAAGTTCGCCCGGGCGGTAGTCGAGGCGAGCAAGCAGTGCGGGCGGAGCCGGCTGATGGCGGTCGACCCGCCGCGGGCCTGGGACGAGTTCCTGGCGCTGCCCGACCTGCCCGAATCGCGGTGGGTGCTGCGCCCCGGCCCGGGCCGGGTCGGAACGGCGGGGGAGGGCGGGGCGGCGGTGGCGGTCGGGCCGGAAGGGGGCTTCACGGCGGACGAGGTGGCGGCGGCCGAGGCGGCCGGGTGGCGGGCGGCGGGGCTCGGGCCGCGGGTGCTGCGGGTGGAGACGGCGGCCGTCGCGGCGGCGGCACTGTGGTCGACCGCGTAGCTCCCGCCGCTTGCGGCGTTGCGGGCGACGACGCCCGCAACGCCGCAAGCGGCGGGAGCGGGTCAGTAGTCCCGCTCCCCGATCTTCTCCAGCGCCTCCTTGAACGCGGCGGCCGTCTGGTACCGCTCGTGCGGCTCCTTTCCGACCGACTTCCGCAGGACGGCGGCCAGCTCGTCGTCGACCTTCGGGTTCAGGTCCTGGGGGTCGCGGGCGGGGGTGTTCAGCCGCCGGCGGAACGTCTCCTCGCTCGACGGCGACCGCTCCCACGGGAGCTGCCCGGTGAAGATCTCGAACGCCGTCACCCCGAGGGCGAACAGGTCGATCCGGTGGTCGGTCGGCTTCCGCTTGATCAGCTCCGGGGCGAGGATGTCGGCCGTCCCGGTCCGGTTCCCGCCGGTGGTGAACGCCGGGGTGTACGGGACGGTCAGCCCGAAGTCGATCAGCTTCAGCACCCCCTCGGCGTCGACCATCACGTTCCGCGGGCACAGGTCCCGGTGCAGCCACTTGTTGTCGTGCAGGTACTGGACGGCGTCGCACAGCTGGGTCATGAACCGCACCCGGTTGCCGACCAGCTGCGGGCTGCGGGTGTCGATCAGGACGTTCAGCCCGTTCCCCTGCACCCACTCCATCACCAGGTACGGCTCGCCCTTGGTCGTCACCCCGTGCTCGTACCCGCGGACGATGTTGTCGTGCCGCAGGGCCATCACCACCTCGCCCTCGCTCGGCTTCTTCAGCCCCTGGAACCGGGCCTCGAACTTCCGCGTCTTCTCCTTGTCCATGATCTTCAGGCAGACGGTCCGGCCGAGCTCCCGGTCGTACGCCCGGTACACCTTCGACATGCTCCCCGGGCCGCCCTGCCCGCTCAGCTCGAACCGCTTCTCGACGTTCGCCCGCTTCAGCCCGCGCCTCGGGGTGCCGGCGGACGTCCCGCCGCCGCCCTTCTTCTTGCCGCCGAACAGGAAGTCGAACAGGCCCACGGGAACCTCGGCCGAGGTCGGCGGAACGGGGTTCGGACAGCCAGGTGCTGATGACAGGATACGCCACGGGCGGCGGGCCGACCGGGTTTCGGTCAGCCGAGCCGGCAGTAGTCGATCACCCGGGCGACCTCGGTCCGCAGGTCCTTCCGCGGGACGATCCGGTCGACGAACCCGTGGGCCAGCAGGAACTCGCTCGTCTGGAACCCGTCCGGCAGGTCGATCCGGATGGTGTTCTTGATCGTCCGCCGGCCGGCGAACCCGACCATCGCCCCCGGCTCGGCGAGGGTGATGTCGCCCTGCAGGGCCCAGCTCGCCGCCACCCCGCCCATCGTCGGGTTGGTCAGGATGCACACGTACAGCCCGCCGGCCGAGTCGTACCGGGCCAGCGCCGCCGACACCTTCGCCATCTGCATCAGCGACAGGATCCCCTCCTGCATCCGGGCCCCGCCGCCGCTGCCGCTGACGAAGATCAGCGGCCGCCGCAGCTCGGTCGCCCGCTCCGCCGCCCGGGCCAGCTTCTCCCCGACCACGCTCCCCATGCTCCCGGCCATGAACGCGAAGTCGGTGATCCCGAGCACCACCCCGCGGCCGCGGATGAACCCCTGGCCGGTGACCGCCGCGTCCGGCATCCCGGTCTTGCTCTGCTCCTCCTTCAGCCGCTGGTGGTACGGGACGCGGTCGACGAACCCGAGCGGGTCGCACGGCTGGAGGCCGGCGTCCCACTCCTCGAACGTCCCCTCGTCGAGGAGCTGGGCGACCCGGTCGCGGGCCGGCATGGCGAAGTGGTGGTCGCACTCCGGGCAGACGTGGTGTCGGGCCTCGACCTCCTTCTTGTAGACCGTGGCCTTGCACTGCGGGCACCGGACCCACAGCCCCTCCGGCACGCCCCTCCTCGGCCGCTCGGTCGTCATCTGTTCCATCGGGTGTCGGGGGTCGGGTGTGTCGGGTATCGGACGGACCGACGGGGCCGGGTGAGACGGGCGAATCGTCCGACACGATACCCGACGCCCGATCCCCGGTATACCCGATTCCTCCTATCGGTCGTCGATCTGGGCCAGGCTCCGGAACGGCTTCCCCTCGACGTAGGCGAGGAACGCCCCCCCGCCGGTCGAGACGTGGGTCATCTTGTCCGCGTACCCGAACTGCTCGACCGCCTCCGCCGTCTCGCCGCCGCCGACCACCGTGACCGCCGCCGAGGTGGCCATCGCCTCGGCGACCTCCTTGGTGCCGCGGGCGAACGCCGGCTGCTCGAACCACCCGACCGGGCCGTTCCAGATGACCGTCCCGGCCGTCCGGATCTCGGCGGCGAACAGCGCGACCGTCTTCGGGCCGATGTCCACCCCCGCGTACCCGGCCGGGATGGCGCCGTCGCACACCCGGGTCTGGGCCAGGTCGTCGGAATTGGCGGCGACCGAGTCGACCGGCAGGACGATCTTGCCGCCGACCTCGCCGAGCAGCGGCCGGGCGGCCGTCACCTCCTCGTCGGCCACCGGGGTCGCCCCGACATCGACCCCGCGGGCTTTCAGGAAGGTGTACGTCATCTTCCCGCCGACGAGCAGCTTGTCCACCTTCGACAGCAGCACCCGGATGAACGCGATCTTGTCCGACACCTTGGCCCCGCCCATGATGCCGATCATCGGCCGCCTCGGGTTCGCCATCAGCCCGTCGATGATCTCGAGTTCCCGGGCGACCAGGGTGCCGACGGCCCGCGGCTTGCCGGCCGCCTTCAGGGTGGCGGGGACGGCGACCATGCTGGCGTCGTGGTCGTTGTGGCAGGTGCCGAAGGCGTCGTTGACGTACGCGTCCCCGAGGTCCGCGATCGCCTGGGCGAAGGCCGCGTCGTTCTTCTGCTCGCGGGGGTCGAAGCGGAGGTTCTCGAGCAGGAGCACGTCGCCGGGCTTCATCGCCGCGACCGCGGCGGCGGCCGCCGGCCCGACCACCTCGCCCGCGGCCTTCTTGACCGGCCGGCCGAGGAGTTCGCCGAACCGCTCGGCGACGCGGTCCGTGGTGAGGAGCTTGCGCTCCTCGGCCGTCGCCTTCTCGGGCCGGCCGAGGTGGGTCATGGCGACGACGGCGGCGCCGGCGTCGAGGAGCCTGCGGACGGTCGGCAGGGCCCCGCGGACGCGGCGGTCGTTCTTGACCGCACCGGTCTTCTTGTCGAGCGGGACGTTAAAGTCGACCCGGACGAGGACCCGCTTGCCGGCCAGGTCGCCGAGGTCGTCGAGCGTCGTCTTCGGCACCCTACCCCTCCCGTTCGTCCAGCGTGTCGAGCCAGGTCCGCCCGGGGTTGGCACCCCGGTCTATTCCCTCCCCACCCCTTCGGGGTTCAAGGCCGTCTTCAGCCCCGAAGGGGCGGCCAGGGAATAGACCGGGGTGTGAACCCCGGGCGGGCGAACCCCGGGCGGTCACTTCGAGGCCATGTACTTCAGCAGGTCGACGCAGCGGTTGCTGTACCCCCACTCGTTGTCGTACCACGACACCAGCTTGAAGAAGTTCGCGTTCAGCTCGATCCCGCTGCCGGCGTCGAAGACGCTACTCGCCGGGTCGTGGATGAAGTCGGTCGACACCACGTCGTCCTCGGTGTACACCAGCACCCCCTTCAGGTACGTCTGGCTCGCCCGCTTCATCGCCTCGCAGATCTCCTTGTAGCTCGTCGCCTTCGTCGTCTTCACCGTCAGGTCGACCACCGATACGGTCGGGGTCGGGACGCGGAACGCCATCCCGGTCAGCTTCCCCTTCACCTCCGGGCAGACCAGCGCGACCGCCTTCGCCGCCCCGGTCGTGCTCGGGATGATGTTCACCGCCGCCGCCCGCCCGCCCTTCCAGTCCTTCTTCCCGCCCTGCCCGTCCACCACCTTCTGGCTGGCGGTGTACGCGTGGACCGTCGTCATCAGCCCCTCGGAGATCCCGAACCCCTCCTTCAGCAGGACGTGGACGACCGGGGCCAGGCAGTTGGTGGTGCAGCTGGCGTTCGAGATGACGTGGTGCTTCGCCGGGTCGTACTTGTCGTGGTTCACCCCCATCACCACCGTGATGTCTTCCTCCTTCGCCGGGGCCGAGATCACCACCTTCTTCGCCCCGGCCGTCAGGTGCCCCTTCGCCTTCGCGGCGTCGGTCCACAGCCCGGTGCTCTCCAACACGTACTCGACCCCGAAATCCTTCCACGGGAGCTGGTCCGGGGCGACCTTCAGGGCCAGCGCCCGCACCTCGTGCCCGTTGACGACGATCGTGTCGTCCTCCGCCGCCCCGGGCGCGGACTTCTTCGTCCCGACCTCGGCCTTGAACCGGCCCTGGGTCGAGTCGTACTTGAGCAGGTACGCGAGGTTGTCGGCCAGCAGGAGCGGGTCGTTGACCGCGACCACCTCGAAGTCCTTGCCGAGGACGCCCTGCTCGACCATCGCCCGGAACACCTGCCGGCCGATCCGCCCGAACCCGTTGATCCCGACCTTCACGGCCATGTTCGTGTTTCTCCGTGAGAGCGCCCGGCCGGGCGCGTTCACGGGTTACGGTACGAGTCCGGGCGGCGGATTCCAACCCACCCCTTGCCCCGCCGCCCGCGGCGTGCGACAACTGTGTATTCCCCCACCCGTTGCGCCCGGAGGTCCGCCGTGTCCCGCCTCTCCCGCCGCCAGTTCCTCCACACCACCGCCGCCGGCGGGGCCCTCCTCGCCCTCCCGGCGAGCACCTACCGGGCGGCCGTGCTCGCCCAGGACAAGCCGTCGGACAGGATCCGCATCGGGTGCGTCGGGGTCGGCGGCCAGGGCCGCGGGAACATGAACGCCCACCTGAAGAACGTGGTGGCGGTGTGCGAGGTGGACGCCGACCGGCTGGCGGCCGCGGCCGCGGCGGTGGAGAAGGGCGGGAACAAGCCGCAGGCGTTCGCCGACCACCGGAAGATGCTGGAGATGAAGGACCTGGACGCGGTCGTGATCAGCACCCCGGACCACTGGCACGCCCAGATCACGGTCGACGCCTGCACCGCCGGCAAGGACGTGTACTGCGAGAAGCCGCTGACCCTGACGGTGGCCGAGGGGCGGGCGATGGTGAAGGCCGCCCGGGCGAACAAGCGGGTGGTGCAGACCGGCAGTCAGCAGCGGTCCGGGAAGGAGTTCCGCCAGGCGTGCGAGCTGGTCCGGAACGGGGCGATCGGGAAGGTGCGGGAGGTGAAGGTCGGGCTGCCGGGGCCGAACTTCAAGGGGCCGGCGGTGGCTGACAGCGAGCCGCCGAAGAACCTCGACTACGACCGGTGGCTCGGGCCGGCGCCGCTGCGGCCGTTCAACGAGAAGCGGGTCCACTACCTGTTCCGGTTCTTCTGGGACTACAGCGGCGGGCAGATGACGAACTGGGGGGCGCACCACCTGGACATCGCCCAGTGGGGCCTGGGGATGGACGACGCCGGGCCGGAGGTGGTCGTGGGGGTGGGGACGTTCAACAAGGACAAGTGGTTCGAGACCCCGGAGTCGGCGAAGATCGAGTACACGTACCCGGGCGGGGTGCCGGTCCGGTGCAGCCTCGGGAGCGGCGGCTACCCCGGCGGGACGACGTTCGAGGGCGACAAGGGGACGGTGCACGTCAACCGCGGGAAGATCGAGGTGGTCCTGAACGGGGAGAAGGTGGCGGACCCGTACAAGCTGCCGACCGGGGAGGTGAAGCTGTACGTGTCGCCGGGGCACGCGGCGGACTGGCTGGCGTGCATCAAGGCGCGGAAGAACCCGGTCTGCGACGTGGAGATCGGGCACCGCAGCGCGACGGTGTGCCACCTCGGGAACATCGCGGTCCGGACCGGGCGGAAGATCACCTGGGACGCGGCGAAGGAGGAGATCATCGGGGACAAGGAGGCGAACGAGATGCTGTCGCGGCCGTATCGCAAGCCCTGGACGCTGGGGTAACGCCCCGGGGCCGCGGCCCGCTACGGCCGGCCCGGCCGTAGCGGGCCGGCCGGGTTCCGGGCGAACCGCGACCGTCAGGGAGCGGGTGTCGGAGGCGCAACACCCGCTCCCTGACGGTCGCGGTTCGCCCGGCCCTTCATGCCCGGGGCGCGGCCCGCTATGGCCGGACCGGCTCGTCCGACTCGGCGGAGAACGTGCGGAGCACCTTGCCGTCGGCCAGCGACACCAGCTGCACCCCGTTGCACCCGACGAGCAGGGTCTTGCCGCCGGGGGTGAACGCGAACCGCACCGGGTCGGTCTCCGGGCGGAACCTGGTCCCGGTGAACCGGGCGTAGACGGTGCGGAACCCGCCGTCCTCGAACGCGAACCGCCGCACCTCCTTGCCGGACTCCCGGTCCCACACCACCACCTCGCCGCTCGCCTGGTCGCCGGCCGCCAGGAACCGGCCGTCCGGGCTGAAGAACGGGTGCGCCCGCCCCTTGGTCTTCGTCTCGGCCGACCGCAGCTCCTTCCACGCCCGGTCCCAGACCTTCACCGCCCCGCCCGGGTGTCCGGTGGCCGCCTGCGCGCCGTCCGGGCTCACCGCCACGGTGTACACCGGGTCGGTGAGCTTCGCGCTCTCGGCCGCCGGCCGGCCCTCGGCGGGGTCGTACCGGACGAGGTAGAACTCCTGGAAGTTGACGATCCGCGCGCCGGCGAGTTGCTTGCCGTCGGGGGTGAAGGCGAACCCGAACCCGCGCGGGAAGCCCTTCCCGTCGGCCACCACCTTGTCCCCGGCGAGGTCGCGGACCTCGACCCGGCCGGAGACCCCGACGGCGAGCTGCTTGCCGTCCGGGCTGAGGGCGAACGCGGCCCCGGAGCGGGTGTCGTAGACGCGGGGCCGGGCGTCCGGGTCGAGGCCGCGGACGAACACCTTGTCGTCGTCCACGCTATCGCCGGGCGTGTAGACGCGGCCCCAGACGACCGACTTGTTGTCCGGGCCGAACGCGAGTTTCAGGACGTCCCCGTGGGTCGGGATGGTGGCGACGAGGGCGCCGGTGTCGGCGTCCCAGACGCGGACGGCCCCGTTCTTCGCTCCGCCCGCCCCCGGCCCCATGCCGTTGAACCCGGCGGCGACCAACTTCCCGTCGGCCGAGGCGGCGACCGCCATGGCCGACCGCCCGGCGTCTTTCGGGCGTGGGATGGTGAACGTCTTCGGGGACCAGTCCTCGGCCGGCACCGGGGCCGCGAGGACGAGGGCCAACAGTGCGGGGGGCATGGGGCGGACTCCTGGGACGGGGGTCATTGTCGGCCGCGGCCCGCCGGCGGCCACCGGGTGGGGCCTCAGATCGCCTCCGGGCCGCGCTCGCCGGTCCGGATGCGGATGCAGTCCTCGAGCGGCAGGATGAAGATCTTCCCGTCGCCGATCCGGCCCTCCGGGCCGGTCCGGGCGGCGGCGATGATGGCGTTCACCGTCGGCTCGACGAAGTCCTCGTTGACGGCGATCTGGAGCTGCACCTTCCGCAGCATGTTGACGGTCAGCTCGTGCCCGCGGTACACCTCGGTGTGCCCCTTCTGCCGGCCGAACCCGAGGACGTCGACGATGGTCAGGCGGAACACCTCGACGGTGTTCAGCGCCTCCTTCACGGCGTCCAGCTTGTTCGGCTGGATGATGGCCAGGATCAGCTTCATGACGGCACCCGCCGCGGCTCCAGCACCCACCGGTCGGTGTCCACGACCGCGAACGCCCCGGCGAACAGCGGGGCCACCACCACAAGATACCGCCGCCCCGGCTCGAACGTCAGGGGGCTGGTGCCGTCCCACCCGACCGGGCCGGCGTCGGACAGCGCCAGCCAGCGGTGGAAGTGGCCGAGCAGGCAGACCCGGTGCGGGACGGCGGCGAAGCTGCGGGCGGCCCGCCCGGCGTCCTCCGGCCGGCCGCCGAACGCCCACAGGTCGCCGACGCTCTCCGGGTCCAGGAACGGTTCGACGTGACTGAAGTGGCACCCGCCGAGTTCGAGCCGCGGCCGCATCGTCGCCAGGTACGCCAGCGTCTCGGCCGGGAACCTGGCCCGGGCCTCGTCCCCCACGTCGCGGCACAGCCCGTGGTCGTGGTTCCCCCACACCCCGACCGCCCCGGACCGCTCCAGCAGCGCCGCGACGCCGGCCGCGTCCTCCCACGCCCCGTGCAGGTCGGACGTGTCGCCGAGCGAGACGGTCGCGTCCACCCCGTCCGCCCGCAGGGCGGCGAGCGCGGCGGCGAGTTTGTCCACGTCGTCGTGGATGTCGGTCACGACCCCGATCCGCATGGCACCACCGCCTCGCCGTGGGTCAGGTACTCGTCCCCGACCGGGTAGTTCTCGAACCCGAGCGAGTACGCCGACTCGAACCACTCCCGGATGTGCGGCAGCGCCCCGGTGTCGTACTCCGGCCGGGCGACCAGCGCCGGGCCGAACGGGGCCAAGCGGATCTCGCCGTTCTCGACCACCAGCTGCCCCGCCTTGAACACGTACCGCGGCAGCTCGAACATCGCCCTACGGTCCGCGTTCGGCGTGTAGACGGTCACGTCCGCGTCCGCCCCGACGCCGAGGTGGCCCTTGTGCGCAAGCCCGAGCATCCGGGCCGGCCCGGCCCGCGTCACGATGGCGATCTCGTTCAGCGTGTACTCGCGGTCGAGGTCCGGCAGGGTACACCAGTCCTTGAGCTTCGCCGGCACCCGCTTCAGCACCTCCCGGCGGTAGTCCCGGCTCATCAGCAGCGCGCAGATCTCCGGGTACGCGAGGAACGACCCGCCGTTCGGGTGGTCGGTGCTCATCCCGACCCGCCACGGGTCCGTCACGAGCAGGTACCACTCCAGCCCGATCGCCCACTGCAGCGCGTGGACCAGGCTCTTCTCCTTGTACTCGATCGGGACGATCCCGCACCCGCCCTCGCACTCGGTGTCGCCGTTGAACCACTTCCGCCCGGTGACGCGGTGGAGGAAGTAGCCCAGCGGGCCGTCCCCGGTCATCGACGTGGTGTCCCCGAACAGCACCTGACCGACGTCGACGGTGGCGTCCCGGTGGCCGTTCACCCAGTCGGCGAGGTCGGGCACCCGCGACCGGAACGTGTCCTGGTCGTCCGGCCCGCCGCCGTAGCTGTGGAACTGGACGTGGGTGAAGTGCGCCCGGTGGCCGCCGGCCGCCTTCATCGTCTCGAGCGTGGTCGCCCAGTTCCCGGGCATGCCGAGGCGGTTGCAGTGGACGTGGACCGGGTGCGGCAGCCGCAGCTCGTCCGCCACCCGCGCCACCGCCGCGACGATCTGCCGGCCGGTCACCCCGAACCCGGGGACCACGTCGTCGAGCCCGGCCATGCCGTTGCGGCCCTGCTTCCACGCCTCGACCCCGCCGGGGTTCACCAGCTTCAGGGCGTACCCGCGGGTGGCGTGCAGGAGCCACCCGCAGAACGCCCGGACGCGGTCGTGCTCGCCGCGGCCGAGCTGGTCCATCAGGTAGTGGTTGTTCCCGACGAGGACGAAGAACCCCTTGTCGATGACCGGGGTGTCGTGGAACTCCTCGTGGGTGTGCCTGGCCCCGAGCGGCGGGATGGCGGCGTCGAAGACGGTGGTGTACCCGAGGCCGGCGTACAGGTACCCGGTGGCGAACGTGGTCGGGGTGCTGCCGAGGGTGCCGGAGCGGAGCAGGGCGGTGCGGCGGAACGGGTGCGGCCGGCGGTCTTCCGGGCGGAGCTTGCGGGCGACGTTCACCTTCGGCCCGGCGATGTGGGCGTGCATGTCGACGCCGCCGGGCATCACCACCAACCCGGACAGGTCGTACACGCGGTCGGGAACCGCGTCGGGGTCGGGCGCGGCGACCACCTTCCCGCCGCGGACCCAGAGGTCCTTCACCCGGCCGTCGACGCCGTTCGCCGGGTCGTGGACGGTGCCGCCGGCCAGCTTGAGGAGCGCCATGCGGCGATTGTACGTCCGAGCCGGAAGCGTGAGGACGGAAGCGGAGACCCGTCGCTCACGCTTCCGGCTCGGACACCGGGCCTGCGTCACTTCCCGCCGGGCGTCCAGTTCCCGCCGGCCGGGGCGGCCGGGGCCGGGGTGGCGCTCGGCTGCCACCGGGCCGGCTCGTCCGCGGCCGGGGCGGGCTTCGCCGCCTCGACGCCGGCGGCCGGGACGGTCACCGGCGGGAGCACCGGCAGCGCCGGGAGCGGCGCCGCCGGGACGGCCGGGTCGGCCGGGCGCGGCAGCAGCGGGGCCAGGGTGATCGGGGCGGCAACCGCCGGGGTCGGTGGCGCGGTCAGGGTCGGGGTCGCGACCGGGACCGGTGCCGGCGTCGGCGGCAGGTACACCGGGTCGACGGACGATGTGGCGGCCGGCGCCGGCGGCCTGGCCGGGGGCGGCGGGGGGGCGGCCGGCGGGGGGCGGCGGGTCGGGGTGGTGGCGTAGGCCGGCGGGTCGGACCCGGGCGGCGGGCGGGTCGGGTCGGCGACCGGGACCGGGAACGCCCCGGGCGTCGCCCCGGTGATCGAGTGCCAGTTGGCCGACGCCGTCGGGTACTGACCGGCCGGGGCGAACGGGTTCCCGCCGGGCGTCACCGACCCCCACCCGTACCACCGGTACGCGGGCGGGCCGGCGTACACCGGGGCGCCGGTCGGGGTGGTGCCGCGGAACGGCGTCTGGGCGTCCGCCGCCGGAGCCGGAGGTGGTGCCGGCCGGGCGGGCTTCTCCGGGACGAACGTCCCCTTCAGCTTGTCGATCCCCTTCGCCAGCGTCGGCTCCGGCTTCGCCAGCGGGGGCGGGGCGGTGCCGCCGGCCGGGCGGACGTACGGGTCGGGCCGGCCGGGCCAGACCGGCGGGCGGTTCACCGGGGTGCTCCCGGGATGCGCCGGCAGCTCCTCCGCCGCCGCCCGGGCGACCACCCGGACGTCGGCCGGGTCGGCCGGGACCGGCGGGAGGAGCACCGCCCCGCGCCTCGGCCCCTGGCCGGCGGCCGCGGCCGCCGACACCCCGAGCCCGAGTACCCCGAGCACCACGCCTCTGACCCGCATGGCCGTCCCCCGTCGTCCGTAACGAGTGTGTCTCCGACCCGGAGCGCGGCCGTCCCGGCCGCTTCTTCAGACAGCGGCCGGGACGGCCGCGCTCCGGGGCCGTCACCGGGTCCGCGGCCGCGGCGTCGCCCCGACCCCGGACACCCCGGTCCGGGCCCCGCCGGCCTGGCCGAACGGGCTGGGGAAGTACCCGCCGGTGTTGTTGAACACCGCCGGGTGCCCGGCCGGCGGGAGGACGTACCCCGCCCCCGGGCCCCCGCCCGACGGGTCGGCGGGCGCCAGCTGCGGGAAGAACAGCGGGCGGTTCCCGCCGCCGGCGACGAACGGCGCCCCGCCGAACGCCCCGAACCCGGCCGCCACCGTCCCGGGCCGGACGCCGTAGTAGTAGTTCACCCCGGCGTTCCCGCCGCGGAGCAGGTTCAGGTACGGGCTGAGCGGCTGGTTCACCGGGTTGTAGACGTTCGGCATGATCGCCGACGGGTTGATGACCGGCACCCCCGACCCGCCGGTCCCGGGGTACGGCTGGGTCGGGAACTGCTGGGCCGACGCGGCGGCGGCGGTCAGGAGTCCGGCGGCCGCGGCGATCAACACTCGCATGGGGTGTCCCTCGTGACGGGTGGCCGGGAGGGCGAGGCTCCTGCCGAGCCGCGGACGCCAGGCTCGGCAGGAGCCTCGCCCTCCCGACGCACCTCCGGAGCCGTCTCTCAGTTGCCGAAGATGCCGTTGTTGTTGTTCCCGCCCTGGCGGTTGCCGACCTGGTTGACGGTCGCCGCCCCGAGCAGGGTGATGCCGAACACCCGCTCGATCGGGGCGAAGACGCGGGCCAGGGTGCGGTCGACGGTGACCAGCCGCTGGGCCTTCACGTACACCCGGTCCCCGGGCAGCAGTTGGTAGTTGGTGGCGGTGATCCCGTGCTGGCTCATCCCGACCCAGTCGACCGGGAGGATCTGCCACGGCTGGCCGGGGTGCGGGGTGCGGCGGGCGACCCAGATGTTACGCTTGCTGGACACGTCCTGCAGTCCGCCGACGTTCGCGATCGCGTCCAGCACCGTCTCGCTCCCGGTGATCGGGAACCGGGCGATCTGCTCCCCGGCCGCCGGCCCGCCGCCGTCGAAGAACACGTAGTACTGCTTGCTGTTGTACGCCAGCACGTCGACGATCACGGCGATCGACTCCGGCCGGGTGTCGAACTCCTTCAGGGCCGGGTTCTCGACCACCTGCCGGCGGATCGCCTCGGCCGCCTGCTCCAGGGTCAGCCCGGACACCGGGACCGACCCCCAGTACCCGATGTTCACCGACCCGTCCGGGCGGACCAGGAACGGCCCGGACACCGGCTGGACCGGCAGCCCGATGACGCCCGGCTTGGTCAGCAGCTTGGTCTTGGTCGGGTCGGCCGGGTCGACCTCGGGGGCGCCCGTGACCGGGTTCAGGACCGGCACCTGGGCCCGCTGGACGACCTCGATCTGGAGCTGGTCCGGGGCCTCGATCACGTACGGCGGGAGGGTGATCTTGTCCAGCTCCCGCGGCACCGCCCCGGGCGGCGGCACCGCGACCGGGCCGGCGCAGTCCCGCGGCCCGACCTGTGCGTGGTGGCACCCGAACCCGCCGAGCACGGCGAACAGGCACGCCCCGACCGCCGCCCCGCGCCCCATGTCGCACCCTCCGACGAGACATCGCCGACGGTGTTATCGTCGCCCCCGGAACGCCGCCGTGAGCCATTCCGGCGGAAGCCGCGGGATTGGTTCAAGGGGCGGGGGATGGGGTGGGAAGAGCGACCGCGGTCCCGTCGGCGAGGGCGCCGAGGTTGCCGTCGACCACCTGCTCGGACCCGGTGAACGGGGCCCACGGGCCGGAGGTCAGCGTCGCCTTCCGCCGGCCGAACACCTGGATGCTCCCGGCGTCGGACCGGCCGAGTTGGACCCGGTACTTGACCGCCTTGCCGTCCTCGACCAGGAACGCGTAGTGCGTCTCGTCGGCGGCCAGGACGCAGGCGTTCGGCAGGACCAGGGCGTCGGCGGCGGACGCCCGGATCTGCACGACCGCGTAGGTGCCGGGGGCGAGCGCCCGGTCGGCGTTGACCACGTCCACCTCGACCCGCAGCGTCCGCGACTCGGGACTCAGGGAGCGGGCGGTCCGGGTCACCGTCCCGGGGTACTCGCGGCCGGCGAGCGCGGGGACGCGGACCACCGCGGGGGCGCCGGGGCCGGCCTTGTCGGCGTTCACCTCGGGGATGTCGGCGAACACCCGGAGTACGTCCACCCGGGCGACGGTGAAGAGCGGCCCGCTGGTCGGCTGGACGAAGGTCCGGGTGTTGACGTTCCGGGCGGTGACCACCCCGGGGAACGGGGCCGAGATGGTGGCGTAGGACCGGAGCGACTCGACCCGGGCGGCGTCCGCCTGGGCCACCTTCACCCGCGCCGCGGCGGCCTCGATGTCGGCCTCGACGCGGGCCTTCCGGGCGACCCGCTCCAGGACCATCGCCTTCGCCGTCGCCACCTTCGCCTCGGCCTCCGCCTTCGCCGCCTTCGCCGAGTCCAGGTTCCGGGTGTACACGTTCCGGGTCTGGGCGTCGGCCACCCCGCCCATGATCTGGGCGTTCACTTGGTCGAGTTCCGCCTTCCACCGGACCACGTCGGCGTCCGCCCGGACCGACCCGGCCTCGGCGTCTTTCACCATCGCCTCGGCGGCCGCCACCTGGGCGTCGGCCACCCCGCGCTCCAGTTCCGCCTGCTTCTGCTCGGCGGTGGCCCGGGCGACCGTCGCCGTCCGCTCGGCCGCCTCGGCGTCGAGCTCCGGGATGTCGAGGGTGGCGAGGAGCTGCCCGGCGGCGACCTCGCTGCCGATGTCGACGACCGGGGGCGGCCCGCCGGGGAGTTGCGCCCCGGTCGGGTCCGGGGCGAGGGCCTTGACGTAGGCGGGGAACTTGGCGACGAGCGGGGTGACCTCGAACGGCTCGACCGTGCCGGGCTGTTCGATCACCCACTGGAGCGGTTGACGCTTCGGGGACGCGACCTTGACCTTCACCGGGCCGGGGTCGGCGGGGGACGCGGCGCCGGCGGGGGCCGGGGCGGACCGGTTGCACCCGACGGCGGCGGCGAGGACGAGCCAGCGGAGTCGGCGCACGGCGGGGACCTCGGGGTCGGGGGCGATAGGATTCTACCTCCCCCCCGCCGGCGCGCGTACCGGAATCGGGTCGGGCGGCCGGCGTCTTCACCAGGTCGGGCCGTACTCTGTCTCCTGACCTCTGCCCCCTGACCTCTGGCGCCCATGCCCCCCGCCGACGTGGCCGGCACCGCCGGCCGGATCATCGCGAACATCGAGAAGGTGATCATCGGCAAGCGGCCGCAGGTGACGCTCGCGGTCGCGGCGTACTTCTCGGAGGGCCACATCCTGCTGGAGGACGTGCCGGGGGTGGCGAAGACGATGCTGGCGCGGGCGCTGGCCCGGAGCGTGGGCTGCACGTTCAAGCGGCTGCAGTGCACCCCCGACCTGCTGCCGACGGACGTGACCGGGGTGTCGGTGTTCAACCAGAAGACGGCCGAGTTCGAGTTCCGGCCCGGCCCGGTGTTCGCCCAGACGCTGCTGGCCGACGAGATCAACCGGGCGACCCCGCGGACGCAGGCGGCGCTGCTGGAGGCGATGGCGGAGCGGCGGGTGAGCGCCGACGGCCAGACCTACGTGCTGAAGCCGCCGTTCCTGGTGGTGGCGACGCAGAACCCGGTCGACCAGGAGGGGACGTTCCCGCTCCCGGAGGCGCAGCTCGACCGCTTCCTCGTTCGGCTGAGCCTCGGGTATCCGAGCCTGGAGGAAGAGGGGAAGATGCTGGCCAGGCTGCAGAAGGGGCACCCGATCGAGGACCTGAAGCCGGTGGTGAGTGCGGACGACGTGCTGGCGTGTCAGGAGGCGATCCGTGGGGTCCACGTCGACGAGAAGGTGACGCGCTACATCCTGGAGATCGTGCACGCCAGCCGGGGGCACGAGGACGTGGCGCTCGGCGGCAGCCCACGGGCGTCGCTGGCGCTGTTCCGGACGGCGCAGGCGCTGGCGGCGGTCGCCGGCCGGGACTTCGCCCTGCCGGACGACGTGAAGCGGATGGCGCAGCCGGTGCTCGCCCACCGGCTGATCCTGAAGCCGGAGAGCCGGCTGCGGAAGCGGACCGCGGCGGCGGTGGTGAAGGACCTGGTCGGGGACGCCCGGGTGCCGGTCACGGACCGGCAGAAGGCGGAGAGTGAGGACATGTTCGACCGGTAGACGGCGGCGGTTCTGGAGCCCCGAAGGGGCGGCGAGGGAATAGCCCGGGGTGTGAACCCCGGGCGGTCAGGGCGGCCCGGGCGGGGTGGGCGACGTGGTCGGGGTTCCGTGTCGGTGGTGCCCGGGGTTCCGCTGCGCTCCACCCCGGGCTATTCCCTCGCCGCCCCTTCGGGGCTACCGGACGGGAACGATGCTCTGGTTCCTCGCCATCGCCCTGCTGCTCGGCCTCGCCCTCGCTCTGCAGGCGGGGCTGGTCGCGTTCGCCGGGTACGTCCTCCTCGGCGTGTTCGTCGTCTCCCGCTACCTCGCCCGCCGGTGGGTCCACGACCTCCGCGCCGAGCGCCACTGCGACGCCACCCCGCGCGAGGTCGGCGAATCGACCGAGGTCCGCGTCACGCTGTCCAACGCCGGCGGCCTGCCGATCCTCTGGGTGCTCGTCGAAGACCTCGTCCCCGACCTGTCCCTGCGGCAGAAGCCGGCCCGGCTGTCCGTCAAGGGGAAGCGGTTGCAGGTCGTCAGCCTCGGCGGCCGCGGCACCCGCACCGTCCGCTACTCCGTCACCTTCCTGATGCGCGGGTACTACCCCCTCGGCCCGACCCTCCTCGAAACCGGCGACGTGTTCGGCCTCCACCGCCGGCACCGCGTCGTCGGCAGGCCGGTCTACGTCATGGTCTACCCGAAGGTGGTGCCCCTGCCGAAGTACGACTTCGCCTCGGAACGGCCGCTCGGCGAGATCCGCCTACAGAACCGGCTGTTCGAGGACCCGACCCGCACCGCCGGCGTCCGCGAGTACCAGTTCGGCGACCCGCTCCAGCGCGTCCACTGGAAGGTCACCGCTCGGACCGGCGTCCTCCACTGCCGGGTGTACGAGCCGACCAGCCTCGCCGGCGCCACCCTCCTGCTCGACTTCCACCGCGACGGGTACCACAGCCGCGGCGAACCGCACCGGTCCGACCTCGCCGTCACCGCCGCCGCCAGCCTCGCCTACGCCGTGTCCGTCCTGAACCAGCAACTCGGCCTCGCCAGCAACGGCCGCGACGCCGCCGACCGCATCCGGGCCGAGTCGTTGGAGGAGCAGGCCCAGCCCGAAGACGGCTACGAGACGCGCGACGCGGCCCGCGACCGGTTCGACCTCCGCGAGGAGAACGACCGCCTCCGGCCGGTGGTCGTCGACACCCGCCGCGGGTTCGACCAGTTCCAGAAGGTCCGCGAGGCGCTCGCCCGGCTCGAACTCACCGACGGCGTCGGGTTCGCCAGGCTCGCGCTGGAGACGGCCCCGCGGATGCCGCGCGACGCGACCGTCATCGCCGTCTTGCCGCGGGTGCCGGTCGACAGCGCGGTCGCCCTCGGCACCCTACGGCGGCAGGGGTTCGCGGTGACGGCGATCCTGATCGGGCTGGACGAGTCGCAGAAGTTGGAGGCGCACGGCCGGCTGCTCGCCGAGGCGGTCCGCGACATCCGGTACGTGAACACCGAGGAGGAGTTGGCCAACCTCGGCGGGGCGGCCGCCGCCGGGATGGCGATGTACACCGTCGACGTGCCGCTGGCGTGAGCAGGTCAGAGTCCGCGCGGGAGGGCGAGGCTCCTGCCGAGCCTAGCGCGATGGCTCGGCAGGAGCCTCGCCCTCCCACGCCACCCCTCAGCCGCCCGGCGCCGGGTCGGGCAGCGCCAGGGTGTTGTCCGGCGGCGAACCCAGCAGCGACACCGGCCGCACCGTCCCGTCCGGCAGGACATGGTGGGTCGAGTACCCGGCGGCCCGGAGGAGGGCGTCGATCTCGGCGAACACGTCGACCCCCGACACCTCCCGGCGGTGGCGGCGGGCCCACTCCATCGTCTCGAACACCACGACCGGGCGGTGCCGCCGCAGCGTCTCCCCGGCGCCCCGGAACACCTCCCACTCCATGCTCTCGACGTCGACCTTAACGAAGTCCACCCGCGGCAGGGCCAGGCGGGCGACCAGCCCGTCCAGCGTCTCCACCGGCACCGCGGCCCCCGTCCCGGCGGCCGGGCACGGGTTCCGGTCGTGCAGCGAGGCGTTGTACGGGGCGTTCCCGTCCGGCTGCCACCACAGCGTCCCGGGCTCCGCCCCGATGCCGGCGGCGACCACGGTGATCCGGTCGCGGAGCCGCGGGTTGAGGTCGATGCTCCGCCGCATCCGTCCGCGGTACGGCGGCCCGGGCTCGACCGCGACCACCCGCCCGCCGGGGCCGACCGCCGCCGCCAGTGACAGGGTGGCCGCCCCGACGTTCGCCCCGACGTCGAGGCAGCAATCGCCCGGCTTTACGAACCGGACGATCGCCCGCGCCACCTCGGCCTCACAACTCCCGCTCAGCATCACCAACTCGATCGGGTTCGACGGGTCGATGCGGACCGACAGGCCGCCGGCGTACTTCCGGAACACGAAGTCCCGGCCCCGCCGGACGAACCGGGCGAGCGACGGGCGGCGGCGCAGCAGCGGGACCAGGAGCCGGTCCGGGAGGCGGGGGACGATTGCCCGGACGAGCGGGCCGAGCAGGCGGTTCATGCGACGGACTCCGGGCGGGGCGGTGGCGGCCGGACAAGATCCGTATCTTGTGTCCTCATGTCAAGCCCGCGCCTGCTCGCGTTCGCCCAGCTCCTGCGGTTGCCGAACGTCTTCACCGCGTTCGCCGACATCGCCCTGGCCACCGCCGCCGGGGCCGCCGTCCTCCCGGAGACGCCGGCCGGGTTCTGGGCGTCGGCCGCCCTCCTGGCCCTCGCGTCCGGTTGCCTGTACCTGGCCGGGATGGTGTTCAACGACGTGTTCGACCGGGCCGAGGACGCGGCCGCCCGGGCGTTCCGACCCATCCCGTCCGGCCGGGTCACGGTACGGACCGCCGTCCTCCTCGGCGTCACCCTGTTCGGCCTCGGCCTGGCGTTCGCCGCCCTCGCCGGGTTTCCGGGGGGCGAGGCCTGGAACCCCGCCCCGCTCACCTACGCGGTCGGGATCGTCGCCGCGGTCCTGGCCTACGACGGGTCGCTGAAACGCACTCCCGTCGGGCCGCTGGCGATGGCGAGCTGCCGGTTCCTGAACGTGCTGCTCGGGTTGTCCGCCGTTCCGGACGCGGCCCTCGACACCCCCACCCGAATCCACCTCGCCGGGGTCGTCGGCCTGTACATCGTCGGGGTGACGTGGTTCGCCCGCACCGAGGAGGGCCGGAGCCGGCCGCGCCACCTGCTCGCGGCGGCGGGTGTCATCGCGGTGTCACTCGCCCTCGGGCTGGTGCTGAAGGCCCGGCTCCCGGCCGACACCGGGACCGTCCTGTTCCCGTACCTGCTGGTGCTGTTCGGGTTCTTCGTCGGCAGGCCGGTCGCCCGGGCGGTGGCGTCCCCGGGGCCGCGGGAGGTGCAGCGGGCGGTCAAGCGGTGCGTCCTCGGCCTCGTCGCCCTCGACGCCGTCCTCGCCACCGCGTTCGCCGGCCTCTCCGGGCTGGCGATCCTTCTGCTGCTCCCGCCGGCAGTTTTGATCGGGCGGTGGGTCTACTCGACCTGACGGCCGGAACGGCCGGGGCGAAGATCGTCCGAAAGCGGAATTTTTTCGATTGTAACAAGGCGGGTTGGTGGGTACCGTGTGAATCCGTCCGGGGCGTAGTCGCACTTTCCTCATGCTCGGGACGAAGGCTCGCGCCGGACCGATCGGGTCGAGTACCCCGGTCGACACCGTTCTTCGTCCGCGGCTCGTTCCGACCCCGTCCGACTCGTGGTGACCCCGCATGTCTCGCCAGGCGCGAGGCGCGCCGCCCCGGCGCGCCGCACTCGTTCCGGTTATCTTCTTCGCCCTCGGGTGCGGGGGCGGGGGACCGACCGCGGAGCAGCTGCGGGCGAAGGCGGCCGACCCGGCCGGCGCGGCCGCCGACCGCGAGCGGGCCGCCCTGGCCCTGGCCGACAAGGGGGCGGAGGGGAAGGAGGCCCTCAAGACCCTCCTCAAGTCGGCCACCGAGCCGGGGGTGAAGGCGGCCGCCGTGTCCGGGCTGGCCGCGCTGGACGCGTGGGACTCCGTCCCCCTGCTGCTCGACGCCATGGACGACCCGGCGGAGGCCGTCCGGGCCCGGGCCGGGGCGGCGGTGGCGAAGTTCGTCGGCAAGGACTTCGGGTTCAAGGCGTCCGCCCCCCCGGACGAGCGGAGGGCGGTCCTCGCCGTCGTCCGGGCGGAGTACGCGAAGATGGCCAAGTCCCCCCCGCCCCGGTACCAGAAATCCCCCTCCCCCTAGGAAGGCCGTCATGAGACCGCGCCGTTCCGGGTACACGCTGAGCGAGCTCCTCGTCGTCATCGCCGTCATCGCCCTGCTGATCGGCCTGCTGATGCCGGGCGTGCAGAAGGTCCGCCAGGCCGCGGCCCGGACGAAGTGCGCGAACAACCTCCGGCAGATCGGGTTCGCGGTCGAGAACCACCGGATCCAGCGGAACGGGAAGCTGAACACCCCGGTCTGGATCACCCAGCTCGCCCCGTACTGGGAGAACAACCGGACGGTGCTGAAGTGCCCGATGGCGGTCCAGTCCAACGCCGGGCAGACGCTCGACGTCCGCCTCCGGGTGAACACCGGCGGCGGCCGGTTCTACACTATCCCGTTCGACGCCACCAACCCGCGGTGGCGGCTCAACCCGCCGCCCCCACTCCCCCAGGCCCCGGCCGGGCGGACCGGCACGGTCTGGGCCCTGGAGGACGCCACCGACGGCGACTTCAACGACCTCGTGGTGTTCGTCGAGAACACGGCCGGCGGGTTCACCCTCACCGCCCTGTCCCGGAACGCCGGGTACACGTTCGACCTCGTCGACGCCGCCGGCAGCGTCCTGATCTCCCCGTTCCACCCGGGGACCGGGGCCACCTACACCGCCGGGTCGAGTGACTACGCCCTGAACGCCCAGACCCGCCTGCTCGGCAAGGGCGGCGGGGACTCGAACCGGGTCCTGGCCCTGGACTACAACAAGACGGTGGCCGACGTGGTCGGGGGCGGGGCCCCGGACCTGGCCGGGTGGCCGAACCTCGTCGCCCCGCGGCACTTCCCGATGGCCAACGTCCTGTTCTACGACGGCCGGGTCGAGGCCCGCACCCCCGAGAGCATCGACCCGCGGGTGACCAGCATCCACAACGACCTGTGGCGGCCCGCCGACTTCCCGTGACCCGTTCCGCCGCTTGCGGCGTTGCGCTCAGGGGAGCGCAACGCCGCAAGCGGCGGAACAGCCGGCCCCTTGCGTCGCCCCGACCGACCGCGTACCGTGGTCCCAACCCCGTGCGGGTCGGGACCACGGTCGTTTCCATTCCCGGCCCGCCCGTTCCCCGAGCACCCACCATGACCCCCGACCGCCGTTCCTTCCTCGCCGCCGGAGGCGCCGCCGTGGCCGGCCTGCTCACCCCCGACGTGTCCGCCCAGGACCAGCCGGCCGACCCGGACGCCGCGGCCAAGGAGTTCGTGGAGGCCCACGAGGCGAAAATGAAGCCGCTCGACATCGCGGCCGGCCTCGCGTGGTGGAACGCCAACATCACCGGCGACGACGCCGACTTCAAGAAGAAGGAGGACGCCCAGAACCAGATCGATGCCGCCCTGTCCGACCCGAAGCCGTTCGGGGTGCTCAAGGGGATCAAGGCGGCGGCCGACGCCGGCAAGGTGAAGGACCCGGTCCTGGCCCGCCAGGTCGACCTGCTGTACCTCCAGTACCTGGAGAAGCAGGTGCCGCCGGCCCTCTTGAAGCGGATCACCGCCAAGGCGAACGCGGTCGAGCAGGCGTTCAACGTGTTCCGGGCCAAGGTGGACGGGCAGGAGGTCCCGGACAGTAAGGTCCGGAGCACCCTGAAGGAGTCGGCCGACTCGGCGGTCCGGCAGAAGGTGTGGGAGGCGAGCAAGGGGGTCGGGGCGGTGGTCGAGGCCGACCTGAAGGAGCTGGTCAAGCTCCGGAACGAGGCGGCCGTCAAGCTCGGGTTCAACAACTTCCACCACATGACCCTGACCCTGAACGAGCAGGACGGGGGCGACCTGGTCAAGCTGTTCGACGAGCTGGACGAGCTGACGAGGCAGCCGTTCGCCGACGCCAAGAAGGAGATCGACGCCCGGCTGGCGGAGAAATGCGGGGTGAAGGCCGACGAGCTGCAGGCGTGGCACTACCACGACCCGTTCTTCCAGGAGTCGCCGGCGGTCTTTGGCGGCAACCTGGACGCCCCGTTCGCCAAGGCCGACATCCCGAAGCTGTGCGCCACCTTCTACGCCGGGATCGGCCTGCCGGTCGACCGGGTGCTGGCGAAGAGCGACCTGCGGGAGAAGAAGGGGAAGAGCCCGCACGCGTTCTGCACCGACATCGACCGGGAGGGCGACGTCCGGGTGCTGGCGAACATCGTCCCGAACGAGTACTGGATGGGGACGATGCTGCACGAGCTGGGGCACGCGGTGTACTCCAGCCTGAACATCCCGAAGGAGCTGCCGTACCTCGTCCGGGCGGAGGCGCACATCCTCACCACCGAGGGGGTGGCGATGCAGTTCGAGCGGTTCAGCAAGTCCCGGGCGTGGCTCGAGAAGATGGGGGTGACGGTCGACAAGCCGAAGGAGTTCGACGAGGCCGCTGCGAAGGTGCAGCGGAACCAGTTGCTGATCTTCAGCCGGTGGTGCCAGGTGATGCTGCGGTTCGAGAAGGCGATGTACGAGGACCCGGCCCAGGACCTGAACGGGCTGTGGTGGGGGCTGGTCGAGAAGTACCAGCAGGTGAGGCGGCCGAAGGACCGGAACGCCCCGGACTACGCGAGCAAGATCCACATCTGCAGCGCCCCGGTGTACTACCACAACTACATGATGGGCCAGTTGTTCGCCTCGCAGGTGCACCACACCGTCGCCCGGGACGTGTCGAAGGCCGACCCGAAGCGGGCGATCTACGTCGGGGACAAGAAGGTCGGCGAGTTCATGAGGGAGAAGGTGTTCAAGCCGGGCCGGACGCTGACGTGGAACGCGCTGACCAAGCACGCCACCGGCGAGGAGCTGAACGCCAAGGCGTTCGCCAAGGACTTCCAGGCCTGACGCCGGGCGCGGCGAACCCGGAGCGTGAGCGACGGGGTGGGCGCGGCCAACCACCCCGTCGCTCACGCTCCGGGTTCGCCAGCCATCCCCAACTCCGCCACGCGCCCGGCCGTGAACGGGCGTTCCCTCAAACATCACCGATTCAGGGAAGATTCCGTTGGCGGTCCCCGACCGTCGCGTGTAAGACTGAGCGACCGGAAGCGCTGTGTCGCGGTGACCAGTCACACCACACGGGGACGTGCGCATGGACCGTCGTGAACTGTTCGGGGCCGTCGGGGTTCTCGGGACCGGGATGGCGTGCGGGACGGCGACGGCCGCGCCGCACGGCGGCAAGCCCGGGGACGGCCCGCTCGGCGGGCCGCACCTCCACTTCTGCGGCATCCACATGGCGAAGGCCGACCCGAAGATCCAGTTCGTCACCCAGCACTACTGCGCCGCCCACACCGGCGGGGCGGACGGGGACGTGTTCCAGTGCGTCCTGTTCGACGGGACCGGGAAGAACGCCAAGCTGGTCGGGGTCGAGTACCTGATCTCGGACGCCGCGTACCGCAAGCTGCCGGACGCGGAGAAGAAGTTCTGGCACGCCCACACCTACGAGGTGCTCGGCGGCGGGCTGGTCGCCCCCGGGATGGACCCGAAGGACGAGATGGCGTTCATGAAGGTGGTCCTCACCACCTGGGGGAAGGCGTGGCACACCTGGCCGAACCCGGCGACGGCGGTCCCGGTCGGGGAGCCGATGCTCATCTGGTCGCTGATGGCCGACGGGCAGGTGGACGAGAAGGTGCTCAAGGCCCGGGACAAGGAGTTCGGGGTCGACACGAATAAGATCCGGGAGGCCCGGGTGAAGGAGATCGGGCTGGAGGTGCCGAAGGTGTCGCTGCCGAAGAACCCCGACGCGGTCGGGCGGCAGTGGACCGACGGCGGCGAGGACAAGCCGACCCCGAAGAAGTGAGTCGCCCCATGGAACGCCGGCTGGCCGACGACGAGATCCTCAAGACCGCCGACAAGCTCCGCGGCCGGATCGCCGAGCGGTTCCCGGAGTCCGGCCTGTCCAAGGTGGCGGCGGAGTTGGTCGAGGTGACCCGCGAGTCGGTGTCCCGGGCGGAGGCGATCCGCCGGCCGGACCTGTGGGTCCGCGGCGGGCTGGTGCTGGTCGGGTTGCTCGCCGCCGGCGGGGTCGTCTGGCACTTCGCCACCAGCCCCGACCTGCGGGACGGGGTGCTGAACCTGTTCTGGTTCCTGGACGCGGCGAAGGGCGTCGGGCTGTACCTGGTGGCGGCCGCGGTCTTCCTGGTCACCCTGGAACTGCGGCTGAAGCGGCGGAAGGCCCTGAAGGCGGTGCACGAGCTGCGGGCGATGGCCCACCTGATCGACATGCACCAGCTGAGCAAGGACCCGGAGCGGATCGGGTCGAAGGACGCCCCGCTGACCGAGTCCGGCCGGCCGATGACGGCGGAGGAGGTCGGGCTGTACCTACACCACTGCACGCAGTTGCTGGCGATCGTGAGCAAGGTGGGTCAGCTCTACGTGCAGGACCTCCCGGACGCGCCGGCCTTGGCGGCGGTCGACCACTGCGAGGGGCTGGCGACCGGGCTGACGGCAAAGATCTGGCAGAAGATCATGATCCTCGACCGCCTCCGCGGCGCCGGCGGAAACGGCGGCGGGGGGTTGACGGACGAACCGGCGGGCGGGTAAACTGCTAATGAGACGTGATCTCAACAGCAGGGCGCCATGAGCCAGACGGTCGGTTCGGACTGCGGGGGGGACTGCCGCGGGTGCGCCGCGGTCGGGAGCTGTGCCGACCGCTTCGTCTGCCGGTGCCTCCGGGTGACCGAGCGGGAGGTGATCCACGCCGTCGTCGCCCTCGGCCTGCGCACCCTGACGGAGGTGCGGCAGGCGACCGAGGCCGGGACCGGGTGCAGCTGCTGCCACCGGGAGCTGTCCGCCTACCTCGCCGTCTACTCCGCGTCGTCGTCCCCGAACATCTGCTCGGCCAGGTAGCGCTCCAGCCCGACCTTGTCGATCAGCCCGAGCTGCGTCTCCAGCCAGTCGACGTGCTCCTCCGACTCCTCCAGGATCTCCAGCGCCAGCTTGTGGCTCCCGTTGTCCTTCTGGTCGATGGCCAGGTTCACCAGCTCGTTGTACGCCTTGACCCCGCCGAGCTCGAGCTTCAGGTCGTTCTCGAACTGCTCCTTCACGTCCGCCCCGACCCGGATCACGTCGTACCGGGCGATCTCCGGGACGCCCTCCAGGAACAGGATCCGCTCGATGATCCGGTCGGCGTGCTTCATCTCCCCGATCGACTCGTCGTAGTGCTTCTTGGCCAGCCGCAGGAACCCCCAGTTCTTGCACATCTTCGCCTGGACGAAGTACTGGTTGATGGCGGTCAGCTCGATGGTCAGGGCCCGGTTCAGGGCGTCGACGACGGCGGGGTTGCCTTGCACGGCCGGCCTCACACGGTGGGGAAGGGTCGTGCGGGTCGTTGTACGGAGTAGGGCGGCAGAGGCCGTGCCGAAAGCCGGCCGGGAGGGCGAGGCTCCCGCCGAGCCGTGTCGCTCCGGCTCGGCGGGAGCCTCGCCCTCCCGGCCGGGTCAGCCGTGCGACGTGTCGCCGCACTCCCGGGCGAGGCACGGCGGGCAGATGCCGTGGGTCACCCGCAGGTCGGTCAGCTCGGTCACGTACTCCTCGACCGACTGCCAGTAGTCGCCGTCGTTGCGGATCCGCTTGCACCACGCGCAGACCGGCAACAACCCGTGCAGCCGGCTGACCCGGGCGAGCGACTCCTCCAACTCCTTCACCCGGTCGGCCAGGCCCTGCTGCAGGCTCACCACCCGCTCCCCGACCCGCAGCCGCGATTCCAACTCGGCCCGGTCGAACGGCTTGGTGACGTAGTCGTCGGCCCCGCTGTCGAGCCCGGCGACGACGTCCGCCCGGTCGCCCTTGGAGGTGAGCAGGATGGCGTAGGTCGGGACCGGGCGGTTCAGGGAGCGGACGAGCCGGCACACGTCCGGCCCCTCCAGCCCGGGCATCACCCAGTCGAGGACGGCGAGCCGCGGGGCGTCGTCCCGGCGGAGGACCTCCCAGGCGGCCTCCCCGTCGGCGGCGGACACCACCTCGTGGCCCCACCCGGCCAGGGTCCGCTCTAGCACCTTGCGGGAGACGGTGTCGTCGTCGGCGACCAGGATGCGCATCAGTCGAGATCCGGTAGTGAATGGGGCGAGGTCCGTCCGAGCCGGAAGCGTGAGCGACGGTTCACCTCAACCCGTCGCTCACGCTTCCGGCTCGGACGGTCCGGCGACTGTCGCCAGGGCGGCGGTCAACTGCTCGACCTCCGCCTCGAGCGTCCCGAGGGCGTCCGGGGCGGCGGCCAGGTCCCCGGACTCGCCGAGCAGTTCCAGCCGGCGGGCCGCCTCGACCGTCCGCGGCGCCCCGACGTACCCGGCCGAGCCCTTCAGCCCGTGGGCCGTCCGCCGCACCCCGGCCGCGTCCCCGGCGGACAGGGCGTCGCGGATCTCCGCCAGCATCCGCGGTGCCTCTTCCCGGAACAGCCCGGCCAGTTCCGCCAGCAGCGCCTCGTCCCCGCCGAGCCGGGTCAGGGCGGCGGCCCGGTCGAACGCCGGCGGGCCGGCCGGCGGCGGGGTCTCGACCGGCCCGGGCGGCGGGGTCACCGCCGCCGCCTCGCCCCCGATCCGGGCCAGGATCCCGACCAGCTCGTCCCGCCGCACCGGCTTCGACAGGTAGTCGTCCATCCCGGCCGCCAGGCACCGCTCCCGGTCCCCCTTCATCGCGTGGGCGGTCATCGCCACGATCGGCGTCCGCCGCCCGGTCCCGGCCTCCCGGGCCCGGATCACCGCGACCGCCTCGAACCCGTCCATCACCGGCATCTGGACGTCGATCAGGATCACGTCGAACCGCTCCCCGGCCGACAGCCGGACCGCCTCCCCGCCGTGGTTCGCCACCGTCACCCGGTGCCCGCACCCCTGCAGGATGCGGACCGCCACCCGCTGGTTGACCGCGTTGTCCTCGGCCAACAGGATCCGCAGCGGCGGGGCGTCCGGGGCCGGGGCGGCGGGCCGGGCGGCCCGGGCCGCCTCCGCCCGGGTCCCGACCGCGGCCGCGAGCGCCCGCCGCAACTCGCCCGGCTTCACCGGTTTCACCAGGTACCCGGCCATCCCGAGGGCCCGGCACCGGGCGGCGTCCTCGCCCCGGTCGGCGGACGACAGCATCATCACCACCGGGGCGGCCAGGTCGGCCCGCCCGGCCACCCGCTCGGCGACCGCGAACCCGTCCATCTCCGGCATCATCGCGTCCAGCAGGACCAGCGGGTACGGGGTCCCGGCGGCGGCCGCCCGGGTCAGCTCGGCCAGGGCCTCCGGGCCGGACGCGGCGCACGCCGCCCTCGCCCCCCACAGCTGCAGCGTCTCGGCCAGCACCCGCCGGTTCGTCGGGTTGTCGTCCACCACCAGGACGTTCAGCCCGCGCAGGTCGGACGGCGGGAACACCCCGGACTTCGCCGCCGACGGGGTGGCCCGGGTGAACCGGACATCGAACGAGAACGTGCTTCCCTTGCCCGGCTCGCTCTCGACCGCGATCGTCCCGCCCATCAGGCTCACCAGCCGGGCGCAGATGGTCAGCCCGAGCCCGGTCCCGCCGTACTTCCGGGTGGTGCTCCCGTCGGCCTGGGTGAACGGGTCGAAGATGGCGGCCCGGGCGTCGGCCGGGATGCCGATCCCGGTGTCGGCGACCGAGAACCGGACCCGCACCCCGCCGCCCGGGTCCGGGACCCGCTCGGCCCGGACGCCGACCTCCCCCTTGGCGGTGAACTTGACCGCGTTCCCGACGAGGTTGGTGAGCACCTGGCGGAGCCGGCCGGCGTCCCCGACGACCGCGTCCGGGACGTCCGGGCGGACGTCGCAGGTCAGCTCCAGCCCCTTCCCGTGGGCCCTCAGGGCCAACGCCTTGAGGGTGTCCCCGACGGCGTCCCGGAGGCGGAACGGGATCGGGTCGAGGCTCAGCTTGCCGGCCTCGATCTTGGAGAAGTCGAGGATGTCGTTGATGATCGTCAGCAGGGCCTCGGCGGACGACTTGACCAGGGAGAGGGACTCCCGCTGCTCGGCCGTCAGGTCGGTCTCCAGGACGAGGTCGGTGAGCCCCATGATGCCGTTCATCGGGGTGCGGATCTCGTGGCTCATGTTGGCCAGGAACTCGCCTCGGGCCCGGGTGGCCGCCTCCGCCTCCTCCCGGGCCCGCTTCAGGTCGGTGATGTCGGTCCGGAGGGAGACGAACCCGCCCTCCCCGGTCCGCCGGGTGCTGACCCGGAGCCACCGGTCCCCGGTCAGGATCTCCCGCGGCGGGCCGGGGGCCCGGTGGGCGGCGACCCGGGCGGCGACCGCCTCGTCCTCGGCCCGCCCGTCGGTGGCGTACAGCCCGGTCCGGTACCCGTGGCGGGCGATCTGTTCGTAGGTGGTGCCGGGGACCAGGAGCGGGGCGAGGGCCGGGTACATGTCCCGGAACGGGCCGTTGCAGGTGACCAGCCGGTCGTCCGCGTCGTACATGACGAACCCGGCGTCCAGGCACTCGATCGCGTCCGCGAGCTGGGCCCGGGTCCGCCGCAGCTCCGCCTCGGCCCGCTTCACGTAGGTGATGTCCCGCCCCTCGGGGACGAGGAGGACGACCGCCCCGGACTCGTCCCGGACCGGGGTGACCGAGAAGTCGATCACCGCCACCTCCCCGGTGGCCAGCGGGTGGACCGCCTCGAACCGGGCGAACCGGCCGGCCGCCGCCTCCCGGACGGCGCCCCGGAGGCGGGCCTGGAGGTCCGGGTTGTGGCTCCACCAGACGCAGTCCCAGAACGGCTTGCCGATCACCTGGTCGGCGGTCACCCCGGGGGCGTTGAGGGCGGTCCGGTTCGCCTCCAGCAGGGTCCCGTCCGGGGACAGCAGGCCGATGTACTGGAAGGTGGCGTCGAAGATGGCCCGGAACCGTTGGCCCCGCTCGCGCAGCTCCGCCTCGGCCGCCTTCCGGTCGGTGATGTCCTGGATCTGGGAGACGAAGTGGACGGGGGCCCCGGCCGCGCTCCGGACCAGGGACACGCTCAGCAGGGCCCAGACGACGTGCCCGGCCTTGTGGACGTACCGCTTCTCCATCTGGTAGGTGACGATCTCCCCGGCCAGCATCCGCCGGACCTGGTCGAGGTCGGCCTGGAGGTCGTCCGGGTGGGTGAGGTTCTGGAAGGTGCGGGTCAGGAGCTCCTGGTCGGAGTACCCGACGATCGCGCACAGGGCGCGGTTCACGCGCAGGAACCGGCCGTCCGGGGCGACCAGGGCCATGCCGATGGCGGCGTGCTCGATCGCCCCGCGGAACCGCTCCTCGCTCTCCCGCAGGGCGGCCTCGGCCCGGACCTGCTCGCCCACGTCCCGGAACACCACCGCGTGCATCGGCCGGCCGCCGTGCCGGACCACGCTGACGCTCAGGTCCAGGTCCAGGAGCGACCCGTCCCGGTGCCGGTACTTCCGCCGTGGGACCGCCAGCCGGCCGGACCGGGCGACCCGGTCCCGGTTGGCGTCCACGCTCGCCCGGTCGTGGGCGCACAGGTCGTACAGGGTCGTCCCGACCAGGCCCCCGGGCGGGTGCCCGAACAGCCGGGCGGCGGCCGGGTTCGCCTCCAGCACCGCCAGGGTGTCCGGGTCGAGCAGGAGCATCCCCTCGGCGAGGTCCTCGACCACGCTCCGGAACTTCTCCTCGCTCTCCCGCAGGGCGTCCGCGGTCCGCCGCTTCTCGGTCACGTCCAGCCCGATCCCGGCCAGGTAGAGGCGCCCGGCCGCGTCCCGGAACGGGAACTTGTAGGTCGTCCAGTGCGACACCCCGCCGTCCCCGAGCGGGACCGACTCGCTGAACTCCACCACCCGCCCGCCGGCCAGGACCGCCCGGTCGTTCTCCCGCCAGGCGGCGCTGTACTCGTCCGGGAACAGCTCCTCGTCGGTCCGCCCGAGCCAGAACTCGGCCGGCTTACCGAACCGCCGGACGAGCGGGTCGTTGACGTAGGTGTACCGCCCGGCCTCGTCCTTCAGGAAGGCGACGACCGGGCTGTTGTTGATGAACGCCTGGAACCGCTCCTCGCTCTCCCGCCGGGCGGCCTCGGCCCGCTTCCGCACCAGGCACTGGGCCATCTGCCCGCCCAGCCCCTCGAGCAGCTCCATCTCGTCCGGGGCGGGCGGGTCGGCCCGGCGGGTGAGGAAGTCGAACACCCCGACCACCCGCCCGCCGATCAGGATCGGGAAGGCGACGGACGACCGGAGCCCGGCCCGGGCGGCGGCCGCCGCCCGGACGAAGTTCGGGTCGGCCGCCAGGTCCGGGACGGCGTGCGGGGCCTTCGTCGCCCACACCCGGCCCGGGAGCCCGACCCCGGGGGCGAACTCGAGCCCCCGCCCGGCCTCCTCGAACCCGGCCGCCGACGGGGCGTGCCACCCGCCGGCCCGGACCAGGGCCGGGCGGTCCGGGGCCGGCTCCCAGAACTCCCCGACCTCCCACCCGCCGGCCCGGCAGGCCGCCTCCACCACCCCGACGACCGCGTCCCGGGCGGTCGGGGCCTCGGCCAGGATCTTGGTCGCCGCGTGCTGGAGCCGGGCCCGGGTCTCGGCCCGCCGCCGGTCGGTCACGTCCCGGGTGTTCACCACGGCCGCCCCGGCCCCGAACAGCCCGGGGACGTACCGGCAGCTCCCCTCCCGCACCCGCCAGTCCCCGCCGGCCCCCTTGAACCGCAGCTCCAGTGGCACGATCGCCCCCGGGCTGTCGACCGCCCGGCGGAGCCGTTCCTTCCCGGCCGGCACGTCGTCCGGGTGGACCAGGGCCCACACCGCCCGGCCGACCAGGTCCTCGGGGAAGTACCCGAGCTGCTCGACCGACGGGCTCTCGTACAGGATGGTGCCGTCGGCGTCGATGACCGAGATGAAGTCGGTCGAGTGTTCCAGCAGGGTGCGGAACCGGGCCCCGCTCTCGGCCACCTCCCGGGTCCGGTCCCGCACCTCCGCCTCGACCCCGGCCCGGGCCGCCTCCAGGGCCGCCTCCCGCCGGGCCGCCGCCCGCACCTCCCGGTTCAACCGGATGACCGCGAGTGCCAGCAGCACGTCGGCCGCCGCCAGGCCGAAGCCGCAGGGCGTCCGGGCCGCCGTCGCCAGCCCGACGGCGACCGCGCCCTGGGCCAGCAGCAGGCCGACGAACAGCCGGTCGGTCCGGCGGCCGATGCCGCCGGCGGCCCGTGCCGGGTCGGGTGCCGTGCCCGCGTCTTCGCTCGCCTCGCCCACGCGCTGCCCCCCGGCGTCCGCGGCCGTCGACCGCCACAACCGTAGGTCACGCCGGCGGGGTTGGTTCGTGAGACCCGGGAAAATTTCGACGGGTGTTGGTGCCACCGGGGCGGAACCGGGTCGGCTGTTGACGTGGTTCGGAAGGTGTTGGGCGGGGTCGGTGGCCGGGTGAGGGGGGGACCACCTGCCGCGAAGTCCGGCGGCCGATCCGAGCCGGTCGCCACTCCTACCCCCGGGGCCCGAGCGGCGGGAACGGACAGCCCAGGGCCGAGCACAGCGTCCGCAGCAGTTCGTACTCGGTCGCGGTCAGGGCCCGGTCGGCGACGACGCAGACGGCGGCCGCCCGGACCAGCCGCTCCTTCAAACCCGAGGCGGCCTCCTCGAACGCGTCCAGGGCGGCGGCGAACCCCGGCGGCGAGCACCGCTCCGCGTCGGGGAGCGATCCCGACCAGGCCGGGTCCCACTCCCGCATCCCGGCGACGAACGCCTTCCCGGCCGTCCCGGCGTCCGGGTGCCCTTCGCGGGCCAGCATCCCGAGCAGGGTCGCGGCCCGGTCCGCCAGTGCCGCCGCCGACCGGGCCCGCACCCGGGCCGGCGGTCGCAGCCCGAACGCCCGGTCCAGCGACCGGGTGAGCAGGTGTTGCAGGCAGAACTCGAACAGGCTGAGCCGCCGGTCCATCAACGCCAGCACCTCGGTCGCCGCCCGGAACCGGCGGTACTGCTCCGGCGACATGCGCCGCAGGGCCGGCATGGCGAAGTGGACGACGGCCAGCCGGGTGCCCGGCGGGACCGCCCGCACCCGGTCCGCCAGCCGCCGCACCTCGACCAGGTCCGGCGGGTCGACCGACGCCTCCAGGCCGGCCAGCTGCGCGACGCGGACCCCCTCGTCCGCGTCCAGTAGCAGTCCGAGTACCACCGCCCGGGCGGAGTACGGCTCGCCGATCAGCTCGCGGAGGTCCGGGGTGACGGCGTCCTCGAACCGGGCGGCGGTGGCCAGGCTCTCGTCCGGGACGGTCCCGATCCGGGCGACCGCGGCGTCCGCGGCGAGGTGCGGCATCGGGACCGGCAGCGGCAGCCGCGGGGCCGTCGGGCCGGCCGGCCGGTCCGGCTCCGGCTCGACCGCGACCCGCCGGACCTTGGGGTACGTCCCGTCCCACGCCGGGTCGATCGCCCGGATGCGGAGTTCCAGCGGCGGGTGGCTGTCGAACAGGCCGGTCAGCCGGCCGGTGAGGGCGTCGGCGAAGAACATGTGGCTGACCTCGGCGGCGTTCGGGTTCTCGACCCGGGCCCCTGCGTCCAGCCCGCCGATCTTCTTCAGTGCCCCGCCGATCCCGTCCGGGTTGCGGGTGAACTGGACGGCGCTGGCGTCGGCGAGGTACTCCCGCTGCCGCGACGCGGCCGCCTGGATCAGCCACCCGAAGAACGCCCCGACCGCCCCGAGGACGTACAGGGCGACGCCGAGCAGGAACAGGGCCAGCAGCAGCCCGCCCTCGTTCTTCTTCGACCGCCGGGACGAGTTCCGGTTCGACTGGCCGATGATCTCGATCAGGAACCGGCCGACCAGGGACAGGACGACGAGGCCGTGAATCCAGCCGACCAGGCGGATGTTGAGCCGCATGTCGCCGTTCAGGATGTGGCTGAACTCGTGGGCGACGACCCCTTGCAACTCGTCCCGGGTCAGGTAGTCGAGGGCCCCCTGGGAGACGGCGACGACCGCGTCGTCGGGGGCGTACCCGGCGGCGAACGCGTTGATGGACGGTTCTTCGAGGACGAACACCGGCGGGACCGGCACCCCGGACGCGATCGCCATCTCCTCGACCACGTTCAGGAGCCGCCGCTCCCGCGGGTCGCGGGAGTTGGTCGGCACCTCCCGCCCGCCGACCATCAGGGCGACCGCCTTCCCGCCGCCGGCCAGCTGCGACACCTTGTACGCGGACCCGCCCCCGACCACGAGGAGGGTGCCGCCGACGGCCGCGGCCAGCAGCTCCGGCCGCCACCACTCGACCGGGCCGCGGCGGTCCTTCGAGAGCCCGGCGTCGAGGCCGAGGGCGACGAGGTAGGTCAACCCGACGACGGCGGCGACGGCGGCGGCGAACAGGAGGACCAGCCGGGCGGTGTTCCGCCGGGCGCGGGCCTGGTGCTGGAAGAAGTTGGTCATGCGGGGCGTCCCGACAAGCCCGCGGCGCGAGCAAGGGCGGGCGGCAGCCCTTGCTCGCGCCGCGGGCTTGTGAGGGGGATCAGGTCACCGGCCGAACGACACCTTGGGGGCCTCGCGGGAGGCGTCGTCGATCTCCAGGAGTTGGGCCTCGGGGAACCCGAACATGCCGGCGACCAGGACGGTCGGGAAGACCGCCCGGCGGTTGTTGAACGCGGTGACGGCGTCGTTGAACGCCTGCCGGGCGAACCCGATCTTGTTCTCGGTCGAGGTGAGCTCCTCCTGGAGGGCGAGCATGTTGGTGTTGGCCTTCAGGTCGGGGTACGCCTCGGACAGCATCATGAGCCGGCCGAGGGCGCCGGAGAGTTGGCCCTCGGCCTGGCCGAGGGCCTTCATGGCGGCCGGGTCGCCGGGGTTGTCGGCGGCCTTCTGGCCGGCGGCGTAGGCGGAGTTGCGGGCCCGGATGACGGCCTCCAGGGTGTCCCGCTCGTGGCCCATGTACCCCTTGACGCTCTCGACGAGGTTGGGGATGAGGTCGTACCGCCGCTTGAGCTGGACGTCGATCTGGGCGAACGAGTTCTTGTACTGGTTGCGGTCGACGACGAGGCGGTTGTAGACGGACACCATCCAGAGGACGAGGAGGACGAGGAGGGCGCCGCCGGCGATCACGGCGATGAGCCAGGGTTCCATGACGGGGTCCCGTGAGGGGCGGTGACGTGCGTCCGACGGACGGGGGGATTGTCGGGCGGTCGGAACGGATCGTCAAGGACGTGCGATCGGAGCGGAGAGGACAGGACGCCAATTGAACTTTTTATCGCTGGCGTGCGGGGCTGGGAAGCCGGTGTGCGACGGCAAGTGGAGGGCGGTTAATCCTGCCTGTTCGCACAACCGTCCGGAAAGCTCCCCGAGGTGGCCTCAACTCGATTCCGGGTTCGTCGATCGGGGAACCTTGCAGTTCAAGAGGTTACAGCTAGCGGCTGTCATCGAGTTATTCCCGTGGGGCGCTCCTTTCCCCGGGAAATCGGTGCCGAAACCGGTCAAGGAGCGCCCGGACGGGATAAAACTCGCCCGCCACTACCAGGCACTACTCGCCAGCGGGAAGTTCGAGAACCGGGCCGCACTCGCCCGCTACCTGGGTGTCAGCCGGGCCAGGGTGACACAGGTGCTGAAACGGTTGCATTCCGCCCCAGCCGTTTAAAGCCGGTCAGACGGGTGATGACGAGGCCGCATGTTTCCCGCCCGGCATCCGGGCGGCCATGCCCTTCTTCAGATTGGGTACGCCCCGGTACTTTGCGAGCAACTTCGGCAGCGAGGAGCCGCCGGGAAGACCGCGGAGTCCCTTTCGCAAGGCTTGATCGACGTTGAACCAGCGTTCGCCTCCCGTGTCCAGGATGTATTGTTCCGGGCATCGGCACGTCGGCCACTCCCCATGAGCAATATGGTAGGCGTCGGCCCACGCCAGGACTTGCCCCTCGGTCAGCGGTGGCAGATGGCCCACGTTCCGCACGCCGCGATGCCTGGCAAGCAGGTCGAACAGCGTTTCGTTACCGGGGAAGCCGCGGAGGCCGCGAGCGATGTCCTGGATGACCTTGCCCCAGGTCTCCCCGCCGGAATCAGGGATCACTTCTGGCCAATGCTTCTGCTTCGGCCACTCTCCGGTTCGCGCGTGAAAGGCGTCCGCCCAGGCCAGCACCTGGCTCACCGTCAGGGGTGGGAGATCGGCAAAGTTGCGAACACCGCGATGTTCCGCGAGAACTTGCGGTAGCGACGATCCGCCGGGCATTCCCCGGATGCCTGAGCGAAGTGCGGTATCCACGGCCAGCCACGTCTCTCCGTTCGTTCCGGGAATGCCGCTCGGCTTCGTCTTGGGCTGTGGCCACCCGCCGTGAGTCGCGTGGTACGCATCGGCCCACCGGAGGATTTGCGGGACGGTGAGGTGAGGCAGGCCCTTCTTGTTTCGCACGCCCCGCCGGGCGGCGAGTAGGCGGGCGAGGGAGGAGCCGCCTCGCAGACCTCGCAGACCCTTCTGCAACGCAGAGTCGATCCCCGACCAGCGCTGCGTCCAGCTTCCCGGGACCAAGCCCGAATCCTTCCGCGGCCAACAGCCCTTGAGGTCGTGATGGGCGTCGGCCCACGCCAGGATTTGGTCTTCGGTGAGGGTGGGGCGTGGCCAGTTCTCGCTGCGCTTTCGTCGGCGGCGCATTGGCCCTCCCGTACCCACCCGCCAAGGAATGTATCGTTCTCACAACAACTCGACGAACTCACGCCGGCGGGCGACCGCCTGGACCAGGCCTTGGCTTTCGAGGGTGGCGAGCAACTCTTCGGCCGTCTTTGGTGGATTCCGCAGCCCCTCCCGCTGCCGCTTGACCGCCGCACAGACCGGCCCGGTGGCGGCTTCGAACAGCGACACGAGGAAATCGTCCGGGTGCTGGGCCTCGACGTTGAAGGCGGCCAGGACAGCGGCCGGAAAGTCCTTCAGATTGAAGGTGACGATGACCTCGGCGTCGGCGCGGATGGCTGCCGCGAGGACGTGGCGGTCGTCGGGGTCGGGGAGGGACAGGGACTCGATCAGGTCTTCGTACCCGGTCACCAGGCAGTCGCGGACGGCCTCGTTCATCAGCGACCGGGTCCGCGCCAGGCGGTCGGGGGACAGCGCGGTGTTGTCGGCCAGCACGTTTCGCGCCCACTCGTCGTGGATCGCCTCCGTCCACCGCGCCCGCACTAGGCCCGCGTGCGCGAGCCGGATGAACAGGTCACGGAGCGGGGCCGGGTACAGGACGTTGGCGTCGTATACGGCGGTGACCGGGTGGTCCATCAGTACCCCATCCCCAGCTCCTGGGCCTCGGCGGTGAGTTGATCGAGCACCTTCGCCCGCGCCTCATCGTCCTTCCGCTTGTAGGCCATCAGGTCGTCGAACCGGACGCGGCGGTACTTGCCGACAGTGCGGGACGGGATCTTGCTCTCGTCGAGCAGCTTGACGACGTAGGGTCGGGAAACGTTGAGCAGGTCGGCCGCCTGCTGGGTGGTGAGTTCCGCGTGGGTGGGAATCAGGGTGACGGCGTTGCCCAGGGACATCTCGGTCAGCAGGTGCAGGAACAGACGCACCGCGGATGTCGGCACGGCAACCGCGTCCCCCTCTTCACCATCGTCGAGGCGAAGGCGGACGCTCGCCCGCCGGCCGAGTTTGCGAGTGGCCAACAGGCGACTCGACTCCCGGGCAAGCACGGCATCGGCCTCGCTCGGCGCGACCGTTTCAAAGTTCTCAGGGATCAGCGTGGACATGGAATACCTCCTTTAACCTTTCCCAGGTATTCTACCACGACCTCGAATTGGACGCAATACTCGAAACACTCGAAACTACATCCTTCGGCTGACCGGCAATGCGCCTCACTCGTCCCCGGCGAGTTCCCGGAAGATGGGGTGCATCCAGGCCGGGGCCAGCTTCAAGTCCTTGAGGAGTTCCCGACGCTTGTCGGCCGGGAGCGTCCGCTTCAGGTGTTCGCGGCGCTCGGGGGTCACATGTTCCTGGCCCAGTTCGCGGAGGGCCTGGATCAGCAGGCCGCTCAGCCGTCCCGCCGCCGCCATGTTCCGCGGGGTCGTCCGGCGGAACTGGATCGTCATCGGTCCGATCTTGACCGTCCGGGACGGGCCGTCCGTCAGGAACACCGCCTTGGCCGGCACCTGCTCGGACAGGCCCAGGGCGTTGGCCGCATATGCCCCCGCCGGTTGCAAGCGCGTGTGGTCGCGGCCGGCCAGGGCCTGGGCCACGGCCTCGGCGGACGGCGCGAGGAGGCCAAGGACCGGATGTTCCTTCGGCCGGTCGTACACCCCGCGGGCGAGGCGGCGGATCGTTCCCTTTCGGGTGAGCCGGTGCAGGACGATGTCGATGGCCTCGCGGCTGCCCATGTCGAAGAAGTCAGCCGGGACGAACACGTAGCCTCGCTCACGGCCCAAAATGGCTGCAAAAACCTGCGAATCAATGCTTTTGGCTATTTTTCGGGACCGGCTCATGTAAGGAATTATGACTGGTTTTTCTTACAAAATAAAAAGTCCATGTCGCAGAGCGTCCCGCGTGGAAGAATGGCCGAGCAGTCCGTCGCCACTCTTAGGTGCGGAAGGTCGGCAAAGCGGCTTCGCTCGATGTCGTCTAGCTTGCGGTCGATTTGAAACGCTACCGGACAAACTTGGAAGCCACCCCGGCGGACGGTCGCCGGGCTGATGCTCGAAGACCATTGGCCGGTGCCGCCCGCCCAAGGCCCGCCGCGGCCGCGGTAGGACATCCGGGCCGACCCTCTTGGGTCGGCGGCGTATGTCATGATTGATTCTTTATTTCTCGTCCCTTACGCACGGTGTACGGGGCGAAAGACCCGAATTGCACCGACGGAGGACATGGACATGGTCGAAACGGCGACGCTGGCGAATCGACCCGGCAACATAGGTATCCGGCACCGCGGGGCCGCGTCCGAGGGGGCCGCTTGACCATGCCCGAAATCCCGCACGACGGATGGCCGGAGAGCACCCTGGCCCTGATGTGGAACCCCTACGGGTTCATCTCGGAGCGGTGCCGGCGGTTCGGGTCCGACCTGTTCCAGGCCCGGCTCATGCTCCGTCCGACCGTGTGCATGACGGGGCCGGAGGCGGCCGCGCTGTTTTACGACGAGGGGCGGTTCACCCGCACCAACGTCGCCCCCGGTTGGCTCCAGAAGACGCTCTTCGGCCGGGGTGGCGTGCAGGGGCTCGACGCCGAAGCCCACCGGCACCGCAAGCAGATGTTCCTCTCACTGATGACACCCGCGTCCGTCGAGCGGTTCGGGACCGTCACCGCCGCCGCATTCCGGGCCTCCGCCCGGAGGTGGGCAAGCCGGGACCGCGTCGTCCTCTACGACGAGGCCAACGAACTCCTCACCCGGGCCGTGTGCGAGTGGGCCGGCGTCCCGCTCCGGGAGCCGGAGGTCGGCCGGCGGACGGCCGAGCTGGTGGCGATGTTCGACCGGGCGGCGGCCCTCGGCCCCGGGCACCTGTGGTCCCGGCTCGCCCGCCGGCGGGCCGAGCGGTGGGCCGCTGGTTTGGTCGAGGATGTCCGCGCCGGCCGGCTGGACCTGCCCGACGGCAGCGCAGTCCGGGCGGTAGCGACGCACCGGAACCCGACGGGGGAGCTACTGGACCGGCGGACGGCCGCGGTGGAACTCCTCAACGTGCTGCGGCCGACGGTGGCAGTGTCCGTTTTCGTCACGTTCGCCGCCCTGGCGCTCCACCAGCACCCGGGGTGCCGCGAGCGGCTCCGGGCCGGGGAGCCCGGGTACGCCGACCTGTTCGCGCAAGAGGTGCGGCGATTCTACCCCTTCTTTCCCGCCGTGATGGCCCGGGTGCGGCACGACTTCGAGTGGCACGGCTACCGCTTCCCCCGGGGGCGGCGGGTGTTGCTGGACCTGTACGGCACCGACCACGACCCGCGGACTTGGGACGTCCCGGACGAATTCCGGCCCGAGCGGTTCCGGGGTTGGGACGGCAGCCCGTTCAACTTCATCCCCCAGGGCGGCGGCGACCACCGCAACCACCGCTGTCCGGGCGAGTGGATCGCCGTCGAAGTGCTGAAGGTGGCCGCCGGCTTCCTGGCCGGGGAGATCACCTACGACGTTCCGGACCAGGACCTACGTGTTGAACACCGACGGCTACCGGCCCTGCCCCGGAGCCGGTTCATGATGACCAACGTCAGGGCGGCGGGGCGGGCCGGGTACGGCCCAGGCGTGACGTAACTGAAGGAGGACTGCCGATGGAATCACGAAAGAAAACCTTCGGGCCGCACAGACGTTCACCGTCGCTGTCGAAATGTTTCGTCGCGGGGTACGGGAGTGCTCAGGCCCATCCCCGCGACGGAAGGCGATAGGGGCTGCGGGCCTTCCGAGCGGCTCACCAACGCCTGAGAATTCCGAGCGGGGGCAAACTGACCGGGCGTTTACGGCGGGCTTTGGCTTTCGCTGTTGATCTGCCACTCCCGAAAGACGCGCCCCTGAAAGGTGATTGTGGGCTGAAACCCCTCTCGCCTTTGCCCCTGGGGTAACAGTTTCCGGGTCAGTTGGTCGGTTTCTTGGTGAACGTGCCGCTCGGCCCATCCAGCTTACTCAAATCCTTGCCCCCCTTCTCGGCAGCCTCCCACAGCGCTTTCGGCGACAGCGTGGTCCCCGTCTTCGGGGTGACCCGGATGAAGCGGGCCTGAACGTCGTACTCGACCTTGGCGACCCCAGGCACCTCGGCCACCTTGCCGCCGATCTTCTTCGCGCACGACGCACAGTCCATGTCGGGAATGGTGATGGTCGTCGGCACTGGGTCAGCCGCCCGAGCGTGGGCGGCCAACAAGAGTAATCCGGCCACGACGGCACCGACGAGCGGTCGATTCGACAACCTCATGTCTCACACTCCTTTTTCCGGACAAGAATTGCCACGCCCCACGCCGGAGCGTCGGCCGACTCGCGTAGACCACACAACGATTGAGCCATCCGCACCGCCGCGTAAGACGACTCTGTGTGCCGTAGTTTGCCGTATTCATCGGTCGGCCAAGGCGAACGAGTTTACCGCTTCGGGCGTTTGAAGATTACGACCTTCACGTCCCGCCCTGCCTCCTCCGCCCATATTGCGACGACCCGCGAGTCGCAGTGTTTCCAGCCCTGCTCACCGAGCTTGTTGAACTCCTTTTCGTAGTCGTCCGGGTACTTGGGTTCGACGATCACCTTGTATTCCCAACCGGGTGCGGCCACCGCCGGCGGGGTTGGTGCGCCGCGGGCCGCCATGCTGATCGTGATCCCGCACGCCACTAAGACCAGCGCGCCCAGAATGACCCCTCGCATCAGTTCTCCTCGTTCGGTCATCTTCGGCGACACAGGAGATGACAGCCGCCGACACCTTCGACACCTGGATCGCGGGGAATATCGGATAGCCCCCGGTGGATCAATGGCACCACGGCTGGGCGGCTTGAAGTGAATGGTCCGGGTCTTCGAGTCGTCGGTGACGAACGCGGGAACTATTTCTCCTTGCGGTGCGTCGAAACGGACGGTACTTTGAGGATGGTAGGGTGTGCCCGCTGTTACACCCTTCTTGGCCTCGGTCCCAACCCGGACGACATGGTCCACTCGGTGCTAGCCGTTGTTCTTGCCCTGCTGATGCTGATGCCCCCCGGCATTTGCGTTTGCGGCGGGGGAGCGCAGCCCTGCCCAAACCACCCGACCGGCGAATCCGGCTTGGCTTTGGCTGAGCCGCAACCGGCAGCGGGGGAAGACCTTTGTTGCGGGACGGTGGCAGCGGCCGTGGGGATCGCCCAAGCTGAACACCGCTGCCCGGACCCCCTCCCGCACGAGCAGTCGTGCCCGGTCGTTTCGCCCACGAGCGTTCAGGCCGTTCCCGAGAGCGCCCCGACCATGACGGCGGACTGGTTCGCCGAACCTGTCGTCGTCCACTTCTGTTTCCCGACCGTCTGCCGCCGGATTGCCCCGACTCTGACCCACGTCTCCACGCCCCCCTTGTTCATCGCTCACTGCGTTCTCCTCATTTGATTGCCCGTCCCCGCTCTCGGCGGCCGGCAGCGCTCCGCTGACCTCCGGCCCGCTACGTTCCGTCAACCTTTACATTTACCGAACTGAATTCCGGGTGCCCCACGGTGGGGCGACCGGAGACGACATACCCGCCGGCCATCCCTTCGACGGGGTCCGCGCGGGCCACGCCGCGGAGTCAGCCCCGCTCCGGGTCGGGCGAGCAGTCGGGGCACGAGGACCACTCATGCGACCACTCATGTACACCGCCGGCGCGGCCGTCGCCGTGCTCCTGGCGACCGGCACGGCCGGTGCCCAGGCTCCGAATAACCACCGGCTGGACGCGGCGTTCGACAAGTACGACGCGAACAAGGACGGGTTCCTGGACGCGGCCGAACTCGCCAAGGCGTTCCGCGGGCCGAACGCGAAGGTGATCGAGGACAAGCTCGGGGCGAAGGAGGCGCACCCGGACCACGCCTTCCTGGACGCCTGGGACGCGAACAAGGACGGCAAGGTGGGCAAGGCCGAGTTCGAGAAGTACGAGGCCAAGACCGTGGCCGACGCCCGGTCGGCGGCCAACCGGAACAAAAACTATACACGGGCGGGGCGGGCGAACTACCGCGCCCCGCACCGGCACGCCGGCTACTCCAACCGGGGGTACGGGACCAACCCGTACCTGAACCAATTGCGGTATCAACAGCGCGCATACCAGCAGCAGCGGCAGGCGTACTCCAACCTCCTGCGGTACGGGGTCTATTCACCCAACGTCCGCGGGGGCTACCGCGGCGTTCAGAGGCACCACCACGGCCGGCGGTGAGAACCGGCTCCGCAACCGGGCGGGACGTTCCCGCCCGGCTTCTCAAACCTCTCAACCCGGACGGAAATATGAGACCGATGGCCTGGGTGGTGCTGGTCGGGGTGTGCGTCAGTGTTGCCCCAGCTTCAGGTCGGGGGGCGGACGACGCGGACGTGAAGGAGTTGGTGGCCGCGCTTAAGAAGCCCGACGTGGAGAGCCGGCGGAAGGCGGCGGAGGCCATCTGCGAGTTGTGCAAGGACGGGGACGGGGACTTCTCCGGCGCGATCCCGACCCTAGTGGAGGCCCTCAAGGACAGGGACTCGGTCGTCCGCGGGGAGATCGCCGAAGCCCTCGGGTTCATCGGCCCGGACGCCAAGGCCGCCGTCCCCGCCGTCCGGGGTCTGCTAAAGGACTCGGTCCCGGAGGTCCGGGCGAAGGCCGCGTTCGCCCTGGGCGGGTTCGGGGAGGACGCCAAGGCCGCGGTTCCGGACTTGGTCCCACTCCTGAAAGACAAGAACGAGCGGGTCCGGGCGTCGGCCGCGGCCGCGCTGGGGGAGATCGGCCCGAGTGCGAAGACGGCGGTCACGGCACTCACGGGGGCACTGAAAGACCGCGACCCGGAGGTCCGACTCAACGCGGCGGCGGCGCTGGGCGACATTGGCTCTGACGCCAAGGCCGCCGAGAAGCCGCTGATCGACCGGCTCAAGGACGAGGACGAGGGGGTTCGGGGCCAAGCCGCCGAGTCGCTCGGGAAGATCGGGGCGGACCCGAAACTCGCCGTCCCGGCGCTTACAGCCGCCCTCTCCGATAAGCACCCCGGCGTCCGGGGGGACGTGGCCCACGCCCTGGCGAAGTTCAAGGATAAGGCGAAGCCGGCCGTTCCCGCGCTGACCAAGCTGCTCAAGGACGCCGACCACGGGGTCCGGGTACACGCGGCCGAGGCGGTCTACGAGATTACCGGGGACACCAAGTTGGTCCTGCCGGTGCTGAGCGAGGGTCTCAAGCACGAAGACCCATTCGTCCGCGGGGACGCCGCCCACACCCTCGGCGAGATCGGACCGGCGGCGAAGAACGCGGCCCCCGCCCTGAAGGCGCTGCTGAAGGACGAGAACGCCGGCATCCGGGTTCACGCCGCCGAAGCGCTGGTGAAGATCGACAAGACGGCGGTCAAGGACGCACTGCCGGTCCTGATCGAAGGGCTGAAGAACGAGGACAAGACCCTACGGGCGGAAGCGGCCGAGGCGCTCGGGGAAATCGGCCCCGACGCCAAGGACGCGATCCCGGTCTTGGCCGCGCTGTCGAAGGACAAGAACAGGGACGTGCGGAGGAACGCGGCCGAGGCGGTCAAGAAGATCGAGGGCAAGGCCGCACCGAAGAATGAGTAGACGAGGGCACGGTCGGCGGATCGGACGGCGTACCCGGAACGGGATTTGCCGCGAAATCGCTTACGCCCGCCGTATTCGCCCTCAACCCTGTTCCCGTAGGTGGGAAATGGCACACCGCGAGTACCAGTCGTGTATCGAAGCCTGTGTCCGGTGCGCGCAAGAGTGTGAGCACTGTGCGACGGCCTGCCTGAGCGAGCCGGACGTGAAGCTGATGGCGGCGTGCATCCGCCTGGATAAGGACTGCGCGGCCGTCTGCTGGCTCGCGGCCGCGTTCATGAGCCGGCGTTCCGAGTTCGACACCGATGTCTGCCGGCTGTGTGCCGCGGTGTGCGACGCATGCGGCACCGAGTGCGAGAAGCACTCGCACGACTACTGCCGGCGGTGTGCCGAGGCGTGCAGGAGGTGCGCCGAGGAGTGCCGTAACGTGGCCGGCGTGGCAGCCTGAACTTGCCGCCCGGACCCACCATCGGGGTAACATGAAAGGATGGCCGGGTTCCAACCCCGACGCGGTTCCACACCCGGCCGGATCAGCAGGGAACGCTTCACAACCGAGGTGACGTATGAAAATCTTATTCAGCTTCACGGCGGCCGTGCTGGCCGTGCTGGCCGGTGGGTCGCTGGCCCAAGCGCAGCACTTTCACGGCCACGCCCACTACCACCACGGCCACATCGACTACCACGGCCACTGGCACTACCCCAGCTACTCCGGGTACGGCTCGTACGGGTACGGCTCGTACGGGTACGCATACCCGTACACCTACGGCTCCTACTCGTACCCGAGTTACTACTACCCGTCGGTCGTGACGAGTTCGGTCGTCCAACCCGTTCCCGCGGTCGTGCCGGCCGCGGGCGTCACGACATCGACCTCGCTCAAACCTAACGTGTTACCGCCGTACACCGGCCCCGGCGTGACGCTCCGACTGCCGGCCGAGTTCCCTGGCTCCGTGTACGTGCAGATCGACAAGCGGGATGTCGAACTCAAGCCTGGGACCGAGGTGGTTCTGAAGGACAAGGCGTCCTACCTCGTCGAGTTCGACCGCGGCGGGGACTTCGGCACCTCGTCGGGTGCGATCTCGGAGGGGGCGTACAAGTTCGCGGTGGGGGAGAAGGGGTGGTACATGGTGCCGGACGCTTCGGCCAACGGCGGGCCGCGGCGGAACACCCTGCCGGGCGAGTTGAAGAAGTAGCCCTTTGACGCAGAGGGAATCCCGTGTTGCGCCGATTGACGTATGGGACAGGCATCCGTGAGGGCCGGTAAGCGCCAGTGATGAGGAGATGCGACATGGCGGGTTGCTGCGGGAGGGATGACGGGTCGCGTGGGGGCCGGCTGGTCGGATGGGCCGTCTGGGTGTTGGCCGGCCTCGTCCTGCTCGGGATCTGGATCGCACGTCAAGCCGGCTTGACCGACCTGTAGACACCCGGTCGGATGTGGCGGTGACGGGTTCCGCTCGGGCTGCTTCATGGCCGTCGGTCGGGCGACGCGATTCGGTCTTGATCCGGGCCGTGCGGCGGAGTATTGCCGTAAATTCGTTGACGCAGTTGCAGGTGTGTGGAATGGGCGGATTTCCGTCACGGGGGATAACAGGTCGTGATGCGGACGGCGACAGTGATCTACCTGATTCTCGCAACACTGACGGGGCCGCGGCTCTGTCCGTGTGCGGTCGCATTGCCCGGAACCATCCCGTCCGCCCCTTCGACGCCGCTGAAAGGTACTCCCCGATTCTGTGGTTGCTGCACGCCGCCGGGTTCAACAACACGGGCGGCAACGACGGTTTCGCAGGCACCCGGTGAACAACGCCCGGCTCAGCCGTCCGCCCCGTGTCACTGCCAGTGCGGGAAGCAGGACTCGACGGCCACGTCGAGGATCGTCGGGCGGGTCGCCAAGTCGTGTGTCGATCACGCCGGATTCGACGCCCCCGTCGGTGGTGTTTCTAACGCGCTTCCGGCCCCGCACGTCCCCAGTCTCAGTCAACTCCGTGACCTCCCGCTCTGTTCCACCGACGACCTGCTCTACGCCTTCCACCGCCTCCGTTGCTAACCCACCACTTCCTTTCGTTTCGCCCCGCGGTCTGCGGGAGTGAGACCCCACGTTCGCATTGCCGGCCTTCCAGACCACGGCACTGATCCGCCCCCACGCCGCCCGGCACGTCGCCTTCCACGTCGGAAGCAGACGGCGGCGGGCATCGACATGAATCCGGGCAGGACCCGCTATGACGACGCTCGAAAAATGGCTGCTCGCCACCGTGGTCGCACTCCTGGTGGGGGTGTGGCACGCCGCCGACGCCGCCCTCCGCGACCGAGCCGCCCACAAGTCCCTATCGCCCCCGACCCGCCGCCGACGGCGCGGGCGGCTCACCGGCCGGCCGAATCGGCGGGTGTCGCAGGCGGCCCGCGGCTGGTGATCCTTCGCCCCCAGACTCACAAGGAAGATCACTGATGAAGTCGCTCTTGTCGCGGGGCGGTGGTGCCGGCCCGCTACCGGCGGAAGGCCCGCCGTGCATCCTCCTCGTGGACGACGAGGAGACCCTCCGCGTGATCCTGTCGCGCGAACTCCGCAAGCGGGGGTTCGAGGTGTATTCGACCGGTTCCGGGGCCGAGGCGGTTGAGACGTACTGCCGCACGGGCGTCCGGATCGACCTCGTGCTCCTGGACGTACACATGCCGGGGATGTCCGGGCCGGACGCCCTGTCCGCCCTCCGGGCTGACGACCCCGACGTGCGGTGCTGCTTCATGACGGCCGACCATCGCCCTGCGACCCGGCGGGCGCTTCTGGCCCGCGGCGCGCTCGAAGTTTTCGGTAAGCCCTTCGAGTCGTTGACGGGCTTCTGCGAGTCGCTGCGGCGACTCGCCGGCTCGTCGGCCGACGGGCCGGCCCCGACACTCAAGGAGGTGACGCGATGGACAAGCTGATCGACGGCCTGCGGCACTTCCAGTCGCACGTCTTCTGGGAGCGGAAGGAGCAGTTCGAGCGGAGCGCCGGGGGCCAACGGCCGCACGCCCTGCTCATCGCCTGCTCCGACTCCCGCGTCCTGCCCGAGACGCTGATGCAGGCCGACCCCGGCGACCTGTTCGTCTCCCGCAACGCCGGCAACCTGGTGCCGCCGCCCGGCACCCCGTCCGGCGAGGGGGCGACGGTCGAGTACGCCGTCACCGCGCTGAAGGTGACGGACATCATCGTGTGCGGGCACTACCGGTGCGGGGCGGTGAACGCCCTGCTGAACCCTGGGGCGGTCGGGCCGGACTCGCAGATGGCCGGGTGGCTGGCCCACGCCGCCGAGGCGAGGGCGGTGATGGACCGGGACCACCCGGACCTCGAAGGCGAGGCCCGGTGGGACCGGGCGGTCGAGGTCAACGTGCTGGTGCAGCTCCGGCGGCTGGCCGAGCACCCGGCCGTGGCCGCCGGGCTGGCCGCCGGCACCCTCCGGTTGCACGGGTGGGTGCTGCGGTTCGAGTCCGGCGACGTGCTGGCCTACGACCCGCACGCGAGTGCCTTCACGCCGCTCCTGGAGATGCCGACCGTCCACCGGGCGGTGCCGGTCCCGCCGGGGTGCTGCGACCCGTCCCCGACTCCGCCAGCCCACCCCCCCGCGGACGCGCCGTCCGCGCCCGCCCGAACCTCGTGGGGCGACGTGCTGCGGCACGACCTGCCGGCGTCGCTGGTGGTCTTCCTGATCGCACTCCCGCTGTGCCTGGCGATCGCCAAGGCGGTCGGCGTGCCCCCGGAGGTCGGCCTCATCACCGGCATCGTGGGCGGGATTCTGGTCGGCCTCTTATCCGGCAGTCCGCTCCAGGTGAGCGGGCCGGCGGCCGGGCTGGTCGTGATCCTCATCGAAGTCGGGCAGAAGCACGGGTTCGAGCGGCTCGGGGTCGTCGTCGCCCTGGCCGGGCTGATCCAACTCGCGGCCGGGTGGCTGCGGCTCGGGCAGTGGTTCCGGGCCGCGTCCCCAGCCGTCGTCCTCGGGATGCTGGCCGGGATCGGGGTGGTCCTGTTCGCCCAGCAGTTCCACGTCATGGTGGACGACCAGCCCGGCCGGGAGCCGTGGCGGAACCTGGTGACGATCCCGACGGCCGCGTGGCACGGGGTCGCGGACTCCCACGAGGGCCACCCCGAACACCAGGAGGCCGCGGTCCTCGGGCTGCTCACGCTGGCGGTCCTCCTGCTCTGGAAGCCGCTGGTCCCGCGCCGGCTGGCGAGCGTCCCCGCCGTCCTGGCGGCCGTCGTACTGGCGACCGCCGTCGCGTCCGCCCTGGCGTGGCCGGTGCAGCGGGTCGCGTTCGCCGGGCTGGCGTCGGGCGTCCGGTGGCCCGACTTCCCCGCCGTCCCAGGGCTGCTCGGGGACGGGTCCGTGTGGCTCACCGCGGCGGTGGTGGCGTTGGTGGCCAGCGCCGAGACGCTCCTGTGCGCGGCGGCGGTGGACCGGATGCACCGCGGCGCGCGGACCCGGTACGACAAGGAACTCAGCGCGCAGGGGGTCGGGAACACCGTCTGCGGGTTGCTCGGTGCGCTACCCATGACCGGGGTGATCGTCCGCAGTTCCGCCAACGTCCAGGCCGGGGCCAGAACCCGCTACTCGGCGGTGTTCCACGGGGTCTGGCTACTCGTTTTTGTGCTGCTCGTGCCGGGGGTGCTGCGGCTGATCCCGACGGCCGCGCTCGCCGCGATCCTGGTACTGACCGGCGTCCGACTGATCGAGACGCACGCGATCCGCGCCCTCTGGCGGGAGAGCCGGGCCGAGGGTGCGATCTGCGTGGCCACTGCCGTCACAGTGGTGGCGGTGGACCTGCTGTCCGGGGTGCTGCTCGGGGTCGGGTTGTCGGTCCTGAAACTCATCCACACGTTCTCCCGGCTCCGCGTCCGCCGCCGGGGCGACTCGGCCAGCGGTCACGTGACGCTCGTGCTGGAGGGGGCGGCTACGTTCATCCGGCTGCCCCGGTTGGCGGCGGCGCTGGAGAAGCTGCCGGCCGGGATCACCCTGCACATCGACATCCGGGGGCTGAGCTACATCGACCACGCCTGCCTCGCCCTGCTGACGAACTGGGAGAAGCAGCACAAGGCGGCGGGCGGGGCCCTCGTTCTGGATTGGGAGACGTTGCGCGCCAGGTTCCACCACGCACGCCCGCGCCCACGGGCTTCACGGGGTCTGCGTGAGGAGGCTGCCAGTGCGGGCGGCGGTAGCCAACGGTAGTGGGCGTAATACTCGCTTGGCGATGGTGTGCTTTTTGATCGTATCCGGCCCCGGGCGTCGCTTGAGGCTGCCTCCTGATCGATGCAGCCTCAAGCGACGAAACCGACAGGGAGATCAGGATGAGTGAAAAGAGCCGTCGTGATGTTTCACGAAGGCTCGACGCTGCTCGTCGTCTTCAACGCCCTCCGGCTCCTCAAGCATCGGGCCGACTGAAGCGTGGACCGAAGTACAAAAAACATGTTGATTTATGTCAAATAATACGGCAGCAAGGCAGCAATGCGTGCGATCAGAGGCTCGCAGATAGGAGAGACGCGCAATGACTTCGACAACACGCCCCCCATCATCCACGCTGCCTCGCGACCTCACGGCCGGAATGGTGGTGTTCCTCGTGGCATTACCTCTATGTCTGGGAATCGCGCTGGCATCGGGTGCCCCGTTGCTGTCGGGTGTCCTGTCCGGAATCGTTGGCGGGATTCTTGTAGGCATGGTGAGCCAATCTCATACCAGTGTAAGCGGACCAGCCGCCGGTTTGGCGGCAGTAGTTGCGGCCCAGATCACTGGGCTGGGATCATTCCCGACTTTTCTCTTGGCGGTGGTTATCGCCGGTCTGATTCAAATCGTGTTGGGGATCGCACGCGCCGGGTTCATTGCCGACTTCGTTCCCTCCAGTGTCATCAAGGGGCTGCTGGCCGCTATCGGCGTGCTCCTGGTCCTGAAGCAGATTCCTCACCTGCTGGGGCACGATGCCGACCCGGAAGGCGACATGGCCTTTCAGCAGCACGACCACGCGACTACGTTCAGCGAACTCGGCCACATGGTTGACCATATCCATCCTGGCGCGGCTATCATTGGATTTGGGGCCATCGCGTTGCTTGTCTGCTGGGCTCGCTTCAAGCCGTTGAAACAATCGGTCGTTCCAGGACCTTTGGTCGTGGTGCTGTTCGGGGTAGGTCTGGGCTTCCTCTTCGGACGACTCGGCGGCGGTTGGGCGCTGGAGCCGAGGAACTTCGTGCAGGTGCCGGTGGCGGACAGCCTGGCCGGGTTCCTGGGGTTCCTCCAGTGGCCGGATTTTTCGCAATGGTCCAACCCGGCAGTATACATGGCCGGGTTGACCATCGCGGCGGTGGCTTCGCTGGAAACGCTGCTGAACTTGGACGCGGTCGATAAGATCGACCCACAGCAACGCACGTCTCCCCCGAGCCGGGAATTGCTGGCTCAGGGCGTTGGCAACGTGGCGGCCGGGCTGATCGGCGGCATTCCCGTTACGTCGGTGATCGTCCGCAGTTCCGTCAACATCAATGCCGGTAGCCGCACGAAACTTGCCACGATTGTTCACGGCGTCCTGCTTTTCGTGAGTGTCGCGCTCCTCCCGGTCTGGCTGAACGCGATTCCGTTGTCCTGCCTGGCGGCGATCCTGCTGGTCACCGGCGTCAAGCTGGCCAGCCCGAAGCTGGTGCGGCGGATGTGGGACGAGGGGCGCTACCAGTTCGTGCCGTTCGCGCTGACGGTGGCCGCCATCGTCCTGACCGACCTGCTGGTCGGGGTCCTGATCGGGCTGGCGGCGAGCACCAGCTTCATTCTGTACAGCAACGTCCGCCGCCCGATCCGACGCTTCGTGGAGAAGCACCTGGGGGGCGACGTATTGCACATCGAACTGGCCAACCAGGTCAGCTTTCTGAATCGGGCTGCTCTGCTTAAAGTCCTGGATGCGGTGCCTCGCGGGGGGCAAGTGTTGCTCGACGCGCAGAACACGGACTACATCGACCCGGACGTCTTGGACCTGATCCGCGATTTCGACGAAAAGACAGCCCCGGCGCGCGGCGTGGAGGTGAGCTTGCTCGGGTTCCGCAGCAAATACCAGTTCCAGGACCGGATGCAGTACGTGGACTATTCCACGCGAGACCTTCAGAGCCAGCTAACCCCCCAGCAGGTGCTTCAAATCCTGAAGGACGGCCACGAGCGGTTCCGCACGGGCCAGCGTCTGACGCGCGACCTCGGCCGCCAGGTCCGCGCCACGTCCGGGGGGCAGCATCCCCTGGCCGTCATCCTCAGCTGCATCGACTCCCGCACGCCCACAGAACTGATCTTCGACCTGGGGGTGGGCGACAGCTTCAGCATCCGCATCGCCGGGAACGTCATCAGCCGCGAGGTCCTGGGCAGCATGGAGTACGCGTGCGCCGTGGCGGGGGCGAGGCTGATTCTCGTCATGGGGCACACGCGGTGCGGTGCCGTGACCGCGGCCGTCGAGTTGGCCGGCTCGGCGGAAACCGCGGCCCAGGCCACCGGCTGCCAGCATCTCGAACCGATTGTTCAGGTCATTCAGCAATCGGTTGACCCGCTCACCTGCGGGCGACTGGAACAGTTGTCCGCTGCCGAAAAGGAAACCTTCGTCAATGCGGTGGCTCGCGGCAATGTCGCCCGCGTCACAGAGATGGTTTTCGGGCAAAGCCAGACGCTCAACCAACTTCATCGGGAGGGGCGAGTCGCGATCATCGGCGCAGTTTACGACGTAGTAACCGGGGAAATCGAGTTCCTGCCGCATGTTGACGAGTGCGTCACTTAAGCCTTGGCGGTGGGGTTCGCCGGCGGCTGGCTTTGACGGCGTCGCCGGGCAGGCCATCGGTTGAAGGTACGGGGGGGAACGTGAGTATGGACTGGAAGGTGGAAGCACTGATGGCCTTTCGGGTGATGGTCGCCGTCGTCCTGGGCGGGTTCGTCGGCTGGGAGCGGCAGTGGCACGGCCGGGAGGCGGGCATCCGCACCTACGCGGCCGTGGCCCTCGGGGCGTGCGTGTTCGCGCTCATTTCGACCCACGTTACGACCGGGAACAACCCGCACGTCATCGCCGCGGGGGTGGTGACCGGCATCGGCTTCCTCGGGGCCGGCGTGATCGTTCGGGAGCAAGGCAACATCGCAGGGCTGACGACGGCCGCCACCCTCTGGTCCACCGCCTCCGTGGGCCTGGCCGTCGGGTACGGCATGTACCTGCTGGGCGTGCTCGTCTCGCTGATCGTCTTCGGCCTGCTGGCGGTGCATCACGTGCCGGGATGGGACCGCCTCAAGCACGATCTAGACAGGGCACAACCGCAAGTGCCGACTACAACTACAACGGGAAAGGATGCGACGCGGCAAGACGAGGTATGAGGAAACCACCAGCGCTGCACCGCCGCCGCTACGGTGAGGTGTACAACCGGACGGCAAATGGCAGCATCGTACCCGGCACGCCTTGATCTGAAAGGGCACGTTCCGATTTTGGCCCACGCCCCGCCGTTCGCGGGTGTCGCTCGCTCCTGCCAGGCAGCCTCTTGAGTCCGTCCTGCCGGCCCCTCGGCCGTGTGGCGACGCTCAGCCACCTCAAAGAGGAGTTAGAACTGCCGGCCGGGGTGACGCTACACATCGACATCCGCGGGCTGAGCTACATCGACCACGCTTGCCTCACCCTCCTGACGAACTGGGAGAAGCAGCACGCGGCGACGGGCGGCCGGTTGGTCCTGGACTGGGAAACGCTGCGGGCACGCTTTTCGGCCGCCCGGCCGCGCCCCCGAACTGAACGCCCGCACAAGGAGAAGGCCGACGGCGAGCGTCGTCGTTGACGGTGCTCCAGGACTTCGCTGGTATTGCGAAAATGCTGTACGAAACAGCTCGCGAGCCGGAAATTGGTGTCGGGCGTAACGGAGCGGCCGTGCCGAAGATGCTCGACGACATCCTGGTTTATCTCCTGCGGTCGGACGCCCTCGTGCATTCGGAGGGCGTTCGCGACGGGGACTTATTGAGCCGCCTCATCGAGCGGCGGGACGAGGTCGCCTGGGACGCGCTCGTGCGGCGGCACGGCCCGATGGTCTGGGGCGTCTGCCGCCGCATCCTCGGCCACACCCAGGACGCCGAAGACGCCTTCCAGACGACGTTCATCGTCCTCGTCCGGCGGGCCACGTCCATCAACCCGAGGAGCGGCGTGGCGAACTGGCTCTACGGGGTCGCCCGCCAGACGGCCGTGAAGGCTAGGGCGACGGCCGCGCGGCGAGGGGCGCGGGAGAAGCAGATGCCGGTGCTGCCCGAAGTCGGTGTGGCCGACCCAGCCCCCGACGAATTGTGGATGCTGCTCGACCGGGAGTTGAGCCGACTGCCCGAAAAGTACCGGGCACCGATCGTCCTGTGCGACCTGGAGGGGAAAACGTTCAAGGACGCGGCCCGCGAACTCGGTTGGCCGGAGGGCACGCTCTCCGGGCGGCTGTCGCGGGCGAGGAAGCTGCTGGCAGACCGGCTGACCCGTGCCGGGGTGGTTCTGTCTGCGAGTATAGCCGGTCTCGGGGTTGGGGAGGTCGCGTCCGGGGGTGACGTGCCGCCCCCGCTGGTCACGTCCACGATCACGGCCGGTTGGCGGGTTGCGGCGGGTCAGCCGATGTCCGGCCTGGCCCCTGCGGTCGCCGCTCTCTCTCAGGAGGTGCTACGAGCCATGTTCATCCCGAAGCTGAAGCTGGTGGCCTGCGTTCTCCTCGTCGGCGGGATGCTGCTGACCGGGGTGGCGATCTCGGCCCGTCATTCCGGGACCGCTCCGGACGAGCCGAAAAAGGCGAGCCCCTCGGACCCGCCGAAAGCGGGCAACATCCCCCAAGACCCGCCACCCAAGGACCAGCCCGGTGGCAACGCGAAGATCCGAGAGCTACAAAAGGAGCGGCTCGCCGTGCTCCGGCAGATTGCGGACCAAACGAACACGGCATACAAGGGAGGTCAGGTTCCGCTGACGACCGTGTTGGAAGCCCAGCGGGAGGTCAACGCCGCCGAACTGGAGTTGTGCGAGACGCACAAGGAGCGGTTGATCTTCTTGGAGAAGAAGGTCGAACTCGCCAAGGACACCGAGAAGAACACGGAAAAGCTGGTCCAAGCCCATACCGCGCCACAGGCGCACCTACTCAGGGCACGGGCGAACCGCCTACAGGCCGAGATCGAGTTGGAGAAGGAGAAAGCCGTCCGACCAAAGTGAGGCGGTTCAGGAACTTTCGAGCCAGACCCGCGGCGGTGACCCTGATTGCACGGCTACACGGGTCGTCATCGGGGTAGTGCCTCCACCGTCCCTTCCGGTGAAGCCCCTGTGGGCAACGCTCCGGGAAACGGAGCCGATACCGTCAGCACCGGGCACTCGGCATTCCGAACGACCTGCTCGGCGACACTGCCAATCAAAAGCCGACCAAGCCCGGTGCGGCCGTGGGTGCCCAGGACAATGAGGCTCGCGTCGATCTCCTGGGCCACGCGGAGTATCTCGGCGGCCGGGTCGCCCTCCTCCAGACGGCGTTCGGCGCGGGCGTCGGCCCCAGGGACTTCGAGGCGATCGAGGTGGTCTTTCGCTTCTCGAAGCAGAATTGTCGGGTCGGGGGGAGGGAGTCCCTCCCCGTAAGCGAATGGGGACAATGGTGCCACCACGTGCAGGACGACCAACCGGGCACCGTAGTCGCGGGTGAGGGCGCACGCCAACTGGAAGGCGTTCTCGGATCGCTCCGAGAAGTCGGTCGGGTGCAAGACGGTCTGGATGGACAGCACGACGCGCTCTCTGGGGCAACGGTTACGCATGTGCCACGGTTGCGTGCTTCTTGCACTCGGCGGCGCACCTGCGGCACGCCTCGGCACACCGGCGGCAGTGGCCGTGTTCGTCGGCGTGCTTCTCGCACTCGGCCGCACAAACCTCGCACAGGTGGGCGCACAGGGCGCAGAAGTCGCCGTGGTGGACCGACTCACGGGCCATCGCGTTCAGGGCCGCGGCGCAGGCGTCGGCACAGTCCAGGTCGAGCAGCGCGCACTCCGTCATCCCCTCCTTGATGCACTCGGCTGCGCAGTGCTGGCACTCGTGCAGCGCCTCCTCACACGCCTCGATACACGCGGCCAGGTCGGCCTTCACAGCGTTCTCAGCCATGACCATTCCCTCCGTTCCGAGCGAGCAGTGACGGTTTGGTGTCGGCTCACGTTCTCCGAACTACTCGGCTCGATAGTGTTAGTCCCGTGCGGTTGGCTGCAAACGGCGTTCCGAATGCGGGACGCGGCTTACTCATCCGGAACGGACTGCCCGCCACGGGCGGAAGTCGGCCTCGCGTGGAGCGATCATGAAGGCGTGGCGAATCGTACCGAGTTCGGTGGGCGGCCGGGTCGCCCTGGCGGTGAACCTGCTCGTCGCCGTCGCGGCGATCGGATTCCTGGCGTTCGACTACCACCGCGAGAGCCACCAGCGGCTGGCCGACAAGGCGGCGTCCCTGCGGGAGCAGGCGATGACGTTCCACCAGGCCGTCGCCGGGTACAAAGGCGAGTCGGCCGACCGCCAGCAACGGTTCATCGACGCGGTGTGCGGGCGGATGGATGACGCCGACTCCCCCGGTCACCACCTCATCGTGGAAATCGACGGGCGGGTGTTACAGTCCCAGGCCCACCGCCGGGCGTCCGACGAGTTGTTGGCGGCGGTCCGGGCGGCGGCCGACGCCGAACACCCGGAGGACGCCGAGTTGATCGTCGGCCGGCACTCGGAGGCCGCAGTGACGGTGTACGTCGCCGAGCGCATGTCACAGGTCCGGGCCGAAATCCGCCGGCAGGTCGTCGTCCGGTCGGCCGGCGTCCTGACCTTCTGTGTTTTCCTCGCGCTCGCGGTGAACGCGGTACTCCGCAAGGTGGTCCAGAAGCCCCTGCGGCGGCTGGTGCGGACCATCGACGGGATCGCGGCCGGGAACTACGGCACGTCCGCCGGGTACTACTCAGCCGCGGAACTCGCCCGGCTGGCGGACGCGGTCGATGCCATGAGCCGGGCGCTGGCCGAGGCCGAGGGCCGGCGGAAGGCGGCGACCGACAAGGCCCGCCGCATCCAACACCACCTGCTCCCCGCGAACGGCCGGCTCCCCGGACTCGAAATCGGCGTGTTCTACCTCGCGGCGGACGACGTAGCGGGAGACTACTACGACCTGTTCCGAATGCCGGACGGGACGACGGTCGTGTGCGTGGCCGACGTGGTCGGGCACGGTGTCCCGGCGGCGATGATCGCGGCCATGCTCAAAGTGCTGCTGGCCGAGGCCGCCGCCGCCCACGACGACCCCGGCGAGATGCTCGGGTGGGTGAATCGGCGGCTCACCGCCGTCACCCTGCCGGAAGATTTCGCCACCGTGTTCTTGGCCCGCTGGAACCCCGCCGCGGGGCGCTTGCGGTACGCGAGCGCCGGTCACGAGCCGGCGCTGTTCGTCCCGCAGGGCGGGCCGGCAGTGGCACTGGACTCGACCGGTACGCTGCTCGGGATCGACGCCGGCTCGACGTGGGAGACGGGCGAGTTGTCGGTCAAGCCTGGCGACCTGCTCGGATGCTGGACGGACGGCCTCAGCGAGGCGCGGGATGTGGCCGGTGGTATGTTCGGGCGGGAGCGGGTCGCCGCGCTCATCGAACAGTACCGGACGGGGACCGCGGGCGAGATCACCGAGCGTGTCCGCGCCGCCGTTCTCGGTTTCGCGGGCGGCGGAAGCGTCTCGGACGACTGCACGTTCCTGGCCATTCGGTTTGACACGAGTGCTGCCGACGATCATCGAAACTCCGAATCGACGGCGCAAGTCGGGCCTCCGGGGGCGTAATCGTTACAGGCAGGGCGGCGGGGCCACCCCCGGTCCTTCAGCCCATCCCTGCCCGTTTCGCCCGAGGAGTTTCCCCTTGAAGTACCTCATTACGGGAGCCGTGGCCGCGCTGGCACTGTTCGTGACCGCCGGCACGGCATCCGCCCAGCACCCCGTCGGCCACTCCGGTCACGGCGGCTACTCCGGCCACTCCGTCGCGCCCGGCCACCACGCCATCGCCCCCGCGTACCACGGCGGCCACCACGCGGGCGGTCACCTCGCTTACCCTCAAGCCGGGTTCGGAGTGGGCGTCTACTCCGCTCCGGTGTACGGCGGGCTCGTCGTACCCCCCGCCCCGCTCTACCTCCCCAACTACGCCCCGGTCAACCCGCACGGACACGGTCACCTTCGGCACCACCCGTTCCACCACTGATCGCTGACCGGGATGCCGTCCGACGAGGCCGCGGCACATGCCTCGGCCTTGTTCGTTTGGGGTGCCGAGAGTGAACTGGTCGCGGGCACTTCTGTGCCTCACAGATTGGGATTGACGGGGCTCCGTGAGGTGGCTATCCGCAGCGACTCTTCGCCAACGGCTACGGTCTGGGGGACAGACGCCGGGCGATGACTGGGGGGTGATTGTCATGACCACGCGGGCCTGGCTCGTTCGGCTGATGTTGTTGCTCGGCGTGATCGCCATCACAAGCGCGGCCGCGACCGGCTGCAAGTCGGGTGGTTCCTCGTGCGGCGATTCGAGCTGCACCTCGAAACACTGATCGGTCGAGTTCTCCACCTCACAAACAAGCCCTGCCGCCCCATCGCACGCCGGATGTCCGGGGGCCGTACCCCGTCGTGCGCCGTAAAACCGAAGGGCGAGAGCAATCTTGCCCGGACAATCGGTACTACCCCTTCAGTTTGGCTATTCCGCCGGCCGAAGACCAGTTGCAAGCCGGACATCCCGACACGTCCGTACCAGTCCTCACAGGGTCGTGAAGACGACCCTGCCGGGGCATGCCTCGAATCAAGAGGTAAGCCCCTGATCGGTCGGGAAGGTAACAAGGTGGAATCATGCGCCCGTGGACCATCCTGATCGCCGTTGCGATCCTCGGAACCGGCTGCACGCACACCGCGCTGGAGCGCCGCACCGTCAAGCAGGCCAGCACGCTGACCGACCTGCAATACAAGCAGGTGCTGGATAACATGGCGATGTTCGCCGGCAACCCGGAGGCGATGCCCTGGCACGTCAAGGTCAAAGGCGGCCTGATCCAGATCGCCGACCAGGGGAACGCCGCGCTCGGGGCCGAGTTCCCGATTCCCGTGGTCGGCGAAGCGGTCACGAAACTCTTCCCTTCGGCCGGTGCGCAGCGGGGCATCGTTGGGCAGTGGGACGTCGATCCCGCGACTGACCCCGACGAACTCGAAATGCTCCAACTGGCCTATAAGAAGGCCGTCAACCCCGCAGATGGCGAGGTTCGCAACGAGATCCTCAAGAAAATCTGCGAGTTGGGTGCGCGCTTCGATGTCCTGCCTCAGGAAAACACGATCAAGGACATCGTCACAGATGAGAAAGCTCAGGCGACTTTGAAAAGTCTGATTAACGGTCTCAAACTCCAAGCTGGAGACAACCTCGACAGGGTCAAAGCACTGCAAATCAGTATCGATGCGTTGGAAAAAGGCGGTGTGAAAAAAGATGATGTTGCGACGGTCGCGGCATACAAGAAAGAACGGGATGACCTCCTGACCAAGGCGGGCTTTCAAGAAAGCCAAATTGACGAGTTGGGGAAGTTTCTGCTTGCCGGCAAAGAAGACGGCAGTGATCTGAAAGAACGTCTAAACACAGCCCGGACGAATGCTGGAATACAGCTGCCTTCAAGCAATCTCGTACAGCAAAAACCACCTTCCCTGAGAAGAGGTGAGGATCGAAGCAACCGCGGTCCTCAAGACGAATCAGACACTATGCTCCGTCTCCTGACGGCCATCCACAATGCTTGCGCTCCGGGCTACCTGCCGCGAACCGATCTTAAGTGGGAGACGGAGCGGAACGCGGCCCTGATCGACCAGGCGGAAGACAAGATCCGGAAACTCGAAGCACTTCTTAAAGAGCCGATCTTCCAGACGCCCTGGCTCAACTGCGGTCAGAAAAAAGACATTCCTAAGTGCGCCTGCTATGTCGGCCATTCCCGCGACTGCTTCGGGGACCGTTACGTCTGGGTGACTCCGGACGGCCTCAAGGCACTGAGAGAATTCACCCTGGTTGTCCTGACGCTCGCGCCGATCGAGAAGCAGGACGTTGTCTCCGGTCGGGGGGCCGCGTTCAGCCCCACGCTCCGTTAAATTTCCCGGTCGCCTCGCGTCGGACCCATCCTCATCCGACGGCAGTTGCGGCTGATGCGATGAGCGAGTCGATGTCCGGCACGGCCAAAAACGGGCGGGCACCGTGGGTCATGTTCGGGCTAACGCACGGCGGACCGCTGTACCCCGCTTCCCGACAAGGGCTTTGCTGTTCGCTGCCTGGATGTTGCGGAGTCCTGCTATCATTTCAGGCAGACACAATGAGCCGGACTTCGGGGGGCACATGACGATCCCGTACAAGCCTCAGCAGTCACCGATCGACCTCGGACTGGCGACACCGATTGCCGCAGTCTTCCCGCCAGCATACCTGGCTCTCCGGTGGGGCGGGCACCTCGATGGGGTGCCAGACGGCGAACCGGGCCACATCAAGTTCGTCTTTAACAAACTCAAGCCCACCATCGGACTCGCCCTCGGCGGACAGTTCTTCCGCCTGCTCCAGTTCCACTTTCACGCTCCCAGCGAGCACAAGGTGAGTCGGAAGGGTTGGCCGCTGGAGTTGCACATCGTTCACCAGAAACCCAAGAGCGATTCGCTGGTCGTTCTGGGGATCATGGTCGAAGAGGGACACGGGCACCCGGAAGCCCACCGCTTCTTTCGGGAGTTCACCGCGTGTTACGCCGACAATGCATCGCCCACCGCTATCTCCATCGACCCGCACGACCTGCTCCCCGAGAACCGCGGCGATTTCTACCGCTACGAGGGGTCGCTCACCACGAAGGCGGACGAGGACAACGCCGAGACGGTCAGTTGGCTGATCTTCCGCGAGCCGCTGCAGGTGGATCGGGCCACGTTGCGAAAATTCATCGGGCTGGGCCATCAGGCCAAAAAGTTGCAGGAACTTCACCGCCGGTTCGTGCTGACGAGCTTCGTCCCTCCGGGGTAAGGCGCGGCCTTTTCGCATGGCACCCACCGGACCGCGTCCTCCGACCTGTCTGGGACCGCCACGGGAGCAAATGCGATGAGCGAGCAAGTGTCCGTCACCGCCAAGAACCGGCGGGCCTTGTGGGTCGTCTTCGGGCTGACCTTCACCTACTTCCTGGTCGAGGTGGTCGGCGGCCTCGTCACCAACAGCCTCGCCCTGCTGGCCGACGCGGCCCACATGCTGACCGACGTGGGCGGGTTGGGGCTGGCCTTGTTCGCTGCCTGGATGTCGCAGAAGCCGGCCACCCCGCAGCGGACCTACGGCTACTACCGGGTCGAGATTCTGGCCGCGCTGACCAACGCCGTCGTCCTGTTCCTGATGGCGTTCTTCATCCTCTACGAAGCCTACCGCCGGTTTCGGGAGCCGCCGGAGGTGGCGAGCTTGCCGATGCTGGCTGTGGCGTCCGTCGGACTGGTCGTCAACCTGATCGGCATCGCGATGCTGCGGAAGGCGTCCGGCGAGAGCCTGAACATGCAGGGGGCGTACCTGGAGGTGGTCGGCGACTTGCTCGGGTCGGTCGGGGTACTCGTCGCCGGGGTGGTCATGCTCACCACCGGTTGGTACTACGCCGACCCGCTGTTCGGGGTGGGGATCGGGCTGTTCATCCTGCCCCGGACGTGGGGGCTGATGAAGCAGGCGGTGAACGTGCTACTGGAGGCGACCCCGGCCCACATCAACCTGGCCGAGGTGGAGAAAGCGATACTCGGGATCGAGGGGGTAGCCTCGGTTCATGATCTGCATGTCTGGACAATCACCTCAGGCATCGACTCCCTCAGTGTTCACGTCGTGCTCGCCGAGGGAGTCGGATCGTCAGTCGCTGACGGCATGGCCGAACGAGTCTCGGCGGTCATCAAGGAGAAGTTTGGTGTCGCACATACGACCCTTCAAGTCGAGCGCACCGACCGGAAGGCCGAGGAAGCGAACTTTTGAGAGCAGAGGACTGATCGCTCGGAAAAGAGAACGGCCCGAAAGCGATTTCGACGCCGGGCCAGAGTGTGAAAAACAAGTCTGTCCGCGGAAATGTTGGGACGGCGGTACTTTCCCTTCTGTGAGCGTACCGTGAGTTGTCGGGTGCTCGCCACGTCCGATCGGCTTCATAACTTTCAAGGGGCCTTCCGCATCTTGACTTCTTTGGCGCGTTGAATCAAATCTGGTCCGACGAGAACCGATTGGCTGGGGCCGGGGCAAGGACTCGGGCGATGCGGTTGAAACGGAGCAGGTAACAAATGACAAAGCAAGACAAACAAGCCAATGCGTTCCGCGTCCGCGGGCTCGATTGCGCCGAGGAAGTGGCAGTTCTCAAGGGAGAACTCGGGCCGCTCGTCGGGGGGGAGGCTAACCTCACGTTCGACGTGCTGAACGCCAAGATGACGGTCGCGGCCGAGGCTCCCGTCACCGCCGATCAAGTCATGTCGGCGGTCGCGCGGACAGGTATGACGGCCGAGCCGTGGCGGGACGAGAAGACCGCGCTCGCCGACGAGGGGTTCTGGGAGCGAAACCGCCGGACACTCCTCACCGCCGCGAGCGCGGTGTTCCTCATCGCCGGCGGTGTCACCCACGCGGCGCTCGCCGGGGTGAGGGCGGCATTCATGGAGGAGGGAGCGAGCCCGCCCGTCGTGGCCAGCGCGCTCTACCTCCTCAGCATCCTGACCGGCGTCTGGACCGTACTCCCCAAGGCGTGGATCGCCGCCAAGCGGCTCCGCCCGGACATGAACCTCCTCATGGTGGTTGCTGTCGTGGGCGCGGTCGCCATCGGCCAATGGCTCGAAGCTGCGACCGTCGCTTTCCTCTTCGCCCTCTCGCTCGCCCTCGAAGCCTGGAGCGTCGGGCGGGCGCGCCGGGCCGTGGCCGCGCTCATGGCGCTCTCCCCGCCCGAGGCACGTCTCGTCCACCCCGACGGCCGAGAGGAGATGGTCCCCCCGGACCGGGTGCCGGTCGGCGGACGCTTTCGCGTCCGCCCCGGCGACCGCATTCCTCTCGACGGGAAGGTCGTGGACGGCTCCGGTGGGGTAGACCAGGCCCCCATCACCGGGGAGAGCGTCCCGGTGCAGAAGTCGCCGGGCGACGAGGTCTTCGCCGGCACCATCAACGGCGATGGGTCACTCACCGTCGAGTCCACGAAGGCGTCGTCGGACACGACCCTCGCGCGGATCACCCGCATGGTCGGCGAAGCCCAGTCGCGCCGCGCCCCCTCCGAGCAGTGGGTGGAGACGTTCGCGAAGTACTACACCCCGGCCGTCATGGCCCTCGCGGTCCTGTTCCTCCTCGTTCCCCCTCTCGCCTTCGGCGCGCCGTGGTCGGTCTGGCTCTACCGCGCGCTGGTCCTCCTCGTCATCGCCTGCCCGTGCGCGCTCGTCATCTCCACCCCCGTGAGCATCGTAGCCGCGCTCGCCGCGGCCGCGCGGAACGGCGTCCTCATCAAAGGCGGGGTCTTCGTCGAAGCCCCTGGGAAACTTAAGGCAATCGCGATGGACAAGACCGGGACGCTCACCCTCGGAAAGCCTGCCGTTGTGCAGGTCGTGCCGCTCAGCGGACACACCGAGACGGAACTGCTTGAGCGGGTTGCCGCCCTCGAAGCGCACAGCACGCACCCGCTCGCCCACGCCATACTCGCCTACGCGAAGGAGCGCGGGGTGAGTGTTCCGACCGCCGAGGATTTCCGGAACCTCCCCGGCAAGGGCGCGGAGGGACGGGTCCGGGGCACCCTCTACTGGGTCGGCTCCCACCGCTACCTGGAGGAGCGGAACCAGGAAACGCCGGAGGTCCACGAGCAGCTCGAAGCCCTCTCGAAGTCCGGGAAGGCGGTCGTCGTGGTCGGGAACGACACTCACGTCTGCGGCTTCATCGCACTAGCCGACACCGTCCGCCCCGAGGCGAAGCGGGCCGTGGCGGAACTCCGCAACGCCGGCGTCGAACACGTGGTCATGCTCACCGGGGACAATCGCGGGACCGCGGAGGCCATCGCGCGGGAGACCGGGGTGGACGAGATCCACGCCGAACTCCTCCCCGGCGACAAGGTGACGAAGGTGGAGGAACTGGTCGGGAAGTACGGCACCGTCGCGATGGTGGGGGACGGCGTGAACGACGCCCCGGCGATGGGCCGCGCCACGGTCGCCCTCGCGATGGGGGCGATCGGGACCGACGCGGCCATAGAGACCGCCGACATCGCGCTGATGTCGGACGACCTCTCGAAGCTCCCCTGGCTGGTCCGGCACTCCCGCCGGGCGCTCGGCATCATCCGACAGAACATCGCCTTCTCGCTGGCGGTCAAGGCCGTGTTCGTGGTCCTGACCTTCGTCGGCTACTCGTCCATGTGGGCGGCCGTTGCCGCGGATTCGGGCGCGACGCTCCTTGTCGTGGCCAACGCGCTCCGGCTCCTCCGTGATGCCGATTCGGAAGGACAATAAGATGTGGGAAGCGGTAAGCGATGAGCAACAGATTGGACGTTTCATCCACGAACCGATCGCCTTCCGGTGGGTAACGAAGGGGCGGCGAGGTCGGAGGCCGTCCGGCGGGCCACGCAGGAGTTGGAAGCCCTTGCGGTGGCATGGTAGGCACCAGTCGAGGGCACGTGCGGCAAAAGTGGAAACACCTTGGATGCGAGTTGTCGTCACCCTCCGGTTCGGTCAGTGACGGTGACGATGATGGATGTCCGGGTAGTGGGGGTGCGAGTGCCGCATCGGCGGATGGTGGTGCCGGTGGCTGTGCGGCTCGCCGGGCGGGTCGTCCGGTCCGTGTTCGTGCTGGTGGTGTTCGTCGTGGACGTGGGCGTGGTCGTGCGTCATCGCCTCGTGGTTGTGTTCGTGGTCGTGCCGCTCGGTCAGGTGCAGCCAGACGCCGACGCCCATGAGAGCGGCGGCAATGAAGAACGCGGCCGCGGGCCGCTCGCCGAGCAATGGTAGCGAGACCGCCGCGCCGACGAATGGGGCTACCGAGAAATATGCGCCGGTACGTGCGGTTCCCAGGCTCCGCAGGGCGAGGACGAACAGCGTCAAGCTGACCCCGTAGCCCGCCAGCCCTACGGCGGCGCACGCGACGGCCGTCCCCCAGCCCGGCATCTCGGCCCCGCGAGCCAGGGCGATCCCCACGTTGACGGTGCCGGCCACCAGTCCCTTGATCGCGGCGATCTGAACGGGGTCGCCGGCCGACACCTTCCGGGTCAGGTTGTTGTCGATGGCCCAGGCCAGACACGCCCCGGCGACGGCTAACGTCCCGAGCGGCGGCCCGGCCCCGGACCACCCGTCCCAGGAGAGGATGACGCCGCCGGCGGTAATCGCTGCCATCCCGAGGGCGATGCGGCGGTCGAAGTTCTCCTTGAACACGAACCATGCCAGGAGGGCCGTCAGCACACCCTCCAGATTCAACAGCAGAGAGGCCGCCGATGCCGGCGTGGCGGTCAGACCGGCCATGAGCAGGACCGGGCCGGCCATACCGCCGAACACGACCGCCCCGGCGAGCCAGGGCAGGTCAGTACGTCCTAGTGGCGCTTCCGTTGCCGCCCGCCGACTTCGGGTCGCCAGCAGCCAGGCCCAGAGGCCACATCCCGAGCCAAGATAAAGCAGCCCGGCCAGCAGGACCGGGTCTACGCGGCCAACAAGTAGCTTGGCGAATGGCGTGCTGGCCCCGAACAGTCCTGCGGCTGCAAGTGCATAGAAGACCCCGTGGAGGGGGGCGGTGCGTTCGGCTTCCATAATCGGTGATGACCTCCGGAACAGGTATGCCCCACCCCGTGCGGTACGTCAATGGTGCCACTTCAAGGGACGCGGCATAACCCGCCGGACCCGAACCGCTACTCCTTGAGCTCGCCAGACGACGGCTTGCCGTCGATCTCGCCGGTGACCGACCCCTCGGGGGTCTGCGACGTTGCCCAGGCCGGGGTCTGTGCCAACGTACCAGTCCCAGACCCAGCATCTTCGCGTAGTTCATCGCATCGGTCCTTGCACAGCGGTTGAGGAACAGGTTGTTCACCGTCACCGTCGGAGTGTTTCGTCGCGGGGGTTCGCCAGAACTCGCCCCCGCGGCGGAACGCGACAGAGGCGGCGGACTTCGAGCGGTCCACTAGAGCCAGAGGAGGATTCCGAGCGGGGGTTGATCCCGGCCGGTTGCCTTACGGCGGACCGTGCCCTTCGCCTTCGGCGTTTTGCCGGCGCTCGCGCCGGATACGCTCCCGGAATGACATATCGTCTGTGGCAAGCGTCTCGTTGGCTTCCTGTGCCGCTTCGTCGGCTGACCGTGCCTCTTCCTGCCTGCGGCGGATGCGGGCCGTGACCGACTGTTCCGCGACGACTGGCTTTCGCTCGCTCCGGGCGGCCCCGGACTCGATGGTGTTGGCGGCCTTCAGTGCCTTGATCCGGGTGGCCAGTTCCGCCGCGCCCGGCCCTTCACCTTCCGGTGCCTCGTCTCTCCCGGAGAGCCGGGCTTTCAGCGCGTCCCTCAGTGTCGTCAGTTCGTTCAAATACCCCTCGTGGATAAACTGCTTGTCGAGGCGCTCGTGGTAATCGCGGAGCTGGCCTTGGGCGATGCCCGCGTCCTTGCGCAAGCGGACGATTTCGGAGCCGTAGGAGCCGGCGATTCGTTCCAGGGAGTTGAGCACCGCCCGTGGTCCCCGGTGCTCTTTGGACAGTCCGTAGGTGCGGGTGGTCTCGCCTTCGAGATAGACATCCGGCGGAAAGTGCGGGTGGAGGATCACGCCGAACGTCAGCCCGCGGTAAGTGCCGACGGGAATGCGTGTGGCGTCTCGCACGTCCGAGGGGAGGCTGTCGAGTTTACCGCCCAGGACGGCGGGCACGTCCTCGCGGGCCAATGCGTGCTTACCAATCTTCATGGCCGTCCGCTCGTTCCGGGTGGCCGCCTGCTCGTCGGCTTCGAGCCTGGCGATCCGCTCGTTCAGGCTTCCGATCCGTCCCGGCAGGTCGCGGATGTTGCGGCGGGCGACGTATTGTTCGTCGAGGTGGTTCTTCTTGAGCAGGGTCAGCCGCTGCAACTCGGCGTCGGCCTCGGCCAGCGTCAGCACGGCCGGGTTCCCGGAGGCGATGGCCTTCACCTCGGCGTAACTGAGTTCCTGCCCGCCGATGTCTTCGGCGCGGCGGGCGGCGTTATCGCCGGTGATGACTTGGCCGATGAACCGGGCCTTCGTTTCCAGTGCCTGCCACATGTAAGCGTCGAAGCTGCCTTCGGTGACGTAGCGGTAAATCGCCACTTCCTTGTTCTCGTTACCCTGCCGGAGAATCCGGCCGTCGCGTTGCTCGACCTCGGCCGGCTTCCACGGCGCATCGAGGTGATGGAGGGCGACCAGGCGCTTCTGGACGTTGGTGCCGGTCCCCATTTTCTGGGTGCTACCGATCATCACGCGGACCGAGCCTTGCCGGACCTTCTCGAAGAGGGCCTGTTTCTTGGCGTCGGAGTCGGCGTCACCGATGGAGGCGATTTGCTCGCGCGGGATGCCGCGACTGACCAGCTTCTGGACGATGTCGTCGTAGGGGGAGTAGCCCCAGGGGGTCGGGTTCACACCCATGTCGGCGAAGACCATCTGCGTGCCGCGTGCCGGCGCGGACTGACGCCAGATGTCCACAAGGTTATCCACAAGCCGGTTGACCTTGGATTCCACGAAATCCGGGGCTGTCGCACTGAGCATTCGCGCGTCGGTGGCGAGTTTTCTCCCATCGGTCGTGATGGCGAGCGCGTTGTCTTCCCTGGGGTCCACTTTCTGCGACCGCAGGCGCTCGTAGCGCTCGACCAGCTCCTGCTGGAGGGCGTGCTGCTCGTCGGACATGGGGCAGGCGACCACGACCGGTTTGCCGCCTTGCAGGCGAGGGCGGGGCAGGTTCAGCATCTCGGCCGTCTGCACGTCGGCGAAGGAGCGGAACATTTGCTGGAGTTCCGGCAGGTTGGTGAAGCGGGCGAAGCGGCTGCGCGGCCGGAGCCCCGCCCCGTCCGGGGAAATCTCCATCGTGTCAATGACTTCGCCGAAGGTGGCGGCCCAGGCGTCGAAATGCTCGATGCCGCGGCTCCGCAGGCCCTGCGGGTCGAGGAACCGCTGCATGGTGTATAGCTCGACCATCGTGTTGCTGATCGGCGTGCCGGTGGCGAAGGTGACGCCGTGGCCGGGGTGCTTCTCGTCGAGGTAGCGGGCTTTCATGTACACGTCGAAGGCCCGCTCGGAGCCGCCGGTCTGGATGCCGGCGACGCGCTCCATCTTGGTCGGCGTCTCCAGGTTCTTGAAGTAGTGGGCCTCGTCCACAAAAATGTGGTCCACGCCAAGCTCGTCGAAGACCAGCCCGTCATCCTTCTTGTTCTCGGCGAGTAGGTCCTTGAGCCGCTCGGCGCGGGCGGCCTTCTGCTTTTCGATGGTCTTGATGAGGTTGCGGTTGGCCCCCCGGTCGGCGGCGTGCTCGCGCAGCAACTGGTCGTACTCCTCGATCTGCTCGCGGAGGAACGTCTCCTGGTATTCCCGCGACATGCCGATGCGCTCGAAGCTCGAATGCGTGACGACGATGCCGTCCCACTCGCCGCTGGCGATCTTGGCGGTCAGCATCTTGCGGCGGTCGCGGGTGAGGTCTTCCTTGGCGGCGACCAGCAGCCGGGCGTTCGGGTAGAGCTGCATGAACTCGCGGGCGAACTGCTCCAGCAGGTGGTTGGGGACGACGTACATCGGCTTCCGGATGAGGCCGGCCTGCTTCATCTTCATGCCGGTCGCGGCCATCGTGAACGTCTTGCCGGCCCCGACGACGTGGGCCAGGAGCGTGTTGCCGCCGGTCATGCCGCGCCAGACCGCATCCTTCTGATGCTGCCGCAGGCTAACCGTCTGGTTCAGGCCGGCAAAGTCGAGGTGGGAGCCGTCGAAGAGGCGGGGCCGCAGGTTGTTGAATTGGTCGTTGTAGGTCCGCACGAGCCGCTCGGTGCGGTCGGGGTCGGCGAACACCCAGGAGCGGAACTTCTCCTTGATGAGTTTCTGCTTCTCGCGGGCGGCCATCGTCGCTTCCTGGTTGACCACCCGTTCTTCGCGGTCGCCGTCGCGGATTGTGTCGTAGATGGTCGGCGACTTCATGTTGAGGGCCAGTTCCAGCAGCCAAGTGCCGTTGGCCCGCGCCGTGCCGTACTCGGACGTGGCGGCGACCGACGCCTTGGCGTCGTAGGCGGCGTCCAGGCTCCAGACGGCATCCTTCCTCAGGTGGGCGACCGGAACCGATGACGGATCGACACGGAAGAGGTGGGCGGCAAACGCCCGGATGTCGGATTCGGGTATCCACGGCGCGCCCAGCCCGGCGTCGATGTCCCCCGGCAGCACGTCTTCGGGCTGCACTTCCCGCAAAGCATTGACGTTGCCGGTAAATTTTGGTCCGGCGGCTTCGGCGGCGGCGAGTTTGGCCCGGACGTTGCCGGAGAGATAGGCGTCAGCGGTCTGCCAGTTCTTGGATTCGGGGTCGAAAAAGATCAGGTCGCCCAGCTCCTCGATGATCTGGGCTTCGGGCTTGCCGTAAAGCGAGGCGACATAGGCCAGGTCCACCACGCCCCGCTGGTTGAGCGACACGAGCAAGCCTTCCTCGGCCGTCCTGACTTGGGTGACGGGCGGGGTCTTGCCCACCACGTCCCGTTGCATGACGGCGGCCTTGGCCGCCTTGCCGGTCACCTCGTCGTAGTCCTCCAGGGCCATGACCAACATGGCGTCCGGGTCTTCCTTGAATTTCACGAGGTTGGGCATCCGGCGGATGGCCGTGCCGTCGCTGGTTTCGCCGAAGGTCGTCTTGTTGATCGCTCCGTAAGTGTTGACAAACCGGTCATAGGCGCTATTGAGTTGGCGGCGGGCCTCCTCGCGGTGCAGCACGGGCCAGCCTTCGTTCTGCGATTGCAGGACGCGGCGTGCCCGATCCCGGAGGTCCACCAGGGAAGCCAGGCGCTTGCCGGTCATGGTGCCATTGGCCTTGAGGGTCGTGCCGCCGTAGATGACGGGCACGCCCTGGCCGCCCTCGGACTGGTAGATGATCTTGTCGTCGCCGATGAAGAAACTGCCTTCGCCGATGTGCCGCACGGGCGGCGGTGGGACGAAGGCCGGGGCAGGGGTATCCCTGGCTTCGGACGGCTGGATCGGGGTGAATCTGGGTAGGCGATCAACGGCTTGCCGGAGTTGCCCGGCCAGGTCGCCATTGCTCGTGACGCTAAAGCCTTCGCCCCCGTAGAGCGTGTCCTTGCGGGACCAGTGGCCCAGCACCATTTCGGGATGGTTCAGGAAATAGCGGTTGACCGGAACCTCTGCTCCATCAATCGTCAGCGGTGCGACGCCGAGCCAGTCGGGATCGACGTGGCGGGCGGGTTCGCCCCGGTCACGCTTCCTAAACAACACGATGTCGGTCACCACGGCGGTTCCTTCCCGCTTGAACGCATCCGACGGCAGGCGGATCGCTCCCACGAAGTCGGCCTTCGAGGCGAGGTACTCGCGGATGGCGGCGTTCTGCTTGTCGAGCGTGAAATGCGACGTGACCAGCGCCAGCACGCCGCCGGGCTTCAGCGCGTCGATGGATTTGGCGAAGAAGAAGTCGTGCAGGGAGAGCTTCTGGCCGTGGTAGTCGAGCTTCAGGTCGGCGAACGGCACGTTGCCGATCACGGCGTCGATGCGATCCTCGGGCAGCTTCGTGTCCCGGAAGTTCTCAATGCGGATGTCGTGGCCGGGGTGAAGTGCCCTGGCGATCCGCCCGGAGATGGAATCCATCTCCACGCCGATGAACCGGTGCTGCGGGCTGCCCTGCCCCATGAAGTTGCCGATCCCGCAGCCCGGTTCGAGGATCGTGCCGCTCTCCGGCACGCCCAAGCGGGCAATCGCGCCGTGGATCGAGGCGATGACTTCGGGTGAGGTGTAGAAGGCGTTGAAGGTGGTACGCCGGGCGCTGTCATACTCCACGGGGGTAAGCAGGGATTTGAGTTCTTCGCCGAGTGTTTCCCAGCCGGAATCCTTGTATTTCTCGGATACCGGGTGGGGGAATATCGAGAGGGCCACCGGCCCGAACCCCGAGAACCGGGCAAGAATCTGTTTTTCCTCGTGATTCGCAAGCCGCTTCTCTTGCTCGATGGACTTCAGCGTGCGGATGGCGGCGAGGATGTCACGGGCTTTGGCTTTCTCCCCGCTGGCCATCGCCGGGGCCGGGAGGGGATGGTCTTGGGGAATACCCTTTTGGGGTATCGGAGGAGGTATCGCGGGCGGAGGCGGGGAGTCGGTCGCTGGAAAGGTGGGTTCGGGCGTTTCAGGTCCGGCGTCGAAGAGGCCGCGTTGGCCCCGTGAAGCCCTTATTTTTTCGGCGAAGCTTTGCGGGTGAACGCCATTGCCGCGTCCAGCGACAGCGGTTCTGCTTCGGCTCTCGGCGACACGCCTGGCAAACGATCCTCCAGTTCCTTGAGGGCCAGTTCCAGGGCCTCCGAAGAGACCTGGCTCGGGTCGCTGCCCGGATGGGACTGGGCGAGCGTTGCCATCCACGCCTCGTGACTCTGCTTCAGTTGCAAGGCGCAGGTCTCCATCGTCGGGAGCAACCGGCGGGTCAGCCGGAGATGTTCGTGCAGCTCCGTTCGCTGTTGCAGCAGTTCGAGGGCTATCGTCTTGTATTGCATGGGTTTCTCCGTTTTTGGGTTCAGGGTCAGGATTCAGGGAATTGGCGGTGTCGTCAAGCGTGTCGAAGAGAGAGGGCTGGTCCTTGGGAGGAGGCTTCCTGGCCATCGGTCAAGGGGTTGCCTCCGCCCTCGGTGCTGGCACAGGATCATGTTGTTTTCTCTCGACATTCGGGCTGGGATGCGGCATCGACTACCTCTCCCATTCCCGGCGCGTGTGGTGATCGGTCGGGCCGAAGGCTTCCCGCAGGACGCGGCTCGCGGCAACGCCGGCCATGACAATCATCGAGCCGAGGGCGACGTACTGCATAATGATCGCCATCCGCTCGTTGCCGCAGTTCCTGGCCATGTGCTGGGCCTGGGTGCCAAGGTCTTGAAGGTGATAGGTCGGGGGCATGGTCATGACGAGCCACCATTCCGGCATCTAGCCCACTGTTTAGAAGGGGATTTCCGGACCGGACTCGATCCCTTTTTCCGACCGGATCATCTGGCAAACCTCCTGGTAGAGCCGCTCCGCCTTGATGCGGGTGCTCATGGCCGTGGCGGGCCAGACCGGCTGCGTCCATATCCGGTCCGTCGGGTTCCAGCGGTATCCGGCCTCCTTCAGCTTGTCGATGACCGCCTGGCCGGGCTTCTCGTCGAACTTTAGGGCCATCTGATGGTCCCGCCGACTCTCGAAAAGGCGTACCCCCGCCAGGTAGTCGCCGGCAATCTCAAAGGGGTCGGGAGCGAAGACCCGTTTCCTATGTCCAACCCGCTCGGCGAAGCTGGGCTGGTTGTCGTTCGCTGCGGGATCAGGGGCATCGACAGCTACGGCCACCGGAGCATTGTCATTGGCGGCTGCTGGTGGTTCGGCGATGGTGGTAGCTTCGGTGTTGTTTGAAGTGTCAGAAGACGTATCACTGGTTGTAGATTTGCGTTTCCGTGCCATAGATTCCTCCGTGAAGATGTAAGGCCATTCCTTTGGCCCCTGTGTGACAATAATACCACAGTGGCAACCCTTCGCGCAATAGGCTGGCTGCGGGTTTCCTCGCACCTGACACGCGCAGAGCCGCAGAAAACAAGGAGCTTGCGCGAATGATGAGTAGAAGCTTGGCGGAAATGCTGGCTTTCCAGCCGCGTGGGTTCACGCCGGTCCGGAGGCAGCCGAAAAGGGCCGGATCGCCCTCGAAGCGACACAACCGGAAGGCGAACAAGCGGAAAACATCTAGGACGCGGCTCAAGGGCCATCCGGCGCGGAGTGGAGAGCCGCCAGATGGCCTCCGCGAGCCCGTGCCGGCCAGGCGTCTGACCGCTGGAACCGTTCCAGCCAACCTATGCAACGCATAGGGAAGACGCCTGCAAACATTGGAAGCATTGTGTGTCTTGGAAAACTGCCATGTTCCCACGTCAGGGAACCATGCGCTTCGGGCTATCGTGGAAGCCCTCTGGGGGTATGTGTGGCGGGGGCGCGGTCCCGTGCTGGATTGAGGCAGACGACGGGCAAACCACCGCCCGCCAATGGCGGTGGCCGCGTTGGAAGGAAGGGGGATAATGCAGCCGGCGGTCAGCAGGCTGTCACCCGGAGTTGGTGGTAGTCTGACGGCTGCGGGGGCCTTGGGTCTTTCGCGTCAGGGGGCCGGAGGGTGCCAAGGCAGTCCGTACCCGGACCGGAGCGAAGCGCAGCCCGTAGTCACCCGGTCGGCATGGATGCCGAGACGCCCATAAAGGTCGGGAGGAGAAGCATAGGGTGATGGGGTATAGGGCGAGTCAAATCTTCACCAGGTCCTTGACGTAAACCCGTTTGGAAAGGCCAGGGGTATCCCAATCGACATCGGCAAGGAGAACCCCTTGGGCAATGCGGTGCAAGGCCGTGACCTTACCCCTGGCAGACGCCAGCTTGTCACGCTGGAGGCTCTGGCGGTCGAGATAGCTCCGGTTGTAAGCAACCGTGTCGCCTCTCTGAATAAGCGGGGATGGGTGGGTCTGGTTGGGCATATCAATGCTGTCGCTGGGGTAAGAACGTCTATAGCCCGGCTGGCACAGCCTGTCAACGAAAGCGATGGGCGAAGCCGGGACCTGACGGGCAGGCCCGGACGATCAATTATCGGCCAGCGAACTGCCCCGGTTGGAACGCGGTTCCGTAAAGGGAGTTCACCCTGTCCAGGAACTCAGGCGCAGGTGCCGTGACTTCCCGCCAGTTCATGTGGCGAGCATCGCCTTCATCCCTCTCGGGGCTGCCATCGGCCATCGCGGAACATTCATAGATGGTCTTGCCGTCCGGGGACAGGGAAACGAAACAGCCAAAGCCGTCAAGGATAAAGGAATTGGCGTCGAGGAAGGCCAACAGGGGATCAAGAGGTGCCTGTGTCGTCATTGTTCGATTCCTTTCAGATCGCAGGCCCCGCCAATCAGGGCTTTTACCGTGTGCGACCGAAGCCGCAAGAGACGGCAGCGCAGCGTCCGTGTCAAGCGAAAGACGGAGGCTCCCGAAGGGAAACCGTCTTGGCAGCTTGCAGGGGGCCGGCTGCGGCTTCAGCATCACCGGGTCAAAGGCCCGGCGGGGCTGTGGGAGTAGGGGGCCGTGGGCGGCACATATGGCCGGTCCGGCATGGGTAGCCTGGAGCGTCCAAGCAGCACAGGTGTTGGGGCGAGACGATGGGACGAAGCGAAATGGAGTGCAAGCCGGGCGGAGGAAATGGCGCGGGATGACGAGCCGGAGCCTGAGCGCCAGGCCCCGGCTCTTGTACGGACTACGGCGATGATTCCGGAGTGGTTTCGGCCTCGTAATGAAGGCGGGCACGATCCAGGGCCGCGTCAAAATCATAGTTATTGCGGTCCGACCAGTGCATCAGGTCCGCGAGCAGATCACCCAGAGCGTCTTCCTCGTCCGTGGCGGTGACCTCAATGAACCTGGCCACTGCGGCACCGGCCCAGGCGGCATGGTCGTCGTTCTTGCCCTCGGGATCAGGCGGCAAATCCGGACGCACACGGAAGTCCTTCAGCGGGGCGTCATGGCCGCATCCTGGGCAGCGCGTCGAGCTTTCGTCGTCCCATTCGTGGCCGCCCACGGCTTCGCTTCCATCGTCGGTGACCTCAAACTGAGCGCAGCCGGTGATGAAGAACCGATCCTCCTGTCCGCACTTCGGGCAGCGGATGTCTTCCAGACAGTTCGTGTTCGTCATTCTGCCTCCTCTTCCTCGGGGGCTGAACCGAATAGGTTGTCGGCCTGGGATTCCAGAACGTCCCAGGTTATGCCAATGGTGGCGTCATGATTGCGGTCAACTGCCTGGAGCACTTCCCAGCACTGGTCGTAAGTGAGGCCAGGCCGGACTGTTTGCACGTCTTCAATGCTCCACACTATGGCGATCTGGCGTCGGCATGCGGGCATGGCGTGAACGTCGATAGCGTCGGTCATGCTGCCCTCCCTTCCCTCAGCGTCGAGGCTGTCGTAGTCGCGGATTTCGTACTCGATTCCGGCAGGCACATTGAGGACATCCTGCACCACGCCGCCGCGAACTTCGATGACGATGGGTGGCTGCGGTTCCGGAGGGCCGCTGGTCGCTTCGGCGATGGCCGCATCAATGTCGAGTTCGTCCAGGCCGTCCATGTAAGCGATGCTATCGATGGTTTCGCTCTCATGTTGGCTGCGCCACCTGCGGCGCAGTTCGGCTACGGCTTGAAGCTTGGTCAGGAGCTTCGGCGCAGTAAGAGCCAGCTTGAAGTTTCGCAGGCTTTCCTCCTCGCTGATGAACGGACTGCCGAAGTCAGCGACCTGACGCCCGGTCTCGGCGTCAACGATGGTTGCAAATTCGTCTGGTGACGGTATCCAGTTCTTGGGCGGAGTCATGCTACCCTCCCGGTCGCTTCCGCGATTACGCTATCGAGCAGTTCTGCCAGTTGGTAAGCCCAGTTGTCGTTGCCGTTCTGGTAACGACCGACGAATCTCCGCGCTTCCTTTGCGGCACCCAGCAACCTCGGCCCCGAGTGCATCAGTCTTACTCTGGCCTCCACCTCGTCATGTCCGCCGAACGGAATCCCGGTGATTCGCTGGAAGGTTTCTTCGGCGTCCTCGCGGGTGGCGAACTCACCAATCGCCTCGACGCCCTCACCGGGGATGTGGCCGTAGAGCGTCCAGACGTCGGCTTCGTCCGGTTCGCAGACCTCATAGATAAGACCGTTGGGGTCTGGAAGGCCCGCGTCGTCAAGGCGGCGGCAGGGGCTGATCTCGTAGTTGTCATAAACTTTCATGTTGCGATTCCTTTCGCTATGGGTGGCCCGTTGCCGGGCCGCCCGGTTGATAATGGAAGTGAGCGCCGTCACTTGACGAGATGCAGAGTCGCAGCACCGCCCAGGGCGTAGTCATAGGCCGTTTGCAAGCGATCGCCCTCCCAGATGGTGCTCTTTTTCATCTCTTCGGCGAGGTAAGAGTCGTCTGCCATTGCTCGCAGTGCTTGCCGGGAGATGTCCTGGTACTCGCCCTTGGCCACGCAGAAGAGGTTGCGGGCGGGGTCACTTGTGAATTTGCCCTCGTCGGCATAATCGCCGGTGACGACGATGCGGTCCCCGGCCCACGAGCCGATGACCGGGTGGTCACTGCGCAAGTCGCCGCCACCTCGGTTGTTGCCGTCGGCCAGCAGGACGGCTAACGCCGTTAGTGTGCCGTTGGCACTGCATCCGAATTCCAGGAGCTTGAGGCCGTCACCGCAGCGGTGTGGGTGCAAGAACTGCTTCTTGTCGAGATTCACGATTAGGTAATACTGTCCCATAAATGCTTCCTTAGTTGATGGGCGGCCCGTTTCCGAGCCGCCCGGTTGATCCATCGTTAAGCTGCCTGTTGGGATTCCCTGCGGGCCTTGGCGTCGGCCTGCTGCTGGTGCATGATCCACGTATCGGCCATGTCGAGCAGCTTGGCTGCCGGGAGCAGGTCGTCCTGGCCCAGGGCATCGGTTTCACGCCAGCCTTCATCGACCTTGTAGCTGCGGGAAAGATTGACCGAGTACCAGTTGCCCTTCTCGCCGTGGTTGCGCCAGATGGTGACTTGCAGGACGCCGTTGCGGATTTTGTGTGCGGGTTTAGACATGATGTTCTCCTTCTCTTGAGTTTCAGCCCCGACCACCTTATATAGCGTGACAATCTCATACTTTGTAAACCGTCATGTCTTATCAACGTATTAGACATATTTGATCCAATCATTTCTCTTACCATAGTTTGGTTCCTTTCAGCGTGGTGGGCGGACCGAAGCCCGCCCATTGACGTGATTGTTCAGGCAGCGGTGGGACCAGCTTGCTTGCGGGCCTTGGCATCGGCTGCTTGCTGGTGCATAATCCACGTGTCGGCCAACTCCAGGAGCTTCGCCATTGGCAACAGATCATCTGCGTTGAGACTGTCGGTTTCCTTCCACGCATCGTCCCCGGCCTTGTAGCCCCGGCTCGGGATGACGCTGTACCAGGTGCCGATTTGGCCAATGTTCCGCCAGATCGTGACTTGCAAAACGCCTCTCCGGATGCGATGTGCTGGTGTATTCGACATGATGTTTCTCCTTCTCTTTGGTTTCCGGCCCCCACGGGGCCTTACAAAGCGACCCTGAACAGACGGAAAGACGGGAGCATTTTCCGCGACGGTCAAGCGAAAGGCCGAAGGCTTCCGCTTGTGGAAAGCGGCCTTGGCAGCTTGACCGACCCGACGGCGTCTGTAGTGTCGCGCGAAAAAGGCCACTTACGGGGCTGGAACAAAGGTGGAAGGAAAATTGTTGGGAAGACCGAGACATCAATTCCGCGAGAGGCATGGGTCGAAAAGGCGGGGCACGGCAGAAACGCCTTGGCCCTAGGGTGCCCTGGCTGCGACGGTAACAGGCACAGCCCCGAGCCGTCCCAATACAGCAACTTCAGATAGTCGCCGCGCTTGCCCCGGAACATAAACAGGTGTCCGGAAAACGGATCGGCCCGCAGCACTTCCTTTACGTGCGTCGCCAGACTGTCAAATCCCTTACGCATGTCGGTCGGTCGGCATGCCAGCCACACCTGTGTGCCCAGCGCCAGGTGCATCATGCTGATTGACCGGCGACCGCCAGCACATGCCGCAGCGCCGCACCGTCAATGTTGGCTGGAACCCTCACCTTAACCCGATTAGGCAGCTCGATCTGGATGACGCCAGCCACACCGCTGCCCCCGTTCGCCTGCACGCCTGGCTCTCTGGAAGGAGGCCACATTGCCGGCCCGGTAGGCATCTACAGGCCCACGGCGTCACCCCGGCCGCTTCGTGCAGACGCGGAACCGGATGATCCCGTCCTTCGCGGCGACTTCTCGCCTCTCGCCGTCCACGCGGAGCAGTGCCCCCGGCACATGGGGGTGCGGCGTCCGCGCCGAGGCCACGTCCGTGATGAATTCCACCACGCCGTCCGGGCTCGCGTAGCGATAGATTTGGAGATGGCGTTCGATTCTCTTCAACTCCCAGTTCCAGTCGATCGTGCAGTCCTGCGCCGTCATCCGCGGCCAGTACTCCCGGTCGCCTGCCGACTGCGGCGTCGCCCGCCGCCAATATGTGTCGGGCGCCCGCAAGAAGCGGTCGAGGAGTTCCAGAGCCAAACTCTGACTCTTGACCAGTAGCTCCTCGATGTTCTCGCCGCCGGACAGCGGGAAGGACTCCTGGAGGAGGATGTCCCCGCCGTCCCAGGTGTCGGTGAGCTTGTGGAGGGTCACGCCGGTCCGCCCCAGCCCTTTCAAGATCACCCACGGCAGCGGCATCGGGCCCGCCCCGAGCGGCAGGAGCGAGGGGTGAATGTTGACGGCGTAGCGGATCGACCCGCCGTCCCAGGGCGGGATTTTGTGGGCATAGCCCGCCGAGACGATCGCCTCGCACCCCTGCCGATTTAGCACGTCTAGGTCGCACGGGAGGGCGGGTGTCGTCTGCACCGGGATGCCCGCTTCGCGGGCCAGCCGGCGCGTGGACCGGGCGAGATCGTCCTCGTGCTCGACGCAGGCCACGGAGAACACCTTTACGACCCGGCAGGCTTCGGCGTACAGTAGGTGACGGAAACAGCCGAGAAAGATGTCGGTTCCAAAGAAGGCTACCCGCACGAAGACAACCACGCATTCTACGTTGATCGAGGACTCGGCGTCTCATTAGCGGATGGCAAGCCGCCGGTCAAGCGGTAAGTGGCCGGGACTGGACCCTTACGGGCAGACCGCACCGCAACACGTATGCCTTCGACGAGAGCCTTGAACGCGCCCGCTTGCATTACGATGCAAAAAAGGCTGGAAAACCGCCCGCCTGAGCCGCGCGGACCCATCCGGACGTGAAAGTTGTTTCTACATATAGTTGCAGTCGTTGCCCACAGTGCTAATGTCTCCCCGCTATTCTGATACAGGGGACACCGGCCGGTGCTCGCTGAGGTCACAATCGCATAAGAAAAAACAGGCCGGTAGCTATTACTCTTTATACCGGCCTTTTCTTATGTAAGTATAGCCGCTACTTGGCAAGCAGTTTTCTGACGGCATTAGCGAAGCCGACATTGAGGAGTGTGCGTCCCCTTGCGTTGACGATTTCGCCGTGAGGCCCCTCCCGCCAGCCTTCCTGACTGAGAAACACGGGCGAGATGGCCTTGCGCAGGGCAGCGATTTCGCTCGCAGTGAGATCGGCCAACGGCGATAGCACCTGCATCACCTGGCCTGCGGGCGTGACGTGGGTGTTCCCGGGCAGTGTGCGGCGGTCGATGACGACGCTGGCATTGCGTTTAAGCAGATTGACCTCGCCGCGCAGCCGGTTCCGTTCGGCTACGATGCCGCCGAGCAGGGAACGCAGGGCTGGATCATCGATTCGGCGCAGCAGATCCTCCTCGGCCAGGGACTTAAGCGGCGACGGCTGTTTCTTCGCCGGTTGGCCTGCGAACGCGCTCCACGCCGCAATCAGGGTGCGGAAATCTTCGGAGGCTTTGTTATAGAGGGCATTCCTCGACATGCCGTGCCGTGCCTCGCTCATGCGACCGACGGTTGCCAGCGAAAAGTCCCGGCTGCCCAATTGGAGCAATTCCCTGCAGACGACATGGATGATGTCGAGATTACGCTGCTTTTGCGGCCGGGCGCTGGATTTGAGCCGTTCCAGAACCTGATCGGGAGGGATGGGGGCGCTCATTTCACCAGCTCCGGGATGCGGCGCTTGCGAGGGGCCTGGGTGATGTCCGATACGCGCATCAGCGGAGCGCGAAGTTCCGTCTCCAGCATGTTGATCATGTCGTCGATGATGCCAATCTCCTCAAGGCTGCGGCCGGCCTCCAGCGTGTCCACGACGCGGCGCAGGCCCAGGTCTGGGTTCTCCGGTCTGACCATGGCAGCAAGATGGCGCATGAAACGGTTCCCCAGGCGCAGTTGCTCCGCTTCGGAAAGTGACAAGAAGATGGGCTGGAGGCCTTCACGGTAAAGTGCGCTGTCAAGAAACTGGCTCCGGCGGACTATCGCCTTGCCGGGAGATTCATCGGGGTAAAGCTCGGCGTCAAGGCAAACACCAGCCAGGTGCAGGAGTTCTGACTGCGTATCCTCAAAGGCCATCTGCAAATCCTGCAACGCGCCGGCGGCGACAAGCTGTTGCGTATCCCTGGCGTTCTCCCGGTCGCGCTCGATAAGCGCCATGCAACGCCGGATTAACCGGTAGGTAGCCGTCAAGTCATTCGCAAGTTGGTCAACCTTCACCAGCGACGATTCCCATAGGCGTTCGGTCTTCAAGTAATCGGCTTGTTCGGCAAATACCTGTTGGGCCTGTTCGGCGGCGTACCGGCGCACTTTGAGCCTGTCCATGGATTCCTCGTGGGCTTTCGCTTCTTTTGCCGCCTCAGCGAGATGATAACTGACGTTGTTGAAATGGGCGCGCAGCGCGTCGATATAGCGGGGCTCAGTGACAAACCAGCGGCAGCGGACACAGTTGCCAGGCCCGCCAGGAACGGCATCGTAGATATTCTGGTTCGGTTTGTAGTGTTTCTTTAGAAGAGGGCCACCATTGTAGCATCCCCCGATACGGCTATTGCCTTCAGACGGTGATACGTTGCCACCAACCAGGCACATGCCGTGGTGGCGTGACATCCAGCCAACTGGATTCCGGTCTGCGGCAGAGTCCGGTATAGCCGCCTTCACATTGTCTAAGCCGTTGAAGACAGCCCCGCCTGCAATCTGGTCATAGGTGGCTTCCGCAAGAAAACGCTGTAGAGAATGGGAAGCGCTCGCATCGAGCTTGTCGGATGCCGCGTTCAATGCCTGTGTCATTCGGGCAATACTCGGCTTGGTGTAGTAGAGGGTCATCATCAGCCGGCTGTGCCCAGCGACCAGCTTGGAGAGCACGACAAGCGGAACCTCTGCATCGAGTGCCAGGCTGGTGAGCAGTGATACGCGCAGGCTGTGCAAGGGAAAAAGTGTGGAGTACCTATCCGGTTGAATAAACTGTAGCGGCATGCCGTTCGCTAGCTTTTCACCGCGAGCGGAGCATCGCCGCTGCAATTCCCCCAGGAGCTTGTACCACAGATGTTGAACGGCGGATGATCGCAGAGGTTTCACATTATCCTTGCCAGATGCCGCTGCATCGCGAAACAGGAAGCAGGCATCCGGCATCCGGGCGAGTTGCTTCGCCGACTTTGCATGCTCCAGGTGCTTGATTTCAAGCTCAGTCCAAGCCGTTGTCCTCGTAATCGGGTTATATTTTTCCTGCCAGTTGCGCAGTTTCTCAAGCCAGTAAAGAAGTCTGTCGTGTTGCCAGGGAATGACATAGCCCAGCTCTTCTCCCTCCTTGCAAGATTCCGCGGTTTTGTTCGTGTTGACATAAAGCCCCGACAGAGTAGTTCCGGTTTCGCGATCCTCGATTCGGCGGAATACTCCGTGTTGGACAGGCCGACGCTGATTGCCTGAGGCAAGCGGCCCATGATTCATTTCCCAACCGCTGCTGGTATACCGCCAGGTATCGGATTCGCCCGAATCCAACATGCGTACTTGGTAAGTGCGCAAAGGCAAGGTCAGCTTAACCAGGAGAGCAACGGCGCGGGCTGGAGACCATAGCTCAAGGACTTCCCGTCCCTTCCTCCTTGTCGGGCGCCAAACACAGTCAGGGTCATTGGTGTCAATGTGTTGCTTGTCTGCCGGGAGCCAGTCGCCGAAGCTCTCTTTTCCACGTGCTATCCACACGATTGCCTCTTGGGCCCAGTGCCAGTCGCAAAAATGCTGGCCGGGTGCGATAATCTCGCTCATCTCGCGAATAAAACGGTAAGGAAGAGGCGAATGCACGGATTCACTTGGCCGACCGAACTCACGCATGGACCTCCAGGGAACTGGGTTGTGATAATCCGTCAACAGGATCGGTTGTCCATGGTCATCAGGCTTGCTGAAGTAGTGTTGCAGCACCCAGTGCAGAAACGCACGGATGTAGTTGCTGTATCTCAAGCCCTCCATAGACTTTGGACAGGCGGTTTCGTAGAAGTCGGGCACGTGATTCTTTCGTCGTAATAACCAAGCAGGCTCTGTCGATAATTGTAATGCGTGAAGGTATTCCTCGAAGAACGCCCGCAGGGCCCCGAGGCGTTGGCCGACCCCGACATGCTGTGTGGTCATCCATTCCGCGGCGTATCGCCGCCATGTCTCCCATTGCGGCCCGAGGTCGCGTGTAACCCATAATAGCTGCACATCCGCTTTCCTCGGTACCGTTTTATGTCCGTCGTTGCTCATACTGTCCTCATCAGCTTTGGGTGTTCTCCTGATAGCAGCGCGTCGGGATCAATATCTTCGAAGCCGAATGCAAGCAGCCGGGCCATATCGAGCGCTGGCTTCACGGCACGGCCATCTGTCGCGTACAGGTCGAGCGCTACTCCAGCACTGTCCAATGCCTTGGCAACGTCCATTGCGTTTGGCGCGGTGTAGACGGCCTGCGATGCGAGAGACTTATGATGCAGTGCTTTCCGGCGAAGGATCGGCTCAACGCCTGCTCGCATGAGACGCCGGCCATAGGCATGGCGATGCGCATGTGGAGTGGTGCCTTGGCTGCGTATTGGATTCAATCCAATGCGCTCGATGGCCCGCGCGTGGGCCTGTTTGTAACCGGTAATGTGGTATACGTCTCCGGCAGACGACCCATGCTGGACAATAAAGGCATAGGGATGATGCCTCTCGATCTGCACGATCTGGCGCAGGTAGCGCGTCCACAAATGCAGGAACAGGCGGCCGAGTTCGGTGGGGAACCAATATGCCTGCATAAAAAACTTGCCGTCGAGCATCGGATCTTTCCAGCCTGCGCGGCGTATGTCCATTAGGTCGGTGCGTGGTCGCAGGGCATAGCGGCCACCAAGATACGCTGCCCGGTTGCAGCGGACAGGGTTGCCACGCTCGTCGTTCCAATCATCAGGTGCTTTCCCTTCTGTCGGATGATGTATGCGTACCATCGCTACGGTCGGATCATTCGGGTCAGGCGCGACGTCATGCACCCAGAGGTGAAAACATTCCGACAAGCGAAATCCTGCTCCGTGCATCAGTAGGGTGATCAGGCAGTCGCGCAGGTGGAGACGAAGCGCGGGGTCGGAATGTCCTCCGCCGCCACGGCGGGCAAAACCATGAAGCAACAGATCGGTGAGGTGTTTTTCCGGGAAAGGAATAGCCTCCTGGTCGTCAGCGAGCTTCGGCGATCGTCGCGCCTGGATACCGCGTCGTCTGCGCGAAGTGTCACTGTACTCCGACGCACTCCAGGTATAGCCGAGAAACGCCCGACTCCGCCTATGCTCCCAAGCGGCTTGGGCCAGCATCTCATCAAACCGACCGGTTGTGTGCGGAGGATTGAGTGGTTTGCTGTCGTGTCGCTCGACCAGCCAGTCGGAGAAGTCGCTCAGGCAACCTAACAGCATGCCAGCAGTGCGCCGCCGGGTGGAGCGCCAATACAGGCCGCTGGGGTCGAGGCCATCTTCTCCGACCGTGCCGGAATGGAGCCGCTGGGCGAAGCCCTGAAACATCGACTCCGGCGTAGCGAAACAAGCTGCGTTGGCCTTCATATAGGCAAGCAGCAGGTTCACTGCCTGAGCCACTTTGAGCATCCACGCTATGCTGCGGTTCTTGCGATGCCAGAGCAAGTAATCGATGAGTGATTCCAGGGGTCCGTGATCGGTGAGCAGGATGGGGATTTCGGCAATGGCGCCAGTTCTGTCAGTAATTACTTTCGCGCGTGTCTGGACAACCTCCATACCCTCTGCCTGTCAATTGCCGCTTCGCCACATTCCGGGCACCGTCAGAGGGGATGCGCTCCCTGCTCTGTGCGGGAGCGACTCGCGCATCCCCTTTGCTTGTTTCTTCATCAGCGGAATCCCCCTATCTCATAAGTGTGTATCATGGATAGCTATATCACATTAGTTCGGCAAGGGGAATCTCCTATCGGTGAGGCATTACCTCAAGAATTGTGGGAAACTGTTGGATCTGCGCCACTACCTATAAGACCACCGGGGCCTTACGGCACGTCAAAAGAGCCCGCTTGAGCCGGGGCGGAGCGAGCGTGAGCGACCGGGCAAGCTGGCAATGGGGTGGGGGCCCCTGTTCCTGCTTGCCCGGACCGGCGGCGGGGTCACAGTGCCGTAAATACAAGGCCCAGGTGGTCGGGGCTGGCTCATGCTGGGAAGGAGACTGGCTAACGCTCCCACACACACGCAAGGGCGGCCCATTGTCGCCAGACAACCAAGGTGAGATGGGCTTGCCCGAAACGAGAACATCCCACCTCGCAGGGGCTATAGGTTGATAGGAAAACGCCGCTGGGCCAACCTGCCCGGTCCCCCCGCCGATCATGGACCGACGCTTGGATACCGGGCAGGACGGGCCAATTGCTCAGTAGTCGTTCGGCAGCAGGACGGTCGTAGCGGACCGGTCGGCCTCCGTAATGATCCAGAAACGGCTGTCGCCCTGCCCGTAGGCGGAGAACAACCGGCCCCCGTGTTGGAGCGCCTCGTCATTGGCGAGGGAATCCTCGGGGCACAGGTCGCCCCAATCGCCGCTGGCGTGACGCTTCAGGGCGGTCAGCACTTCTTCAGTTGCCAGTCGCAAGCTGGCGTTGGCGGTGATGACCGTCTGGCCAAGGGAGAATCGGACGGTGCGGGTCATGGCTGGCCTCCTTCCCGAATACCCGGTGTGGGTATCTCAGGCTGGAGGCCGTGAAGGAAATCAACCGCTCGTTGCGCGTGGGCCGCTGCCTGGAAGATGGCCCGCTTGTCCTCCTTCAGGACCTTGAGCCAGTGGTCGAGGTAGGCGGCGTGGTCGTCGCGCGGCTCCGGCGTGATGCCAAGGTCGCAGCACAGGAATGCGGCCCCGATCTCCGCTACCAGTTCCTCACGGGCATAGCCCTCGTCGCCGAACTTCGTTCGCCCAAAATCCCGGTCAAGGCGTGAGGGGTGCTTTGTCCAGTGGGTCATCTCGTGGGCCAGCGTCGAGGCATAGCTCTCGGCATCGCGGAACGCAGCGAAGGGCGGCATCTGCACGTAATCGGCACCGGGGGCGTAAAAAGCCTGGTTCCCGCCGTGGCGAATGTCGGCTCCGGTGTTGGCGAAGAAACGCTCAGCAGCGTCGTTGCGCAGCGCCGGGTCGAGCTGCGACTCAGCAACGGCGTAGAAATGCGGCGGAAGCCCGTCGATCTGCTCCACGTTGAAAACGTGGTATTCCTTCATGAAGTAGATGTCCCGCTCCTGCTCCTCGCCGTCGTCGGTCGTTTCCGTCCTCGTGATGCGGTCGGAGTACACGACGGGCGATCCCTTGGAACCCTTCCTGATGTTCGCGTTGAGTTCCTTGGCCTGCTTGAAGGTCATCCAGATGGGCGAAGCGAAATGCTGGGTCATCGCCGATGTCCAGAGCATCAGCACGTTGACGCCCTTGTAGGGCTGGCCGCTGGCCCGCAGGGGCCGGGTGATCGGCCCGGCTGCGTGGGTCGCGTTCCACGGCTGGAGCCAGGGGCGGACGCCTTTTTCGAGGTCCGCGAGAATCCGGTCGGTGACGCGGGTGTAGATGTCGCTGCGAACGCTGGTCATACCGCCCTCCGATCGTCAGCCGGTTCCAGGGGCGGCGACAGCAGGTCATAAGGGTTGTCGCTGAAGAGGGTGGCGAACGGCACCAGCTCGAACTCTTCGCCGCGACGGTTGACGGCGCAGATCACGTAGACCGGTTTGCCCGTCGCCAGCTCCTGGCATTCGAGAAGGCAGGCCGCACCGTCGTCAAACGCGCGGTGCAAGGTGTTGAAATTGTCTTTGTGGGGTTGCGGTATCATGATGGATTCCTTTCCAAAGAGAACGGCGGGCGTTTCCGCCCGCCGCGATGTGGATTAAGCTGCTTTCCTTGCTTTCTTGCCTTTAGCCGGCTTCGGCGTTGATACGGGGCCGAAGGCCATGCCCTTCGGCAGCCAGTTCTTCAGCCTTTCGGCCTGTTCCGGTGTCCCGCCCGGTCGGTCGGGAGAGGCGAAGGCGCGTTCCATCTGGCCGACCAGCGAAGCCTTGTTGTCGCGTGCCCTCGACTGCGCCCACGGCTCACCGAGGGTTTCATGGGCAATGACAAGCAACTGGTCCCGGCTGACGCGGCTGAGGAAATTGGCACCGCTTGGTCGCCAGTAAGCAGCCACGTTTGCCCCGGTAAGTGACAGGGCGGCATCGTAGGCCGTGGTTTCCTCGCCGTCTGCGGGACCAAGTTTCGGTTGCAGCGTCATCGCCACGCAGTAGGCGAGAAGCTGCTCCTTGACCTCGTGCGGCAGTAAGCGGAAGGCTTCAAAGCGGGCGGCTTCCGATTTCGGCTTGAGCCAGCCGGCAGGAAGCGACTGCTCGATACCATCGAGGGCCTTTACCGCAGGTGACGATCCTACCTCGCTCCTCGAATCGGCACGCGGCGGGAGGAATGCGACGTTCGGCCCGTCACCGCAGCAGTCCTCACTCAGCATCCCGGTCGCCACGTGGAAGACCAGCAGGTCAAAGGCAATCGCGGGATTGCTTGCGATCTCCACCTGGGCCACTTGCGACCGCGAAGCAGCGAGGTCGCGGCGTAGGCTCTCCGACAGGGGATTCTTCAGCGGCGGCGCAACCGACTCGGTGTCCGTGCCGCCTTCCTTGAGCAAGCAGGCCAGTTCCCTCCGGTGCTCCGGCTTGACCAGCCCCTTGTCCACGAACGGCGTGCCATCCTGTGCGATGGAAACGTAGCAGCCGGCAAGTCCCTTCTGCCCGGCGTCGAACCCGACGAAGGCGGCGAGTTTTTCATCCGCCTCGTCCACCCGCTGCTGGGTCAGCTCCTGCCGCTCCAGCAGTTCGTCGGACTCAGTTTTCGCAAGTGCCTCTTCGATCTGCGTCAGCTCGTGATCGAGACGTGACCTGAACTCAACCAGTTCGGGCGGCGCGTCCATCAGGCGCGGCTCGATCCGGCCGCAACGACTAATGAACTGGTAGTCCCGTTCCGGGTTGATCTCGATCCAGCCCCAGCCCTCGGACTCAAGCCCCCTGCGGATGGATTCGAGTTTCTGCTCGGCCAGTTTGTGCAGGAGGGCGGGCTTTTCGAGATAGACCTCCTCGCCGAACAGGTCGGCGCGGGTCGGTCCTCCCGCCGCCACATATGATTCCATGCCAACGAACAGCGCCAGTTTGCTGCTGGCCTCGACCAGCTTTTCGGTGAGGGCCGCCCGGATTTCGCTCGGGTCTTCTTTTTGCCAATCTTGCAGCGACTTGAAGACCTTGACCTGTCGGCGATGATCGTCGGTAATGGTGAACGCCTTCAGGCATTCAAGCGTGATGCTTCCGTCGCGGTATTCCTTGAGGAGTTGGGGCGCGACGCGGGCCAGCCTCATCCGCTTGAGGACGTGGCCTTCATCCACGCCGAACCGTTCGGCCACTTGGGCCGCGGATTCGCCCTTGTCGATGAGGGCGGCGAACGCCTCGAACTCGTCCGCCGGGTGCATGGCCAGCCGGACCGTGTTCTCGGCGAGGCTCATTTCAAGGCCGTGCTCGTCGGCCACGACCTGACAGGGAACCGCGAAATCGTCCGGCAGCTTGCCTTCCGCCTGGAGCGTGCGGATCGCCTCCAACCGGCGGCCTCCCGCTAGGACCTGAAACGCGCCGTCGCCCGAATCGGTGACGACGAGGTTCTGCATCAGCCCGTGTGCAAGCAACGAAGCCTTCAGTTCGTCCATCCCCATCTTGGGCGTGGTGCGACGTGCGTTGTGGGGTGATTTCTCCAGCTTGCTGACAGCAATAAGCCGTGGTTGATTGCTTGCGTTTTCGATTGTGTTCATAGGAAACTCCTTTTCATTGATGATTGAAAGGAAGTCGGCGGGCAGCAGGGCCGCCCACCGGCATCCGGTCAGCCCCGCCAACCGGGGCCTTCCGGCACTTCAAAGGAACCCGTTCGAGCCGGGGCGAAGCGAGCGCCAGCGACCGGGCAAGCTGGCAATGGGGTGGGGGCCCCTGTTCCTGCTTGCCCGGCCCGGCGGCGGGTTCACAAGTGCCGCATAAGAAGGCCCCAGGCGGGCTTGTAGATGCGTAAATCGCACTATAGAAATGCGCTCTCGGCACTACTATAAGGCGAATAGCATGACAGCAATTGGTTCAGTCATTGCCGCAATGCAGCAAACTGTGTAACAGGCTCTCAATGCGATTCTTCGAGACAATTAATGGTAAGTTATGTTAGTATCAATGGTTGAGAAAGGGGGTGAGCACGATATGCATGACCTACCTGAGACTGGATTTCTGCGGCTGCCGCAGGTATTGAGTATTATACCTGTCGGGAAAACGTGTTGGTGGCAAGGAGTGAAATCGGGGCGTTATCCAAAGCCCGTGAAACTTTCGACACGATGCACGGCATGGCGCGTCGAAGACATTCACGAGTTAGTTAAGGCGATCTCGGAGAATACTACCGTGAACTGAGTCTCGCGGGGGGCATTGATGCGGACAAATTCGATGAGAGAAAGTAAGGGGTAGAAAAGCGGGGTACATAGTTTGTTCACATCGGTAATTCATCATAACCATCAATATGTTACCGGCCCAATGTGTTCACCGCCCAGATCACCAATTCTTCATCCGCCCTTGTTCGCAGAAGTCCTCCAAACCAAGGCCGTGCGCGGCTCACACGGCGGATTCACTTCGGCGACGTTCGTGGAGACTTGTTGACATTCGCGGCAAAAGTGGGGTACATATTTGCCCATGTACCCCACTCAATTCAGATTTGTACCCTATGCCGCAATCCCTTTCTGAGGCCAGAGTTCGCAACTCCAAGCCAAAATCAAGACCTTATAAGTTGTCCGACGGGGAAGGGTTGTTCCTTCTGATCCTGCCCTCGGGGGGTAAGTATTGGCGAATGCGGTACAAGTTCGCGGGCAAGGAGAAGTTACTGGCGTTCGGTGTCTATCCCGAAGTCTCCCTGGAAGCCGCCCGGAAACGTCGGGCGGAGACAAAGGCACTCCTCGCCAGCGGCAAAGACCCGGGTGATGTCAAGAAGGAAGAAAAGCGGAAGGTCATGTTGCAGCGCAGCAACCTTTTCGAGCATGTCGCTCAGGAGTGGTTTGAGACTCGTCGGCATGAGTGGAAGCCGAGTTCGACCCGCACCAAACGTGTCTACCTGGATAACTACCTGCTTCGCCAACTGGCCTCAAAGCCCGTCGCCGAGATAAAAGCCCCCGAACTGCTTGATATGCTGCGAGCAATTGAGAGTCGTGGCACGCTTGATACGACACGGCGGGTGATGCAGATGTGCAGCCAGATTTTCTCCTTTGCCGTTGCCACGGGCCGCGCGGAATACAACCCGGTGCCCGACCTACGTGGCGCGCTCAAGACGCCGGTGGTCAAGCATCACTCTTTTTTGAGAGCCGACGAGCTGCCCATGTATCTGAAAAAGCTGGATACTTATGATGGTAGCCGATTGACGAAGCTCGCGCTTCGCCTCCTTCTGTTGACCTTCGTTCGCACGAGAGAGCTGCGCGGGGCCGAATGGAAAGAAATCGACTGGGAGAAGGCGCAGTGGAGAATCCCTGCGGAAAGAATGAAGATGAAGGAAGAGCACATTGTTCCGCTAGCAGTGCAGTCCATTAAGGTCTTGAGGGAACTGGAGAAGATTTCCGGCCACCGTCAGTACCTATTTCCGAATGAGCACAACCCGTCATCTTTCATGAGCGAGAATACCATGCTTTATGCCCTGTATCGCATGGGCTACCATTCGCGCGCCACCGGGCACGGATTCCGCAGTACGGCCAGTACCATATTGAATGAGCATGAGTTTCGAGGGGATGTCATCGAGCGCCAGTTGGCTCACGGAGAGAGAAACCGGGTTCGGGCGGCCTACAACTATGCCCAATACCTGACCGAGCGCCGTGAAATGATGCAGTGGTGGGCGGACTATCTCGACGAGGTCGCCAGGAAGGGGGCAGCGGGGCGGGATGGCTCGTTGCCGTCTTGATTGCCTTTCGCATCTCTTGAAATCATTCCTCCTTGCCTTTCCGACCGTCGCCATCGCGGATCGCCGTCGCGGGGGTTCATAACCCGGGGTCCCCGCGTAAGGCGAGGAGCGGTGGTGGCGGGAGGTGCCTGTGTGCCGACCGTCCACTTGAGCCGGAGCGGTTGAGCCCGAGCGGGGGTCCTCTGTTTTTGGGTTTCTGCTCCGTGGCTTGTGCTGGCTGACGGCAATTGGAAAAGGAAGGGGTGCAGGGGGAACCATCGGTGCTCCCTGCAAAAGTACGGACGAAAGCACTGCTCCCTCGGCGGGCGTCGCGGCCCAGCGGTAAGCGGCTGGTGGAATACCAAGTGTCCCTACGCCAGGTGGGAGAAAGATGGAATGGGCCGCGAAAAGATCGCTGAAGCCGGCCGTGTCAATCGGTGATGTTGCGGTGACGGTGAGGTGACGTTGGCACTCATTGAGTTGTTGTAAGCCAAGGAAATCCGCGGAGAATCGTTGGCCCGTTAACGCTTCGTTAACGAATTTGTGTCATCCTAGAATTAGGCATGATCCGCATCACGCAACAGGATTCTGCCTCCGGGGCCAAGCGTTACTACGCCACCGCGGATTATTACTCGGAAGGTCAGGAGCTTATCGGTTCCTGGGGCGGCCAGGGCGCTGCCCGGCTCGGTTTGGAGGGCAAGGTTGACAAGCTCTCCTTCGAGCGGCTCTGCGACAACCTCCATCCCCAGACGGCTGAGCAACTGACGGTTCGCACTCGCTCGGACCGCACTGTTGGCTACGACTTCACCTTCTCGGTCCCCAAGTCGGTGTCGTTGCTTTACGGGTTGACTGGCGACGGCCAGATACTCGACGCATTCCGCTCGGCGGTCGATGACACCATGCGGGAGATGGAAGCAGAGATGAAGACCCGTGTCCGCCGCAAGGGGGAGGACAAGGACCGCACGACCGGGAACATGACCTGGGCCGAGTTCATTCACACCACGTCGCGGCCCGTGGACGGCGTTCCCGATCCCCAACTCCACGCCCACTGCTTCGTATTCAACACGACCTGGGACCAGGATGAGGAACGCTGGAAGGCTGGTCAGTTCCGGGAATTGAAGCGGGATGCCCCGTACTTTCAGGCGGCGTTCCGCGTGCGGCTGGCGAACAAGCTCCAGGATTTGGGATTCGGCGTTGAACGCAAACGCGATGATTTCGAGATCGCGGGTGTCCCGAAGGACGTGCTGGGCCGGTTCGCGCGGCGTACCGCCCAAATCGAACAGAAGGCACAGGATCTCGGCATTACCGACCCGGACCGCAAGGCGGAACTCGGTGCCGAGACGCGGGAGCACAAGAACAACGAGTTGACCACGGAAGAACTTCGCCGGGACTGGGAAGGCCGGATGACGGCCCCCGAGCGGCATGGCCTGGATGGGGTCTATTGCCGGGCGACGCCGGCGGCGAGGCCGGAGCGTGGCGAGAGCCTGGCGGTTGATTACGCCATTGGCCACAGCTTCACCCGCGAGGCGGTGCTCCCGGAACGCAAGCTCTTGACGGAGGCGTTGAAGCGAGGGCTGGGTACGATCACGGTCGAGAGCACGGCGGCGGAGCTAAAGAAACGCCCGCTCGTCCGCAGCGAAGTGGACGGCCGGGCGATGGCAACCACGAAGGAAATGCTCGCCCTGGAATCGAAACTCATCGACTTTGCCCGGCAGGGGCGGGGTCGCCACCGGCCGATGGGTGATGCGCAGCAAGCCATCTCCCGCGACTGGTTCAACGAGGGGCAGAAAGCCGCCGTCCGCCATGTGCTGGGCTCCCGTGACCGGGTGATGATTATCCGGGGTGTGGCCGGGACAGGGAAAACGACGCTGGAACAGGAAATCGGCGAGCGTTTACTGGAGTCTGGCAAGCCGGTCGTCGCCCTGGCGCAATCTGTGAAGGCGAGGGATGTGCTGCGTGAGCAGGCCAGGTTCGTGTCCGCCGAGACGGTGGCGATGTTCCTCAAGAGCGAGCCGTTGCAGCAATCGGCCAACGGCGGCGTCATTCTGGTCGATGAAGCGTCCTTGCTCGGCACTCGTGACATGAGCCGTCTGTTCGAGGTGGCTGAAGGGGCGAATGCCCGTGTCCTCCTGGTGGGCGACCGCCGCCAGCACCGCAGCGTGACCGCCGGTGAACCGCTCAAGTTGCTCGAAGAAAAAGCCGGGCTGAAGGTTGCCGAGGTGACGGAAATCCTCCGGCAGGATGGCGATTACAAGAAAGCGGCGAAGGCGCTGAGCCAAGGCCGGACCGCCGATGCTTTTGCCGAATTCGACAGGCTCAAGTGGATCAAGGAAGTTCCAGATGAGAACCGGAACCAGCAACTGGCCGAAGCGTACCTGGCCGCCGTGACCGAGAAAAAGAAGAAGGGTGAGTACAAGACGGCCCTGGTCGTCTCGCCGACCCATGCCGAGGGGAGCCGGGTTACGCAGGCGATTCGAGCCGGATTGAAAGCCCAGGGCAAGCTCGGCAAGGAACGTGACATTTCCGCATGGGTCCCTTTGCACCTGACCAATCCGCAGAAGGCCGACGCTACGGAGTACGAGGTGGGCTACCTGGTGCAGTTCCAGCAGAATGCCAAATGCCACGCCAAGGGATCGCGGCTGATTGTGGAAGAGGGCGTCAAGTCGCCCGTGGAACTGGCGGAGCGGTTCGAGGTCTACCGTCCGGTTTCACTGGCGGTGGCACGCGGCGACCGCGTCCGCATCACGGCGGGCGGCAAGACGAAGGACGGCAAGCACCGGCTCGCCAACGGGGCGATTCTGACCGTGGAAGGGTTTACCCAACGGGGCGACCTGATTGTCGATCATGGCTGGGTCATCGACCGGGATTTCGGGCATCTCACGCACGGTTACGTTACCACGAGCCATGCCGGACAGGGGGACACGGTGGACAAGGTGTTCGTGGCCATCGCCAGCGAGTCATTGCCCGCGACCAACCGGAGGACCGCCTACGTCGCCCTGACGCGCGGCAAGGAACAGGCGGTGATCTTCACCGACGACCGCGAAGCGCTGCTCAAGGCCGTCAGCAAGCCCGATGACCCGCTGTCGGCAACGGAACTCGACGAGTCGGCTAACGGGGCAACAGGCTCGAATAGGCTCCTCGACAAGCCGCTGGCACTGGCTCGCCGCTTGGCGGCAATGGTCCAGGCATCAGCGGCCAGGGACCTGAAGCCGGAACGGAGCATGGACCATGACCGATAATCCCACCCCACATCAGGACCGGCTCCGCAACGTGCTCAAGGCGGGAGTCAAAACCTCCGGTTCGGGCGGGGGCGACGGGGAGGGCGGCGACGAAGCGTTCTGTGCCGCTTTTGGCTATCTGCGCGGCATCCGGGATACATCGGCTTCTGTCGAGTTTCGCCTGCGTGACGGCAACAGCCTGTGGTTCCCGTATGGTTGGCTCGGCCCCTGGCAGTTCAACCCATCCGAAGGATTGCTACTGAAGTTCTCCGGGGATGTGGTGTATCTCGTACTGATCCGGGGCAGCAACCTGGACAAGCCGCTCGGGGACGGATCGATCAACCTGACTCATGCCGGCTTGCAGCGAAACCGTGTCCTGTGGATTCGGGAAATGAGTCGGGAGGAAATCGAACGGGTCGGGGAAACGGGACCGACTATCGACAGCATCGAGATCGAGGAATTTTCATCGCAGGACGCACTTCGGGCGTGGATCAAGACCCATGCCCCGGCGTTTGCGCGGGCGGAGAATCGGGGAGAGTGAAGCTGTTCCAGGCCCCGAGGATGCAACCGGCGAGAAGGGCAAGAGCAAGCGACGGGTCGGGCCAAGCACTGGGAGTACCGACATGAATGCCCTGCTCGTCGCCACCTTCGTGGCCCACAACCCGGAGCGAAACCACAGTCGGTGGTCGCGCCGGGCAGAACCTGTTCGGCAACGGTATAATTTGAGTACGGTCGGGCGGTGTGGCACTCCCTTACGGCGGTACTTTGGCAGGACCCCTCAAGGCAATGGTTTGGAAGTCCTTGTTGCGTCGGTTCTTGGCCGGGAGCGGCTCGGGTGCGGCCACGGCCTGACCGAGCTAGTGGCGGCGGACGGGTTCGATGCCGTCTCGCGGCCGCCGTCCGAGAGCCTGGCCGGATTCGTCGGCGTCTTCGGTTTGGCTTACCCGGATGCGCCAAGTGTCAAACCGCCCGACCTCGCTGGACTCGACCGGCCGGGTTAGGGAATAGTCTTCGATCACGAGGCAATGTCAACGGCTTGGCGTGGGCAATGTGCGATGTGTCAAGTTCGCAATTGAGATCGACGCCATGAACACCAAATCCGATGAAACGTCCGGTTCAGAAAGGCCGTTGCAGGAATACCGTTGTTTGGTCGCGGCGTTGGCCGGTCCGGAGTGGAGTTCCGAGAGCAATGACGTGCTGCGATTCGCCAGGCTTCATAATACCGAAGTCGTTCCCCTGCTCATCGCCGCACTCACCGAACCGAACGACACGATCAACGAAAACGCGGCCGATGTTCTGAAGCAGATTGGGGCGCTGTCCGTTCCGGACCTGATCGCCGCGCTGAACGCTCCCGACGAACGGACCCGCTGGTGGGCCTCTTGGATTCTTGGGGAGATTGGGACGGCGGCGGAAGCCGCCGTCCCGGAACTTATCGTCACTGTGTTGGCGGACACTGACGAAGCGACCCGCAATCACGCGGCCAAGGCGCTGGGCAAGATCGGGGTGCCGGAAGGGATCATCTCACTGGCTATGTTGGCGACGAAAGCCGATAACGGAAGTGTGAGTGACGCCGCAGCCCGCGCGTTGATAGAGATCGGTACTGCCGCGGTTCCCGCGTTAATTGACATGATCGGCGACACCGACGCGGGTGTCCGCGAAAAGGCCACCCGCATCGTGGGCGAGATCTGGCCGCCGGCGGAAGCCGCGGTTCCGGTCCTGATCGCGGCGCTGGCCGACACGGACGACGAAGTTCGGGCGAACGCGGCCGAAGCGTTACGGAAGGTCGGGCTTCCCGCGGTTCCGGCCCTGATCGACGCACTGGCCAATCCGGACGATGACGCCCGGAGCTATGCCGCCTGGGCTCTGGGGGAGATCGGTGAGGCGACGGTTCCCGCCCTTATGACAGCAATCACCGGTAAAGTGGATTATTCGCGAGTGTCAGCGGCACACTCTTTGGGACGAATCGGACTGCCGGCTGTCCCGGCTCTGATCCGCGCGATGGCCAACCCAGACCCGTTGGTCCGTGGCAGTGTGATTTGGGCGCTGGGAGAAATTGGAGCCCCGGCCAAGGACGCTGTTCCCGTCCTTGCGGCGGTGCTTCCCGACCCAGACGCCTGGCTTCGCCAGCGTGCGGTTTGGGCACTGGGTCGGATTGGAGCGAACGCCGAACCTGCTGTTCCAGCCCTCATCGACGCACTCTCCGGCTCCGACGAGCGCATCCGCGAAACCGCCGCTTGGGCCTTGGGCATGATCGGGTCTCCGGCAGTGGCTGCCGTTCCGGCTCTGATCTCCGCGCTGACCGATCCGGACGAGTGCGTTCGTGCGGATGCGGCCGGGGCCTTGGGAGAAATCGGCGCGGAGACTGCTGTTCCGATTCTCATCCGCGCACTGGCCGATTCCGCCGAAACCGTAAGGCAGCACGCGGCCGACGCCCTGGAGCAGATCGGGGGCCGATCCGCCCCGAACTTGGTTGCCGCGCTGGCCGATCCCGATGAATCAGTTCGTCGGACGACACCGGAAATCCTGGGGAAGATTGGAGAACCGGCCGTCCCCGCCCTTTTGGCGGCGATGGCTGACCGTGACGAAATGGTCCGGCAAAATGCGGTGGCATCCTTGGGCAACATCGGACCCGCCGCAGAAGCCGCTATTCCGGTTCTCGTCGCCGCTCTCGCCGACCTAGGCGAGACGGTCCGGAGGAATGCGGGCACAGCCTTGGGGAAGATCGGCGCTGCCGCCGTTCCGGCGTTGAACAATGCGAGGTCGAACCCGGACCCGATAGTTGCGATGGCGGCCATCCAGGTTCTGGCACAACTCGCGCCTTCGCTCCTCGCGGCTGATGGCAAGGGACAACGGCCGAAGGGCATCGAGCGAACAGGCGACGAGGCGTTGAAGCTGAAGAGGCAATTGGAAGTCTTCTACTGGATCGGGGCCTTGTGCCGCAAGCGGCGGACGGATGCGTTCTCGTTCACAGAGTTGGAGGTCGTGCTTCGCGATCTCGTCACGGGGTACGATAGTTTGTCGAACGCGAGCATCCGCCGCCATGTCGAGAAGGTCAGCGACTTCTTTCACGCCTACTACGAGAAGTACGAGGGCTTTGAGGTTCCGGCCGACAACGACCGGATGGTGCCGGATAGCGATAAATTCGTGACCCGGTACACCGGCGCAAAGCGGCAAACGATCGGCGCGGTCGGCTGGAAGGCATGGGAAGAAACCAAGCGATATCTGACGGCGAGGGGCATTCCCCTCAAGCCGATTTCACGAATGGTTTGACACATCAGGCGAAGTGTAATAACACGTAGTTCTCAATCATTCATATCCCGAGATCCCGACAGTAGCACATTGATAGAACATGTACCAACAATAGACTTCGAGCAAATCGATTTCCCGACCGACATGGTCACAGTCAAAGATGTTCGGAAGGCATACAAGCTCAGCTATGATCTGTGGATTGAAGACCGGCTAGTGAATAACAAGAGGATAGCAGACCCTCGTCCTGTTACTTTGGATAGCATTCTTCACGACTTGATGGATTACGAGCGACAGTTCGCCGAGCAAGTATTTGTGAAAACGCTGGGATTGAATGATCCCAAACTTGACGGGTTTTCTTTCGACGACGCCGTTGACACATTCAGTGGTCAGTACATTAAACTCGGCTTGGCTACCGGCGAGCATCAAGTCGCAGAACTCGTGCGAAATATCGAACGCCAAGCCGTCGCGCAAGCCAACCAACACCTCGGCCGCCGCCCCTAAAAGTCCCGTCGCCTCGTCGCGGATCGCGCCCGACCTCGCCAAATGATGACGAGGTTTTGTCTCGCGGCCTTTCCCAGCCAACAATTCTCACAGTGAAGGACGGGTTTGGGGTAAGCAAAGCCTCCCGTCGCGGAAAAACGAGCAGCGATTTCCAGACCGGTTCACACGGCCGGTCGCCTCAAGGAGAAGTCCGATGGCCGCAAAAAGCTTTGAACAGGAAGTGGCGGAAGAGTTGGCCGGGAAGGCCGTGATGTGGGGACCGGTCGTCGCGGGCGGGCTGGCGCTCGGTCCGGTCGGGGCGCTGCTGGGGGCAATAGCCTCGGTCGTCATCGTGGCTTCAGGCAGCTCCGGCTCTCGCG